>NZ_JASEYC010000007.1:102510-271057 GCF_035064245.1 Citrobacter sp. R-1.5.2 | reverse complement strand
CTGATAGAAACAGAAGCCACTGGAGCACCTCAAAAACACCATCATACACTAAATCAGTAAGTTGGCAGCATCACCCAGTTCCCGGTGTTTGAGTTGTAATTTATTCATCGCCAAGCCCGATATATATAATTTTTTATATATTACTATATAAATATGGATGTTGCACCGATGAAATTGTAAGCATTATTATGCACGCGCTTTGTAGCTTATTTTAAAATGGAATGTTGGCATGTTAATTAAACGCAATATTGTGGCGCTATTTGCCTTTTCTTTTATGGCGAGTGCGACAGCCGCGGAATTTTCTATTGGCGGTGGCGCTGTATATAATGAATCTCCTTATCGTGGATATAATGATAATGTTCACGCAGTACCGCTTGTCAGTTATGAAAGTGAATCATTTTATTTTAGGCAAACAACGTTAGGCTATATTTTGTCGAAGAGTAAAAGTAATGAATTTAGTCTTACTGCCTCATACATGCCGCTTGAGTTTGATCCAGGTGATAACGACGATCATGCGATGAAAAAGCTGGATAAGCGCGATGCGACCGCTATGGCGGGCGCCGCGTGGTATCACCATGAGAAATGGGGCAGCGTGAAAGTCTCCGCGGCGGCAGATGTTCTGGACAACAGCAATGGTTGGGTCGGGGAATTGTCGCTGTTCCGCCAAATGCCAATGGGTAAGCTGACGCTGACGCCTGCGATTGGCGTGCTCTACTATGACGAAAACTTCAACGAATATTACTACGGTATATCTGGCAATGAATCCCGCCGTAGCGGGTTATCAAGTTATTCCCCAGGCGATAGCTGGACGCCCTATGTCGGGCTGTCGGCAAAATATGCGTTAACCACTAATCTGACGTTGCTGGCAAGCGCCAACTATAGCGTGCTACCGGATGATATTAAGAATAGCCCAATGGTTGATCGCGACGACAGCTTCACTTTCCTGTCAGGGGTGAGCTGGCGCTTCTGATTCTCACCCGTTTGTCCTCATGGAGGAGGGCAATTTTTTCAGTGTTGCAGGCCGGATAGGACATGAAGCGTCGCCATCCGGCATGTTTTCACTTACCGCTCATTTACCCAGATGCGCATTTCACCTTCACCACGGTTTGCCCAGCTAAACCACGGAATAAATGTTAATGTCTGCGCCTTGCGGGAAGAGGGGGAGACATCGTAGTGCCACAAGGACTGTTGCGTCGCATCGTTCGCGCTGTGTTTCACGCCTTCAGCTTGAATCAGCATTTTATGGCTGAACAATCCCTTACCCTCAAATACCCTGAATTCACTCTCTTTCGGCAGCCACAGGTTATGTAACTCTTCACCATTGTCGGCTTGCTCCAGGCAATACACCAGCGGTCCACGTTGAACGGCAACTTTACCAGCAACATGGCGAACAAGTGGGTTCCCGTACACCCGACGCACTGGCATAGGAAGCGTCAGGCTGAGCGTATCGCCCTCCTGCCAGGTGCGACTGATGTGCAGATACCCTTTGCGAATATCCTGTTCAACCGGCAGACCATTCAGTGTGACCTGTGGTGCGGAGCACCAGTCTGGCAGGCGTAACGCCAGGGTGTGATACACCGGCTGGACTGAATCAATGGTGATTTTTACCTGCTCATGCCACGGATAGTTGCCACTAATGCGTAATTTGAGCGTCCCGTTCTCAACGGGAACCTCCATGCTATTGCCCACATACATATTGATATACAGCGCGTCCTGACGTGGTGTGTAGAGGTAATGACCAATTGAGGTTAAGACGCGGGCGATATTCGGTGGACAGCAGGCGCAACCGAACCAGCGCTGACGAACAGGTTTAACGTGATCATAAATATGATTGAATTTTAACGATTTAGGATGCACTTCCAGCGGGTTAACGTAGAAAAAATGCTTGCCGTCCAGCGCCATGCCACCGAGTACGGTGTTGTACAATGCACGCTCCATGACATCGGCATACTGGCTGTCGGCCTCCATCTCCAGCATCCGGCGGGCGAACATCATCAATCCGATTGAGGCGCAGCTTTCTGCATATACGGAATCGTTGGGTAGATCGTAATCGCTGCTAAATGCTTCACCGCTGCTCTGAGAGCCGATTCCACCCGTAATATACAGCTGGCGCTGGGCCATATTGTTCCACAGACGCAGACAATCCTGACGTTTGCTCTCGTCCTGGCTTAAACGCGCCAGATGCGCAACGCCAGTCATCAGATAGACAAAGCGCACGGCATGACCGATGGCTGTTTGCTGTTCTGAAATCGGTTGATGTGCCTGACTGTAAGGTTTGTCCTTCACCATCCACGCCGGGCCGTATATGTGCCAGTAAGAGGTTTTTCCGCGTTTTTCGTACTCTTCGTCGTAGAAATGAGGCTGTGTGCCGCGCTGCTCAACAAAGTAGTTTACCAACGTCATATAGCGTGATTGCTGGGTCACTTCGTACAATCGCATGAGCGCCAGTTCAATTTCCGGATGTCCGGGGTAGCCGCGCAGTTGATTTTTTCCGAGCCCAAACACGCTGTCGATATGATCTGCCAGGCGGCAAACGACGTCTAACAGGCGACGTTTTCCCGTGGCCTGGAAGAAGGCGACGCCCGCTTCAATTAAATGACCGGCGCAGTACAGTTCATGGCATTCGGCGAGGTTGGTCCAGCGTTCATCCGGTGCTTTTACCGTAAAGTAAGTATTGAGATAGCCATCTTCACACTGTGCCGCAGCCACCAGTTCAATGACCTCATCAGCGGTTTTCTCGAGCTCGGCATCCGGTTTTTGGCACAGTGACCAGGCGACAGCCTCCAGCCATTTCGCGACGTCGCTATCCTGGAAAACCATGCCGTAAAATTCGCCCTCTTGTTGCCCGGCCGCAATACGGAAGTTTTCTATCGCATGGCTGGGATCGGCTTCGGCGATGCGGTCATTGAGTGCATCCCACTGGTAGGGGATCACCACATCACGCACCAGCTGCTGATATTGTCCGAGGAACGGATCGCTGACCGTAAGCTTATGCAGGTCGACTTCCAGTACGTTCATTTCGTGCTCCTTAAGGCTGTACATGACGCTGACGCAGATCGGTGGAAATACGCGACATCATCGGGTTATTGAGTTTGCAGATGCGGATAAAGAGTGCCAGCAGAAGGTGGAACAGTGCCGGCAGCAGCGTCTCCATGGCAGTAATACCTTGCAATGAACTGACAGTTTGGTTGCCGGCACCTGGCTGGTAGGCGACAAAAATAAACAACAAGCTGATGATCCCCGCGCTGGAAGCCCAGGCCAGTTTGATGAAAAACAGGTTGAAGGCGAAGTTCATGCCTGATGAACGAACGCCGGTTTTCCACTCGCCGTAATCGTCGGCAAAAGCCATCAGTGAGAAGTGCAACGGAAGTGTGAAGCCCAGAATAATGCCGTTGCCGAGGATCACCGCCAGCCACAATGTCTGATAGGCCGGGCCGGTTGGCAGGAACCACATCATTACCGCCAGCGCGGCCAGTACCAGGTTGGTGTAGTAATAGAGTTTGACGGTATCGATGCGACGGGTTAGCGGACTGACAATCACCGAGCCAAGGATGGACGCGAAGGTGACCATGGTGAAAAACAGCGACGTGTAAGCGGTACTGCCTTTCAGCACGTAGGTAATGAAGTACATGTACCCGCCGCCGCGAATATTGAAAACGTTGATCAGCAGGAATGACATCACCAGCATCAGCAATAGCTGGTCATTTTTACGTAGCCCGCCGATATGTTCGCGCAGGGTAAATTTCCCCATCATCGCCAGCGGCACACGCTCGCGCACCCAGAAGAAACAGCACAGAAACATTACCACCGCGATAGCACACAGTATGCCAACGCCGAACTGATAACCCTGCGCGGCATTGCCCTGACCGAGAGCATCGACCATCCACGGCAGACCTACGGAGACAAGGAATCCAGCTACACCGCACAGCACAAAGCGCCAGGACTGACAGCCGATGACCTCACTGTGACGGGTTGTCATGGTGTTGATCAGCGCGCAATACGGCACGTTGATGGCGGTGTAGCCGACGGAAAGCAGCAGATAGGTGCCAAACGCCCACGCGATTTTTACGCCCATACTGGCGTCCGGGACGGTAAAGGTCAGTACACCAATGATGCCAATGGGAACTGCGATCCACAGTTGCCATGGGCGAAAGCGCCCCCAACGGCTTTGTGTGCGGTCGGCGAGTATGCCCATAATGGGGTCGGAAATGGCATCAAATACACGCAAAGCGATAAACAGTGTACCGACCAGTGCGGGCGTTAAACCGAACACGTCGGTGTAGAAAAAGGTGAGGAAGTTCATGATCAGGCAGGTAATTACCGTTCCACCCGCATCGCCTAATCCATAACCTATCTTTTCACGCAGAGATAATTTGTCGTCTTGCGCACGTTGCGCTAAATCGCTTGTCGTAATCGGAGCCGAAGTCATAAATAACTCCTGGAGATGATGTTCAGAAAGTATCCCGCTACATTGCGGGTTTTTTAGTGGTAATTTGCAAAGTACGTTATTTATTCTGCACGAAATGTTTAGCGCAACAAGGGAAGGGAAAAGTATAAAAAGATGACAATTCCGACTTCATTATGAAAATGTGATTTTGATCCTGCAGAACATGATTTTATCGTGAATAATCAAAGGCAAAGAGCACGTTAGATAATGTAAAAAGCAGAGGTTTGAATAGTTATGCTCGAATTATCCATGTCTCTTCCGATTAAAGTGCAAAATGGTGGCTTATTTATTTCCCGTGGTGTCGGTAGTCATCCGGCACGGCAATTGCAATCCTGGGAAATAATTTTTGTTGAAAAAGGGACATTAACGATTCGCGAGGGTAATGATCTTTTTCGCGTGAATGCCGGTGAAAGTTTGCTGTTATGGCCGCAACGATTACATATCGGTGTGGGGCAATTTCCAGCCGACCTGAAGTTTTACTGGCTGCACTTTGAGGTGGCGGCAGAAACCGACGCAGCCATACCTGAACCGCTACTCACAATTCCTCAGCATACCCGGGTGGGTGAGCCGCAGTATATTATTTCGCTGTTTCGCCAGTTCTTACGTGAGCAAGAAAATATACATCGCAGTATCGCATTAGAGCTGCTCTTGCTGTTGATTCTGCAGCAAATATCCGCCGCTGCCAGCGAACAGCCCGCTGATAGCCCTGGTAATGCGCTGGCATGGAAGGCCCAGCAAATTATACATACTCAGTTTCATCTGCCGATTTCGGCTTCAGCGCTGGCAAAAGAGCTACATTGTAATGCGGACTATCTGGGGCGTGTATTTCGTGGTGCTTTTCAACTGACATTAACCGAGGCGCTGCATCGTCAACGGGTGAGAGCAGCAGAAAAGCTGCTCATTAGCGATTCACTGTCGTTAACTGAAGTGGCGATGAAATGCGGATTTAATGACGTCGGTTATTTTCGCAAAATCTTTCGTAAGCACACCAGCCTGACACCGGCGGCGTGGAAGCGCCGCTATTGTAAGGAGCATATTAATTCGGCGTAACCGAAGCCTGACAAAATTTAACCGTTTCCCTTGTCCGATCAAGGCAGCATAACCGGGCTCTCTGGCACTCTGTGATTTTCATGCAGATGGAGGGGGCAATGAACGCGTTTATTATGGCGGATGCGGCGAAGTGTATTGGGTGTCGTACCTGTGAAGTTGCCTGTGTCGTCGCGCATCAGGAAAACCAGGATTGTGCGGCCGTCTCCTCTGGAGCATTTGCCCCGCGGATCCGGGTTATCAAAGATGATGCGTTTACCACTGCAGTTGCCTGCCATCAATGTGAGGATGCGCCCTGCGCTAACGTCTGTCCCACGTACGCTATTCGCCGTGAACATGGACATATCTTCGTTGAACAGGCGCGTTGCATTGGTTGTAAAAGCTGTATGCTGGCCTGCCCGTTTGGGGCGATGAATGTCGTCGCGCACACGTCACGGGTGCAGGCGATTAAATGCGATTTGTGCTGGCATCGCGAGACGGGTCCGGCGTGTGTAGAAGCCTGCCCGACCAGCGCGTTGCAGTGCATTGATGCTGTTAGTATTCAGCGGCAGCGTCTGCGGTCACAACCGCTGTAAAGCGAGTCCCGACCTGCACAGAGATCGGGGTTTTCGTCAGCCTTCAAGCCAGGCGTGTTCTATCTCTTCAGCCAGAATCTTCACGCCAGCCTCGATTTTTTCCGGGTCCGGTACGTAATTCATCCGCATGCACTGATGCGTATGCGGCCAGGGTTTATCCAGCCCTGGGAAGAAATAGTCGCCAGGCACCATCAGGACACCGCGCGCTTTCAGACGCTGATATAACAGCTCGGTGGAAATCGGTAAATCCTTGAACCATAACCACAGGAAAATCGCCCCTTCGGGTTTATGAATCAGGCAGCGATCTTCAGATAAATAGCGGCGAATAATCGCAATTGTTTCCTGAACGCGCTGGTAATAAAACGGTTTGATAACCGTCTCAGACAGACGCAGAAGGTCGTTGCGCTTGATCATTTCGCACATGATTGCCGGACCCATTCCGCCAGGTGCAAGGCTGATAATGCCGTTCATATTGGTGATGGCGGTGATGATTTTTTCATTAGCAATAATGATGCCGCAGCGAGAGCCCGGTAGCCCCAGCTTGGAAAGGCTCATGCACAGTACAATGTTTGGGTTCCACAGCGGACGCGCTTCGCTAAAAATGATGCCTGGGAATGGGACACCATAGGCGTTATCGATAACCAGCGGAATTCCATGCTGATTGGCCAGCCGGTCCAGCTTCATCAGCTCTTCATCGGTGATCACATTGCCGGTCGGGTTCGTCGGACGTGACACGCAAATCATGCCTGTCTCTTCGCCGATATGCAGGTGTTCAAAGTCAACGTGATACTTAAACTGGCCTTCCGGTAACAGTTCGATGTTTGGGCGTGCTGAAACGAAAAGGTCTTCTTCGAGCCCTGAATCGGCATAACCAATGTATTCCGGTGCCAACGGGAACAACACTTTTCGGGTGGTTCCATCGGCGCGACGTCCGGCGAAGAGGTTGAATAAGTAGAAAAACGCGCTCTGACTGCCATTTGTCAGTGCAATATTTTGTGGTTCGATATCCCAGCCCAGCTTCTCACGTAGTAGTTTCGCCAGCTCAGACAGTAGCTCGGTTTTACCTTGTGGACCGTCATAATTACAAAGCGCATCAGTGGCTTTGCCGTTTTCCAGCATCTCTGCCAGCAGAGACTGGAAGTAATTTTGCATCTCTGGGATTTGTGCCGGATTACCGCCACCGAGCATGATAGCGCCTGGGGTGCGTAAGCCGTCGTTGAGGTCCTCCATCAGGCGTGTGATGCCTGAATGGCGGGTAAATTTGTCGCCAAAAAGTGAGAATGTCATAGCAGGTGGTCTGTCGAACTCAGTATTAAAGTGGCTAACCATAGCGCTACCTATGGCGGGGTGCAAATCAGGCCTACAGAGCCGAATTGATGTTTTGTGCTGCAGATTTTTTGCTGGATAGTTTTTTATATTGAATCTGGCTTCCCGCACCGTTGAGCACGAGAAGCCTGTTGGGATCAGCGTTGTCCGGCCCACACGACCATGACTTTATCGTCGCCGTGTTCGCGGATAAATCCGTATCCTTGCTTTAATGAAAGCGTGGTTTGTTTACCCGCTCCGATTGCGGGATGCCGGGCCCTGAACTGGCTAATGCGCTGCCAGTGTGCGACGCTGGCGGCCGATTTCCCGCTAACGTCCTGCCAGTTCATCTGCGAGCGCGTACCTTGTAACGGGTCTGAGCCGGTTGGGCCGAAGGGGCGTGCCGATTCGTCACCGTAAAAAAGTTGTACCGCGCCTGGTGCCAGCAACAACAACTCGGCGGCTTTGTCTCCACCTTCACGGAACAGCCGGGTGTCGTGTGATGAGAGATAGCTTAGCACGTTGAAATTCTGCAATTTATCGGCCATCTGTTGCCAGGTGAGATCGATATTCGCCAGACAATCGACGGCCCTGGCCGCCTGCTCCTGATAGTCAAAATTGATCATCGCATCGAAACCGTGGCGGTAATAATCGCTTTGCATGACGCCATGTCCCCAGGCCTCACCGGTCATCCAGAAGGGTTTATCATCCAGCGCTTTGTCTGGATTAGCTTTCTTCCATTCGGCCAACGCTGAGCTGGCCTGCGCTTTTAGCTGTTGCCAGGCCGGAAGCTCGACATGTTTAGCGGTATCGACCCGAAAACCGTCAATGCCGTAGTCACGCACCCACTGGCTGAGCCAGTGAGTCAGATAATCTCGTGGCGTATAACCAGGGATGGCTTTGGCGTGGGTATCCGGCTTGTGTTGATAAAAATTCGGCAAACCCGAAGGCGCAGTGGACTCCGTTTTCAGATCGGGCAGGAAAGCCAGCGACATGGTCAGGTCGTCAAAACCTGGATTGTCGTAGTCGCCAATGTCAGTGCGGATCCACTTTTCCCCCCACCATTTTTCCCACGCGGCTTTATCACTGAAGTTGATGTAATCATTAAAGCTGTGCCAGCTCTGCCCGGACACGGGTTTCCAGTCCGTCCAGCGTTCACCGAGCGTTTTTTTCAGTTCCTCACCTGACAAGTACAACGCCCCAAACTGGTACTCCTGCATATCAGCCAGCGTGGCGTAACCGGTATGGTTCATGACAATATCGAACAGAATGCGGATGCCGCGTTGATGTGCGCCGTCAACCAGCGCGCGCAGGTCGGCCTCGTTACCCATATTGGCGTCGAGCGTGGTCCAGTCCTGGGTGTAGTAACCGTGATAGGCGTAGTGGGGAAAATCGCCTTTAGTACCACCGCCAACCCAGCCGTGGATTTGTTCAAACGGTGCGCTGATCCACAAGGCGTTGATGCCCAGATGTTGCAGGTAGTCGAGTTTGTTGGTCAGCCCGCGTAAATCTCCCCCGTGAAAGGTACCAATTTCCTGCATACCGTCATTGCGACGTCCATAGCTGTGATCATTAGTTGGATCACCGTTTTCAAAGCGGTCTGTCAGTACGAAATACACCGTGGCGTTGTGCCAGTCGAAAGCGGCAGGTGTATCTGTTTCCGCCCGTTCTAACAGTAAAAGTCCATTACCGGCCGCGTCGGGTTGTAGGGTAATGGTTCCGTTTTTCACCGTTGCCGTTTGCTGGCTATAGTAATCACGTACCACGGTGCCTTCCGGGAAGGTCTGGCTCACATCCAGCGTCAGTGGCGAGCCATCCCATTTTGGACACTGGCGGATCTGGGCGGTGATGGGGTCCGCCTCATTTTTTACTGACAGCATTAGCGTCGGTGTACCGGAGCGGGTATCGACTTCCAATGTGTAATCGCCGTCTTTAAATAAACGCCACTGTGGCGGTGTGCCTTCACAGGGTTTTAGCGACAGCATCTGATTGAGTTTAATGGCATCTGTAGGCTGCCAGCACTGTTGGTCAAAATTCAGGGTCAAAGGGCGAGTACCCTTCGTCAACGCTGCATGGCTGACAAATTTACCCGTACCTTCCGCTTCGAAAGTCGGGAATCCCTGAGAAGTCCATGATGAGGCGATGGCAATGCCGGGCAGTAATACCAGCGCAACGGCGGCAAGTTTCATAATGCTGTCCTTGATGCTGCGATTTACGCCAGTTTGCCAGTGAAATCAGAGCGGAAACTCATCCTTAGCGTCGATTTTGCCCGGATGAGAGATGAGGGTGAGCGATCGCGCGCAAAAAACGACCTGATTTTGCGATAACCTCCACATTTTCTTCGAATTAACCGCACCCGGAACGGTTTGTACGTGACATAGTTTCAGAATTGGACTATTCCTTTGGGTGCTCTTGACGGCTATTTTTGATATGATTTGAGATTCATCTCTCATTTTTGTGAAAAATATAAGGTGTTGGAATGTTTAAATCCGACCAGGAGACCTAATGATATTGACTCCCATTCGACGATATGGGGCAATGATTCTTATGTTACTCACCATTGCATTTTCGGGTGAGGTGCTGGCAAAGACACACACGGCGACAACGAGTCATAAGCCCCAGGTAATCAAGGCAAGTAATACACAGGTAAGCAGTAAACAAGAGTATTCTCGCAATAGTGCAAAGAGTAGTTCACTTCCTGATTTGCGAAAATACCCTTCCGGAACACCAAGGAAAAAAGCGTTTCTCCGGACGGTTATGCCTTATATTACCAGTCAAAATGCTGCCATTACGGCGGACCGTAACTGGCTGATCTCAAAGCAGTACCAGAATCGCTGGTCACCGACTGAGCGTACGCGTATGAAAGACATCGCGAAACGCTACAAGGTGAGCTGGTCTGGTAACACGCGTAAAATTCCATGGAATACGTTGCTTGAGCGCGTAGACATCATTCCTACCAGTATGGTGGCGACTATGGCTGCGGCTGAAAGCGGTTGGGGCACATCGAAACTGGCGCGTAGCAATAACAACCTGTTTGGCATGAAATGTGTCAAAGGCCGCTGCAACAATGCACCCGGTAAGGTGAAAGGCTACTCACAGTTTGAATCGGTAAAAGAGTCGGTGAATGCCTATGTCATTAACCTGAACACGCACCCGGCATACTCTTCCTTCCGTAAATCGCGCGCGCAGTTGCGTAAAGCCGATCAGGAAGTGACAGCGACCGCGATGATCCATAAGCTGAAGGGGTACTCCACCAAAGGACAGAGTTACAATAACTATCTGTTCGCGATGTACCAGGATAACCAGCGTTTAATCGCCGCGCATATGTAATTCCACAGGCCTGATGGCGCGACGCTTATCAGGCCTGTGAGTCGCTCTGTGGGCTCCGGCACAATTCCCCTTACAGCAACACCTCACTGTTCATGTCACGGTACTCTTTTGGCGTCGTGTCATACTCTTTCTTGAAAACGGAATAGAAATACTGCAACGACGGGTAGCCGCACATTTGTGAAATTTCGTTTATCGCGAGCGTCGTGGAGATCAACAGGCTACGCGCTTTTTCCAGTTTTTCGGCATGAATCACGGCGTGGATGGTCTCCCCGACCTCGTCTTTAAAGCGCTTCTCGAGATTCGAACGTGAAATCCCAACTGCATCCAGCACTTGTTCGACTTTGATGCCTTTACAGGCATGGTTGCGGATAAAGTGCATTGCCTGAATGACAGCGGGATCGGTCAGTGAGCGATAGTCGGTTGAACGACGATTCACGACGCGTACCGGAGGCACCAGAATGCGTTGCAGCGGCAGTTCTTCATTCGCCAGTAAGCGGTGCAGAAGTTTTGCAGCCTGATAGCCCATCTGTCGTGCGCCCTGAGCAACGGATGACAGCGCGACGCGGGACAGGTAACGGGTGAGTTCTTCGTTATCGATCCCAATGACACACAGTTTTTCCGGCACCGGGATATGCAAATGCTCGCAAGCCTGCAGAACATGCCGCGCACGTGCGTCGGTCACGGCGATAATACCGGTTTGCGGGGGTAAAGTTTGCAGCCAGTCCGCCAGTCGATTTTGAGCGTGCTGCCAGTTTTCTGGTGCGGTTTCCAGCCCCTGATAAACAACGCCACGGTACTTCTCTTTGGCGACCAACTGGCAAAAGGCATATTCACGCTCGGCAGCCCAGCGCTTGCCGCTGGAAGAGGGCAGACCATAAAATGCGAATCGGTTGACCCCTTTTTCTTTTAGATGCAAAAAAGCGCTTTCCACCAGTGCATGGTTATCAGTCGCAATGTAATGGACGGGTGGATAATCGCTTTCAAGATGGTAGGAACCACCGACACCGATGATGGGAACATCGACATCAGCAAGTAATTGCGCAATGTCATCATCGTCATAATCAGCAATAACACCGTCGCCTAACCAGTCTTTGATATTATCAATACGGGCACGGAAATCTTCCTCAATGAATATATCCCACTCGGATTGCGATGCCTGTAAATATTCACCTACGCCCTCTACCACCTGGCGGTCATAGGCTTTATTAGCATTAAATAATAGGGTGATGCGGTGTCGTTTATCAAACATAAGAGCCTATCCTGAAAGGTTAACGTGGCCTGTCGATACTACCAAAACCGCAGGTGCGACTACTTGATGAAGCGTGACAAATTTCTTATTTGCGTAACGCTACGCAAAATTCACACACCCCGACCAGGAAGACAATTGTCATTTCTTATCTGCGTATTACGGTTTTTTGTTTATTGATGAAGAGCCGATCGCGATCGCTTTTTTAATTGCTTATTCAGTGTGCATTTTTGGGAGCCAGCGCACATTTGGGTATTCTCTTAATGGCGGTGTGAAATAACGTAATTGAGCAATAAATCAGGAAATTCCAGTATGACTGTATCGCAGTTTACTTGCCGTATTACCTGATTATGGAGCTTATTATGCAGGCTTATTTTGACCAACTTGATCGCGTTCGTTTTGAAGGTACAAAATCCACTAACCCACTCGCATTTCGCCATTACAACCCTGATGAAATCTTGCTGGGCAAGCGCATGGAAGATCATCTGCGTTTTGCCGCCTGCTACTGGCACACTTTCTGCTGGAACGGCGCGGATATGTTCGGTATGGGGGCCTTCGACCGTCCGTGGCAACAGCCGGGTGAAGCATTGGCGCTGGCAAAACGTAAAGCGGATGTGGCCTTTGAGTTTTTCCATAAGCTGAATGTGCCTTATTACTGCTTCCATGATGTTGACGTCTCGCCTGAAGGCGCGTCACTGAAAGAGTATAAAAATAACTTTGCCCAGATGGTGGATGTGCTGGCGGCAAAACAGGAACAGAGCGGCGTGAAACTGCTGTGGGGTACAGCAAACTGCTTTACTAACCCACGTTATGGCGCAGGTGCGGCGACTAACCCGGACCCGGAAGTCTTCAGCTGGGCGGCCACGCAGGTCGTGACTGCCATGGATGCCACACATAGATTAGGTGGTGAGAACTACGTTCTGTGGGGCGGCCGTGAAGGTTATGAAACGCTGCTTAATACCGACCTGCGTCAGGAGCGTGAGCAGATTGGCCGCTTTATGCAACTGGTGGTCGAGCATAAACACAAAACAGGTTTTCAGGGCACCTTACTGATCGAACCGAAGCCGCAAGAACCCACTAAACACCAGTATGACTACGATGCCGCGACCGTTTACGGATTCCTGAAGCAGTTCGGTCTGGAAAAAGAGATCAAACTGAACATTGAAGCAAACCATGCCACGCTGGCAGGGCATTCGTTCCACCACGAAATCGCTACGGCGATTGCTCTGGGGCTATTTGGTTCCGTCGATGCGAACCGTGGCGACGCACAACTGGGCTGGGATACCGACCAATTCCCGAACAGTGTAGAAGAGAATGCGCTGGTCATGTACGAAATCCTGAAAGCGGGCGGATTTACCACAGGTGGCCTGAACTTTGATGCCAAAGTCCGTCGTCAGAGTACTGATAAATACGATCTGTTCTATGGTCATATTGGTGCGATGGATACCATGGCGCTGTCGCTGAAAATTGCGGCCCGTATGATTGAAGACGGTGGCCTGGATCAGCGCGTGGCAAAACGTTATGCCGGTTGGAATGGTGAGCTGGGCCAGCAAATTCTGAAAGGTCAGATGACGCTGACGGAAATTGCACAGTACGCTGAACAACATAACCTGGCACCGGTGCATCAGAGCGGCCATCAGGAACAGCTGGAAAATCTGGTAAACCATTATTTGTTCGACAAATAACGGACTGCCGAGTACGTCCGTAAGCCCGGATAGCGATTCGCTACCGGGCCTTTCTTTAAGGAACGATACCCTATGTATATCGGGATAGATCTTGGTACATCAGGCGTAAAGGCCATTCTGCTGAACGAGCAGGGCGATGTGGTGGCCTCGCACACGGAGAAATTGACCGTCTCCCGGCCTCATCCATTATGGTCGGAGCAGGATCCTGAACAGTGGTGGCTGGCGACGGATCGTGCTGTAAAAGCGTTGGGCCAGCAACATTCTCTCAGCGAGGTAAAGGCGTTAGGTATTGCCGGGCAGATGCACGGCGCGACGCTGCTTGATAAGCAGCAGAAGGTTCTGCGTCCGGCAATCCTGTGGAATGACGGTCGCTGCGCTGAAGAATGCGTGATGCTGGAAAATCAGGTGCCACAATCTCGTGTGATTACCGGCAATCTGATGATGCCTGGCTTTACCGCCCCTAAATTGCTGTGGGTTCAGCGCCATGAACCGGATATTTTCAGCCAGGTTGATAAAGTCTTGCTGCCGAAAGATTATCTGCGTCTGCGTATGACCGGAGAGTTTGCCAGCGATATGTCGGATGCCGCAGGTACGATGTGGCTGGATGTCGCGAAACGTGACTGGAGTGACGTCATGTTGTCTGCGTGTCAACTGACTCGCGCACATATGCCGGCCTTGTACGAGGGCAGTGCGATTACCGGAACGCTGTTGCCTGCTGTCGCGCAATCCTGGGGCATGTCAGAAGTTGCGGTCGTTGCCGGTGGTGGCGATAACGCGGCGGGTGCGGTTGGCGTAGGGATGATGAATGCAGGCCAGGCGATGCTGTCATTGGGTACGTCCGGCGTCTACTTTGCTGTAAGCGATGGCTTTCTCAGTAAACCAGAAAGTGCGGTACACAGCTTTTGCCACGCGCTGCCTGAACGGTGGCATCTGATGTCAGTGATGCTGAGCGCCGCATCCTGCCTCGACTGGGCGGCAAAATTAACCGGGCTGGCAAGCGTACCTGCGCTGATTGATGCCGCACAGCAGGCAAATGAGCAGGCTGAACCGGTCTGGTTCTTGCCCTATCTGTCAGGTGAACGTACGCCGCACAATAACCCGCAGGCGAAAGGTGTCTTTTTTGGCCTGACGCATCAGCATGGTCCGGCAGAACTGGCGCGAGCGGTACTTGAAGGTGTGGGATTTGCCTTAGCTGACGGTATGGATGTGGTACATGCCTGTGGCGTTACACCGGCCAGCATTACGCTCATCGGTGGTGGGGCGCGTAGCGAATACTGGCGGCAGATGTTGTCCGATATCAGCGGGCTGCAGTTGGATTACCGTACAGGCGGCGATGTCGGTCCTGCCCTGGGCGCAGCACGGCTGGCGCAAATTGCGATGAATCCACAACAACCACTCTCTGACTTACTGCCTCAACTGGTGCTGGAGCAGGCGCATTATCCTGATGCAGAGCATCATGCTCGTTATCAACAACGTCGGGAAACCTTCCGTCGTATCTATCAGCAATTGCTGCCCTTAATGTCCTGATCGTGTTCCCCTCTGATGAGCAGAGGGGATTTTCCTCATATATGTTTCCATTGAATCAATAGCTCATGTGCATGAATGTATTCTGAAATTTCAGTTGGATAGCGTTTTTCTGTGTTGTCTTGAGTGGGTTATTCATATTGTATCCGTGGTAGAGGATAAGGAGATCCCAATGAAGACGACGCGGCTATTGCCATGGCTATTGTTTCTTTCCGGCGCACTCATTTACTGCGCAGGCCTATGGTGGTCATGCCCCTTACTCAGCGGAAAAGGTTACTTTTTAGGTGTTCTGATGACCGGATTGTTCGTGACCTACGCTTACCTGCGAGCTGAAAACCGTAATCAGAGTGATGAACGCTTTGCTTTTGTGTGTCAGATGGTTGCGCTCATAACGGTCGGGTTACTGCTCGTGGGGGTGTGGAATGCCCCGTTAGCTCCCCTCGAAATGGGGCTGTACCCGGCAGCATTCTGTGTGTGTATATCAGGGCTGATTTTGCTGATGTGCCCAACGGAAGAGGCACATTCTGATGAATTCTAACTTACCAGTCTGCGTGTATCGATGCGCTGTAGCAGCATGGAAAGCAATAGACTGCCCGCCAGCGTAGCGCTAAAAATCCATAGCATATCCAGCGGTGGCCAGTTTTTGAGTTCAATACCGCGGGTACGTAGCGCATGAATGATCAGCGCGTGGAAACCGTAAATACCTAACGAGTGACGGGAAACAATCCCCAGTATGGGCAGTGTGCGTGTGCTGAGCGTGTTTTTGACCAGCGTCAGGAGCGATGCAGCAAAGATAAATACCGCCGGGCCACAATAGAGATACCAGGTATCGGCAAAATTACCTCTCCACTGGAGCTCATGCAGCGTCCCGCGGGAAATAACAAACACGGCGACGATACACAACGCTGCACAGAGCCAGGTGAGTGAGCGCTTTTGTGTCTCCATCATGCCAATTGCCCGGCCCAGCATGCCGTACAGAATGTAGTAGAAGGTATCGCCACTGATGTACAGGTTGATGGGTAGCCACTCAAAGCTGCCCAATTTTTGCGATACGGTATTGGGATTGGCAATAACGCCAATCACGACCATCAATGCCAGCAGCATTTTTCCGCTGACATTTTTCACCTGAATTAACGGGGATACCAGGTAGATAACGGTAATAGCGAAGAAAAACCACAGGTGGTAGAACACCGGTTTTTGTAGCAGGTTTTTCAACGATAGCTCAGCGTTGATCGAGGTAAACAGCAGGATGTAGGCCAATGCAACGGTGCTGTAAAACAGTATGCACAACGCAATGCGGATGAAATGTCGCGGTCTGGCGCTGCGTTCGCCAAAAAAGAGATAACCCGAGATCATAAAAAACAGCGGGACGCTAACGCGAGAAGCAGAATTTAGCACATTGGCAAGATCCCAATTTACCGGGCTGACGCTTTGCGCATTGGTGATGTACCAGGTCGTGGTGTGAATCATCACAACCATTAAACAGGCTATCCCGCGTAAGTTATCAATCCAGAAAATTTTGGGCTGCATCAGTTCCTCTGTTTTCATTAAAAAAGTCTGACCGGTATTTGCGAACGTCGCTCACTGGATTAATCCGAGTTATTACGCTAAAGCTTGTGATGGCCTGGGGAGATTCTCACAATAGGATCTGTTTCCAGACACTAATAATAAGACTGACCAGTAAACCAGGCGGTAATAAAATGATGATGAAGTATTTCTTTCCAGCAATCCTTACGCTGCTGCTGGCGGGGTGCGCCGATCCACAATCGTCAGCACCCGTGCAGAAAGCGCAAAAGGTCAAAATTACTGCCACGCGTTCACTGGATATGGAGTCATTGTGCAAAAGTGAAGCATCGGAGCTTTATAATACGGGTGCCCAGAAAATTGCTATCACCGGTCTTGAGCAATTCCAGGGTAGCTATGAGATGCGCGGTTCTACCTTCCGTAAAGAGAGTTTTGTCTGCTCATTTGACGCAGACGGGCAGTTTTTGCACCTTTCCATGCGCTAAGTTCCCCCTTTTTCCCGTTTCGTACTGTATATCTTGCAGCCAGCGGGTATACTGATCGCTTCCTTTAAATCCACACGTATCCAGCACGAAATAATATGCAAAAGTTTGATACCAGGACCTTCCAGGGCTTGATCCTGACCTTACAGGATTACTGGGCTCGCCAGGGCTGCACCATCGTTCAACCATTGGACATGGAAGTCGGCGCGGGAACATCTCACCCAATGACCTGCCTGCGTGCACTGGGGCCGGAACCGATGGCGACTGCTTATGTGCAGCCTTCTCGTCGTCCGACCGACGGGCGCTATGGCGAAAACCCGAACCGCTTACAGCACTACTATCAGTTCCAGGTAGTGATTAAGCCGTCACCGGACAATATTCAGGAATTGTACCTGGGTTCTCTGAAAGAGCTGGGTATGGACCCGACCATTCACGATATCCGTTTCGTGGAAGATAACTGGGAAAACCCGACGTTGGGTGCCTGGGGTCTCGGTTGGGAAGTGTGGCTGAACGGCATGGAAGTCACGCAGTTCACCTACTTCCAGCAGGTTGGTGGTCTGGAATGTAAGCCAGTTACCGGGGAAATCACCTACGGTCTGGAACGTCTGGCTATGTACATTCAGGGCGTAGACAGCGTTTACGACCTGGTCTGGAGCGACGGTCCGCTGGGCAAAACAACCTACGGCGATGTGTTCCATCAGAACGAAGTGGAGCAATCCACTTACAACTTCGAATACGCTGACGTGGACTTCCTGTTCACCTGCTTCGAGCAGTACGAGAAAGAAGCGCAGCAGCTGCTGGCGCTGGAAAACCCACTGCCACTGCCTGCGTATGAACGTATTCTGAAAGCCGCCCATAGCTTCAACCTGCTGGATGCGCGTAAAGCCATCTCCGTCACCGAGCGCCAGCGCTATATCCTGCGCATTCGCACGCTGACCAAAGCAGTGGCAGAAGCTTACTACGCTTCCCGTGAAGCCCTTGGCTTCCCGATGTGCAACAAAGACAAATAAGAGGCGGCCATGTCTGAGAAAACTTTTCTGGTGGAAATCGGCACTGAAGAGCTGCCACCAAAAGCACTGCGCAGCCTGGCTGAGTCCTTTGCTGCGAACTTCACCGCGGAGCTGGATAACGCTGGCCTCGCGCACGGCAATGTTGAGTGGTTTGCTGCTCCGCGTCGTCTGGCGCTGAAAGTCGCTGCCCTGGCGGAATCTCAACCCGATCGTGAAGTTGAGAAGCGTGGACCGGCAATTGCCCAGGCGTTTGATGCTGAAGGTAAACCGAGTAAAGCGGCGGAAGGTTGGGCGCGTGGTTGCGGTATCACCGTTGATCAGGCTGAGCGTCTGACCACTGATAAAGGTGAGTGGCTGCTGTACCGTGCGCACGTGAAAGGCGAAAGCGCTGAAGCGCTGCTGCCGAACATGATTGCGACTTCGCTGGCGAAGCTGCCGATCCCGAAACTGATGCGCTGGGGGGCGTCTGACGTCCACTTCGTGCGTCCGGTTCACACTGTGACCCTGCTGCTGGGCGACAAAGTGATTCCGGCAACGATTCTGGGGATTCAGTCCGATCGCGTGATCCGCGGTCATCGTTTTATGGGCGAGCCGGAATTCACCATCGATTCTGCCGATCAGTATCCAGAAATCCTGCGTGAGCGTGGCAAAGTGATCGCGGATTACGCTGAGCGTAAAGCGAAAATCAAAGCCGATGCTGAAGAAGCAGCGCGTAAGATTGGCGGTAACGCTGACCTGAGCGAAAGCCTGCTGGAAGAAGTCACCTCGCTGGTGGAATGGCCGGTAGTGCTGACTGCGAAGTTCGAAGAGAAATTCCTCGCAGTTCCGTCTGAAGCGCTGGTACACACCATGAAAGGTGACCAGAAGTACTTCCCGGTTTATGCGAACGACGGCAAACTGCTGCCGAACTTTATCTTCGTTGCTAACATCGAATCGAAAGACCCGAGCCAGATTATCTCCGGTAACGAGAAGGTGGTTCGTCCGCGCCTGGCAGATGCCGAGTTCTTCTTCAATACTGACCGTAAAAAACGTCTGGAAGACAATCTGCCGCGTCTGCAAACCGTGCTGTTCCAACAACAGCTGGGTACGCTGCGTGACAAGACTGACCGTATTCAGGCGCTGGCGGGCTGGATTGCCGAACAGATTGGCGCTGATGTAAACCACGCAACGCGTGCTGGCCTGCTGTCCAAGTGCGACCTGATGACCAACATGGTCTTCGAGTTCACTGACACCCAGGGCGTAATGGGCATGCACTACGCACGTCATGATGGCGAAGCGGAAGATGTGGCCGTCGCGTTGAACGAGCAGTATCAGCCGCGCTTCGCCGGTGATGACCTGCCGTCTAACCCGGTTGCCTGTGCGGTGGCGATTGCCGATAAGATGGACACCCTGGCGGGTATTTTCGGTATCGGTCAGCATCCGAAAGGCGACAAGGACCCGTTTGCACTGCGTCGTGCCGCGCTGGGCGTGCTGCGTATCATCGTTGAGAAGAACCTGAATCTGGATCTGCAAACGCTGACGGAAGAAGCGGTACGTCTGTATGGCGACAAGCTGACCAACGCCAACGTGGTGGATGACGTTATCGACTTCATGCTGGGTCGTTTCCGCGCCTGGTATCAGGACGAAGGCTATACCGTAGATACCATTCAGGCCGTGCTGGCGCGTCGTCCGACTCGTCCGGCTGATTTCGATGCGCGTATGAAGGCGGTCTCGCACTTCCGTACGCTGGAAGCCGCTTCTGCACTGGCTGCCGCGAACAAGCGTGTATCGAATATTCTGGCGAAGTCCGAAGAAACGCTGAATGAGCGTGTCAATGCAGCAACGCTGAAAGAGCCAGAAGAAATTGCGCTGGCGATGCAGGTTGTGGTGTTGCGCGATAAGCTGGAGCCTGTCTTCGCTGCGGGGAACTATCAGGAAGCGCTGGTTGAATTAGCTGAGCTGCGCGCGCCGGTCGATGCGTTCTTCGAGAAAGTGATGGTGAACGTAGAGGATAAAGACCTGCGTATTAACCGTCTTTCTATGCTCGAAAAACTGCGCGAACTGTTCCTGCGCGTGGCGGATATTTCGCTGCTGCAGTAACGGTTCTGAGCTGATTTAGAAAATGCCGGATGGTGGCTGTGCCTTATCCGGCCTACAAGAAAGACACCAGTAGGCCGGATAAGCATTGCGCTATCCGGCATTTTTTTATGCTGTTAGCGCAGTTGTAATTTTGTCAGGCAGGTCTGGCTATCTTCCATCGTTTTAATGGGATACTCGGCTGATTTACCGTTGTAGCTTACCGCGATGGTACCTGTCATATTGCGCGGTAACCAAATCCCGACGAAACCATTTCGGCCACTTTTCATCTCTTTTTGTACAACCACATCCCCTTTGCTATCCGTCACTTTGACGTTGAATTTTTTCCCAGGCATTTCTCCCTGACAACCGGAAAGGCTGTGGTTGAAACAAGGGTGCGTTTGCCACTCATAGGGGGCAAACGACAGATAGAACTTATCGCCGAGCGGCATCGTATACACCTGGTCGCCCGAAGACAGCTTCAGCGCGGTACTGGTGACAGAGGCTGAGTACGGCAGCGGGCGACTCTGGGGGGATTGGTCAATGGTCTCGACTATTTGCTCGACGGATTTCCCGCTGAGTCCGTGTTCAGCCAGGAAATTGGCTTCCGGTGTTGCCGCGAAGGCGGTACCGGTTGTGAGCAAACCTAAAAATAACAGCAGTGAGGATTTCGACATAGCTTCAATTCCTTGTGAAAATTGTGGAATATAAACTCGCTCACTATAAAGCTTGCCCTTAGGGAAAGGTCAAAGGTGTGATGGGTAAAGTAATGCAAAGACGTGTTCGGGAGAGGGGGCGTGGAGAACAAATAAAAAAAATCCCCGCCGTTTGGCAGGGATCTTGAATTCTGAGCTTTTTAAGCTTACAGGCTGGTTACGTTGCCAGCTGCCGGGCCTTTAGCGCCGCTTTCGATGGTGAAGGAAACTTTCTGACCTTCGTCCAGAGATTTGTAGCCATCGTTCTGGATAGCAGAGAAGTGTACGAACACGTCTTTAGAGCCATCGTCAGGAGTGATGAAGCCGAAACCTTTATCAGCGTTGAACCATTTTACGATACCAGTCATTTTACCGGACATAGTGTATTACCTTTTAAAAAATAAGTGTGCCTTTCGGCGATATGGCGTGCTCTACAGATTTTTTAACAGTAAAGGAAATGCTCACTACGAGGGGTATCAATGATAACTCTTGAAGGGACTTGCCTTACTAAACTGCTTTAATGGTCTGTACGTCAAACCGTAGAGCGCATTAACTCATTTTACGCCTGTGGATGCAACTACTATTTTCTTATTTGTGGATACCCTCCGTAAGGGAACGGCCCTTTTACCGGACCGTTCTTCAGAAAAATTAAAAAATAGCTCAATCCATCAACTGTTTACTTAATCGAGGGTCTGCCTGAATCAGACGCATCAACTTCAATTCGGTACTGGATGGCTTCACGCGTTTAGACTCCCATTCATGAACCATCGCGACCGTTACGCCCATCACCCGGGCGAAATCATCTGTTTTTAAACCTGTCCCTCGTCGTAGTTGTTCAAATTCAGCGAAAGGGTTGGTTTTTTGCGTCTGAGTAACTGTCTGCGATACATCTTTAAAAACAATCTGCTCCAGACTGCTTAGCAGTTCAAACATAGGATCTTTGTATTCCATTGAGAACTCCTATAAATCACACAGCGGGATCGTGAATTTCATCGAAGCTCATTAAGCGTAGTCGGAAAAAATGAAGGCGAATTTAAGGTATGCGTTGTGGATTCGTTTCAGCGAATCGCGGGTGACAACCTTTAGTTGGCTAACGAACTGATAAAGGTCGGGATCTCCGATCGAACCCTTCCAATTGTAAAGATGACTAAAATAGACCGCCGTTATGTGAATGGAGCATTGTTGAGCAAAACACCGGGTGGTGGAAACCGTTATTTTCCCCGACAAGATTACGCGGAAAGGGTATCTTGCGGGGCTGACCTGGACTATCCTTGTCAACGTCAGGCACGCGGGTGTCGTTGTGCGCATTTTTGGGTGAAAGGAGTATTAAAATGGCGACAGGTAAGTCCTGCTCTCGCTGGTTTGCGCCTGTTTTGGCGCTCTTAATGGTAGTTGGCCTGAGTGGGTGTTTTGATAAAGAAGGCGATCAACGCAAAGCGTTTATCGATTTTCTGCAGAATACTGCAATGCGTAGCGGAGAGCGTTTACCGACGCTTACTGCCGATCAGAAAAAACAGTTTGGCCCGTTTGTGTCCGATTACGCGATTCTTTATGGCTATTCACAGCAGGTTAATCAGGCAATGGACTCCGGTCTGCGCCCGGTTGTTGATAGCGTAAACGCAATCCGTGTTCCTCAGGATTACATGACTCAGCGTGAACCGCTGCGTCAGGCAAATGGCGCGCTGGGCGTGTTAGGACAACAGTTGCAGAATGCGAAGCTACAGGCAGATGCTGCCCATGGCGCGCTGAAGCAGGGTGATGATCTGAAACCTGTCTTTGATCAGGTTTACAGCAAAGTCGTGACCGCACCGGCAGAGGCGTTACAGCCGCTGATCCCAGCCGCGCAAGTTTTCACGCAGCAGTTGGTGCAGGTAGGCGATTTTATCGCGCAGCAGGATACGCAGGTGAGCTTTGTTGCGAACGGCATCCAGTTCCCAACCTCACAACAGGCCAGTCAGTACAATACGCTGATTGGCCCGCTGGCGGCGCAGCATCAGGCATTTAATCAGGCATGGACTGCTGCGGTGAGTGCCGCGCAGTAATCGTCGTACGGTAAGACACATTAAAGGCCGGGTGAGCACCAATGCTACCCGGCCTTTTGTGTTATTTGGCCACTTGCGGATTTACGCAGTTCTTCTCAACTTTTCCCTGCAGTGCGTCAATTAAGTTATCCACAGCACAAGCCGCCATGTTATAGCGCGTTTCATGCGTGGCTGAACCAATATGCGGCACCGCCACCACATTCGGCAGTGACAGCAGCGGTGAGTCTGACGGCAACGGCTCTTGTTCAAACACATCCAGCCCAGCGGCATGAATCTCCCCGCTTTGCAGAGCGGCGATCAGTGCGTTCTCATCCACCACCGGGCCACGCCCGGCGTTAATGAAAATGGCAGAAGACTTCATTTTGGCAAACTGTTCGGTACTGAACAGATGGTGGGTTTCGTCCGTTAACGGCAGAATCAGGCAAACAAAGTCCGATTCTTGCAGCAGCGTATCCAGGTCGCAGTAGCGCGCGTTGAAACGTTCTTCCGCTTCCTGATGGTGGCGGCGCGCGTTGTAGAGAATCGGCATGCTAAAGCCGAAATGCGCGCGTTGTGCCAGCGCCAGCCCAATACGTCCCATGCCGACAATACCCAACGTCTTATGGTGAACATCGGTACCAAACCAGTCGGCTCCGATGCTTTTTGTCCATTCGCCTGCCTTCACGCGTTCAGCGACTTCCACCACGCGTCGCGCCGTACTTAACACCAGCGCCATTACCGTGTCCGCCACGGTTTCTGTCAGCACCGTTGGCGTGTGCATCAGCAGCACCTTACGTGCGTTTAAGGCTTCAACATCGAAATTGTCATAACCTACGGAAATGGTCGAGGTCGCACGCAGTTTGGGCATTTTCTCCAGCAGGGCGGTATTGACGGCTTCACTGGAGCCCAGCAGGCCTTCCGCGCTGGCAAAGGCTGCGGCGTGCTGTGCTACGGTTTCCGCACGCAGGTTAGGCACCTGAGTGACAGTAAAATGCTCTTCCAGGCGATGCAGTAAATCGTCAGGTAACGCTTTATAGAGAATAATGGACGGCTTCATGCGAATCTCCGTAAGTTAAAATTTAAGCGTGGCGTGCGCCAATAGGTAGCTGTTGATTATTAGCAGGCTTAACAATAAGAGTTAGCCACACTGAGACAAAAAGCGCTACCCCCATAAAAATGTATGAGGCGGACGGGCTGCCGGTGGTGCCATTGAGGTAGCCGACAAACCAGGAACCAAAGAAGGAGCCTAATGCGCCCATGCTGTTGATCAACGCCATGGCTCCCCCAGCGACGTTGCGCGGCAACATCTCAGGAATGATGGCGAAGAAGGGACCATACGGGGCGTACATCGCCGCGCCGGCGATAACCAGCAGTGTGTAAGAAATCCAGAAGTGGTCTGCGCCAACGGCCCAGGAGCCAATAAAGGCGAAAGCGGCAATCAGCAGCAGTGGCCAGACAAACAGCTTACGGTTTTGCAGTTTATCGGAAGCCCATGAAACCAGGATCATCGCCGCCGTTGCGGCCAGATACGGAACGGACGAAAGCCAACCGACCTCTACCATACCCAGGTTGGCACCGCCGCTGCGGATAATTGACGGCAACCACAGAACAAAACCGTAGACGCCAATACTCCAGGCAAAGTACTGCATGCACAGCAGAATAACGTTACGTGAACGGAACGCTTCGCCGTAGTTACGCACGGCTTTGATACCCTGCTGTTCTTTTTCTAACTGGGCCTGCAGCGCGGCTTTTTCGGATTCTGACAACCAGCCCACCTGCGACGGTTTATCTTTTACCAGTACCCACCAGCAGAACGCCCAGATGATGGCCGGAAAACCTTCAATGATGAACATTTCACGCCAGCCCAGCGCCTGAATCAGGTATCCGGACACGACGGACATCCACAGGACGGTGACAGGGTTACCGAGGATCAGGAAGGTATTGGCACGCGAACGCTCGGACTTCGTAAACCAGTTGCTGATATAAATCAGCATGGCCGGCATTACCGCGGCTTCAACGACGCCAAGAATGAAGCGAATGGCGGCCAGCATCGGAATGTTGCTGACCATCCCGGTCAGTGACGCGCAGGCGCCCCACAGAATCAGACAGACAAAAATCAGTTTACGTACGCTGCGGCGTTCGGCGTAAATTGCGCCTGGGATCTGGAAGAAGAAATAGCCGAGAAAAAACAGCGCGCCCAGCAGGGAAGAGATCCCTTTGGTAATGCCGAGGTCCTCGTTGATACCGGCGGCGGAAGCGAAGCTAAAGTTCGCACGGTCAAGGTACGCCAGGCTGTACGTGATAAACACGATTGGCATGATGTACCACCAGCGTTTTGCTGCGTTGGTTGAGCTATTCATAGACTGCCCTCTGGTTATGCTGATACGCCGCCTCTGTCTGTAGGGTACAGAGTTGGCCGGGAATTTATTCCCCTAATTGTTCACGTGTGGGTAATCCTTCGCTGTCGCCCTGAACCTGAATGGCCAGAGCGCCAATTTTATTGCCCCGGGTCACTGCCTGATGCAGCGTTCGGCCTTCCAGCAGCGCGCTGATCACGCCGACGGCAAAGCCATCACCCGCGCCGACGGTATCGACCACGTTGTCGACTTTCACCGGCGCGACGCTGCCTTGCTCGCCGCTAGCTGCTTTGTACCAGGCCCCATCAGCCCCGGTCTTCACGATGACGGCCTTCACGCCATGACGCAGATAAAAGTCTGCAATGGCTTCTGGTGTCTGTTGTCCGGTTAAAATCATGCCCTCTTTTAACCCCGGCAGTACCCAGTCAGCCTGGAATGCCAGTCGGTTGAGTTTTTCCACCATCTCGCCTTCGCTTTTCCACAGTACCGGGCGCAAATTCGGGTCGAACGAGATGGTCTTCCCCTGGGCCTTCATGGTGCGGGCGGTGTGCGCCAGTAGTTCATATGAACTGGCAGACAGCGCAGCCGCAACGCCGCTCAGGTGCAGGTGGCGTGCGCTGGAGAAATACCCATCGTGATAATCCTCAACGCTGAGATGGCTGGCTGCAGAGCCTTTGCGGAAATATTCCACAATGGGATCGGTTCCATTTTCGACTTTAGATTTAAGCTGAAAGCCGGTAGCGTAGCGCCCGTCCAGAGTGACTCCCTGCGCATCAATCCCTTCTTTCTCCAGCGACTTAATAATAAAACGGCCAAAACTGTCGTTACCCACGCGGCTGACCCAGCCTACGTTCAGACCCAGACGAGCAAGGCCGGTCGCCACGTTAAGTTCAGCGCCTGCAACGCGTTTAATAAACTGCTCCACGTCCGCCAAATCACCGGTTTGCGTGGCGACAAACATCGCCATCGCTTCACCAATGGTGACAACGTCCAGTGAATTTTTCATGTGTTACTCCTTGCGTAACAGAGCGACGTAATGACGGGTAACCGCCGTCAAGTCTTGCCCTTCCAGGGGGAATTCAATGCCGCGCGGAACATCTGCGGGCAACGTGTCCAGCAGCGACAGCCAGCGTGGTTCCGTGTGATCCGGCGGCACGGCACGGTAACTGTCACGATGTGGTGTGGCGGCTTTCACATGGATATATCCAACGCTTGAGGCCAACTGCTGTGCAGCCTCTTCCGGAGAATCACCTACCCACAACCAGTTACCCATATCGAAGGTCAGAGAAATGGGCAGATTGAATGCCTGACAGGCATCGTTAAAGCGCTTCATCGGTTGCAGGCGTCCACAGGATGTCTGATCGTTTTCGACAACCAGCTCCATCCCGCTGTTGTCCAGCCATTCGCGCAACACGTCGAACTGTCCGTCATGGGCAAAATGGCCGAGGGAAACTTTTAACCACAGTGCTTGCAGGGCTTGCGCTTCCTGGAGTAATTCCGGAAGGCGAGGATTAAGATTTCCGTCTTCGGTGAACAGCGGTTCGGGGGCGGAGTAGCATGCCAGCAGGCCGAAAATCTCAATCGCAGAGGCCATTGTTGGCAGTGTTTTTAGCTCGGCGTCGGTCAGCATCTCGCGGCGGATTTCAACCCCGTCAGCACCGGCTTCGGCAATGATGGGCAGCAGGGCCGTTTGCCCACCTGCGGCGCGTACCTGGTCGTAGCCGTAAGCGGCAGTGACCACCATAATTTTTCTTTTCATGGAAACTCCAAAACTAGCGTTCTTGCTATAACGCTAGATGGAACCGGTTCCAAAGAAAAGCCTGTGATGTTGAATTTATGATCACCATCACGAAGGAAATTTAGCGGGCGGTGGAGCCACGAACGATCAGTTCGCCGGAAAAAACCTGTTCCTGGATTGCGTCTGAGTCGCCATCGATCCGGCGTACTACCTGCTCGACGGCGGTGTAGCCAATCTGCCAGGTGGGCTGTTTTAGCGTAGTGATGCCGACGCCAGCCAGCTCGGCCCATTCCAGCTCGTCAAACCCGAGCAAACCGATGTCGCTGCCCCAGTTGAGGCCAATACGCTTTAACGCACGGGCAACCTGCAACGTCAGGGCGCCATTGGCAGAGATAACGGCTTTGCGCATCCCTCGATGCTGCTGGTGAAACTGGCGCAGTGTGTCATCGAGTTGCGTATTGTCCGTTAGCGGGACTTCCGCATTTTGTGCGATGACACCAGGGTATTGTGCGAGCGTGGCGCGAAAGGCGCTCAGGCGCTCGCGGCGAGTATTCACCATCCCCAGCGGCTCGCTAAGGAACAGAATGGCTTCAAAACCTTGTTCAAGCAGGTGTTCGGTAGCGACGGTCGCTGCCTGGGTGTTATCCAGCCCGACCATATCGCAGGCGAAATCCGGGATCTTACGGTCAATCAGTACCATTGGCAGCGCAGACTGTTGCAGACGGTTCAGTCCTTCTTCACGCATCCCGACGGCGTTCACCACGATCCCTTCGACCTGGTAGCTGCGCAGCAGATCGAGATAATGCAGCTCCTGATCCACTTCGTTGTTCGTGTTACAGACCAGCGGGGTAAAACCTTTGTCACGGCAGGCGGCTTCAATACCGCTTAACACGTTGACGGAGTAGGGGTTGGTTATATCAGCGATAATCAGGCCAATCAGGCGAGTACGCCCATGCTTCAGGCCTCTGGCCATCAGGCTGGGACGGTAGTCGAGTTCGGCAATGGCTTTTTCAATGCGGGCTAACAGCGCGTCGGATAGCAGATGCTTTTCACCATTGAGGTAGCGTGAAATGCTGGTCTTGCCGGTTTTTGCGGCCTTTGCCACATCGCTGATGGTTGCCCGTGTTGATTTGCTCATCGCTGATTTCCCTGGATTTAGTGAGAATACCTTAGCGGGAAAATCTGACGAAGCAAGTAATTTGCCCGGTGGCGCTGTGCTTACCGGGCCTATATGTCGAACGTAGGCCGGGTAAGGCGAAGCCGCCACCCGGCTCAACGATTACTGCACAGGACTCAACGTAATCTCTACGCGACGGTTCTGCGCTTTACCCTCAGCCGTGCTGTTGCTGGCGATGGGGTTCGCCGGGCCCATACCCTGAGTGCGAATGCGGTTCGCTGCCACGCCCTGGGTAATCAACGCGCTGGCGACGGAGTCGGCACGCTGCTGTGACAGACGCATGTTCAAATCGTGGCTGCCAGTGCTGTCGGTGAAGCCCAACACGTTGACGGCTGTTTTATTGTACTCTTTCAGTACCATTGCCACGCCGGTCAGCGTGTTTGCGCCCGCTGGTTTCAGGTTGGCGCTGCTGCTGTCGAAGGTGACATTGTTTGGCATGTTCAGAATGATGTTATCGCCGCTACGCGTCACGCTCACGCCTGTTCCCTGCATTTTCTCACGCAGTTTTGCTTCCTGCACATCCATGTAATAACCGATACCGCCACCTACAGCCGCACCTGCCGCTGCACCAATCAGCGCGCCTTTGCCGCGATCTTTCTTCGAAGACGAGAGTGCGCCAATACCCGCACCAACCAGTGAACCGATACCCGCGCCGATGCCGGATTTCCCTGCTTCTCGCTCGCCGGTGTAAGGGTTTGTTGTGCAGCCAGATACCGCCAGGGCGCCGCTCACGATGGCAGCAATAACAAATACACGTTTCTTCATCTTAATTCCTTAATGACTTTTTTCTTCTTTACCACAGCGACCGTGGCGGTTGATTATGACGTCTGAACATGAAGAAAATTCCAGGGAAGACTCTGAAATTTGTAAGTAACATTGAACGGCATAACAATAAGCCGTCACATCGTATTCAGGAGCGCCATCTTGGCTAATTCACCTGCACATTACCCGGTGTTAACTGCCGCACACTGGGGGCCCATTCTTGTCGAAACCGATGGCGAGACTGTTTTTTCATCCCGGGGGGCATTACCCACCTCTCATCCCAACTCGCTGCAAACCGTGGTTCGCGATCAGGTACACAGTAAAACGCGGGTACGTTTTCCCATGGTGCGTAAAGGATTCCTTGCCTCGCCGGATAATCCGCAAGGCGTGCGCGGGCAGGATGAGTTTGTTCGTGTTAGCTGGGACGATGCACTGAATCTTATCGATGCGCAGCATAAACGCATCCGTGACAGTTACGGTCCAGCCTCGATTTTTGCCGGCTCGTACGGCTGGCGGTCGAACGGTGTATTACACAAAGCGGCGACCCTGCTGCAGCGCTATATGGCGCTGGCGGGGGGTTATACCGGGCACCTGGGGGATTATTCTACGGGGGCGGCACAGGCCATCATGCCGTATGTGGTAGGTGGCAACGAAGTTTACCAGCAGCAGACCAGTTGGCCGATGGTGCTGGAGCATAGCGATGTGGTGGTGCTGTGGAGTGCTAACCCACTGAATACGCTTAAAATTGCCTGGAATGCTTCTGACGAACAGGGTATTGCTTACTTTGAAGCGCTGCGCGATAGCGGTAAGCGATTGATCTGCATCGATCCAATGCGATCGGAAAGTGTGGCGTTCTTTGGCGACAAGATGGAATGGATTGCCCCGCATATGGGGACCGACGTAGCGTTGATGCTGGGTATCGCGTATACGCTGGTGGAAAACGACTGGCATGACGAGGATTTTCTCGCCCGTTGTACAACCGGATATGATTCGTTCGCCGACTACCTGCTGGGTAAATCCGATGGGATAGCGAAAACGGCAGAGTGGGCTGCTGAAATTTGTGGTATTCCGGCAGCGAAAATACGCGAACTTGCGGCAATATTTCACCAAAATACCACCATGCTGATGGCGGGATGGGGCATGCAACGCCAGCAGTATGGCGAGCAGAAACACTGGATGATCGTCACCCTGGCCGCCATGCTCGGTCAAATTGGCACGCCCGGCGGTGGCTTTGGACTGTCGTATCATTTTGCCAACGGAGGAAACCCGACGCGTCGTGCAGCGGTACTGGCTTCGATGCAAGGGAGCCTCAAAGGCGGCACCGACGCGGTGGATAAAATCCCGGTGGCGCGTATCGTCGAGGCGCTGGAAAATCCCGGCGGTTTCTATCAGCACAACGGTATGGATCGGCATTTCCCGGACTTCCGCATGCTCTGGTGGGCCGGGGGTGCAAACTTCACGCATCACCAGGACACCAATCGTCTGATCCGCGCCTGGCAAAAGCCGGAACTGGTGGTTATCTCGGAGTGTTTCTGGACCGCTGCGGCGAAGCATGCCGATATCGTGTTACCCGCGACAACCTCTTTTGAACGTAACGATTTGACCATGACCGGAGACTACAGCAACCAGCATCTGGTGCCGATGAAGCAGGTCGTACCGCCACAGGCTGAAGCGCGCAACGATTTTGATGTTTTTGCCGAGCTGAGTGAGCGCTGGGAACAGGGCGGTTATACCCGATTCACTGAGGGGAAAAGCGAACTGGCGTGGCTGGAAACTTTTTACGACATTGCTGCGCAGCGTGGTGCCAGCCAGCAGGTTACACTGCCGCCCTTCGCTGAGTTCTGGCAAAAGAATGCACTGATCGAAATGCCGGAAAACGCCGCAAATACGCAGTTCATCCGTTTTGCTGATTTTCGCCGCGATCCACAGGCGCATCCGCTGAAAACGGACAGTGGAAAAATTGAAATCTATTCTGCAAAAATTGCAGGTTACGGCTATGCAGATTGTGCAGGACACCCGATGTGGCTGGAGCCTGATGAGTGGTTCGGCAACGCCGAACCCGACCAGCTGCAGGTGCTCTCCGCCCATCCGGCTCACCGTTTGCACAGCCAGCTCAACTACAGTGCGTTACGCGAACAGTATGCGGTGGCGGATCGGGAGCCAGTGACGATTCATCCGCAGGATGCGCAAGCGCGGGGGATTGCAGATGGCGATACGGTCAGGGTGTGGAACCACCGTGGGCATATCCTGGCGGGTGCTGTTGTGACGACAGGGATCAAACCCGGCGTCATCTGTATTCACGAGGGGGCCTGGCCTGATTTGGACCCTACCGCCGACGGTATTTGTAAAAATGGCGCTGTTAACGTGCTGACCAAAGATCTCCCCAGCTCGAAGCTGGGGAACGGCTGTGCGGGCAATACCGCGCTGGCGTGGCTGGAGAAGTACAATGGGCCTACGCTGACACTTACCGCGTTTGATCCACCTGCCAGCCCATAATCCAGGTTGGATGGTGAGTCTCTTCCTGCCATGCGCTGTCTTCAATGCGAAATCCCAGTGCGTGGTAGAAGTTTACCGCTGATTGATTCTTCTGGTAGACCTCCAGGCTGAGCCACGAAAAGCGCTGCTGCACATGTTGCACCAGCGCTTTGCCGATGCCGCTTCTGATGGCGGAAGGTTCTACAAACAGCGCGCCTAAAAAGCGCTCTTCCATCACGCTGGCAAAACCTTTGAGCACACCGTTTTCTTCCCACACCCAGGTTTGCGCAGCGGGCAGGTAGACATCACGTACGATAGGCTCACTCTCGCGCCAGTAGCGTTCTTCGATAAAAGGATGGGCAAAAATGGTGCTTTCCATCCACAGTGCCAGAATGGGTGCCAGATCGTCAGCATTGGATTCACGAATCATGTTGTTCTCCTGGGTAGCACATGCAGCCGATGACATGGTCGTTGACCAGACCGCATGCCTGCATAAAGGAGTAACAGATGGTGGTGCCAACAAACTTAAATCCCCGTTTTTTTAACGCTTTAGAAAGTGCGTCAGAGGCGGGCGTTGAAGTAGGGATATCGCTCAGACTGGCTGCACGGGTTAACTGCGGTTGGTTATCGACGAATGACCAGACGAACTCGCTAAACGGCTCACCGTTTTGCTCCATTGCCAGCCAGGCGCGGGCGTTGCCGATAATGGCCTGAATCTTTCCTCGATGGCGAATAATACCGGCATCCAGTACCAGCCTTTCTACATCCTCTTCGGTCATCGCCGCAACGGTTGCAGGATCGAAGTGGTGGAATGCCTGGCGATAGTTTTCCCGTTTCTTTAGCACCGTTATCCACGACAGCCCAGCCTGCTGGCCTTCAAGGCAGATCATTTCGAACAGCTTTTTACCATCGGTTTCCGGGACGCCCCATTCCTTGTCATGATAGGCAATGTATAGTGGATCCTGACTGACCCAACCGCAACGCTGCATACTCTTCCTCGCTGTTTTTACTGGCGTAAAAATTTCATTCGGCCCGCCTTGACGCGCCCGCTAAAAAGACAATATTTAATACAGGGCCTCATGTGCCCGATATCCTTTAAACAATGACAATAATATCGCCGAATTCGGCTCTTTTCTGGAGTCGCGTTGATGATTATAAGAAACAGTAGTGGTCGTCAGAGGTTAATCCTGGCGAACGTCATCGTCTGTGCGCTGTTTGCCAATACGGCATATGGCTGGCAACAAGAATATATCGTTGATGCGCTGTCCGGTCATACGTCGGAACGTTATACATGGGACAGCGATCACCAACCACGTTATAACGACATCCTGGAAGAGCGTATTCGCTCCACCCAGAACGTGGCGGGGCCGGTGGTGAATCTTGCGGACCAAGCGGCTCTGGATGCGACCAGCGGTATGAGTGTGGGCTGGAATTTTCCCCTTTCCCGTAAGGTGACGACGGGGCCCGTCGCAGCCCTGCATTATGATGGTTCAACCACATCTACCTACAACGAATTTGGCGACAGTGTGACTTCGTTAACGCTGACCGATCCGATGTGGCATGCCAGCGTCAGTACCTTGGGCTGGCGGGTCGACTCGCAGTTTGGTGATGTGCGGCCATGGGCGCAAATCAGTTATAACCAGCAATTTGGTGAGAATATCTGGAAGGCGCAATCGGGCCTCAATCGTATGGCGGCGGCGAGTCAGGAGGGTAACTGGGTCGATGTCACTGTCGGTGCAGATATGCTGCTGAATCAGCATATGGCTGCCTATGCGGCACTTTCTCAGGCAGAAAACAGTACGAATAACAGCGATTATCTGTACACCATGGGAGTGAGTGCCAAATTTTAACGAAAAAAAGCCTGGTTAAAACATCTGTGTTACATATTGGGATCAATAATCACACGCATTCCAGCGATAGCGTGCACTAACTCCGGCAATAAAATTCAGTAACCCGACTTTTTGTCTCGTCATTCATTCCGCAATCCAGGCATTTCATTCCGTCCTGATGGCATTTCATGCCGTTTTCCCCAGGTCATAAAAGCACTTCGGTATGGTTGTCGGCAGAGAATTTCCCATTTTGTTTATGCAGGAAGACTGCCATGAAAACTTCTGATTATCAGCGTACCCGGTGGCTGACACTGATCGGCACCATCATTACCCAATTTGCATTAGGTTCTGTTTATACCTGGAGCCTGTTCAATGGCGCACTCTCTTCAAAGCTCGATGAACCGGTTAGTCAGGTCGCATTTTCCTTTGGTTTGCTGAGTCTGGGTCTGGCGATCTCTTCTTCCGTCGCCGGGAAGCTTCAGGAACGTTTCGGCGTGAAACGCGTCACCATGGCATCCGGTATCTTACTGGGTGTGGGCTTCTTCTTAACCGCGCATTCTGACAGCTTGATTATGCTGTGGCTGAGTGCCGGTGTACTGGTTGGCCTGGCTGACGGTGCAGGATACCTGTTAACCCTGTCCAACTGCGTGAAATGGTTCCCTGAGCGTAAAGGGCTGATTTCCGCCTTTGCGATCGGTTCTTACGGCCTGGGTAGCCTCGGCTTTAAATTTATCGACAGCCAACTGCTGAGCACAGTGGGTCTGGAAAAGACCTTTATGATTTGGGGCGCGATTGTACTGGTGATGATTGTCTTTGGCTCCACGCTGATGAAAGATGCGCCAAACCAGGAAGTTAAAGCCGTAAATGGCGTGGTAGAGAACGACTACACGCTGGCGCAATCCATGCGTAAACCACAGTACTGGATGTTGGCAGTGATGTTCCTGACAGCATGCATGAGCGGGCTTTACGTGATTGGTGTCGCGAAAGATATCGCCCAAAGCCTGGCAAAAATGGATGTGGCAACAGCGGCGAATGCGGTAACTGTTATTTCTATCGCGAACCTGTCAGGTCGTCTGGTTCTGGGTATTCTGTCCGACAAAATTTCCCGTATTCGCGTTATCACCATTGGTCAGGTTGTTTCGCTGGTGGGTATGGCGGCGCTGCTTTTTGCTCCGCTGAATGAAGTGACATTCTTCGCAGCCATTGCCTGTGTCGCCTTCAACTTCGGTGGCACCATTACGGTTTTTCCGTCACTGGTGAGTGAGTTCTTCGGCCTGAATAACCTCGCGAAAAACTATGGGGTCATCTACCTGGGCTTCGGGATTGGCAGCATCTGCGGGTCAATTATCGCCTCGCTGTTCGGCGGTTTCTATGTGACCTTCTGCGTTATCTTTGCGCTGTTAATCATCTCGTTGGCGCTGTCCACGACCATTCGCCAGCCGCAGCGTAGTGTATTTACTGAGGCACACGCCTGATTTTACTCTTTGTCTGATTTATACACGGCGCATATATTTACAAAAATATATGCGCCGTTTGCATTCTCCATAAGCACTTTTCTCCCCTCCTGTGGTCTACTTAGCCGCGCCCGTAGACATTTCATCTCTGCTGTTGTCGCATTTTTCCCTGTTTGGTTCGATTGACCACTTCACAGGGTGTTTTTATCCCGATTCCCAGGGTTTTTTTGCATGAGATACATTAAATCGATGACGCAGCAAAAGCTTAGCTTCTTGCTTGCGCTCTATATCGGTCTGTTTATGAACTGCGCAGTTTTTTATCGCCGCATCGGCAGCTATGTGCAGGAATTTACCGCGCTGAAAGGAATCTCTGCGGTTGTTGAATTAGCCGGCACCGTGCTGGTTACCTTCTTTTTACTTCGTCTTCTGTCTCTGTTTGGTCGGCGGGCCTGGCGTGTACTGGCTACCTTTGTGGTGCTGTGTTCCGCTGGTGCCAGCTATTACATGACCTTCCTGAATGTGGTAATTGGCTACGGCATTATTGCCTCGGTCATGACAACCGATATTGATTTATCAAAGGAAGTTGTGGGCTGGCATTTTATTGTGTGGCTGGTCTCGGTCAGCATCTTACCGCTGCTGCTTATCTGGAGTAATCGCTGCCGCTATACCCTGTTAAAACAGATACGTACGCCAGGTATGAGATGGCGTAGCGTGGCCGTTGTTCTGTTGGCTGGCTTGATGGTGTGGGCGCCGATTCGGTTACTGGGAATACAGCAGAAATCGGTTGAACGGGAAACGGGTATTGATTTGCCCAGCTACGGTGGCGTAGTGGCAAATTCATATTTGCCTTCAAACTGGTTGTCCGCGCTGGGTCTGTATGCCTGGGCGCAGGTTGATGAGTCTTCAGATAACAAGTCGCTGATGAATCCGGCGAAGAAATTTACCTACGTCGCCCCCAAGAATATTGATGATACCTACGTCGTGTTTATTATCGGCGAAACGACCCGTTGGGATCATATGGGTATTTTTGGCTACGAGAGAAATACTACGCCAAGGCTGGCTCAGGAAAAAAACCTGGCCGCTTTCCGCGGATATTCGTGTGATACGGCAACCAAACTTTCGCTACGCTGTATGTTTGTTCGTGAAGGCGGAGCAGAGGAAAACCCGCAGCGTACGCTGAAAGAACAAAACGTCTTTTCCGTACTCAGCCAGCTAGGTTTTAATACCGATCTCTACGCGATGCAAAGTGAGATGTGGTTCTACAGCAACACGATGGCGGAGAACATCGCATATCGTGAGCAGATTGGCGCTGAGCCGCGTAACCGTGGCAAAACGGTTGACGATATGCTGCTGATTTCTGAGATGCAGCAATCAATCAAACCGGACGATAATGGTAAGCACCTGATTATCCTGCATACCAAAGGCTCACACTTTAACTACACGCAGCGCTATACCCGTGAGTACGCCCAGTGGAAGCCGGAGTGTGTCAATGTTGATAGCGGTTGTTCGAAAGCGCAGATGATTAACTCATTTGATAACTCGGTAACTTATGTTGACCACTTTATCACCAAAGTGTTTGACCAGCTGCGCGATAAGAAAGCGATCGTGTTCTATGCTGCCGATCACGGTGAGTCGATCAACGAGCGTGAGCACCTGCACGGTACGCCACGTAAAATGGCACCACCAGAGCAGTTCCGCGTTCCTATGTTGGTGTGGATGTCTGATAAGTATCTGGAAGACCCCGATCATGCGAAAGCCTTCGCCCACCTTAAGCAGGAGGCTGATATGAAGGTTCCGCGTCGCCATGTTGAACTGTACGACACCATTCTCGGTTGCCTTGGATATACCTCGCCAAACGGCGGTATAAATGAGAATAACAACTGGTGTCATGTCCCGGACGATAAGAAGGTTGTAGCCCGGTAATGGGCTGCTGACTTTCTCACCGATCGAATGGCATTTTGATACTAAGGGATTGACGGGCGCGCAGCTGAGCAGTAAGATGCGCCCCGCATTCGGTGATTGGCGCAGCCTGGTAGCGCACTTCGTTCGGGACGAAGGGGTCGGAGGTTCGAATCCTCTATCACCGACCAAATTTAAAACCCTGCTCAACGAGCAGGGTTTTTTGCTTTCTGGAATCCAAAATATTTGTAGGCCTGATAAGCGCAGCGCCATCAGGCAATTAAAGCGCGCGGGAGTCGGCATCGCCGGATGGCGGCGTAGACGCCTTATCCGGCCTACGAACGCAGTGCTATCAGGCAAAACATTGCAGCGTTTTGGCATCGCCGGATGGCGGCGTAGACGCCTTATCCGGCCTACGAACACAGAGCCATCAGGCAAAACATTGCAGCGTTTGGCATCGCCGGATGGCGGCGTAGACGCCTTATCCGGCCTACGAACGCAGCGCCATCAGGCAAAACATTACACCGTTTTGGCATCGCAAGCACCTTATCCGGCCTACAGGCAAGCGCTGACAGGATGTATTTTGCGGTTTCCCATCCCTATTTTGACCTTCATTTTATCTGCAAAAATTGTGCACCACTTCCCACTGACTGTTAACGATTCTGTGACATATTCCATTGCCTTTTTTTATATTTGCTTGAATCTTTTTTTGCGTTACTTATGGCTGAACCCAGCATTTTCCGCTGTGCGTTTTAACGTTCATGGTATTAATCGCTCAGATATGCAGCATGTGTTGAGAAAATTTTCATAATTTGCATAAATGTTAATCACCAAATGTTTCTGAATATGAAGATATTTATTCTGGCATAGTGCGCGTAGCACAAATTTCCCTGCTGAAAATACCCGCCTGCACTTTTTTTAATCTTTGTTTGCCAATTCTCACCGTTGGTGTAAATCACGGTTACCTGTATTGACGTTTTCACATTCTGTTGACAGATTGTAGGGCATGAGGGGCATTTCATGGAGAATCCGCACTGCAACTCAGTCGCTTATGTGAACGGAATCCCCATCCTCTTAACGCCGACCCGGCCGGGTAAAAAACAAAAAAGGCCAGGCGGTGCAAACCCACTGCAAAGGGTAAAACAACAAACATCACATTTGGAGCAGAAGAATGAGTATTTCCTTGAAGAAGTCAGGGATGCTGAAGCTTGGTCTGAGCCTGGTGGCCATGACCTGCGCCGCAAGCGTACAGGCTAAAACTCTGGTTTATTGTTCAGAAGGATCTCCTGAAGGCTTTAACCCGCAGCTTTTCACCTCTGGTACTACCTATGATGCCAGCTCCGTACCGATCTATAACCGCCTGGTTGAATTCAAAACCGGTACCACCGAAGTGATCCCCGGCCTTGCTGAGAAGTGGGAAATCAGCGAAGACGGTAAAACCTATACCTTCCACCTTCGCCCTGGCGTGAAGTGGCAGGACAATAAAGAATTCAAGCCGACGCGTGATTTCAACGCTGATGACGTGGTGTTCTCTTTCGATCGTCAGAAAAATGCTCAGAACCCGTACCATAAAGTTTCTGGCGGTAGCTACGAATACTTCGAAGGGATGGGTCTGCCTGACCTGATCAGCGAAGTGAAAAAAGTGGACGATAAAACTGTCCAGTTCGTACTGACCCGTCCGGAAGCACCGTTCCTGGCTGACCTGGCCATGGACTTCGCCTCTATTCTTTCTAAAGAATATGCGGACAACATGCTGAAGGCCGGTTCGCCGGAGAAAGTTGACCTGAACCCAATCGGTACCGGTCCGTTCCAGCTGCAACAGTACCAGAAAGATTCTCGTATTCTGTATAAAGCGTTCGACGGCTTCTGGGGCACCAAGCCGCAGATTGACCGTCTGGTCTTCTCCATTACGCCTGACGCTTCCGTGCGTTATGCCAAACTGCAGAAAAATGAATGCCAGGTGATGCCGTATCCGAACCCGGCGGACATTGCGCGCATGAAGCAGGACAAAAATATCAATCTGATGGAGCAGGCTGGTCTGAACGTCGGTTATCTCTCTTTCAACACCGAGAAGAAACCGTTTGATGACGTGAAAGTTCGTCAGGCGTTGACCTATGCGGTAAACAAAGAAGCGATCATCAAGGCTGTTTATCAGGGGGCTGGAGTTGCCGCGAAGAACCTGATCCCGCCGACCATGTGGGGCTATAACGACGACGTTAAAGATTACAACTACGATCCTGAGAAAGCGAAAGCACTGCTGAAAGAAGCCGGTCAGGATAAAGGCTTTACCGTTGAACTGTGGGCAATGCCGGTACAGCGTCCGTATAACCCGAACGCGCGCCGTATGGCTGAAATGATCCAGGCTGACTGGGCGAAAATTGGTGTTCAGGCCAAGATTGTTACCTACGAATGGGGTGAGTACCTCAAGCGTGCCAAGTCTGGTGAACATCAGGCTGTAATGATGGGCTGGACCGGTGATAACGGGGATCCGGATAACTTCTTCGCCACGCTGTTTAGCTGTGCTGCGGCGAAAGATGGCTCCAACTACTCTCGCTGGTGCTACAAGCCGTTTGAAGATCTGATTCAGCCGGCACGTGCAACCGATGACCACAACAAGCGTATTGAGCTCTACAAACAGGCTCAGGTTGTGATGCATGACCAGGCACCTGCGCTGATCATTGCTCACTCCACCGTGTACGAGCCAGTGCGTAAAGAAGTCAAAGGCTATGTGGTTGATCCATTAGGCAAACACCACTTCGAAAACGTTTCTGTCGAATAATTAAAAGCAATTAAGGAAGCGCTGCGCCCCGGTATTGTGTAAGCCGGATAAGCGCAGCGCCCTCCGGCGTAATGCTTTACCCGCGATGCAGTTTGCGTGGGATAAGATTTGTGAGCAATACAGACGCACTGTCACCAGGCTGCGCGTCATTAGAGAGAATCCGGGTTATGTTGCAGTTCATTCTCCGACGTTTGGGACTCGTCATCCCCACGTTTATCGGTATCACTCTTCTCACCTTTGCCTTCGTCCATATGATCCCCGGCGATCCGGTCATGATCATGGCAGGTGAACGTGGGATCTCCCCTGAGCGTCACGCTCAATTGCTGGCTGAACTTGGTCTGGATAAGCCGATGTGGCAGCAGTACCTCCATTATATTTGGGGGGTTATGCATGGTGATCTCGGTATCTCGCTGAAAAGCCGCTTACCGGTGTGGGAAGAGTTCGTGCCTCGCTTTAAAGCGACACTGGAACTCGGTGTCTGCGCCATGATTTTCGCCACCGCAGTCGGTATCCCAGTCGGTGTACTGGCCGCCGTTAAGCGTGGTTCTATTTTTGATCATACCGCCGTTGGTCTGGCGCTGACCGGCTACTCAATGCCTATCTTCTGGTGGGGCATGATGCTGATCATGTTGGTTTCTGTGCAGTGGAATCTGACGCCGGTTTCCGGTCGCGTGAGCGACATGGTGTTCCTTGATGATTCCAATCCACTGACCGGATTTATGCTGATCGACACAGCCATCTGGGGTGAAGAGGGCAACTTCATTGATGCGCTGGCGCATATGATCCTGCCGGCGATGGTGCTTGGCACCATTCCCCTGGCGGTGATTGTGCGTATGACCCGTTCATCGATGTTGGAAGTGCTGGGCGAAGACTACATTCGTACCGCGCGCGCCAAAGGGTTGACCCGTATGCGCGTCATCATCATTCATGCTCTGCGTAACGCCATGCTGCCTGTTGTGACCGTTATTGGCCTTCAGGTCGGTACGCTGCTGGCGGGGGCGATCCTGACCGAAACCATCTTCTCGTGGCCGGGTCTGGGGCGCTGGCTGATTGATGCGCTGCAACGCCGTGATTATCCGGTAGTGCAGGGCGGGGTATTACTGGTGGCGACGATGATTATTCTCGTCAACCTGCTGGTAGACCTACTGTACGGCGTGGTGAACCCGCGTATTCGGCATAAGAAGTAAGGGGCCATCATGTCACAGGTTACTGAAAATAAAGTTATTGCTGCACCGGTGCCGATGACCCCGTTGCAGGAGTTCTGGCACTATTTTAAACGCAACAAAGGTGCGGTTGTCGGGCTGGTGTATGTGGTGGTGATGATCCTGATTGCGGTCTTTGCCAACGTTCTCGCACCGTACAATCCAGCTGATCAGTTCCGCGATACGCTATTGGCTCCTCCTGCGTGGCAGGAAGGCGGCACCATGGCACATCTGTTCGGTACTGACGATGTCGGCCGCGATGTGCTGTCGCGTCTGATGTATGGTGCGCGTTTATCGCTGCTGGTTGGCTGCCTGGTGGTCGTACTGTCCCTGTTGATGGGCGTGGTGCTCGGTCTGGTTGCCGGTTACTTTGGCGGTATCGTCGATAACGTCATCATGCGTGTGGTCGATATTATGCTGGCGCTGCCGAGCCTGCTGCTGGCTCTGGTGCTGGTTGCCGTATTTGGTCCTTCTATTGGTAACGCCGCGCTGGCGTTGACGTTCGTGGCATTGCCGCACTATGTCCGTCTGACGCGTGCCGCAGTTCTGGTGGAAGTGAACCGCGATTACGTTACCGCTTCCCGCGTAGCGGGTGCAGGTGCGATGCGTCAGATGTTCGTTAATATTCTTCCTAACTGTCTTGCGCCGCTGATCGTTCAGGCGTCGCTCGGTTTCTCTAACGCTATTCTCGATATGGCCGCGCTTGGCTTCCTGGGTATGGGTGCGCAACCACCAACACCGGAATGGGGAACCATGCTCTCCGATGTGTTGCAGTTTGCGCAGAGTGCCTGGTGGGTCGTGACCTTCCCGGGTCTGGCGATCCTGCTGACGGTGCTGGCATTTAACCTGATGGGTGACGGTCTGCGTGACGCGCTCGATCCCAAACTGAAGCAGTAAGAGGTTCGAGATGGCGTTATTAAATGTAGATAAATTATCGGTGCACTTCGGTGACGTTGGTTCCGAATTCCGCGCCGTAGACCGTATTAGTTACAGTGTGAACCAGGGCGAAGTGGTTGGTATTGTGGGCGAATCCGGCTCCGGTAAATCGGTCAGTTCGCTGGCGATTATGGGGCTGATTGACTACCCCGGCCGCGTGATGGCCGAAAATCTGGAGTTTAACGGTCGCGATCTGAAGCGTATCTCTGAGAAAGAGCGTCGTCAGTTGGTGGGTGCGGAAGTGGCAATGATCTTCCAGGACCCGATGACCAGTCTTAACCCGTGCTATACCGTGGGTTACCAGATCATGGAAGCCATTAAGGTGCACCAGGGCGGAAATAAAAAAACGCGTGTTCAGCGGGCAATTGACCTGCTAACCCTGGTGGGTATCCCTGACCCGGCCTCGCGTCTGGATGTGTATCCGCACCAGCTGTCCGGTGGGATGAGCCAGCGTGTGATGATCGCGATGGCGATCGCCTGTCGTCCGAAGCTGCTCATTGCCGACGAACCGACAACAGCGCTGGATGTGACCATTCAGGCACAGATCATTGAGCTGCTGTTGGAACTGCAACAGAAAGAGAATATGGCGCTGGTTCTGATCACTCATGACCTGGCGCTGGTGGCGGAGGCTGCGCATAAAATTATCGTGATGTATGCCGGTCAGGTGGTGGAAACCGGAGCGGCGCACGACATTTTCCGCGCACCGCGTCATCCATATACCCAGGCGTTGCTGCGTGCGTTGCCAGAGTTTGCTCAGGATAAAGCGCGTCTGGCATCGTTGCCGGGTGTGGTGCCAGGGAAATATGACCGCCCGAACGGTTGTCTGTTGAATCCTCGCTGCCCCTATGCAACCGAAAAATGCCGGGCTGAAGAACCTGAACTGAACCTGCTGGAAGGCGGTCGTCAGTCGAAATGCCACTACCCACTTGATGATGCCGGGAGGCCTGGGCTATGAGTACGCAAAAGGCCGCTTTGCCACAGCCGCTGTTGCAGGCCATTGATCTGAAAAAACACTATCCGGTGAAGAAGGGTATGTTCGCTCCGGAACGCCTGGTGAAAGCGCTGGACGGTGTTTCGTTCACCTTAGAGCGCGGTAAAACATTGGCGGTAGTCGGTGAGTCGGGTTGTGGGAAATCCACTCTTGGACGCCTGCTGACGATGATTGAAGTCCCGACCGGCGGTGAACTGTATTACCAGGGACAGGATCTGCTGAAGCACGACCCGCAGGCGCAGAAGTTGCGTCGGCAGAAAATCCAGATTGTGTTCCAGAACCCGTACGGTTCTCTGAACCCGCGTAAGAAAGTGGGGCAGATTCTGGAAGAGCCGTTGCTGATCAACTCCACGCTCAGCAAAGAGCAGCGCCGTGAAAAAGCGCTGGCGATGATGGCGAAAGTGGGGCTGAAAACCGAGCACTACGACCGCTATCCGCATATGTTCTCCGGCGGTCAGCGTCAGCGTATTGCGATTGCCCGTGGCCTGATGCTTGACCCGGACGTAGTGATTGCCGACGAACCCGTTTCCGCGCTGGATGTATCCGTGCGCGCGCAGGTGTTGAACCTGATGATGGATCTGCAGCAGGAACTGGGGCTGTCCTACGTCTTTATCTCGCACGACCTGTCGGTAGTGGAACATATTGCGGATGAAGTGATGGTGATGTACCTGGGCCGTTGTGTGGAAAAGGGCACCAAGGATCAGATCTTCAATAATCCGCGCCATCCGTATACGCAGGCGCTGCTTTCTGCGACACCACGTCTGAACCCGGATGACCGCCGCGAGCGCATTAAGCTGACCGGCGAGCTGCCAAGCCCGCTGAATCCGCCACCGGGCTGTGCGTTCAATGCCCGTTGCCGTCGTCGCTTTGGTCCTTGTACCCAGCTACAGCCACAGTTGAAAGACTACGGCGGCCAACTGGTAGCGTGCTTTGCCGTTGACCAGGATGAAAATCCGCAGCAATAAACGTGGGTTATGACCTAATAACCGGAGCCTTGTGCTCCGGTTTTTTTATAATTCGTTTTTACTCCCACAATGTGAGTCCATTGGCAGAACATTATTCCATAGTGTCTAGAATGTAGTCAGGTTGGCTTTCGTCACAGAAATATCTACTTCGCAGTTGCTAACTACCAGGAGCAAATGTGGTCACGATACGCTGGGATATTAAAACAATTGATCGTCTGTCGATGGTTGAGGATGTCCTGAAGGAATTTTCCTGCTGTGATATCAATATCATCTCCATGAAAGTTACGCCTGGACGCATTCTGATTAAATCCTGGTGTCGACAGTTGCAGGATATTTCCTGCGTACAATCCAGCTTAAGCCAACGCGCTGATATTATTAACGTTGCTTATCTGTGTGAAGAGATAAGCGAACTGTCGATGTCTGAACCGGAACGTCCGCGTTATTTTTCTGACATTATTTGCAGCAGCCAGAGTATGCAACTGCTGATAGAAAAAGCGATCAGAATAGCGGATAGCAAATATACCGTTTTGGTTCGTGGTGAAACCGGAACCGGTAAGGAGCTGCTGGCCCGGGCCATCCATAATTCCGGGTCACGGCGTTTTTATCCGTTTATTCCGGTTAACTGTTCAGCGCTTCCCGAATCGCTGATGGAAAGTGAATTTTTTGGCTATGAGAAAGGGGCCTTCAGTGGCGCGGACTGTAAAGGCAAAAAAGGGTTGTTTGAAATGGCTGATAAAGGCACCCTTTTTCTGGATGAGTTTGGTGAAATGTCGCTGAGCTTACAGGCCAAATTGTTGCGTGTCCTTCAGGATGGGGGGATCCGTCGCGTTGGCGGGGCGCAAACCATTCCGGTTAATGCGCGTATTATTGTGGCGACTAACGCGAATCTGGAAGAGATGGTGGAGCAACGTCTGCTGCGCGCCGATCTCTATTACCGCATCAACGTACTTTCACTCACCATTCCACCGTTACGCGAGCGCCCACAGGATATCAGTCTGCTGATCCGCCACTTTGTGCAGAAATACGCGAAGGAGTTCCAACGGCGAATTATTCTGGATAAAGCCTGTTTTGACGCTTTGCACCAGCACAGCTGGCCGGGGAACGTACGTGAGCTGGAAAACACGATTATTCGTCTGATGCTGATGGCCGAATCTGATGTTATTACCCGGGAGGACCTGGGGATGGCGAATCTGTCGGCAGGCGAATTGCGCCACACCCAACGTCCGTTTAAAGAACAGGTCCAGTGTGCTGAGCGTCAGTTAATTGAGCAGATGGTGGAAGAGAATGTGTCGTCGCGGCATATTGCTAAGGCGCTGGGCGTATCGCATACCACGGTATTGAATAAAATTCGGAGTTACCAGCTTGAGAGCGTGAGTTAAGCGCCGCCAGACATTGACGGCGCTGTCATCGGATTATTCAATCAGTTTTAACAGTGGCGACAGGCACAGCAAAATCCCGTAGATCAGGATTAGCCAGGTTTTTAGCCCGCGCAGTTTTTCCAGTTGCGCCACTTTATAGATCAAGAAAAACGGAATAATACACGACACAATTCCATATAGCGGACTGCCTAACTGGAAGAATACCAGCACTGAGACGCGGAACGAAACCCAAATAACCAGCGTAATAACGATAAACGTGCAAATACCCAATGTAAGCACTAGTGGGTTTATTTTATCAACATCAATTACGCGGCTAAGCACGTTAAGGATAATTCCTTTAATCGCTTCATGGAAGCCCAGGTAAATACCGAAGAATGCGGTCAGGACAGCAAAGATATTCAATATCGTGGAGGTGATATGAATAATCTGACCAGGAATGACCTGCGCCGCCAGAGCCAGTGCAGAAATATTCTGTTCGAAGGCTGAAACCGCCTCTTCATGGCTAATCGAAAAGGTAAATGAGAATGAGAAAAACAGGATGACTGCAATCAACGTAATGTAGCTGATGCGGTGGGTACGAATGGCCATGCGCGTTGCCAGTACCCGATCAGCCACCCGTTTGCGGTAGGCGATATTCATGGGGTTGAGCACCTGAATAAACACCGCAGAGAAGAAGCAGAATGGGATGGTCAACAGAACGTCACGAAAGAAGACCGAAGCTTCAGGAAAGGCGCTGATATTGCTGAAGTTCCAGTGTGGGACCATCGCAAAGCCGAAGATAATGATAATGCCGACTTTTACCACCACCATCGGGCCGGAGATTTTGAACAGCAGCTTTTCTCCACCGGAAGCAATGGCGACCAGTACCGCAAAAATAGCCACTTTATAGATGATTGATTGCGAAAGGTCGGTGTCGGTTAGCCCGAAGGTTTTTATATATGAGGCACTGTCAAAAACAACGGATAATGAATAGATGAATATTCCATGAATAATCATCAAAAAGTAAATCACACCGAGAAATACACCCCAGTTTTTTCCAAGGTAATGACTTATAATATCGGTGTAGTCATTGCAGGTTTCACTTTCGGATAATGTTTTTAAATAAATGTCCTGCACAATATACGTTGCCGGGTAAGCGATAATAAAGGCGACAATAAAAACCCAAATGCCGGTTAAGCCAATTTGTACCGGCATCAGAACTGTACCAGCACCAATTGCCATGCCGATGCAGAGTAATACCCAGCCAAAATCGTATTTTGTAAATGGTATTTTCTTTGAGAATGGTACGGCGGTTGCTGTATTGTTGCTTAATTGTAATGTGTTGTCCTGCATAGAACCCCCTGCCCAAAATACCCGTTCTCCCCAAAAAAGGAGTGCGCGTATAGCCAGACTGTTGTGCCTTGATTCTCAACGACCTGAACCGAGCATCGTCGGTTCAGGTCGTAATGGTCAGAATGTTGCCTTTCTGATGGCGTGTTCAAGGTCGTTAATAATATCTTCTGGATCTTCAAGACCGACAGAAAGACGGATAAGTCCGTCGGTAATACCTGCTTTAAGCCGTTCCTCTGGCGCAACGGGCGAATGTGTCATAGACGCTGGGTGCTGAATGAGGGTTTCGGTATCACCGAGACTGACCGCGAGGAGGCACAATTCTACAGAATTGATCATCCGTCTGCCAGCATCGAGGCCGCCGGCAATTTCAAAGCTGATAATTCCCCCGGGCAGGCTCATCTGCCGTTGGCCCAGCTCATACTGTGGGTGCGAAGTCAGACCTGGATAATACACGCGGGTAATGGAGGGATGTCCTTCCAGGAAACGGGCAATTTTCAGCGCGTTTTCACAGTGACGTTCCATACGAATGCCCAATGTTTTAACGCCGCGTAGGGTTAGCCAGGCGTTGAAAGGGCTCATACAGCCACCGGTAATATCCTTCAAACCGACAAACCGCGCCTGGTCGATAAACTCCTGCTTCCCGACAATGATGCCGCCAATCACATCACCGTGTCCGTTAATGTACTTGGTTACACTGTGGACCACGATGTCTGCGCCCAATTGCAGAGGCTGCTGACAATATGGCGACATAAAGGTGTTATCCACGACCAGCAAAGCGCCCTGCTGGTGGGCAATGCCCGCCACTGTTTCGATATCGACCAATGAGAGCGTCGGGTTGGCGGGCGTTTCGATATACACCACTTTAGTTTCCGGCCGCATTGCGGCGCGGATTTCTTCCGGTTTCGCGGCGTCGACAAAACTCACGTTAATGCCGAACTTCGGCATGCTGTGCGACAGAAATGCGTGAGTACAACCATAAATTGCGCTGGCAGAAACGATATGGTCACCTTGTTGACACAGCGTCAGCAGAGTTGTGGTGATGGCGGAAATGCCGGATGCCGTTGCCAGCGCGGCTTCACCCCTTTCCAGAACTGCCAGCTTTTTCTCCAGCGCATCGGTGGTGGGGTTACCCAAACGGGTATAAATGTACCCGGACTCTTCGAGCGCAAAGCGGGCGGCACCCTGTTCGGCGCTGTCAAAAACAAACGTTGAAGTCTGGAAGATAGGCGTACTGAGCGCGCCGGTTGAAGGGTCGGGTTGTTGTCCCGCGTGAACGATCTGGGTATTGAATCCGTAAGTACGACAGTCAGACATGATATCTCCTTTAATTCGGAACAGAACAGCTCACACTCAAATAGCAATTGCTGTGCCAGAAAATGAATTAATAGATATCAATGGGTTATGTGTTTTCCTTGATTGATGGTCGGCAGGAATGTTGCCAACTGGCAAGAATCTTTCCAGCGTACTGGCGAGAAACGGGTGAAGTGCGAGGCGCTACGCAGAGCGGAATATTGCGCAGTGATATGGCGAATGGGTTACCGTAGAATCAGCGGCAAGCCGGGATATCCCGGTGAGGCGCAATGTTGCGGGGGCTTGATCCCCGGCGGCATAGGTTGCTGGAAAGAGAAAACCCCCGCACGTTGTTCGGTAAAAACCTGGCAACAAAACGGGGGCTAACTTGAACCTGAACAACTCAAGAATAGCCGTGAATAGTTGCCATTGCAACGCAGGCGGCTATATGACGCTCATGTAACTGGGTAGTGCTTTCTGGCACGATCTGGCAGCGCCGATCATCGCTGGTATTATTGCCAGCCTGATTGTGAACTGGCTACGTAACAGTAAGTAATGCCCCTTATGGGTGTCTGGTTGCCGTAATGGCAATATGCGTCCGAACCAGGCCGCAGAGGCAACTTTGCGGCCTTTTTCGCCTTAATTGCAGGTAAATCCCAGCGTCATGTGTCTAACCTGCGGCGATAATGCCCAAAGGGAAGTTTTCAGATACCGCCTCTCTTAATACCGCTACGATGGGGTATACTCTGACGGCAGTTTTTGTCTATCCGTGGAGAGTCAGTTTGCGTGTCAGTCGCTCGTTAACAATTAAGCAGATGGCGATGGTTGCGGCCGTTGTCATGGTGTTTGTTTTTATTTTTTGCACCGTTTTGTTGTTCCATTTGGTCCAGCAGAACCGCTATAACACGGCTACGCAACTGGAAAGCATCGCTCGCTCCGTCCGTGAACCTCTGTCGGCCGCCATCCTGAAGGGGGATATCCCCGAAGCGGAAATGATTTTAAGCCGTATCCAGCCCGCTGGCGTGGTCAGTCGCGCGGATGTGGTACTGCCTAACCAGTTTCAGGCATTGCGGATGAGCTTTATCCCTGAACGCCCCGTTCCGGTTACGGTGACTCGACTGTTTGAACTGCCGGTGCAGATTTCGCTCCCGGTCTATTCTCTTGAGCGCTCCGCCAACCCACAGCCGCTGGCGTATCTGGTGTTACAAGCGGATTCATACCGCATGTACAAATTCGTGACGAGCACGCTTTCAACGTTAGTGACCATTTACTTACTTTTGTCGTTAATCCTGTCGGTCGCCATCTCCTGGTGTATTAACCGCCTGATTGTGCACCCGTTACGCAAAATTGCTCGCGAACTGAACGATATCCCGCAGCAGGAACTGATCGGCTATCAACTGACATTACCGCCTATGCATCAGGATGATGAGATTGGGATGTTGGTGCGTAGCTACAACCTGAATCAGCAACTGGTCCTGCGCCACAGTGAAGAGCAGAACGACAATTCGATGCGCTTTCCGGTCTCTGAACTGCCAAATAAGACGTTCTTAATGGGACTACTTGAGCAGATTGTTACTGGCCCGCAAACAACTGCGCTGATGATTGTCACCTGCGAAACCCTGCGTGATACCGCCGGTGTATTGACCGAGACCCAGCGGGAAATCCTGCTGTTGACGCTGGTTGAGAAACTGAGATCGGTGCTGGCACCCAGAATGGTGCTTACTCAGGTGAGCGGCTATGACTTCGCGATTATCGCGCACGGTGTGAAGGAACCCTGGCATGCAATCACATTAGGTCAGCAAGTACTCACTATCATGAATGAACGGTTGCCTATTCAGGGTATCCAGCTACGCCCGAGTTGCAATATTGGGGTGGCGATGTACTACGGCGATTTGACGGCGGAACAGCTATACAGCCGCGCGCTATCGGCAGTGTTAACCTCGCGTCGCAAGGGTAAAAACCAGATCCAGTTCTTTGATCCGCAACAAATGGAAGAAGCACAGCAGCGTTTGACCGAAGAGAACGACATTCTGACCGCGCTTGATCACCAGCAATTTGCGTTGTGGATGCAGCCGCAGGTAGAGATCGCCAGCGGCAAGATGTTGAGTGCTGAAGCTTTATTGCGGATGCAGCAGGCAGACGGAAGCTGGGAATTACCGGAAGGGTTAATCGACAGGATTGAATCCTGTGGTCTGATGGTGAAGGTTGGATATTGGGTGCTGGAGGAGTCTTGTCGCCAACTTGCAGCCTGGCAGGAACGAGGTCTGATGTTACCGCTTTCGGTGAATCTGTCTGCGCTACAACTGATGCACCCTAGTATGGTGTCGGATCTGCTGGAGTTGTTAAACCGTTATCGCATTAAGCCCGGCACCTTGATTCTTGAAGTTACCGAAAGCCGACATATCGATGATCCGAACGCCGCTGTCGCTATCCTGCGTCCGCTGCGCAATGCGGGGGTACGCATTGCGTTGGATGACTTTGGTATGGGCTATGCGGGTCTGCGACAGTTGCAGCACATGAAGTCACTGCCAGTTGATGTGCTCAAAATCGATAAGATGTTTGTTGAAGGCCTGCCAGAGGATAGCAGTATGATTTCTGCCATTATTCAGCTGGCTCATAGTCTCAATTTGCAAATGATTGCGGAAGGCGTTGAAACCGAAGCGCAACGCGACTGGTTATCACAGGCAGGGGTGGAAGTCGCGCAAGGATTCCTGTTTGCCCGTCCGGTTCCGGCAGATATCTTCGAAGAACGCCATTTAGCGAAGGAATCAGCTGATTACAAAAGTTAAAAAAGGTAGCGCTTGTGCGAGCCAGTTCAAAATTTTTAACAAATTTGTATCAATTATGATCCAGGTGCATTTCTGTCATGTTGTGTGGGTGTTACTTTAAGGCCGCAGGTTAAACAAAACCTTACAAGACCTGTGGTTTTTACTTTAAGGACACCCTATGAAAACCTCTATCTTCAAAAGCCTTTACTTTCAGGTCCTGACAGCAATTGCCATTGGTATCCTCCTTGGCCATTACTACCCTGAATTAGGCGCCCAAATGAAACCGCTTGGCGACGCGTTCGTTAAGCTCATTAAGATGGTCATCGCACCTGTTATCTTCTGTACTGTCGTTACCGGCATTGCAGGTATGGAAAGTATGAAAGCAGTAGGCCGCACCGGTGCGGTTGCACTGCTTTATTTTGAAGTGGTTAGTACGATTGCGCTGATCATTGGTCTTATCATCGTCAACGTGGTGCAACCCGGTGCCGGGATGAACGTCGATCCGGCAACGCTGGATGCCAAAGCGGTAGCGATTTACGCCGAGCAGGCAAAAGACCAGGGGATCGTGGGCTTCCTGATGGATATTATCCCGGGTAGCGTCATCGGCGCGTTCGCCAGCGGCAACATCCTGCAGGTATTGTTGTTCGCGGTGATGTTTGGTTTTGCTCTGCACCGTCTGGGCAGCAAAGGCCAGATGATTTTCAACGTAATTGAAAGTTTCTCGCAGGTTATTTTCGGCATTATCAACATGATCATGCGCCTTGCGCCGATCGGTGCTTTCGGTGCCATGGCCTTTACCATCGGTAAGTATGGCGTCGGAACGCTGGTGCAACTGGGTCAGTTGATTATTTGCTTCTACATCACCTGTATCTTGTTTGTGGTCGTGGTGCTGGGTTCGATTGCCCGCGCAACCGGCTTCAGCATCTTTAAGTTCATCCGCTATATCCGTGAAGAACTGCTGATCGTTCTGGGGACCTCTTCTTCCGAGTCAGCGCTGCCGCGTATGCTTGATAAGATGGAAAAGCTGGGCTGCCGGAAGTCTGTCGTTGGTCTGGTTATTCCCACCGGCTACTCGTTTAACCTTGATGGAACATCGATATATCTGACGATGGCGGCGGTGTTTATCGCGCAGGCCACCAATAGTCATATGGATATCTTCCATCAGATAACCCTGTTGGTGGTGCTGCTGCTCTCCTCGAAAGGTGCAGCGGGCGTGACCGGAAGTGGCTTTATCGTGCTGGCAGCGACGATTTCCGCAGTAGGGCACCTGCCGGTAGCGGGTCTGGCGCTCATCCTGGGTATTGACCGCTTTATGTCTGAAGCGCGTGCGCTGACTAACCTGGTCGGTAACGGTGTGGCAACGGTCGTTGTGGCTAAGTGGGTGAAAGAACTGGACCACAAAAAGCTTGATGATGTGCTGAATAATCGTGCGCCGGATGGCAAAACGCACGATTTATCCTCTTAATCTCGCCACTTATGCCCGTAGTCCCTTCCAGGACTGCGGGCGTTTGCGCATAATTACCCCCTGAGCCTGAAACTGTCTGTTCGACGGTTTCGGGATTTTTTCACTTCTTCCGTGACATTTTTATGTTCTTGCGGTCTAACACGAAGTGTTTTTAACGTCATATTCAGAGAGTCCTTCTCAGGGCTGTCTTTTTATTACCAGGATAGTTGATCAGGGGTTCACATGCAGGGCACAAAAATTCGACTTTTAGCGGGCGGCTTGCTGATGATGGCCTCTGCCGGCTATGTGCAGGCAGATGCGCTCCAGCCTGACCCGGCGTGGCAACAGGGCACGCTGGCGAATGGCCTCCAGTGGCAAGTGTTAGCCACCCCCCAGCGCCCCAGCGACCGTATTGAGGTTCGCCTGCTGGTAAATACCGGTTCACTCACCGAAAGTACGCAACAGAGTGGTTTTAGCCATGCGATCCCACGTATCGCGCTGACGCAAAGCGGTGGCCTTGATGCCACGCAAGCCCGTTCTCTGTGGCAGCAGGGGTTTGATCCTAAACGCCCCATGCCGCCCGTTATCGTTTCCTATGATTCCACGCTGTATAACCTTAGCTTGCCCAATAGCCGAAATGACCTGCTGAAAGAGTCGCTTTCATATCTGGCGAATATCTCCGGCAAGCTAACCATTACCCCTGAAACGGTTAACCATGCGCTGAGCAGCGAAGATATGGTGGCAACATGGCCGACGGATACCAAAGAGGGGTGGTGGCGTTATCGTTTGAAAGGTTCCACGCTGTTAGGGCACGATCCCGCCGATCCGCTGAAAAAACCGATTGATGCAGCAAAAATTCAGTCGTTCTACCAGAAATGGTATACCCCGGACGCAATGACGCTCATTATCGTCGGTAACGTTGACGCGCGCAGCGTGGCTGAGCAAATCAATAAAACCTTCGGGGAGTTAAAAGGAAAACGTGAAACGCCGGCTCCGGTGCCTACGCTCTCTCCACTGCGTGCGGAAGCGGTAAGCATTATGACCGATGCGGTACGTCAGGATCGTCTTTCCATCATGTGGGACGCGCCGTGGCAACCTATTCGTGAATCCGCCGCGTTGTTACGCTACTGGCGTGCTGATTTAGCCCGTGAAGCGCTGTTCTGGCATATTCAGCAGACGTTATCCAGGAACAACGCAAAAGATATCGGCCTCGGTTTTGATTGTCGGGTGCTGTTCCTGCGTGCACAGTGCGCCATTAACGTTGAATCGCCGAACGATAAGCTAAATGCGAACCTGGGCACGGTGGCACGTGAACTGGCGAAAGTGCGGGATAAGGGCCTGCCGGAAGAAGAGTTTAATGCGCTGGTGGCGCAAAAAAATCTGGAATTGCAGAAACTGTTTGCCACCTACGGCCGCACCGATACCGATATTTTGATCAGCCAGCGTTTGCGCTCGTTGCAAAACCAGGTGGTGGATATCGCGCCAGAACAGTATCAGCGTTTACGGCAGAACTTCCTGAATGGCCTGACCGTTGAGATGTTGAATCAGGATTTGCGTCAGCAGCTATCGCAGGATATGGCTCTCATTCTGCTTCAGCCGAAAGGGGAACCTGAGTTCAACATGAAGGATCTGCAGGCGACATGGGATAGCATCATGGTGCCAGCGACTACGGCGGCAACGCCGGTTGAAACGGATGAATCTCACCCAGAAGTGACGGATATTCCGGCGGTACAGTAAAGGTATCGTAACGTGTAGGCCGGGCAAGCGAAGCGCCTCCGGCCTACAAGGATAATAGTTACTGCGGCATGGCGTCGCGTGGAATAATCGCCCCGCGATGCTGAATAACGGTACTTGCCGTCAGGTGACCGCGTTTAGCGGCTTCAGCGGCATCGCCACCGGTTAAACGTACTGCCAGATACCCGGCACTGAAGGAGTCTCCTGCCGCCGTGGTATCGATCACTTTCTCTTTCGGTAATTTTACAGCCGGTACGTCGATAAGTCCTTCACCCTCGATGGACACCAGGCAAGAGTCTGCGCCGCGCTTCACAACCACTTCCTTTACGCCGGCTGCGTGAGTCCGGGCAATCACGTCCTCTACGGGTTTTTCACCCCACAGCGCGTCTTCATCGTCCAGCGTCAGGAACGCAATATTGGTGCACTCCAGCATCTGCTGATACACCTGCTGAGTTTCTTCTTTGCTGCTCCACAGACGCGGGCGGTAGTTGTTGTCAAAAATGACCTTGCCGCCGTTGGCACGACACTCGCGCAGCAGCGACAGCAGTTTGTCACGGCTGGCCGGGCTTAAAATCGCCAGGCTGATTCCGCTCAGATACAGATAGTCAAATGTCGCCAGCTCTTCGCAAATAGCGGCGGATTGTTCGCTCTCCAACCAGAATTTCGCCGCTGCTTCATTACGCCAGTAGTAGAAGGTGCGCTCACCAGTACTGTCAGTCTCGATGTAATAGAGACCCGGCAGACGGTTTTCCATACGCTGGGTTAATGACGTATCGACGTTTTCGCCCTGCCAGGATTCCAGCATTTGCTGGCTGAAACTGTCAGTGCCCAGCGCCGTGACATAATGTACGGAAAGGGCCGCAGAATCGACCTGACGGGCAATATAAACGGATGTATTCAACGTGTCGCCACCGAATCCGCGCTGAACGTCAGCGCCTTTCTGTGACAGCTCAATCATGCATTCGCCAATCACGGCAATCTTCCTGGACATAGTCGTAACCTGCTCTGAAAAAAATTAGCGTTAGTGTGCGCTGTGGGTGTTAAGTGGTCAACTATATTAAAACAACGTTCCATTATTTTTTTGAGCCAGAACGTGTTCTGTGTCGTTTTTGCTGCTGTTTTTATTTTGCGTACTGCTGAACGTAAAGTTCTGCGCCTGAGCGCCGATAACCTTTGACGAGTCCGGTCAGTCACACTCTTATTTACAGGACACCTCAGATGATAAAGCAGGTCACCCAGCAGCTAATTACGCCAGATGCGAGTATCGAATGCTTGCAGGAGCGACGCTATTGGCTGCAGTGCGAGCGTGCTTACACTTATCAGCCCATTTACCAGACCAATGGTCGGCTGATGGCCGTTGAGCTGCTAACCGTCGTGAGCCATCCTGATAACCCTTCTCAACGCATTGCGCCAGACCGTTATTTTGCTGAAGTTGCTGTTCGGCATCGCGTTGAGGTAGTGAAAGAGCAGCTTGAACAACTTGAACTTAAAAGTGATTTTTTCAGAGCCCACGATCTGCTGGCCTCCGTCAATGTTGATGGCCCGACGCTCATTGCGATGCGCCAGGACCCCGAGATCCTGAAAATCATTGAATGCCTGCCCTGGTTGCGCTTTGAGTTGGTAGAGCATATCCGTTTACCGAAGGGGTCGTCGTTTGCCTCAATGTGCGAATTCGGCCCGCTCTGGCTGGATGATTTTGGTACCGGAATGGCCAATTTCTCGGCCCTTAGCGAAGTGAGCTACGACTACATCAAAGTGGCGCGGGATCTGTTTGTGATGCTGCGTCAGACGCCGGAAGGCCGTAACCTCTTCACTCTGCTGCTCCAGCTTATGAACCGCTATTGCCGTGGCGTGATTGTCGAAGGTGTTGAAACCCTGGAAGAGTGGCGCGATGTGCAAAACTCACCGGCTTTTGCTGCTCAGGGCTATTTTCTCTCTCGTCCGGTGCCGCTGAGCACCCTTGACGAGGTGATTCTGTCGCTTTGATGCGGATGTAGCGTGCCTCCTTTTCGCCCTGCTGGACTATCTTTAGGACAGGCAAGGGAGGAAGTCAGGAGGAAAAAGTGACGAAAACAAGCAAAATAGCCACAACTGTAGCAGGGGTTTTCTTGTTGCTGATCGTCGTGCTCATCATTGTGATTGCGACATTTGACTGGAACCGGCTCAAACCGACCATCAACCAGAAAGTCTCTACTGAACTTAACCGTCCATTCGCCATACGCGGCGATCTGGGCGTCGTCTGGGAACGCCAGAAGCAGGAAACCGGCTGGCGCAGTTGGATTCCGTGGCCGCATGTTCATGCTGAAGATATTATCCTCGGCAACCCGCCAGATATTCCCGACGTCACAATGGTACATCTCCCCCGCGTTGAGGCGACGCTTGCCCCGTTGGCACTGCTGACAAAAACCATCTGGTTACCGTGGGTCAAGCTGGTGAAACCCGATGCGCGGCTCATCCGGCTGTCGGAGGAAAACAACAACTGGACCTTTACGCCCGTTGGGGATAAAAACCGCGATCCGGATGCCACTCCCTCTGCCTGGTCATTTCGCCTGGATAACATTCTGTTCGATCAAGGGCGTATCGCTGTGAACGATAAGGTGACGCAATCGGAGCTGGAGATCCTGGTCGATCCATTAGGCAAGCCGCTACCGTTTAGCGAAGTGACAGGTACCAGCAGCAAAGAAGGGAGCGCCAGCGTTGAGGATTACGTTTTTGGTCTGAAAGCCCAGGGCCGCTACAACGGTGAACCGCTAACCGGAACGGGAAAAATAGGCGGGATGCTGGCGTTACGCGGCGAAGGTACCCCTTTTCCGATACAGGCTGACTTTCGCTCGGGCAACACGCGCGTGGTATTTAGCGGCACGATAAATGACCCGATGAATATGGGCGGTGTCGATCTACGGCTTAAATTCTCTGGGGATTCACTCGGGGATTTATACGATTTGACCGGTGTGCTGTTACCGGATACGCCACCGTTTGAAACGGATGGGCGTCTGGTGGCAAAAATCGATCCAGAAAAGTCCTCTCTTTTTGAATACCGCCATTTTAATGGTCGCATTGGCGATAGCGATATTCACGGAACGCTTACCTATACCACCGGCAAGCCGCGCCCGATGCTAAAAGGCGACGTTGAATCACGCCAACTACGACTGGCGGATTTAGGACCGTTGATTGGCATTGATTCGGGTAAAGGGGCCGAGCGGGCAAAACAATCTGAACGACGCAAAGGTGAGACCAGCGTGCAACCCGCCGGCAAAGTTTTGCCATATGACCGTTTTGAAACCGATAAATGGAACGTGATGGATGCTGACGTGCGTTTCAAAGGGCAACGGATTGAGCACGGTAGCCGCTTGCCCATCAGCGGTCTCTCCACCCATATCCTCCTGAAAAATGCTGACCTGCGCCTGCAGCCACTGAAATTTGGTCTGGCAGGGGGCAGCATTGTTTCCAGCATCCATCTGGAAGGTGATAAAAAGCCGATGCGGGGGCAGGCGGATATTCAGGCGCGGCGGCTTAAGCTAAAAGCGCTGATGCCGGATGTGGCGCTGATGCAGAAAACGCTTGGTGAGATGAACGGTGACGCCAGGTTGAGCGGTAGCGGAAATTCAGTGGCTGCGTTGCTGGGTAACAGCAACGGTAATCTGAAGCTGTTGATGAATGATGGATTGGTCAGTCGCAATCTGATGGAGATCGTTGGGCTGAATCTGGGTAACTATATCGTCGGACAAATATTCGGTGATGACGAAGTACGGGTGAACTGCGCAGCGGCAAATCTGGATATCGTCAAGGGTATCGCGCGCCCACAAATTTTCGCGTTCGACACGGAAAACGCAGTCATTAACGTGACCGGGACTGTAAGCTTTGCATCGGAGCAACTGGATTTAACCATCGACCCGGAGAGCAAAGGTATTCGTATTATTACCCTGCGTTCACCGCTGTATGTTCGCGGGACATTTAAGAACCCACAGGCCGGGGTAAAAGCTGGGCCGTTGATTGCACGCGGTGCGGTGGCTGCCGCGCTGGCAGCGCTGGTTACGCCAGCGGCGGCGCTGCTGGCGCTAATTTCTCCGTCGGAAAACGAAACGAATCAGTGCCGGACGATTTTGTCGCAGATGAAGCAGTGATGTCTGGCCGGATGTTTATCCGGCCTGGATTGTATGCTCAATCCAGACCGGAGAAGGGCTTACACCGCCATCCGGCAAAAAAATCACAATGACTTATGCCGTGTCTCATGGGTTAACAGCAGGGCGACCAGGGTTAACGCCGCCATTGATGCCAGATAGGTTCCTACCGCCGCCAGACCGTAGTTCCCCTGCAGCCATGCGGCAATATAGGGGGCAACAGAGGCACCGAGAATCGACGAGACGTTATACGAGAATGATGCGCCCGTGTAGCGAACTTCGGTCGGGAACAACTCCGGAAGCAGTGCTCCCATCGGGCCGAATGTCAGCCCCATCAGGCTCAATCCCAGCAACAGGAAGGCGAACACCAGCACCGGGTTACCGGAACCCAGCAACGGCTTAAAGGCAAACAGTGCAAACAGAATGATAAGCGTGGTGATGATGAGCATGCTTTTGCGACGACCAAACGCATCGGCCAGTAGACCTGCCACTGGTACCATCACACCGAAGCCAATCACCGCCATCATCAGCATCCACAATACGTCATTACGCGGTAAGCCAAGACCCACAGGTGCTGCGGCGGTACTGAACGTCATCGAGTAGACGGTCATGATATAGAACAGCGTATAGGTCGCCAGCATGATGAACGTGCCGAGGATGGTCACGCGAACATGCTTTGTCAGCAGAGTGCCCAGCGGGATTTTTACCTGCTTTTTCGCTGCGGCGACTTTGGCAAATACCGGTGATTCGTGGAGCGAAACACGGACGTACAGACCGATAATAACCAGTACGGCAGAGAAGATGAAAGGTACGCGCCATCCCCAGCTCATAAATTGCTCATCAGTCAACAGCCAGGAGAGCAACAGGAACGTGCCGTTAGCGAAGAAGAAACCGATAGGCGCACCCAACTGCGGGAATGAACCGTACAGCGCACGTTTACGCGGTGGCGCGTTTTCCGTCGCCAGCAGTGCAGCACCGCCCCATTCACCTCCCAGGCCTAAACCCTGGCCAAAACGCGCCAGCGCCAGCAGCAACGGGGCGAAAATGCCGATGGTTTCATAACCCGGCAGCAGACCGATGACGACCGTTGAAATCCCCATGGTGAGCAGTGAAGCAACCAGCGTGACTTTACGTCCAACACGATCGCCGAAATGGCCGAATACGGCAGAGCCGATCGGACGGGCCACGAAGGCGATAGCAAAGGTAGCCAGCGACTGTAGCGTTGCCGCCGCTGGGTCACCCTGCGGGAAGAAGATGTGGGGGAACACGATCACCGCTGCGGTCGCGTAAATATAGAAGTCGAAGAACTCAATAGCGGTGCCGATGAGCGAAGCGACGACGACTTTATTGCGCGAGTTGACCGGGGCGTGTTCCTGTTCGTTATCGAGTGTTGTAGCGGTTGCTTGCATAATATTTTCTTATTTTGGGTCGAACGAAAGGTCATATTACGCACAGCAAAAGAGACATTTCAATCTGTAACAAACGCTGAGCCTGGTCAAAATAAAGTCAAAAAGAGGATAATTTTTATGCTGGCGTTTTCACTTCCATGAAATGCTTCACATAATTTAAAACTTAGTTGATAAAACTGGTTTTTGGTTAAATAAAAGTTACGAGTTGGATTTATTCACTAAATCGGTGAGAACAGACGGCATTATAATTGCCGGATGGCGCTGCGCTTATCCGGCCTACACAACTCCCCCGTAGGCCGGATAAGGCGCGCGCGTCGCCATCCGGCAATTCACAACTCATCCGGCGGTGACTATTGCGTTTTCCCCGGCATGCGCGGGTCATCTTTGTATTCTGCGGTCGCAATCCAGGCCGCGCAGAACAAGGTCAGACGGGCGAAGAAGTAGAAAAATGCCATCAGCCCAAGTACAGAGCCAAATGCTGCGCCTGACGGTGATTGCACCAACGATGGCAGCGTGTACGTCATAATCATTTTGATCGCTTCAAAGCCCAGCGCGGCGATAAATGTGCCACGAATCAGCGCTCTCTTGCGCGGACGATGGCGCGGCAGGCGCCAGAAAATCCAGAAGAACAGCAAATAGTTGGCGAAAATGGAGATCGCCAGGCCAATCAACCGCCATGCGGGTTTCAGCCATTCAATGCCGTCGAGATACAGTGCCGAGATGATCATTTGCTGGGCAGAACCGGCAATGGAGGTAATCGACAGCGTAACGATCAACGCAATCAGCAATCCAATCAATGAGACAAAATCACGCAGGTATTTAACCCATATTTTTTCCTGATCCTGCGGTGTGCGTTCCCAGACGTCCCGCGACTGTGCACGAATAGCTTCACGCAGGTTTCCCATCCAGTTGATACCAGAGTAGAGGGCGATGCCAAGCCCCACCAGACCCACGGTGGTACGTTGCTGAACGGCAGTATTGATGGTGTTTTTCAGCGTTGAGGCCAGCGTCGGATCGCTAACGTTGAGCAATATTTTGCTGAAGATATCCTGTAATAACGTGGGGTGTGAGGCGAGTATAAAACCGGCCGCCGCAAACGACACCATCAGGATAGGGATCATCGACAGAAACGAGAAATACGTGATGGCTGCGCCAAACTGATTCCCCATTCGGTCATTAAAACGCTCTGCAGCGCGGATCAGGTGGGCGATAACAGGTTGACGTTGAATTTTATCTGCGAAGGTTATGGCTGTTTTCAGCGCCTGGTTCGCTTTGGCGTTTTTCACCGGCGTTGTGGTGGTTTGCTGTTGTTCAGGCGTAGGGTGTTTTGCGTCGTGTTCCTGCGTCATCCGATCGGTAGTCCTTATTTTGTTTACTCATGACATTATAGCCGCTCAGACCCACTTCCCGGAAAATGGGCTAATCCACATAGTTTTTCATCACACCGGTCAACCATTCCATGAACAGATGTACCCGGCGGGAAAGGTTACGGCGATGTGGATACAGCAAAGAAACGGGCATGGGCTCGGCCCGATATTGCGGCAGCACTTCAACCAGCGTACCGGCGCGAAGAGCTTCACGCACCCCGACGCGTGGTACCTGAATAATGCCCAGCCCGGCAAGGCATGCTGCATGATAGGTTTCGGTGCTGTTCACTGTCAGCATGCCGCCCGTTTTTACCCATGCAGTCCCATTGTCTGTAGCCACCTCGAAACCCTGTGCGCGCGTACCCAAATTCACCGAGTAATGCACTACAGCATGTGAGGCCAAATCCTCCAGACTTTCCGGATAACCAAAGCGGGCCAGATACTGTGGACTGGCACAGTTAATCTGTGTGAGTTTCCCCAGCGGTCGAGCAATCAACCCCGAATCTTTCAGTGTGCCAACGCGTACGACGCAGTCGAAACCCTCACGAATTAAGTCTACCAGGCGGTCACTGCTGCTGAGTTCAAGCTCCAGACCCGGATACTGATGCAAAAAGGTGGGCAGGCGGGGCATGACCAGATTTCTCGCCACGCCAACCGGCATATCGACGCGCAGCTTACCGCTGATACTGGCTGGATCGTGATGGAACAACCCATCCAGTTCATCCAGATTGCTCAACAGATCTTTTGCACGTTCGTAATAGATCATGCCGTCCTGCGTCAGCTGAACGCGCCGGGTGGTGCGGTGCAGAAGCTGCGTACCCAGGTGATTTTCCAGGGCCTGAATTTGGCGCGATACGCTACCTTTAGGAAGTCCAAGGGTGTCTGCCGCACGCGAAAAACTCTCCAGTTCTGCGACGCGGATGAACAACTGCATTGCGTGAATTTTATCCATTCCCATGCCCTATTGTTGTTCTGTATGAAACAGTAATGCGCAATTAGCGATATTTATTGTTCTTCTACCACCTAATAAGCTTTGTCTCAATCATCACAACACCTGAAATGAGGTTTCTTATGACGCAACGTATCGCATTAGTGACCGGTGGCGGTCGTGGGCTCGGTAAAAACGCGGCACTTAAGCTGGCGAACAAAGGAATAGGTATCGTCCTGACGTGGAACAGCAATGAAAAAGAGGCACAGCAGGTTGTGGATGAAATTCGGCAATCTGGTGGAAAAGCAGCGGCATTGCCGTTAAATGTCGGCGATATTTCAACGTTCCCATCCTTCGTGGAACAGATGAAGCACACCGTAAAGGCACAGTGGCAGAGCGAAGGGTTTGATTATTTATTGAACAACGCCGGAATCGGCATTAATGCGCCGTACTCTGCATTCACCGAAGCGCAATTTGACCAACTGATGAACATCCAGTTTAAGGGGCCATTTTTCCTGACGCAGAGTCTTCTTCCGCTGATGAACAAGGGGGGAAGGATCCTCAATGTCTCGACTGGTCTGGCGCGTTTTGCTCTACCGGGCTACAGCGCCTATGCCGCCATGAAAGGGGCGATGGAAGTGCTCACCCGCTATCAGGCTAAAGAGTTGGGGGAACGCGGTATTACGGCAAATATCATTGCGCCGGGCGCGATTGAAACTGATTTTGGCGGAGGGAATGTGCGCGATAACGCGCAACTGAATGCGTACATTGCCTCGCAAACGGCGCTGGGACGCGTCGGGTTACCGGATGATATCGGTGCTGCCATCGCCGCGTTGCTCAGCGATGAGCTCGCCTGGATGACGGCACAACGTATTGAGGTATCTGGCGGGATGTTCCTGTAACGCTGCAACGTGCTTATTCAATAGACGCAGTATCTGTTGAATGAGCACTTAATGCTATATTGTCATTTGTAACATATTCATTGTTTGTTCAGGATTTCTTATTTTCAGCTAAAAATGTATTCTCCGAAAAATTAATATTAATAAGGAGTTCTGACCCGCGATAAATGAGGAATATCTCAGAAATCTATCCTGTTCTGCCCGCTTTGTGTAATCCTTTTTTTTGAGCTGTAACTATTCATAACTCCTGCTTCTTTATTCTTCTGTTATCGGTAGAATGACCCCTGCCAAATGGTGAGTTCTTATTTTTCCTCGTGAATAATACCCTTTCACGTCTCAAAGCCACTATTTTTCAGACGGAGAGTTAATAATGCAGGTAATAATGTTTGACAGGCAGTCAATATTTATTCATGGAATGAATGTAAGTTTGCAGCAACGAATTCCAGGAGTGAATGTTCAGGGTGTCAGTCAGGCAGATGACCTTTGGCAAAAACTGGAAAACACCCCAGATGCGCTGCTTATGCTGGATGGCGATCTCGACGGTGTGTTTTGCTGCGGCTTGTTGCAACAGATTGCACACTCTTTTTCAACGGTGAAGGTGCTGATCTCAGCCACTGATTGCAGTAAGAAATGGCTGCAGGATGTGACGCAATTAAACGTGCTGGCCATTGTGCCACGTGACTCTGATGCTGAAACCTTTACTCTGGCGCTTAACAGCGTTGCGATGGGCATGATGTTTCTTCCCAGGGATCACTTAGCGACAAACGATAGCAGTAGGCAAAATATAAAAACATTAAGCGCCCGCCAGCGAGAGATCCTGACCATGCTGGCGGCTGGTGAGTCAAATAAGCAAATTGGTCGGCTGTTAAATATCAGTACCGGAACGGTAAAAGCCCACCTTGAGTCACTTTATCAGCGCCTGGAAGTTAAAAACCGTACTCAGGCGGCAATGATGTTAAATGAATTTCTATAATTGATATTTATTTCACGGCCAGACGCTATCTGGCTGTGAAATATTAACTGACCACATTTCTGCGTGACAAAAGCGCGTTATCCCAACACTTAGCATCCACGCAATAAAGGCCTCTTGTTGAAACGGGTCGTTAAGCTGAGGTTTATTTGTGCGTATTAATGCTTTGCAGATATCCAGATCCGCGAGCAACAGAGCCTCTGCCTGCGCCATTGAAATGGGGGTAACAAAGGTTTCATCGGGTGTAATTTCATGCCCGTAGCCAATGACCCATACACCATTTTTATCCTGATACTTTTCCAGCGACAGGCCCTGCCATTGCTTGATAAATGCAATACCGGCGGGGGTAAAATGAGCGGCGCAATGCGGCATAATGATTTCTCTTAAAAGAAAAACAGTATAAAGATAATTATCAGCAGACGTAGTTGCCATATGGCCATTTTTGGCCATAAACGCCTTACGACTTAAGGGGCGGCACTCACGTTTTTACCGGCTGAACATCCTGTCATCTCAGGCACTTTTCCCGATATGCTATTGCGAATCACCAGACATAGCCAGTCACTCTCCGTCATTGTGAGGCGGTCGCGCTGTTTTCAACACAGACACGGGTTTATCTCCAGAATTAATTTCAATGATTTTGCCGTTGTCACTGCAAAACACATTTATTTGTTATATGAATGTGTTCTAGTGTGCTGCGGCGCAATTCTGCGCAGTACCACGTTTATAAAAAGATAACGAATACATCGTGAGGCCGCACCTTTCTGGGCTCTTTTAGGGAAGATAATGACCAATAGCGCGTTACAGGCGACATGTGCGCCATTCGAACATTGTTTGGGGATCATCCGTCAGGCGTCGGTGGAAATTTTGCTGCTATTAGGCGTCCATGTGGCCGAGGGCAAAGATCCGCGCTGGTTTCTGGAGCAACTCGATCAGGCCCGACTGAATCTGGGAGGTTGGGGGGCTGTCGCCAGACGCTTGCAGATGAATGATGCGCAACTCAGCCAGTTCACGTTGCGTTTACGCCATCTTCAACAGAGTGTGCCTCAGTATGAAAGCGGTCAGGATGTCAGTGAAAACCAGCTGATTTCCGCGCTGCGTTTTGTGGCCGCACTGGAGCAATTACGCCAGCAACAGCCGCTCCTGAACTATCAAACCGATATCGAAATCGGGGGGCCGGATGCGCAGATGCGGGCGCAACGTCAGCTTCGCGCAATAGAGTTGACGCTCAAAGCCCTCGTCGCTCGGGTATGGCCAGATCAGCATCCGCTAAACAGTTTCCTGAAGCAGCACTTTGGCGCCGAACGCTTGCGCCGCTGGCTAAAGCTGGGCGAAGGGCGTGATGCGCTGGATGGCATGTTGTTTAGCGAACTGGCGTTGATGGTGGTCGATAAGAAGCTATTTGTTCGTCACTTTACGCAGATTTTTAATGATACGTCAGTGTTGATGCTGTTTGTCGAACCGCGCTTAACGCTGCGGATGTTTCTGGATGATTGCCGACTGGCACGAAACGCTGTCATTGCTCAGCAACCGCTGACGTCAGTACAGCTGATGCTGTTAAATTACCAGTACCAACAAATTACGCATTCTGTGCAGCGGGCGTTTGAAGAGCGCCGAACACGTATCAATCCCGCATCATATCTGGACTCTGATGAGTCGACAGTTCGTCAATTCTGGGAAACGGCAAGGCAAAAAGACGAGCAGGCTGGAGGCGATAAAAAGGAAATAGCCGACAGTATCGATCCTCCTGAAAAACGAGCGCAGCGCACGGCCGAAGAGCGCGAACAACTGATTTCCGGCATGCTGTGGGTGGCTGTCGGTGTCATGGTACTGGCGATCTCGCTGGGTGCTTTCTGGCTATTCAATGCACCCGCACCGCAAGCATCTTCAGGGCAAGCTGTTGAGATAGTACAGGAGGAGCCGCGGCGTGATGCACCTTCCGCGCGAGAATCGGTGACCCGAATGGGCATTACATGGGATACCTTTAATATGCGAGCGGCTATCGATCGCAACGATACCCGCGTCACGTCACTGTTCCTGCAAGGGGGTATGGACTGGAAGCTGGCGTGGACGGAGCAGGCATTTTCCGCGGGGAATACCGCCGTTCTGAAGCTGCTGCTGCGATATCCCTCACAGATGGATGAGGCCAGGCCCTGCCAGCAGTTTATGAATACGCTCAGCCATGCCATGTCGAATGGCGCATCACTAACGTCACTGCATAAAAGCTACCTACACAGTTTCTGCTCTACACCGGAGGTCGTTGCTCGTCAGCAGTATGATGTGGAACAGGCCCAACTGCGTGTGCGTGCAGATCCCAATGCAGAGAACAAGAAATGGCAGAAAATCCACACCGCGCTGTACGATGCCATTAACTAACGGCCCGATGCATTTCGTGGCATCAGGCCGTCAGACATTTACGGTTCACCGTACAAACCGATTAATCGGCGCACCACGCCATTCGTCCAGCCAAATCCGTCCTGCAGCGGATATTCCCCACCGCCGCCTTCGCGCGGCGTGCCGTCAGCGATATGGTACTTTTCAATTAGCTTGTGGTGTTCCTGATAAAAAATATTAACCGTCTTCAGCCAGTTACGGGCAATCTCATCGCCGAGATGGTCATCGCCATACAGTTTAAACCCCTGAATCGCCATCCACTGCAACGGTGCCCAGCCGTTGGGTTTATCCCACTGTTCACCGGTTTCATACTCGGTTGCTAAAATGCCGCCTGGCGTGAGTAAGCGACTGCGTACCGTGTTGGCGAGTCGGTCAGCTTGTTCATGGGTCGCCATGCCGACATACAGCGGAACGATGCTGGCAGCAGAGAAGAGGGCCATCTGCTCACGTCGCCAGTCGTAATCGCGATAGCAGCCATTTTCATCGTCCCACAAATAGCGGTTCACGGCGGCACGGCGGTCGCTGGCTTTCTGGCGAAACAGTGCTTCGGTATCTCGCTCTCCCTTTAATGCAGAAATGTTCGCAATCGTACTTTCCAGTTTGTAGAGGAATGCGTTCAGGTCAATCGGGATGAACTGAGTGGTGCGGATGCTGGCGAGGCGACCGGCATCGCGCAACCAACGTGATGAATAATCCCAGCCGGAGGCCGCACCCGCACGTAGATCCCGATAAACCTCATTTGGTGGTCGACCTGAATGCTTAGCCGTTTCTACATCTTCAAGCCAGGACTCATCGCGCGGGGTATCACGATCGTCCCAATAGCGGTTGAGCAGAGAACCGTCCGGCATTCTGATAACATGACGGTACGCCTGATTAAGTACCAGCGAGTCGGCACCATCCATCCAAAACGCGTACTCCATTTTGAGATGATCAAGATAGCGACGAGCGCCGCGTACGCCATCTTCTTCGAACAGTTCGACCATTAGCGCAAAGACCGGTGGCTGGGAGCGACTCAGATAGTAGGTGCGGTTACCGTTTGGGATGTGACCATAGTTTTCGATCATCCAGGCAAAGTTATCTGCCATACATTTCAGTAAGTCTTCCCGGCCACTCTCCGCAAGACCCAGCATGGTGAAGTAGGAATCCCAATAATAGGTTTCGCTAAAGCGTCCGCCTGGCACGATGTATGACTGCGGTAGCGCCAGCAGTGAAGACCAGGGAATATGATCCTGCGGCTCGCGAGTCAGCACTGGCCACAGTTGATCAATATGCTCTTTCAGCGAGCTTTCAGGGTCGGAAACATATTCGCTGGTGGGGGTTTCCGGCAGCCAAAAGTGGTTCTCGACAAAGCGTTGTAGGTCAAAGTCCCGGTGTCGTTTGACTTTACGATAGCGAATCAAAATATCCAGTGGGTCCATTCTGGGGGCGCAGTCGGGAAAGGTTTTGCTATCAGCAAACAGTTTTGATGACTGGACGTGCTCGAACAGTTCGAGGTAACGATCGGCGGGGGTTAACGCGTCCGAGGCGGGAAGTCCCTCAATCATTTCCGGTTCAGGCTCCGCCTCAATCATTTCATCCAGCTTTAACTCGCACGGATCCATTTCATAAAGTAGATCGACGTCGATCGTCAGTTCTTCTGAAGGGGCGTGGGGTAGTTTCTGGTTGAGCATAATGAGAAAGACCTCCGGTAACGGTTGAAATGCTAAGGCTATTGCCTGGTCGTCTGTTAAGCGTAGACATTCGCTTCGGTGCCGGGTGAGTAAAGCGTGCGGTCGATCACGTTTTTATGCTTATCAATAATAAAGAAATAAAACTATCCCAATGATAACAATGGGAAAATTATAATTCTTCGCAATCTAAAACTATTTCATTTTCAGAACATTCGATTGCAACGAGGTGTGAATAGAACCAGGTAACGGCTCATTCTTATAATAGGCGCAGGCTATTCTATCGATAGTTCCCGCCCATGTAATTGATTGATACTTATCAAAAAAGTAATCCCTCCATTTCCTATGATGGTCAGGTCTGACAAAGACTGTGCATTAATTATTCTAATTTTCTGGGTCACAATAACTCACAACAGTGAGGGTAAAATAATGAAAATCATTACCCGTCTTACCGCGATTGCTATAGCAGGCATCGTGATTTGTTATTTTGGATTATCCGGTTATGTGTGGTATCACGATAATCAACGTAGTAAACAAGCTGATGTTCAGGCTTCTACGCTGGAAGAAAATAATAAAGTATTAGGGTTTTTACGCGAAAAAGGATGCGATTATTGTCATACCCCTTCAGCGGAATTACCTTTCTATTCTTCTTTTCCTGTCGCTAAACAGTTGATGAATTACGATATTCAACTGGGCTATAAATCCTTCAATCTTGAAGCCGTACGTGCGGCACTGGTCGCGGATAAACCCGTTTCGCAAAGCGATCTGAATAAAATTGAGTGGGTGATGCAGTACGATACTATGCCGCCAACGCGTTATACCGCGCTGCACTGGGCCGGTAAGGTTAGTGATGCTGAGCGCAAAGAGATTCTTGGCTGGATCGCAAAACAACGCGAGCAGTACTACGCCAGCAGTGATACGGCAGCTCAACATCGCAACGAACCGGTGCAACCGATACCGGAAAGTATCCCGACAGATGCCCGTAAAGTGGCGCTCGGTTTCACGCTCTATCATGACCCACGGATTTCTGGCGACAGCACGATTTCTTGTGCGCACTGCCATGCCCTGAATGCGGGCGGTGTGGATGGCAGAAAAACGTCAATCGGCGTGGGGGGCGCGGTTGGTCCTATTAATGCGCCGACGGTATTTAACTCGGTGTTTAATGTGGAGCAATTCTGGGATGGGCGTGCGCCGACGTTGCAAGCTCAGGCGGGTGGCCCGCCGTTAAATCCGATTGAAATGGCGTCGAAATCCTGGGATGAAATTATCCAGAAACTGGATAAAGATCCGCTTCTGAAGCAACAGTTTATCGCGGTTTATCCGCAGGGATTTAGTGGTGACAATATTACCGATGCGATTGCTGAGTTTGAGAAAACACTCATTACGCCAAATTCACCATTTGATAAGTGGTTACGTGGTGATGAAACGGCGTTAACAGCCCAGCAAAAACAGGGTTATCAGCTGTTTAAGGATAATAAGTGCGCGACCTGTCATGGCGGTATTATTTTAGGTGGACGCTCATTCGAGCCTCTGGGGCTGAAAAAGGACTTTAATTTTGGCGAAGTCACCGCGGCAGATATTGGCCGGATGAACGTCACGAATGAATTACGTGACAAGCTGCGTCAGAAAGTACCGGGTCTGCGTAACGTTGCGCTAACTGCACCTTATTTCCATCGTGGCGATGTACCGACGCTCGATGGCGCGGTGAAACTGATGCTGCGTTATCAGGTGGGTAAAGAACTGCCACAGGAAGATATCGACGATATCGTGGCGTTCCTTGAAAGCCTCAACGGGGTATATACGCCGTATATGCAGGGTAAATAATTCCTGGCGTTATCCAGCCTGACACGTTTTGCAGGCTGGATAATTTTCCTCAATGAACGGGTATAACATGCCCGCTCGGTTGCAACAGCACGTCGATATCAGGCGATAAGTTAAGCTATTTCTTGCTCTTCTTCCTGCACGTAGCCTTCCTGTGCTTGTGCAAATATTTCGTTGGAGGAAACGAGAGCATGGTATCCCTGACCTTCAGGTTGAATAACAATCTTCAACGATTGAGAAAGGGGAACGCCGTTGTCTTTTTTGTTCTGACCGATGATTGCGCCGGGCGCAAAAGGCGCGACGGCAGTAGCGAAAGCCTGAACCATTTTCTCGCGACTAGCGTAATGTGATTTCTTGATGCTGAGGGCGTTACTGATGATAGCGCAGTCAATCATCGTTCCGGTCAACCAGTCGCATGATGAAGAGTAACCTGCACACCAACGCAAACCACTTCCCTGAGTGTGCTCTTTCAACAGTTGAGTTTTGGTTCCTGCAAAACACGATCCCAGCATCAACCCGCTGATGTTATTGTCTGCGGCTTTTTCTCTGACTGCTTGGAGAATATCTTTGAGCAGAATGCCACTGATGTGTGATTCGCTACCATGTGCTGCCACGTAAACAATCGTATTGCGAAAAACCTGCATACAAAGGCATTCAAGGGCAATTTCGAAGCTCTTTTTATTGTAGAAATTCAGAAAATAGACCTCAGTATCGCCCTGAAGTCTGGCGATCCCTTGAATAAAGGGAACGACCGAAGAACGATTTGAATCATGATCATCCAGTTTCCAGGGGGATTCAATGACCAGGATACAATTGCTGCTTTTACTTTTTGGCATGAAATATACACCTAAGTGAAATTATTCTTTTTTATTTGTGTAATAACTGTGTTTTTGAACTTTTATCTCGCCAGGCAACTCTGCAAATAATTGGACAAAAACGGTCTTGTTTCCAGGTAGTTAAACAGGTCATTTAAAGGTCCCTCTTATTTGTTATCCGTCCGGATAACGTCACAATTATTGGAATCTTTATGAACCTTAACGCTAAGCGTCAGGGGGCTACCCCTTTGTATTTGCAAAATACTCGTGAGAAGAATACTTTGCAACATCAAGGAGATAAACCCACGAAATTTGCTGTGTATGGCTTGCAAGAACACCAGCAATTTATAGACCAGCATATTCAGAGTCAGCCCGTAAAAGCGATTTTCTTTCGCAGTAATTTAATTAACAGTAGTTTCAAAAATATTCTTTTCGCAAATTTAACACTTAATCGTTGTTATCTCGAAAATCTTATTTTCGAAGATTGTGTCATGCGAAATGTTTGGTTTTCATACTGCGTGATCACACAGCCTGTGGTTTTACGACGTTGCAATGTGGCGGGAATGCGTCTGCTGAATGTGCATCGGAGGATGTTTGTTTTTGAAGAGTGTACCGGTGTCGGGGAATTACTCATTTCCTGACACCGGTCATTCGGGCGCTTAACGCATGGTGACGAATTCTTCAGCCGCAGTTGGGTGGATCGCTACGGTATTGTCGAAATCTTTCTTGGTTGCGCCCATTTTCAGCGCCACCGCGAAGCCTTGCAGCATTTCGTCCATACCAAAGCCGATGCCGTGAATACCGACAATCTTCTCTTCTGGTCCAACGCAGACCAGCTTCATGCGGCACGGTTGGCGGTGAGTGGTAACGGCGGTATACATCGCGGTAAACGATGATTTATACACTTTTACCTGATCATCACCGTGCTGTTCGCGTGCCTGCTGCTCGGTTAACCCTACAGTACCAATTGGCGGATGGCTGAAGACCACGGTTGGAATGTTGCTGTAGTCCAGATGCTCGTCCGGCTTGTTATTAAACAGACGTTCGGACAGACGACGGCCTGCGGCAACCGCAACCGGCGTCAGTTCAACGGCACCGGTATTATCGCCGACCGCATAAATACCAGGAACGCTGGTATTCTGGTATTTATCAACAACGATGTACCCTTTTTCGTTGGTTTTCACACCTGTTGCCGCCAGGTTGAAGTTGTCGGTTGCCGGTTCACGACCAATCGCCCAGATCAGGCAATCTACCGTTTCGCTACGACCATCTTCCAGTTGCAGAGTCAGGCTGCCGTCTGCATTTTTAACCACAGCTTTTGGGATAGCGTGGGTATGCAGAGTTGGGCCTTCAGTGTTCATCACTTCAACCAGTGTCTCGACAATCATCGGGTCAAAGCTACGCAGCGGTGCGTGTTTACGCACAAAGAGATGTGTTTGCGCGCCCAGACCGTTGATGACACCCGCCAGTTCAACGGCAATGTAGCCTGCGCCAACGACTGCCACGCGTTTCGGCAGTGCTGGCAGTTCAAAGAAACCATCGGAGTCGATGCCGTATTCCACACCCGGAATGTCCGGATGGCTTGGACGGCCGCCGGTGGCAATTAAAATATGATCGGCAGTGATCGTTTCACCGTTCACTTCAATGGTTTTAGCATCAACGAAGCGGGCAAAGCCTTTAATAACATCGACATTATTTTTACCCAACACATTATCGTAAGAGGTATGAATGCGATCGATATAGGCGGTACGGCTGGCGATCAGTTTATCCCAATCGAACTTATTAATAGTGGTGTCGAAACCATAATCCGGGCCGTACATATGAATAGCTTCGCGGATCTGCGCGGCATGCCACATCACTTTCTTCGGTACGCAGCCAACGTTGACGCAAGTGCCGCCTAACGCTTTGGCTTCAATCAGTGCGCATTTCTGGCCGTACATTGCCGCACGGTTAATGGAGGCAATACCGCCGCTGCCGCCGCCGATAGCGATGTAATCATAGTGCTTGGTCATGACCGCTCCTTCATGTTCATTGTAGGGCGGAGAAGCGTTATGCCATCCGCCAAAATATTCGCGATTGTATACCTGAAATTAAAAGGTTCCACCGATGGCTGCGATTACTCCGGCACGATCCAACTGACGGACGTGTGCCCGGTTCCTGCCGGAACCAGTTTGCTGTGTAGCCACGGCAGGACGTTGTTCATCTGCTGTTCCAGCTTCCACGGCGGGTTAATCACAATCATGCCGGAAGCCGTCATACCGCGCTGATCGCTGTCCGGGCGAACCGCCAGCTCAATTTGCAGGATGCGACGAATGCCGGTGTCTTCCAGATCATGAATCATACGTTTGATTTGCTGACGCAGGACTACCGGATACCACAGTGCATAGGTACCGGTTGCGAAACGTTTGTAACCTTCGCTGATGCCGGCAACGACGGCCTGATAGTCGGACTTAATTTCGTATGGGGGATCGATAAGGATCAATCCGCGGCGAGAAACCGGCGGTAATTTTGCTTTTAACTGCTGATAGCCGTCGGCTTTAGCGACGCGCGCACGTTCGTCTTTCTGGAACTCGGAACGCAGTAGCGGAAAATCGCTTGGATGCAGTTCTGTCAATTGCAGGCTGTCCTGCTCACGCAATAACTGGCGGGCAATCAGCGGAGAACCCGGGTAGTAGCGCAGCTGACCACTCCGGTTGAAATGTTGCACGACCGAAATATAGGGTTCCAGTTCAGCAGGTAAATCGTCCTGCTGCCAGATACGGGCGATGCCTTCCAGATATTCACCGGTACGTTCGGCATGCTCACTGCTCAGCTGATAACGGCCAGCCCCGGCATGGGTGTCCAGATAGAGAAACGGTTTTTCTTTCTCTTTGAGCGATTCAATGATCAGGCTCTGAACGGTGTGTTTAAGGACGTCGGCGTGGTTGCCTGCGTGATAACTGTGGCGATAACTGAGCATGGGTAATGAAATTCCGCTGAAATGACGATTTGCCACAGTTTACAGCAGATCGGCACAGATTACCCGTAGGCCCGGTAAGCGCAGCGCCACCGGGCGTCTTTCCATCACGGTTAGCATTGAAATCCTCTACACTTAACCCCATTCTACAAATAATATGCACAGCGCCGGATACGCGCTTCATTCACTCTTTTCAACAGGACCGCGCTAATGACCAATCCATTGCTGACTCCCTTCGAACTGCCACCGTTTTCTAAAATTCAGCCTGAGCATGTCGTGCCCGCTGTGACTAAAGCGCTAAACGATTGCCGCGAAAACGTTGAACGCGTGGTTGCGCAGGGTGCGCCGTATACCTGGGAAAATCTCTGCCAGCAGTTGGCGGAAGTGGACGATGTCCTGGGACGTATTTTCTCTCCGGTCAGTCACCTGAATTCGGTGAAAAACAGCCCGGAGCTGCGCGAAGCCTACGAACAAACGCTGCCGCTGTTGTCTGAATACAGCACCTGGGTTGGGCAACATGAGGGGCTGTACAAAGCCTACCGCGACCTGCGTGATGGCGATCATTACGCCACCCTGAACACCGCGCAGAAAAAAGCGGTCGATAATGCACTGCGTGATTTTGAGTTATCTGGCATTGGCTTGCCGAAAGAAAAACAACAGCGCTATGGCGAAATCGCGACCCGTCTGTCTGAACTGGGTAACCTGTACAGCAACAACGTGCTTGATGCGACCATGGGCTGGACCAAACTCGTCACCGACGAAACTGCGCTTGCCGGGATGCCGGAAAGTGCGCTGGCCGCCGCTAAAGCTCAGGCCGAAGCCAAAGAGCAGGAAGGTTATCTGCTGACGCTGGACATCCCGAGTTACCTGCCAGTAATGACCTACTGCGATAACCAGGCTCTGCGTGAAGAGATGTACCGCGCTTATTCCACCCGTGCATCTGACCAGGGGCCAAACGCGGGCAAATGGGATAACAGCCCGATAATGGAAGAGATCCTCGCGCTGCGCCACGAACTGGCTCAACTGCTGGGCTTTGAAAGCTACGCCTTTAAATCTCTGGCCACGAAAATGGCGGAAAACCCGCAGCAGGTGCTCGAATTCCTGACGGATCTGGCCAAACGTGCGCGTCCGCAGGGTGAGAAAGAGCTGGCCCAACTGCGCGCCTTCGCAAAAGCGGAATTTGGCGTTGATGAGCTGCAGCCGTGGGACATCGCGTACTACAGCGAGAAGCAAAAACAGCACCTATACAGCATCAGCGACGAGCAGTTGCGTCCTTACTTCCCGGAAAACAAAGCGGTTAACGGCCTGTTTGAAGTGGTTAAGCGCATTTACGGCATTACCGCGAAAGAGCGTACTGATGTAGACGTCTGGCATCCGGAGGTTCGCTTCTTTGAACTGTACGATGAAAACAACGAGCTGCGCGGCAGTTTCTATCTGGATCTGTACGCGCGTGAACACAAACGCGGTGGGGCGTGGATGGACGACTGTGTCGGCCAGATGCGTAAAACCGACGGTACGTTGCAAAAACCGGTCGCTTATCTGACCTGTAACTTCAACCGTCCGGTGAACGGTAAACCGGCGCTGTTCACCCACGATGAAGTGATCACCCTGTTCCATGAGTTTGGTCACGGCCTGCACCACATGCTGACCCGCATCGAAACGGCCGGCGTTTCGGGTATCAACGGTGTGCCATGGGATGCCGTTGAACTGCCGAGCCAATTTATGGAGAACTGGTGCTGGGAGCCAGAAGCGCTGGCGTTTATCTCCGGTCACTATGAAACCGGTGAACCGCTGCCGAAAGAATTACTGGATAAAATGCTGGCGGCGAAAAACTACCAGGCGGCGCTGTTTATTCTGCGTCAGCTGGAATTCGGCCTGTTTGATTTCCGTCTGCATGCTGAGTTTAACCCGCAGCAGGGGGCGAAAATCCTTGAAACCCTGGCAGAGATTAAAAAGCAGGTTGCTGTAGTGCCAGGGCCGACATGGGGCCGTTTCCCACACGCTTTCAGCCATATTTTTGCGGGCGGCTACGCAGCGGGTTATTACAGCTATCTGTGGGCTGATGTCCTGGCGGCTGACGCGTTCTCTCGCTTTGAAGAAGAGGGGATTTTCAACCGCGAAACCGGACAGTCGTTCCTCGATAGCATCCTGACTCGTGGGGGTTCTGAGGAGCCAATGACGCTGTTCAAACGCTTCCGTGGCCGTGAACCTCAGCTCGACGCCATGCTGGCGCATTACGGCATCAAGGGCTGATTGTTCGCGTGAAAATTTGTTTACTGGATGAAACGGGCGCCGGAGACGGCGCCTTATCTGTCCTGGCCGCCCGCTGGGGGCTGGAGCATGATGCAGACAACCTGATGGCGCTGGTGATGACGCCGGAACATCTGGAACTGCGCAAGCGAGACGAACCGAAACTCGGCGGCATTTTCGTTGATTTTGTCGGCGGGGCGATGGCCCATCGGCGTAAGTTTGGCGGTGGACGAGGCGAAGCGGTGGCGAAGGCTGTCGGCATTAAAGGCGATTATCTGCCAGACGTGGTGGATGCTACCGCAGGACTGGGACGCGATGCGTTTGTGTTGGCCTCCGTTGGCTGCCATGTACGGATGCTGGAACGTAATCCGGTGGTGGCGGCGCTGCTCGACGATGGCCTGGCCCGTGGTTATGCCGACCCGGAAATCGGGCCGTGGTTGCAGGAGCGATTACAACTGATCCATGCGTCCAGTCTGACGGCGTTGACCGATATCACGCCGCGCCCGCAGGTGGTGTATCTCGACCCGATGTTCCCACATAAGCAGAAAAGTGCGCTGGTGAAAAAAGAGATGCGCGTGTTTCAGTCGCTGGTGGGGCCAGACTTAGATGCCGATGGGTTGTTGATGCCAGCACGTCAGCTGGCGACTAAACGTGTTGTGGTGAAGCGCCCGGATTACGCGCCGCCGCTCGCGGATGTGGCGACACCCAATGCGGTAGTCACCAAAGGGCATCGCTTTGATATTTACGCCGGGACGGCGTAACGTGTTGGCCGCATCCTGTTTGATGCGCTGAATCGCCTGATGGCGCTACGCTTATCAGGCCTACGGCTGAGTGTGGTTTGAAAGCCGGATAAGGTGTTACCGCAGTGGTGTCGATAATCGCCTGATAGTTTGTAGGCCGGATAAGGCGTTACCGCAGTGGTGTCGATAATTGCCTGGTAGTTTGTAGGCCGGATAAGGCGTTAGCCGCATCCGGCGATTCGACTACACGAATGGAGCCAGCGGATCGGCAATCTCAAACGCCACGGTCTTGTCAGCCTTCGGTGGATATATCAACTCACTGACAATTGAGACCTTCAGTTTTTTCGCCTCTGCACGCGTCAGTTTCACCTGCTGATCCCACCCTTCGGTATACACCGCGCCCCATGCACCAAGATCCAGACAGGTAACGTAGTTTTCCTGACGGTACGGCAGTGGCGCAACGTTTAGCAAGCTGGCTGCCGCGTTATTTCCGGCAAATTTGCCCAGTAAAATAGCGTGCTGACAGGTCATTAGCGCGTGATTGCCTTTGTCATCGGTGGCGGCGTAAGCCACATCGCCGGTGGCATAGATATCATCATGGCCGATGACCTGAAGGTTAGCGTCCACATGCAGGCGACCCTGGCGATCGCGCGGTGCGTCAATTTGCGCCGTTAACCCGTTTGCCTGGACGCCAACCGTCCAGATAACGGTCTGTGAGGCGATGGTCTGCCCATCTTTCAGCGTGACGCCGGAGGCATCCACGCACTCCACTTCCGCATTGACCCGCCATTCGACGCCCAGTTCAGCGGAGGCTTCGATAATGACGTCACGTAATTCCGGGCTCCAGCGCCCGCCTGGTTGAGCGCCGCGTTCAACTACGACAACTCTGGTCTTAGCATCAGCACCCAATATTTCGCGCAAACGCCCCGGTAATTCCAGCGCCATCTCAATCCCGGTAAAACCGCCGCCGCAGACTACCACGGTATTGCGCGCGTCACTTTCCGGTTTCTGTGCCAGATCTTTCAGGTGTTGTTCCAGTACAGCTGCGCTTTCCAACTGATCGAGGTCGAAGGCGTGTTCGGCAGCACCGGTAACCCTGGTGCGGTCGACGTGGCTACCGCTGGCGAGAACCAAACGGTCGTAATGGCGCAAGTGGGTTTCACCGTTGACGTCTTTCCAGCTGACTTCTTTAGAGGCCGGGAGGATCTGCTCAACGTGACCTTGCAGGAAGTTAACGCCGGTAGCGTCGAATAAGGGTTGCAGCGGGGCGACCAGCGTGTGGACCGCGCTTTCATAAAAACGCGGGCGTACACGCAGCTCTGGCTGTGGCGCAATCACCGTAATATCAATGGTCTGCTGGTTTTTCTCCGCCAGACGTGCGGCGCTCAATGCTGCCCACATACCGGCAAAACCGGCACCCACGATCAGAATTTGTTTCTGCATTAGTTTTATCTCACTGGTGACTACGATTTATTTACTCGGATTTTATTGGTCGTAGTTATGGATTGCAATGCGATCCTGATCCTTTTTTCATTATTGTGCCGGGTTGTTTTATTATCTATTTGATAAATATCTATTTATATTTTTATTCTTATGCAGGGTTACTCTGTTCTCTGGAATGCATTAGATGAAAAAGCTACAATAAACTCAGATTCATTTTGGCTGAGATAAAAAATGGCATTTTACAGTTCCGGGGTTGAGTACGGCATCCATAGCCTGATGTGTATGGTCGACAGCAAAGGCGACGCGCGGGATATGAGCGTGCGAGAAATTGCCGAACTACAAAGCGTGCCGTATGACTATCTGGCAAAAATCTTCACTCGTCTGTCGAAAGCAGGTCTGGTGCGCAGTATCGAGGGTAAGGGCGGCGGGTTCCAGTTGGCCAAACCCGCGGAAGACATCACTGTGCTGGATGTGGTCAATGCCATAGATGGCGATAAGCGTATTTTTGAATGTCGTGAAATTCGTCAGCGTTTAGCCGTTTTTGAGGAGCATCCGCCAGAGTGGGCTTGTGAAGGCATTTGCGGCGTACGTTCAGTAATGGACATGGCGCAACAGCGCATGGAAGAAGCACTTGGCCAGCATACCATTCTGGATTTGGCTCGTAAGATGTACCGCAAAGCGCCGGACACCTTCGTAGTGGAAGTACAGGAGTGGATTGCCGCGCGCAAAGGGTAATGCATTGAAAATGCCCAATAGCGCAAAGCGATCGGGCATGTTGAATGTAGGCCGGATAAGGCGTAAGCCGCATCCGGCACTGAAGATTATTGCTCGGTACTCGGCGTATTAATCATCCGGTTCAGCCATGGCACCATAATCGCCATCACAACCGTTACCGCCAGGGTCACCAGGCCTATTTTACTGAACACGTTGGTGTAGATAGGCAGGGTCTGGAGTGGATCGGTTATGTTTTCCGGTACCGCGGTGAACGTTGCGACGTAACCCCCCATCAGGAAGGCTGCTGCCTGCGTCAGGAACCACATCCCAAGAATAAAGCCCATCAGGTGTTGTGGCACCAGCGCGGCGACCATTGCCAGTCCCAGGGCGCTAATCAGCAGTTCACCCAGACTCTGGAACAGATAAACCAGCACGATAAACCACGGAGACGTCAAACCCTGAGCATCGGCAAACCACATTCCGGCTGCGGCGGCAGTCAGGAAGCCTAGTGAGCACAGGAACATGCCAAGCGTAAACTTCATCGGCATGGTCAGATCTTTGCCTTTGTTACCCAGACGGGTATAAATCGCGGCCAGGACCGGGCTTGCCAGTACTACCCAGAAAGGGTTCAGCGCCTGGAAACTCACCGGGTTGATGGTAATACCGAGAATTTCATGATGCACGTTATTGATGGCAAAGAAGTTCAGTGATGTCGGCATCTGTGCATACAGCACGTAGAACACCACCGCTTCCAGCATCAGGATAAAGGCCACGAACATCTTATTGCGTCCGGTTTTATCCAGTTTGAATGCCTGACGGAAGAAGATAATGGTGACGGCAATCGACAGTACGATCAGCACCAGGTTGGCAACTTTAACGTTGTGCATCAGCCAGGCGCAGATGAATACCATCACCACCGTACCAGCCAGCACATAGAGCAGGTTACGGAAATTCAGCGGCTTATGATCGGGTTCAGAACCGATATTCTTTACCATTCCACGGCAGGCAAAGTAGACCAGTAGTGCAACGATAAGCCCGGCACCGCACAGGTTATAGGTAACGGCGTAGCCAAACTTATCGGCAATCACCGGTGCCAGCGACAATGACAACAGCGAACCGATGTTGATCGACATATAAAACAGGGTAAAAGCACCGTCCAGACGTGCGTCTTTCGGGGGATAGCATTTTGACAGCAGGCTTGCCGGGTTGGCTTTAAACAGCCCGTTACCCACGGCAATGGTACCCAGTGCGACAAAAATCAGGTCGGGCTTGAGCAGTGACATCCCGGTCATGAAGTAACCAAGTGCCAGCACGATAGCGCCAAGCACCAGCGTGCGTTTGGTCCCTAAAAGATGGTCGCCGACATAACCGCCGATGGAGATCAGGCCGTATACCAATGCAGCAAACGCGCCAAAGGTGACAAATGCCTGTTCCTGAGAAAATCCGAGTTGCTTAACAAAAAATACCGCCAGGATGCCCTGAACGCCGTAATAGCCAAATCGTTCCCATAATTCCACAAAGAAGATCATGAAGAACGGACGAGGTTGCTGCAGCAAGCCCGTAGGTGCAGTTTTATTCATATTCCATCGCCTTTCAAAGCCATCCCGAAAAGTATGAACGCGTATGCTTAAACGCGCCGAAAAAGTCTTGTTTTGTTATAGACTGCGGCGATTAGCCGTAAGGGTAGATTATTATAGAGATAGTTTTCGATCCAATTAGTTGATCACACTAATTATGATTTATTTGTTGGATTGATGTACTAATTGTGTCCGAATGATAAAAACAAAAACGCCCGCATAGGCGGGCGTTTACAGGCTTTAATGCTTGCAGTGGGCCGGGTTATTCCCCGGCAGCAAGTATTTTATGCTTCTTCTTCGTCACGCAGCGGAACAATCAACATGTCGACGTGAACGGTGTTGATCAGTTGACGCGCGGAGGACATCAGTTTGCTCCAGAAATCCTGGTGGTGGCCACAAACGACGAGATCCATGTCGTATTTTTTGATGGCATCGACCAGGACCTGGCCCAGGTCACCGCTACCGCTCAGGGTTTCGGTGATTGGGTAGCCTGCATTGGTGGACAGCTCGGTTAACGCGTGGTGGGTTTCTTCAGAAATGCGTTTCTGCATGTCGCCCAGATTCACGTCGATTAGCCCGGTGTACAGGTCGGAATAGTTTACGTCAACGTGGATAAGGGAGACTTTCGCATTGTAAGGCCGCGCCATAGAGACCGCTTTTTCAACCAGAACTTTGCTTTCTGGAGAAAGATCAACCGCGATAAGAATGTGTTTATAAGCCATAGTGTTACTCCTTCCATAAGTTGTCGATGACTAGCCTGCTGGCGTTCATTTGCCGCCGCGTCATCCGCGTCCTGCGAACTTTGTGCGCGGGGCTAGCCCAGTCGTAAAAACGTACCTTTTAAGGACTATCCTTACATTATAGCGACCGGGATAATCCGTCAATCCGCCTTGCTTGCCAAGTAGTTAAACAAATTTTTTAGTTAATTGCATTGATAGTGATTAACCTTCTGGCAAAAAAATTAACTAATCTCCTACACTATTTAGAGAGGCGTTCGGATGCGTGACACTAACACGAGCGGTTTCGGTTGTACTCTTCACTGAATGGTTTGGCAGGGTATCGGGGAGCGGTAGTCCCGGAAAGGAGTTCCGTGGGCGGGTCGCCGGGGAGGAGATATGATAAGCACCATTGCGTTATTCTGGGCTTTATGTGTCGTTTGCATTGTTAATATGGCGCGTTATTTTTCTTCGCTACGCGCACTGTTAGTGGTACTTCGTGGTTGCGATCCATTACTTTACCAGTATGTCGATGGGGGCGGCTTTTTTACCTCGCATGGGCAACCTAACAAGCAGATGCGTCTGGTGTGGTATATCTACGCTCAGCGTTACCGTGATCATCATGACGATGAGTTTATTCGCCGCTGTGAGCGGGTTCGCGGTCAGTTCATCCTTACCAGCGCGTTATGTGGGCTGGTGTTAATCAGTATGGTCGCGCTGATTATCTGGCACTGATTTCTACGACAGATATAAAAAAAGCGGGTCAGTTTCCTGACCCGCTTTTTTACTGTGCATGCGCTTAGATTAGCTTCAGGGAGAGCCAGTACAGCACCCCGGAAAGGATAATCGCTGCTGGCAGGGTGAAGACCCAGGCCATCAGAATGCTGGTTACCGTTTTACGCTGCAAACCGCCACCGTCAACAACCATCGTCCCTGCAACAGAAGAGGAGAGAACGTGAGTGGTGGAAACAGGCATACCGGTGTAACTGGCGAGACCGATAGAGACTGCGGCAGTCATCTGTGCCGACATCCCCTGAGCATAGGTCATGCCTTTCTTACCGATTTTCTCACCGATAGTGGTCGCCACGCGACGCCAGCCAATCATCGTACCGCAGCCCAGAGCCAGGGCAACAGCCATGATAATCCAGACGGGGGCGTACTCGATGGTGCTCAGCATGTCGGTTTTCAGTTTCTTCAGCAGGCGCTGATCGTCGCTGCTTACGCCAGGCAGTTTCACGACTTTATCGGTCGTATCAGAAATGCACAACATAATGCGACGCAGCTGGCTACGCTGCTCAACGCTTAACTTGTCGTAGGTTTCCAGGTTTGCCAGCATACCTTTCGCACGCTCAAGCGCGTTGATGGTATTTGCCGGGTGACAATGGAACTCTGCCGGTGTCGTTGTCGCCGTTTCCGTCGGAGACGGAATCAACTGATCAACGCCGGTCGCCTGCTTGAGCAGATCAGGGCGCTGCTGGAAGTAGGTTTCGACGTTATTGATAGCATCACGGGTACGCGTAATTTCGTAACCAGAAGCATTCATATTCACCACGAAGCCTGCAGGCGCTACGCCAATCAGTACCAGCATTACCAGACCAATACCTTTCTGCCCATCGTTAGCGCCATGAGAGAACGCCACACCAATAGCGGAGAGGATCAGCGCGATACGCGTCCAGAACGGCGGCTTTTTCTTACCGTCTTTCTTTTCACGCTCTGCTGGAGTCAGGTGAATACGCGCCCGCTTCTTGGTGCCGTTCCAGTAACGACGCAGCAAGAAGATCAGACCGCCAGCGAACACCAGACCGACAATAGGGGAAATGATCAGCGAACCGAAAATATTGAGCACTTTCGGGATGTTAAGTGCATCCACCACTGAAGTCCCGTTCATCAACGCATTGGTTAAACCAATACCGATGATCGCGCCAATCAGCGTGTGGGAGCTGGATGCAGGCAGACCAAAGTACCAGGTACCGAGGTTCCAGATAATTGCCGCCAGCAGCATGGAGAACACCATGGCGAGGCCATGTGAAGAACCCATGTTGAGCAGCAGATCCGTTGGTAGCATATGCACGATGGCATAAGCTACGCTGAGACCACCCAGCAAAACACCAAAGAAGTTGAACAACGCAGCCATAACCACCGCCAATTGCGAACGCATTGCACGGGTATAGATCACGGTTGCGACAGCATTGGCTGTATCGTGGAAGCCGTTAATTGCTTCGTAGAACAGCACAAAAGCCAGAGCAAGCAATAATAAAAGCCCGGTATGTAAATCCAGGCCAGCAAACAAATGTAGCATAGGACGTTACGCCATTTTGAGGACATGAACGCGGCGCATTATCAGTGACTTTGGCGGCGCGGGCAAAGTGAAATATAGAGTTTTTTTGATTTGTCTCCTGCTTTGTTTTACACCACTAAAGAATTATCCTATAGAATTCAGATAAATACCTATTATTGATAGTTTGGTGCTGGTGCGACCACTGAGGAATCTTTACAATTCACGCCCGCTTTTTAGAGAGGATCGCAACGTGGAAAGGTTTGATACCGTTATTATAGGCGCTGGCGCAGCGGGTATGTTCTGTGCCGCGCAGGCAGGGCAAGCAGGCAGTCAAGTACTGCTGATTGATAATGGTAAAAAGCCTGGACGTAAGATCCTCATGTCCGGCGGAGGACGCTGCAACTTTACCAATCTTTATGTGGAACCGGCCGCATATTTGAGTCAAAACCCGCATTTTTGCAAATCGGCGCTGGCTCGCTATACGCAGTGGGACTTTATCGATCTGGTGGGGAAACACGGCATTGCCTGGCACGAAAAAACGCTCGGTCAGCTGTTCTGCGATGATTCGGCCCAACAAATCGTCGATATGCTGGTTGCCGAGTGCGAAAAGGGTAACGTTACGATGCGGTTACGTAGCGAAGTCCTGAGCGTCGCACGAGATGATAACGGCTTCATTCTGGAACTGAACGGGATGACGGTCGGGGCGAAGAAATTGGTTATTGCCTCCGGTGGGCTTTCCATGCCGGGTTTGGGGGCAACGCCGTTTGGTTATAAAATTGCCGAACAGTTTGGACTGAAGGTGTTGCCGACGCGCGCAGGCCTGGTGCCCTTTACGTTGCATAAGCCACTGCTGGAGCAGCTTCAGGTGCTCTCTGGTGTGTCTGTTCCTTCCGTTATCACCGCTGAAGATGGCACCGTATTTCGTGAAAACCTGCTCTTTACGCACCGTGGGCTTTCAGGTCCGGCCGTTTTGCAAATTTCCAGTTTTTGGCAGCCCGGCGAATTTGTCAGCATTAATTTGTTGCCGGATGTTGACCTTGCGAGCTTTCTCGACGAACAACGAAGCGCACATCCAAATCAGAGCTTAAAGAACACGTTAGCGATGCAGTTGCCGAAACGTCTGGTGGAGTGCCTGCAGCAATTAGGGCAAATCCCGGATGTGACGCTGAAACAACTTAACGTACGCGATCAGCAAACGCTGGTGGAGACGCTAACTGAATGGCGGGTGCAGCCGAACGGTACCGAAGGGTATCGCACAGCGGAGGTCACGCTGGGTGGTGTAGATACCAACGAACTGTCTTCGCGCACGATGGAAGCCCGCAAAGTGCCAGGGCTGTACTTTATTGGTGAAGTGATGGATGTCACCGGCTGGTTGGGTGGGTATAACTTCCAGTGGGCGTGGTCGAGCGCCTGGGCATGCGCACAGGATTTGGTGTCTGCATAAGTGAAAGACTCTGTCTGCACACAATAAGAAAAAATATCATCGTGATGTGTGATACATGAACTGACTCTGACGTGCGTTTCTTAACTCCAGGAATGATATGATAAATCAGTTAAAAATCGCACAGATAAGAGAACGGGAGACACATGGTTATTCCTGAGGTAAAACAGGAGCGGCTCTATCAAAAGATAGCCAATCTCATCATTAAGCTCATCAATGATAGTATTTTTCCGCCGGGAAGCTTCTTACCACCCGAACGTGAGCTGGCGAAGCAACTTGGTGTAAGTCGCGCATCGCTCAGAGAAGCGCTGATTGTGCTGGAGATTTCCGGATGGATCACCATCCAGTCAGGTAATGGTGTGATTGTTGCGGATAAAAAGCATTCCACCAGTGATTATTCGATTGAAGAAATTCTCTATTCACGTGAGTTGGTCGACAGCCATTGCGCGCGTCTTGCTGCTCAGGCCGGGAAAGATGATCTCATTAGCCAGCTTGAAGCACTGCATCTCAGCATGGAAAAGGCCATAAGCGAAAACAATGTGCATGGTTTTTATTCCCTCGATAAGCAATTCCATCTGACAGTATCAGAGGCCAGCCAGAACCGCGTACTGCTTGATATGTCGCGAATGCTGTGGGAACAGCGCGTTAATATCCCGTATGCCGGGCTGGACAAACGTTCCGGCAATCGGGATGTATTAACCAGCATGAATACACAGCATAAAGCGATTGTGGATGCGATCCGCCAGGCTGATGCTGACGGTGCTTACCAAAAATCGCTGGAACATCTGGCCTATGTCAGACAGATTGTGGGTCTTTAATAACACCACGCTATTGGCTTAGAGCGGCTACCGCTGCACGTGCGCCTACGCTGTGCAATTGCTGACAGGCAGCGGTTACGCGTTCGATAAAGTCTGCGTTATCGCAAAGGTCTCTCCCAAAGATAGTGTCAATGGCTAACAGCGCCCGGACACGTTCTTCTATTGATGGATACTGTTGATAAATAGCCTGATACTGTGCTGACAGCGGATCTATCACCTCAATCGGATGACCTTGTTCATCCACACCGCTGATGTAGCGCATCCAACCGGCGACTCCCAACGTCAGATGGCGAGCGTCTTCGCCTTTTTTCAGATGGAGTCGAATGGGGTCCAGCAAGCGTTGCGGTAATTTTTGGCTGCCATCCATCGCAATTTGCCAGGTTCGGTGCTTCAGTGATGGATTAGTAAAGCGCGCGATCAACAGCTCTGCATAAGCCGCAAGGTCTGTTCCTTCCGGCATCGACAGCGTCGGCGCTTGTTCATTGAGCATCAAAGCCAGCGCAGCGTTGCGATACGCCGGGTTAGTCATCGTATCGGCAATCGTTTCGTAACCGCCCAGATAACCAAGATAGGCCAGGAAAGAGTGGCTGCCGTTGAGCATGCGTAACTTCATCATCTCAAATGGCACCACATCTGCTACAAACTGTGCGCCCACGCGATCCCAGTCAGGGCGTCCATTGACAAAGTTATCTTCAATCACCCACTGACGGAACGGCTCACAGGCAATGGCACAGGGATCATCTACCCCAAGCTGTTCAGCGATTTGCGCTAACGTCTCTTCTGTTGCTGCCGGAACGATGCGGTCGACCATTGTGCATGGGAACGTTGCCTGTTCGGCAATCCACTCAGCCAACTGCGGATCGCGCTCGGCGGCTAAACCCAGGACAGCGGTTTTTGCGACGTGACCATTTTCTCGAACGTTGTCGCAGGACAGCACAGTAAAAGCTTTCAATCCCTGCTGACGGCGAAGAGCGAGGGCTTCGACGATATAACCCATTGCTGATTTGGGGGACTGTGGGTGAGCAATGTCGTGCTGGATAAACGGATGATTCAGATCCAGCTCGCCGCTGGCGGCATCCGTGCAATATCCTTTTTCGGTGATGGTCAGCGAAACGATGGCCGTTTCTGGACGGGCCATTGCGTGGATAATGGCTTCACAACCGTCAAATTCAGGATGCAGCGCTTCTTTCATCGAGCCAATGATTTTAAGCTCTGTCGTTTGTGCTCCGCGCTCGGCAACGGTGTATAGCAGATCCTGCGCCTTCAGGTTTTGAATCAGTGTGGCATCGTTTCCGGGCATCAGGTTGACCTCACAGATACCCCAGTCGCTGTCACTGCTTTCCAGCAAATGATGTGTATAGAGCGCCTGATGAGCGCGGTGAAAAGCACCGCAACCAAGATGTACGATGCGCGAAACAAGGCGTGAACGATCCCAGCGTGGGCGTGGGGTGGAAATCTGGGCGGTGGCGAGATTCTTGTCCATGACAAACTCCTGTCATTGATGATCTTCTTTGATAATGCGCTATCAAAGACCGGTCCTGACTGAAAGTGAAAAACCGCATGGCGGGGATACCATGCGGCAATGTGGTTACTGATTGAAGAAGGCGCGCTGGATAGCCAGTTCAACACCGCGTACTTCAGCCAGGCCTTTAAGGCGACCAATAGCGGAATACCCTGGGTTGGTTTTCTTTTTCAGATCATCAAGCATTTGATGACCATGGTCTGGTCGCATGGGGATAAGTGAGGCGTTGCCTTCCGCTTTACGCCGCTGTTCTTCTTCGACTATCGCTTTCACGACGCTGTACATATCGACATCCCCGGAAAGATGCGCCGCCTCATGAAAGGTTTTGGGATTATCTTCGCGTTGTGTGGAACGCAGGTGCGTAAAGTAAATCCGCGGGCCGAACTGTTTGATCATATCAACCAGATCGTTGTCTGCGCGTACACCGTAAGATCCTGTACACATCGTAAAACCGTTGGCAGTACTGTTTACGGTATCCACCATCCACTGCATATCTTCTACAGTAGAAACGATGCGCGGCAGGCCAAGAATTGGGCGCGGCGGATCGTCCGGATGAACCGCCATACGTACACCCACTTCTTCCGCAACGGGGATAATGGCTTTCAGGAACCAGGCAAAATTTTCCCGTAAGGCCGCTTTGTCGATATCTTTATAGGTTGCAAGGTGGCTACGGAATTGGTCCAGCGTATAGCCTTCCTCGGCACCTGGCAGACCGGCAATGATATTTCGCGTCAGCCGGGCTTTGTCCTCTTCGCTCATATCCGCAAAACGCTGGTGAGCCTGTGCAATTTCCTCCGCGCTGTAGTCCGCTTCCGCACCGGGACGCTTGAGGATATGCAGTTCAAAGGCGGCAAACTCAATCTGGTCAAAACGCAGAGCCTTTGAACCATCGGGTAGCACATACTCCAGGTCGGTACGGGTCCAGTCCAGAACCGGCATGAAGTTGTAGCACACGGTAAAGATGCCGCAGTGGGCGAGATTGCGCAGCGTCTGCTGGTAATTCTTGATCCACAGGTCGTACTGGCCCGTGTGGGTCTTGATGTCTTCATGGATCGGCACGCTTTCCACGACCGACCAGACCAGACCCGCTTTTTCCACGATCGCTTTGCGTTTGAGAATTTCTTCTACGGACCAGACTTCACCGTTTGGAATATGGTGCAGTGCAGTTACCACACCCGTTGCACCGGCTTGACGAACATCGGACAACGACACGGGATCGTTCGGGCCATACCAACGCCAGGTTTGTTCCATCGCTTTATCTCCTGGAAAAATTAATGAAAGGTCGCATTGATCTTCAGATAGCGTTCCGGGTATTGATCGAGTTCCTTCACGGCGTCAGGCACATCATCAATATTCACCACCTTGCTGACGACATCCGCAGGATTAATGTTCAGCGTAGCCAGCATCTGTAACGCTTCTTCGAATTCGCCAGCACTGGTACGTGATCCGCGCAGATCCAACTCTTTAAACGTGATCAGGTTAGTGGGTAACGATGTCTCCTGTTTTGGCCAGCCGGTGAAAGCAATACGACCCGCAAACGAAGCAAGATCCAGCGTTTCGCGAATTGCACTGTTGGCACCAGATGCTTCGACGACAACCTGTGCCATCGTCCCCTGCGTGATATCTTTTATCGCCTCAACAACCTGGGTGTTCGACGGATTGATGACGTAAGGCACGCCCAGCGATTTTGCGTACTGAAGTCGTTCGTCCACGATATCGATCAGAATTGGCGTCGCACCGTAGCGCAATGCGCTCAATGCAGCCATCAGACCAATCGCACCGGCTCCAATAATGGCGATATGCTCCCCGGCCGTCAGTTTGGCGCGATGTAACGCATGCAGTGCGATAGTCAATGGTTCAGCCAACGGAGCCATCTCAGTGGCGACGTCATCCGGGATTTTGTGAATCAAATGCGCGGGGTGAGCAACCACCTCCTGCATTGCACCATCAATATGTACGCCAATGACCTTCAGGTTTTCACAGCAATTTGTTCTCCCCACTGAACAGGGGTAGCAATGACCACAATAAATATAAGGATCAACAATAACGCGGTCACCTTCCTTAATATTTGCTGGCATGCCATTGCCTTGTTTAATAACAATACCCGTGACTTCATGTCCAATAATACGTGGATAGGTCACCAGGGGGTTGGTGCCGCGAAATGCACCTATATCAGAGCCACATATTCCAGCAGCATCAACTTTTATTAATACTTCATTATCTTTCTTTTCTGGGTAATCAACCCAACGAGTTTCAATTTCACCAGGTTTATTGATGTAGACAGCTTTGACTTTCATTTGTTTTTAATCCTTTATTTTTGACAAATACGAATACCAGACAGCTGGAAACAATCGCAATAGCACCAGCCAGATAGAATGCGTAATCATATTTACCGCTGAACTGAACAATAAACCCGGTGACCAGAGGGCCAATAATTCCGGATATATTTGCCAGCCCATGCATGGCGCCACCGACGCTACCCACTTTATCTTTGTGCACGACATCCTGAATAACTGCCCAATAAATAGGTCCAGTCAAATACAGCAGGAATAACGAGACTGACATCAATCCAACGGCACTGCCGATAGTGGTAACCGTTCCAGAAACCGCCACACAGATTGCCGCTCCAGCCAGGCAAACACCGAGAATGAGACGGCGAGAAAGCAGGGCGTTGCCCGTTACCCGATAGATAAAGTCAGAGCATACGCCACCCAATACCATGCCGATTGCACCAATTACCCAGGGGATCACCGTTGCAATACTGATTTCTTTAATATCAAGGTGTAGCGAGTGGTTCAGATAGCTTGGGAACCAGGTCAGGAAGAAAAAGAGTATGTAGTTATAGCTGAAGAAGGCCAGCGTCGTTGCCCACACCATCGGCTGCTTCATGTAGTAGCCGAGAGAAGGCATCGCTTTACCGTCATCCGCTAAAATGATGTCATCATGGTTTTCAAAATCGACACGTTCTTCCGGGGCGAGGTGTTTACTTTTTGAGGGTTTATCACTGGCAATGAAATACCAAAGTAATACCCAGGCTAAACCAAACAGGAAAATAATACCGAATGCCGGACGCCAGCCTAATGAAAGAGCCAGCAGGCCAACTACTGGACCGGAAATTGCGCCGCCCAACGGCGAGCCTGCGCTGAAAATACCGATGGCAGTGGCAGATTCTTTACGCGAAATCCAGTTGTTGATAATTTTATTACCTGCAGCACTGACCGGTCCTTCAGCCATGCCGAATAATACGCGAACAGCCAGCATAGTCCATAAGCCAGTAACCAGACTGGTCATCCCACAAAATACTGACCAGAGTAATGCGGCGACCAGAAATACTGTTTTGGGGCCAAATCGGTCACTGGCCCAGCCACCGATAAAGTTAAACAGTGCATAACCAACAAAGAATGCGCTGAATATCATACCCATTTCAGCAGCATTGAATCCTAATTCCTTTTCGATGAGTGGAGCGGTGATCGACAATGCTGAACGATCCATATAGTTAAGCATGTAAACTATAAAAAGAAGAAAAACGATAAGCCATCCCATTGTTTTTCTTTTCATGATATATCCTCTTATTGTGGTCTAGCGGCCTGACCACAATATTTAAAAGCTATTTTAAGATCACCATTCTTTTGATACGAATGTGATCAACATAACGAAAAATTAGCGCGTTAAATAATCACGATCAAATGCCTGTTGACATATCTTTATGAATTTTAAGGTTTTTGATGTTAACGGTGAAAATTAGGATAAAAACGAGCTTCGTATTCAACACCTATTTTGGGTGGATATTGCAATAGCTTCGTACAGGGAAAACGGCGAACGTTCAGCGCAAATCAGTCAACCAGCGCAGCGGCCAGGTACAGTCACAGTGGTATCCCACCCGCTGAGAACGGAAAAAGGGTTCATAACGATCTCTTTTTGTAATGTTTTATTAACATTTGAGCTACATGTCACAGAATCAACGATGGGACTAAAAGTCGCTTTGACACGCTTTGGGTTACCTTCTAGAGTGGAAAAATACAGATTTTAGATAAGAGACTATCTGTGAAATTAAGATGGTCTCTTATTGCATTTTTTTAGCTAATGGCGACCTTCTTCCGAATATTATGAAGGGGAAAGCCATGTCCGCATGTTCATTCTCAAATCCGATAAAAATCCGTGGTGTAGATGATGTTATTAATTGCATCGATGCCAGGGGAAAAATCAGTGGCAGAGCTGGTGTTATTTGGTGGTTGGCACTAGGCGGTCTTTTTCTTGATGCTTTTTCAAATTCAGCCCTCAGTGCTGGATTAAACCCAATGACCCGCAATTTAAATCTTACTGCGACCGAAGTTGCACTACTCACCTCATTTTCATCGTGGGTTGCCATATTATTTAATCCGATTGGCGGCTGGATTGCCGATCGCTGGGGGCGTGTGCCACCGCTGATTATTGCCAAAATAATGGCGGTGATTGGTGCTTTGTTGGTGATGTCATCTTCCAGTTTTAGCACGATTATCGTAGGTCGCTTCTTTGTTGGTGTCTCTTACGGGATGGACTTTGCTGTGGCAATGGCCATGCTGGCAGAGTTCACGCCTGTGAAACTCAAAAGCCGTCTAAATACCTGGCAGGGTGTCTGGTATGTTGCCGTTTGTTTAAATTTGGTATTAGCGCTGATGTTTTACTCATGGGACGTAGGTGATGCCATCTGGCGTTATTCTATTGCTGTAACGGCGTTATGTGGACTCATCGTTCTATTTTTCCAGTTCCGCTATTTAGTGGAAAGCCCGGTTTGGCTGGCAAGGAAATCCCGATTACCTGAAGCTATCGTTGCCATGAATAAAATATACGGTGACCAATTTATTCTGGCGCCGAAAGCAGAACAGAAACCCGTTATTGGGCAGGCTGAAAAAGGTGCAAAAAATGTGCTGTTAATATTTCGTGGCGTCTATTTACCACGTACGATTCTGGCTTCGACCGTTCAAATCTGTCAGTCGATCCAATATTTTGGTGTGGGCTGGTATTTGCCGGTTATTAGTGCTGCGATGTTTGGTAAAAACTTTGTTTACGCAACCTTGTGTTCACTATTTTTTAACGTTTTCGGTATCGTTGGCGGTTTCTTATCTCCCGCCATTGGCCGCCGTCTGGGGTTGCGTCGCTCCTCGGCGATCGGCTTTGCCGTGGCCTTCCTCGTGCTACTCACGCTGGGTCTGTTCAGTGACACTATGCCACTTTGGGCCTCTTTGTTGGTACCTGCATTGTTTATTCTTTGTCACTCAGGTGGACCCGGTGCAAACGGGAAAAGCCTGTCGTCACTCTCTTTTCGCAGTGAACTGCGGGCTGGCGCGAACGGCGTGGTCGGTGCGCTCGGGGCAATAGGTGCGGCGCTTGGGCTGTTTATTTTCCCGGTCTTCCGTGATTTGTATGGCCTGCAAACGACCTTCCTGATCATGTCTGCCGTGCCGCTGTTTGCGAGCATTATCTGTTTTGTTATTCCGTGGGACCCCACTCGCACCACTATTCAGCCGGATAACGAGCCAGGTGCACCGCAGTTCGAATCACCCCATTCATCTTATCCAGAGTCGATGGCCCCAGAATCAAACAGGAGTACGAAATGAGTGAATACGAAGATGTCATTCTGGCTATCGATGAAGGTACATCGGGGACCCGTGCGGCAGTTGTTGCACAAAATAGCCAGGTTCACTGCCTGGAATACCAGCCGCTTCAGGTCAGTAGTCTGCGTCATGGTGTGGTGGAACAAGATGCTGACGAGGTCTTGCAGGCCACTATTGAGGTTTGTCGCAAAGCGATAGCTAACGCGCAATGCAACAAGATGCGCATTGTGGCGCTGGCGATTGCGACCCAACGCTCAACGGCAGTGCTGTGGGATGCGCAAACGGGCAAGGCATTAACTCCGGCGATGGTCTGGCAGGATGCGCGTTTCAACGATGAACTGGCCCAGCTAGCCCCTGAATGGGATGCAAAACTGCTGCCGCTGATTGGGCGACCGGTTGGGATACGCTCTCCTTATCTTTGGGCGTCGCACCATCTTGCCAATACGCCTGCGGTGGCGAAGGCGTATCAGGCTGGAACACTGGTCTTTGGTACCGTTGATAGCTGGTTGCTTTGGCATTTGGCGCAGGAGAAAAAAAGTGTCACCACACCGACAAATGCCACCTCTGCTGGCGCGTATTGCCTCAAAGAGCATCACTATCATTTGCCATGGCTACAGACCCTGGGCTTCCCGGCGTCATTGTTGCCTGAATTACATGACGATGCCGATGACTTCGGCACCACGCGTGAAGATATTCTGGGGATTAGCGTGCCAATCCTGGCCTGTGCAGGGGATCAGTTTGCAGGGGCAATTGGGCTGGGGTGTACCGAGCGAGGGCAGGCTTTTTGTATGCATGGCACTGGCAGCTTTGTTGATTTAATGATGGGGCCAACGGTACCAACATTGCAAAAGGGTTGTGAAAGTACGCTCACCATGACGGCGCGCCGCCAAAAAGGGCTTTCGCATTTCTCTGTCGAAACCTTTGTCCCCACTACCGGTTCGGCGCTCAACTGGGTGTGCGAAAAGCTGCATTGGTTTGACTCACCTGAACAAATCAGCGAGCTGGCCGCGCAGGCCAGCGACGCGGGTGGCGTAAGTTTTATTCCGGCGCTAACGGGGCTACGCGTACCCCATCTCCAGCCTCATGCCCGTGCGTCCCTGAACGGTATCTCAATCTCGACCACGCGCTCGCAGGTGGCCTACGCGATTCTGGAAGGGATTGCGCATTCGGTCGCGGCCTGTATTCGCGCAAATGAAGCGGCAACCGGGATCCCCACAAAAGAGTTGGTGGTCGGGGGAGGGTTATCAAATAGCGATACGCTATTGCAAATCCAGGCCGATCTTAGCGGTATTCCCGTGCGGCGAATGGCCGAAACGGCGCGGGCAAGCTTACGTGGCGTTGCGTTTTTGGCCGGTGCCAATGGGCTGCTGTGGGACTCGCTGTCGGATGCCTGCGCCATGCTAAAAACCGCGCGGCTATTTGAGCCGAAAATCAGTCATGACCTTCGCGAACAAAAAATTAACCGCTGGGCGATGCGTATTGCACTCGAAATGGAAGCCGCCGACAGCCTCACCTCAGCTAATCAGGAGCACACTTACTCATGAAGTTTTTCCCTTCGCGAAAGCCCAACAAAACCTGTAGTGAGATGTACGGTGCGGAGCCATTACGTCTCCAGCGTGCTGAACAACTGGATCGACTGGAAAGCGACACCTACGACATTCTGATTGTCGGTGGCGGTGTAACCGGAGCCTACGCGGCGTTGGATGCCAGCCTGCGTGGCTACCGGGTGGCGCTGATTGAGAAAAGTGACTTTGCCTCAGGCACTTCATCAAAGTCATCGAAAATGGTACACGGCGGTCTGCGCTATATCGAACAAGGAAATCTGGGACTGGTTCGCCACTCTTTACTCGAACGCCAGCGTATGCGGAGGAATGCCCGTCATCTGGTGCAACGGTTACCCTTTTTATTCCCGGTACTCGATAAAAATGGCGTATTCGACAAGCGGATGTCCGCTGCATTTGAAAGCCTGCTCTGGACCTACGACCTTGCGGGAGGATGGCGGGAAGGCATCCTTCACCAAAAATTGACCCCTGCGGAAGTGCTGTCGCATTGCCCGACGCTCAAAGAAGAACAGCTATCCGGTGGTTTTATGTATTTCGATGCCCGCGTCGACGATGCCCGACTTACGTTGGCATTGGTGCGCACGGCGGCGTTTCATGGCGCGGTGGTGACCAACCACGCGGAAGTCATCGAAACCACGCGTGACCGGCACGGCAAAGTGAATGGGGCCATCGTTTATGCCGATGGCAGAGAAATTCAGGTCAATGCGCGGGTTGTCATCATGGCGACGGGCGTCTGGCTGCGTGACTGGAATGGACTGAAAAAAGGTGATGCATCGCCGCTGAATATCCGTCCTGCCAAGGGGGTACATGTTGCTATTCCGTGGATGAAGATCCGCAATGATTGCACGGTGACGATCCCGGTTGCCGGGCGCAGTCGCCGTGCGACGATCACCCGTTGGGGCAACGTTTCCTATTTGGGTACCACGGATGAGGATTATCAGGGCGATCTCAATGATGTTCACTGCAATCGCGCTGAACTGGACTTTCTGCTGGAAGGGGCGAATTCGGCATTGAAAACCGATCTCCGCCCGGAAGACGTGGTGGGAAGTATCGCCGGTTGCCGCCCTCTTGTGGGGACGGCGGGAGGCAAGACCGTTGAGATGAAACGTAATCATGAAATCACGGTTGCGGCAGATGGTCTGATTACGATTGTCGGCGGCAAACTGACGACATCACGTCATATGGCAGAAGAGACCATCGATGCCGCCAGCAAAATACTCGGCCGTAAAAAGGCCTGCTCAACCAAAACCGCCTGGTTGCTGGGGGCGGCGGGCTATGACCCGCAGGCGATTCTGGCATCGGGCGGTTTGTCTGCGCACCTGGGGGAGCGCTACGGGACTGAAGCGCATTTTGTCAGTGACCTTATCCAGTCCAATCCCTTACTGGCAAAGCCAATTGTGGAAGGGCTTCCCTATACCGAAGCGGAAGTGGTGTATGCCGTGCGCCATGAACTCGCCAGCACCATTGATGATGTGTTATCGCGCCGAATTCGTGCCCGTCTGATGGCTCGTGATGCGTCAGCGAATGCTGCGGAACGCGTGGGGGAAATTCTGCAACAAGAGCTCAAGCTTCAGCCTGAACAGGTGGCAAAACAGGTAGCCAGCTATCAGGCGGCAATTAAACATGAAAAATCAACACTTATGGGGACATCCGAATGATCAGTAAAGAAGCGATTAAACGCGGTTACAACCGTGGAAACTATACCGTTGGTGCACATACTCGCCCCGTATGGGCAACGGATATCACCAGCAGCAGCGGCGCAAAAGGAATGCAGGTAGATCCCGTTGCGGTTAGCGAAGCGACGTGTGACCGGCTGCGGGTGATTGCTGATGAGGTGCTGACGTCGGAGTCTGATGTGATTACCTGGACCCGCGACTGGTGGGCCGGATCGATGATTGCGGAAACCCAGGGCGCGCCCGCCACCTCAAAAGGCGTGATTGTACGCGTTTCTACCGTAGAACAGATTCAGGACGTAATGCGCCTCGCCAGTGAATCCGCTATTCCGGTCACAGTTTCTGCCGGGCGCAGTAACGTCACTGGTGCCGCATTGCCGTTGCGGGGGGGCATCGTACTGGATGTTTGCGAACTCAACAAACTTATCGACTTCGATCCACAAAGCCAGATTGTTGACGTTGAAGCCGGCATGTTCGGCGACATTTTTGAACAAACTATCCAAAAAGAGTACGGCATGACGATGGGCCACTGGCCGTCATCGTTTGGTATCAGTACCGTGGGCGGTTGGGTGGCCTGTCGTGGCGCGGGACAGCTGTCGACCCGCTACGGCAAAATTGAAGATATGGTTTATGGGATGGATGTCGTCCTTGCCGATGGCCGCTTAATCACCGTGGGTGGCTATGCGCGTAGCGCAACGGGGCCTGATTTACAGCAGATTTTTATTGGTTCTGAAGGCACATTGGGTGTGATTGTCCGTGTGCGTCTGAAACTGCATCGATTACCTGACTATGGCCGTGCCATCGCCTGGGGATTCTCCAGTTTCGCCAGTGGACTTGAGGCATGCCGTGAAATTTTACAGCATGGCGCGAACCCCGCAGCGTTGCGCCTGTACGATAACCTGGAAAGTGGCGTGCAGTTTGGTCTGCCAGAGACCAATGTCCTGTTGATTGCGGATGAGGGGGAGCCTGAGATTGTCGATGCGGTGCTGGCTATCAGCGAACGTGTGTGCCAACGCAGCGGACAACAACTCGACGGCGAGGCTATTTTTGAACGCTGGCTGGACACCCGATATCTGACCGGAAAAAGTGCTGAAGGCTTTAAAAAGAGCCCGGGTCTGGTGGCGGATACACTGGAAATGGTGGGACGTTGGCGCGATCTGAGCGACGTGTATGATGATGTGGTGGCTGCGATTAACGCCGTACCCGGCACGCTGGCCGGTTCGGCGCATCAGTCTCACGCCTACATTGACGGCGCATGCCTCTATTTCTCATTGCGCGGTGATGTGGCGATTGAGCAACGTGCGGCCTGGTACCGTGCGGCATGGGATGCAGCGAATGCGGTGCTAATTAAGCACAACACCTCCCTTAGCCACCATCATGGTGTTGGTCTCCTGCGTTCGCCTTATATGCAGGCTTCTTTAGGCGAATCGCTTTCCGTTCTGGCGGATATCAAATACGCGCTGGATCCGAAAAACATCCTTAACCCTGGCAAACTGGGGTTAAGCGTCGATCTTCCTTCACATCAGGCAGGTCAATAATGATCAAAAATCTTGGCGTGCTCCTGGCACGCCAGCCCGTCATCATGGCGATTTACGGTATTGAGCAATTGAAAACCGCGCTGTCCAGCAAGGCGGAAGTCTGCATTATTGCCAATATTGACCTGATTAAGCTCCATCCGGTGATAGAACTGCTGTCGAAGGCGGGGAAGTACGTCATCGTGAATATCGACAGCTGCAATGGGCTGTCCCAGGATAAGGGCGGCATTGATTATGTGGCCGAAACGGGAGCGATGGGGTTGCTTTCGACGCGTTTACAAACCGTGCAGCGTGCGAAAAAGTGTGGACTGGTGACGATGCAGAAAATCTTTGTCACCGACCGTTCCACCTGGTTACGTAGCCTGAAAGCCGTAGAACAAAGCGAACCCGATTACGTGCAACTGATGCCTGCGCAGATGTTGCCGCTACTCCCACAGGCTGACCGTAATGTGTTGCCGCCGATAGTGGCATCAGGCTTCGTCTGTAACGAGGAACATGCTCAAACGGCGCTGTTACACGGCGCGATAGCTGTTTCGAGCAGTGATAGCGCGTTATGGGATATAGACCTTCACAGTTAGAACACCGGGAGCCCGACTATGGAGAATTCACAACTTTTTGTTATTGCACATTATTTTTCTCGTCAGGGAATGGGGGACAAGGTCAATGATGCGCTCAGACTGCTTGCGGATGCCTCGCGTCAGGAGCCTGAAAACATCACCTATGAGTTTTTCCGTTCCACGGAAGACGGCGATCGCTTTGTGATTATTGAGACTTATCGTTGCGCACAAGGTCTCGAAATTCACCGACAAACTGAGCATTTTCAACGTATTGGCGTTGGGATTATCAACCCGTTGCTTGAGCGTAAAGAGGTGAAAAGCTTTCTCACTCATGCCGATGCACCGCGTAGTTAAAAGCTGGTCATTTTTACTACCAGGAGTACATCAATGAACACTGTCATGAAGGATTTTACGTTTTCAACTGTACCGGAAATTATCGTCGAGTGGGCGGGAGCATCACGAGCAGGGGAGATTATTCAGCCGCGATTTAGCGCGCGTCGCGTGTTGTTGGTGACCGACCCCGGACTGGTCAAAGCCGGGATTCTGCCGCCTGTTTTGCATAGCCTGCAAGAGGCAGGGTTTCAGGTGACGGTCTATGATCGGGTCCAACCCGATCCGCAGGAACGTCTTGTCCGGGAAGCCTTACAGGTTGCTCGCGATGGCCATTGCGACATGGTTATTGGTCTGGGCGGCGGCTCCTCGCTGGATGTCGCGAAGCTGGTGGCCGTGTTAATCCACTCAGAGCAAGATCTGCAGGCGCTTTACGGTATTGGCAAAGTGTCTGGGCAGCGTCTGCCGTTGATTAACATCCCTACCACGGCAGGGACGGGATCAGAAGTCACTAATATTTCGATTTTGACGACCAATGATGACAGCAAAATGGGGATTGTCGCACCACAGCTATATGGCGACCTGGTGCTGCTGGATGCGCAATTGACGCTTGGACTTCCTCCGGTTCATACAGCGGCGGCTGGCATCGACGCGATGGTTCATGCCATTGAGGCTTATACCGGTAAACATAAGAAGAACCCGATTTCGGATGCGCTGGCACGGGAAGCATTACGCTTAATTAGCCGCCATCTGGTGACGGCCTGCCGTGATGGCCACAATCGGGAAGCCAGAGAGAGTGTGTTGTTGGGGGCAATGCTGGCAGGTCAGGCTTTCGCCAACTCTCCCGTGGGGGCGGTGCATGCGTTGGCTTATCCATTGGGGGCTCGCCATCATATTCCACATGGTTTGTCGAATGCGCTGATGCTGATTCCGGTGCTGCAGTTTAATGCGCCAGTCGCTGCGCCGTACTATGCCGAGTTGGCTGCTGTCATTGGCGAGGAGGTGTCGGGGGATACGGAGAAAGATGCCGCGGTATTTATTGCTGCGATGGTACGCATTATTGCTGAATCTGGTGCACCGAAAAGGCTGCGCGATGTCGATATACCTGCTGAAACGCTGGTGATATTGGCTCAGGATGCCATGCAGCAGACTCGTCTTCTGGATAACAATCCCGTTCCGCTCACGGCAGACGATGCGTTGCAGCTATACCAACACGCGTTTTAAACAGAACACTCGCCAGAAGCGTGTCCGGCGAGCGGATTGCCGGACACTGTTTTGGCCGATGACATCACGAGAACAACCGAATAGACATATTGAATCCAGGTGTTAGTATTCAATAGATAGCAGTTATGAGTATGCGTGTTTCATTTCCGGCCAGGAACGCTGATGATGACAACATTACTACCCGATTTCACAGCATTTTCGTCATTCACTTCCTTCGCGGTAAGCGTTGCCTTAACGCCTGTCCGCTCCTTGGCCATCGTTTTTCATTCCTTCTCATCCCGGATGGAATCTCTCACTGAATAGCGGTTCAGTGGGTTTTGTGACACGCATCGTTTGATAACAGGGATTACGGCGGGTCGAATATGGATAAGTTTAAGCGTCATTTGGTGTGGTGGGGTGCGGGCATCCTGGTGGTGGTGGCCGCGATAGCATGGTGGATGCTACGTCCTGCGGGGATACCTGAAGGGTTTGCAGCCAGCAATGGCCGAATTGAAGCCACTGAAGTGGATATCGCCACCAAAATTGCCGGGCGTATTGATACGATCCTCGTGTCGGAAGGGCAGTTTGTCCGCCAGGGCGAGGTGCTGGCGAAAATGGATACCCGCGTGCTGCACGAGCAGCGACTGGAAGCGGTCGCGCAAATCAAAGAAGCGGAAAGTGCGGTGGCGGCGGCACGGGCGCTGCTGGAACAACGGCAAAGTGAAATGCGCGCTGCGCAGTCGGTAGTCAAACAGCGTGAAGCAGAGTTGCAGTCGGTCTCTAAACGCCACGTGCGCTCCCGTTCACTGTCCCAGCGTGGTGCGGTGTCTGAGCAGCAACTGGATGACGACCGCGCCGCCGCTGAAAGTGCGCGTGCTGCGCTGGAATCGGCAAAGGCGCAGGTCTCTGCCGCGAAAGCGGCGATTGAAGCCGCCCGCACCAGTATCATCCAGGCGCAAACCCGGGTCGAAGCTGCACAGGCCACCGAACGACGCATTGCGGCAGATATCGATGACAGCGAGCTTAAAGCTCCACGCGATGGTCGCGTGCAGTACCGCGTGGCTGAACCGGGCGAAGTGCTGTCCGCTGGTGGGCGCGTGCTGAATATGGTCGATCTCAGCGATGTCTACATGACGTTCTTCTTGCCGACCGAACAGGCTGGCCTGCTGAAGATTGGCGGTGAAGCGCGACTGGTGCTGGATGCCGCGCCGGATCTGCGAATTCCGGCGACCATCAGCTTTGTCGCCAGCGTCGCGCAGTTTACGCCGAAAACGGTTGAAACCAGTGATGAGCGGCTAAAGCTGATGTTCCGCGTGAAAGCGCGTATCCCACCGGAGCTGTTACAACAGCATCTGGAGTACGTGAAAACCGGTCTGCCGGGCATGGCCTGGGTGCGTCTGGATGAAAGCCGCGCCTGGCCTGACTCCCTGGTGGTGAGGTTGCCGCAATGACGCATCTGGCGCTGGTTCCCGTTCCTCCCGTGGCGCACCTTGACGGCGTGAGTCAGCATTACGGGACAACGGTCGCGCTGAACAATATCACGCTGGATATCCCCGCCCGCTGTATGGTGGGCCTGATTGGCCCGGATGGCGTCGGAAAATCGAGCCTGCTGTCGCTTATTTCCGGTGCGCGGGTGATTGAACAGGGTAACGTGATGGTGCTGGGTGGCGACATGCGCGATCCGAAGCATCGTCGTGATGTCTGCCCGCGTATTGCCTGGATGCCGCAAGGGCTGGGTAAAAACCTGTACCACACGCTGTCGGTGTATGAGAACGTCGACTTCTTTGCCCGGCTGTTTGGCCATGACAAAGCAGAGCGTGAAGCGCGCATTACCGAACTGCTGAACAGCACCGGGCTGGCGCCGTTTCGCGACCGCCCAGCCGGGAAGCTCTCGGGCGGGATGAAACAAAAGCTGGGGCTGTGCTGTGCGTTAATCCACGACCCGGAATTGCTCATTCTTGATGAACCCACCACAGGGGTAGACCCGCTGTCGCGTGCCCAGTTCTGGGATCTGATTAACAGCATTCGCCAGCGTCAGACCAATATGAGCGTGCTGGTTGCCACCGCCTATATGGAAGAAGCCGAGCGCTTTGACTGGCTGGTGGCGATGAACGCGGGTGAGGTATTAGCTACCGGCAGCGCGCAGCAGTTGCGCGAAAAAACGAACAGCGCCACGCTGGAACAGGCGTTTATCGCGCTGTTACCGCAAGCGCAGCGTCAGGCGCACAAGCCGGTCGTGATCCCGCCTTATCACGCCGAGCAGGAAGAGGTCGCCATTGAGGCGAAAGATTTGACCATGCGCTTCGGCAAGTTTGTCGCCGTTGACCACGTTAACTTTCGCATTCCCCGCGGGGAGATCTTCGGCTTTCTCGGCTCCAACGGCTGCGGTAAATCCACCACCATGAAGATGCTCACCGGACTGCTGCCCGCAAGCGAAGGTGAGGCGTGGCTGTTTGGGCAAGCAGTTGACCCGAAAAATATCGATACCCGCCGTCGGGTGGGCTATATGTCGCAGGCGTTTTCGCTCTACAGCGAACTGACCGTGCGGCAAAACCTTGAGCTTCATGCACGGCTGTTCCATATCCCCGAAGCAGAAATCCCTGGGCGGGTGCAGGAGATGAGCGAACGCTTTTCGCTGACCGATGTTGAAGATGTGCTGCCTGGTGCCTTACCGCTGGGGATTCGTCAGCGCCTGTCGCTGGCCGTGGCGGTGATTCATCGCCCGGAAATGTTGATTCTCGACGAACCGACTTCCGGGGTTGATCCGGTGGCGAGAGATATGTTCTGGCAACTGATGGTCGATCTGTCGCGGCAGGATAAAGTCACCATTTTTATCTCTACCCACTTTATGAATGAGGCGGAGCGCTGCGACCGTATGTCGCTGATGCACGCCGGAAAAGTGCTCGCCAGTGGTACGCCGCAGGAGCTGGTGAAACAACGCGGCGCAGCCAACCTGGAAGAAGCGTTTATCTCCTGGCTACAGGAAGCAGCAGGCCCGGCGCCGGAAGCGACGCTTTCGCAAGCGGCGGCCCCGGTGGTGCATGAAAACAGTCAGCCGCCGCGCCAGGGCTTTAGCCTGCGGCGATTGTTCAGCTACAGCCGGCGTGAAGCGCTGGAGCTACGGCGGGACCCGGTGCGTTCAACACTGGCGCTGATGGGTACGGTGATTCTGATGCTGATCATGGGCTATGGCATCAGCATGGACGTGGAAAATCTGCGTTTCTCCGTACTCGACCGTGACCAGACCGTCAGCAGCCAGGCGTGGACGCTGAATCTGGCGGGATCGCGCTATTTTATCGAGCAGCCGCCGCTTACCAGCTATGACGAGCTGGACAAGCGAATGCGTTCGGGCGAAGTGGCGGTGGCGATAGAAATTCCACCTAACTTTGGCCGCGATATTGCGCGTGGCACGCCGGTGAAGATTGGCGTCTGGGTTGATGGCGCGATGCCGAGCCGGGCCGAAACGGTAAGGGGTTACGTACAGGCCATGCACCAGACCTGGCTGCAGGATGTGATGGCGCGTCAGCCCAATGCCAGTGGTCAGAACGGGCTGATGACCATTGAGACGCGTTATCGCTATAACCCGGATGTGAAGAGCCTGCCGGCGATTGTTCCGGCAGTGATCCCGCTGCTGTTGATGATGATCCCTTCCATGCTCAGCGCACTCAGCGTGGTGCGCGAAAAAGAGCTGGGATCGATTATCAATCTGTACGTTACCCCCACGACCCGCAGCGAGTTTTTACTCGGCAAACAGTTGCCGTACATCGTGCTGGGGATGCTTAACTTCCTGCTGCTGTGCGCGTTGTCGGTGTTTGTGTTCGGTGTGCCGCATAAGGGGAGCTTTTTAACCCTGACGCTGGCCGCGCTGCTGTACGTCACCATTGCTACCGGACTGGGGCTGCTCATCTCCACGTTTATGAAAAGCCAGATCGCCGCCATTTTTGGTACCGCGATTATCACGCTGATCCCGGCAACGCAGTTTTCCGGGATGATCGACCCTGTGGCTTCGCTGGAAGGGCCGGGCCGGTGGATTGGTGAAATTTACCCGACCAGTCATTTTCTGACCATCGCGCGTGGAACCTTCTCTAAAGCGTTGGATCTGATGGATCTGTGGCAGCTGTTTATCCCGCTGGCAATCGCCATTCCGGTGGTGATCGGTCTGAGCGTATTACTGCTGAAAAAACAGGAGGGGTGATGCGCCGATTACGCAATATTTATAATCTTGGTATCAAAGAGCTGCGCAGCCTGCTGGGCGACAAAGCGATGCTGACGCTGATTGTCTTCGCCTTCACGGTATCGGTTTACTCTTCTGCGACGGTGCTGCCTGGGTCGCTGCATCTTGCGCCGATTGCTATCGCCGATATGGACCAGTCGCAGCTGTCGAACCGCATTGTGAACAGCTTTTATCGCCCGTGGTTTTTACCGCCGGAGATGATCACTGCCGATGAAATGGATGCCGGGCTGGATGCCGGACGCTATACCTTTGCTGTGAATATTCCGCCTGATTTTCAGCGCGATGTGCTGGCAGGACGACAGCCGGATATTCAGGTTAACGTGGACGCCACGCGAATGAGCCAGGCGTTTACTGGTAACAGCTATATCCAGAATATCATCAGTGGTGAAGTGAACAGCTTTGTGGCGCGTTACCGTGACAATACTGAACCGCCGGTGGCGCTGGAAATGCGCATGCGCTTTAACCCGAATCTGGAACCTGCCCGTTTTGGCGCGGTGATGGCGATCATCAACAACATTACCATGCTGGCGATTGTGCTCACCGGGTCGGCGCTGATCCGCGAACGTGAGCACGGGACGATAGAGCACCTGCTGGTGATGCCGGTGACACCGTTTGAAATCATGATGGCAAAAATCTGGTCGATGGGGCTGGTGGTGTTGGTCGTTTCCGGGTTGTCGCTGATGTTGATGGTGAAAGGGGTACTCGGCGTGCCGATTGAAGGCTCGATACCGCTATTTATGCTGGGTGTGGCGCTGAGCCTGTTTGCCACTACCTCGATCGGTATTTTTATGGGGACGCTGGCACGATCGATGCCGCAACTGGGATTGCTGATGATTCTGGTGCTGTTGCCGTTACAGATGCTCTCAGGGGGCTCTACGCCGCGTGAAAGTATGCCGCAGGCCGTGCAGGACATCATGCTAACCATGCCGACCACCCACTTTGTCAGCCTGGCGCAGGCGATCCTTTATCGTGGGGCTGGGTTCAGTATCGTCTGGCCGCAGTTTCTGACGCTGCTGGCGATTGGCAGCGCGTTTTTCCTGATAGCGTTGTTACGCTTTCGCAAGACGATTGGCACGATGGCGTAATCATCATTGCCGGGGGCGCTTCGCTTGCCCGGTCTACGTAGGCCGGATAAGGCGCAGCCGCCATCCGGCAACGAAACTGGCAATTACTCTTCTTTCGGCAGGCACTGCAAATGACCATGACGTACGCCGCGCTGGGAAATCACATCATCGGCAAAATGCTGCACATCGCCCATATCGCCTTTCAGCACGGCGATTTCCAGGCAGTCGTCATGGTTGATGTGAACGTGTAGCGTAGCGACCGACAAATCATGGTGATGGTGCTGCGTCGAAACAATGCGGCTGGCCAAATCACGCTTCTCATGTTCATAAACATACGAGAGTACCGCGAAGCCCTGAGTGCCATGCTCCTGGGTCGTTTCCTGCGCCAGTGCGCCACGCAAAATATCGCGAATCGCTTCAGAACGGTTGTTGTAACCACGGCGCTGGCTCAGGCTATCCAGCGTTTCCAGTAAATCGTCATCGAGAGTAATGGTGACTCGTTGCATCTGCAGTTAACCTTTCATGTCGCGCGTCGGCGCACAGGGAATGCGGGAGTTACAGCCTCTGCACGGCGTCGGCTGTCAGGGTAAATGGCGTTGGCGTGCACACGGCCAGACTCAGGGTGTCGAGCTGGCACTGGCTAACGGAGAGCGAGGATGTCAGCGTAGTGCTATCGACGCTGACAATTTGCCAGGCGCTGCCGCCACGCTGCTTAACGATGGCTTCTTTGCGCGTCCAGATGCGCCAGAAAGCCGCCAGTTGGTGTTCCGGATGTTCTGCTTCGATTTCGGCATGTTCCCCGAGACTGAACACCGTATTTGCCAGTGTCTTCCAGTTTTCGCGCGGGCGCACGACTTCAATATCGCAGCCCACTTCCCCTTCGTCGCTAAGCAGCAGAGCAATGTCATCACCGCTGTGGCTAAGATTGAACCACAGCGGCGTGTCGGCTGAAAAGGCCGGTTTTCCTTGCTCGCCGTAGACGATATCAGGCAATGGCGAAAGGGCATGGGAAAGCAGCACGCGGCCCGCCAGCCAGCGTGCGCGGCGAGCACCCTGCGGTGCCTGCTCATAGAGCGCATGAGGCAGTACGCCGGTGCTTAAATCAGAAACTTTCCCTAGAACGATCCGGTACATATCACGGCCAACGTTTGATGATGATAGAAGTATTGATGCCGCCAAACGCAAAGTTATTGCTCTGCAAAAACTCGCAATCAATCTTGCGGGCTTCACCCATAATGTAATCCAGCGCGCCACAATTGGCATCTGGTTGACTCAAATTCAGCGTAGGCGCAAACCAGCCTTCACGCATCATTTGCAGACTCATCCAGGCCTCCAGTGCGCCACAAGCGCCAAGGGTATGCCCAAAATAGCTTTTAAGCGAGGATAGCGGCACATTATCACCATAAATTGCGGCAGTCGCCTGACTTTCTGCAATATCGCCACGATCGGTTGCGGTACCGTGCGCTGAAATATAGCCGATATCCTGGGCGCTAATACCGGCCATGCTCAGCGATTTTTCCATGCAAATCTGCATCGTTTCGCGCTGTGGCTGGGTGATATGGGCTGCATCGCAGTTAGTGGCAAAGCCGACGATTTCACCGTAAATCGTTGCTCCACGTGCTTTAGCGTGTTCCAACTCTTCCAGCACCAGCGTACCAGCACCTTCTCCGATGACCAGACCATCGCGTTTTTCATCGAATGGGGAGGGGGTGGTTTTCGGTTCGTCATTGCGCTGGCTGGTGGCGAACAGCGTATCAAATACGGCGGCTTCGGAAGGGCACAGTTCTTCTGCACCACCGGCAACCATCACCGTTTGATAGCCGTGACGGATGGCTTCCCATGCGTAACCAATGGCCTGGCTACCGGAGGTGCAGGCGCTGGATGTCGGGATGACTCGCCCACGCAGGCCGAAAAATAATCCGGTGTTAACGGCCGTGGTGTGCGGCATCATTTGCACGTAGGTCGTGCCGGTGATGTTATTGGTGTGCTTCTCGGTCAGCATGGTCGCGAACTCACTCACCGGCCCGGTGCTGCCTGTGGAGGAACCGTATGCTATTCCGGTTTCACCGTTGGTCAGTACCCGATCGCCAATCAGTCCGGCCTGTTCTAACGCCAGTTCTGATGCGCGAGTGGACATCAGCGACACGCGACCCATGGCGCGAATGCGCTTGCGGGTATAGTGTTCCGGCAGCGTGAAGTTGTCGATCGGCGCACCCAACAGCGTGTGCAGTCCGTCATAAACCTGCCACTCCGGCATTTTGCGTACCGCATTTTCATACGCCAATAGCCTGGCGGAGACATCCTGCCAGTTTTCCCCAAAGGCGGTGACTCCGCCCATGCCTGTAATCACGACACGACGTGTCATAACATCCCTCCATTGATGGAAATCACCTGGCGAGTGACATAGCCCGCCACATCCGACATTAAATAGCTGGCAAGCCCGGCCACTTCTTCAGCCTGACCTATCCGTTTCATGGGGATCATCGACATCGCCTCTTTCAATGCGGCTTCTTCCATCTCGATCATCCCGGTATCAATCAGTCCTGGTGCAATGCAGTTTACGGTAATTTTGCGTTTTGCCAGTTCGATGGCCAGCGCTTTGGTGGCGCCAATAATACCGGCTTTTGCTGCACTGTAATTAACCTGACCGCGGTTGCCCATCACGCCGGATACCGAAGACAGTGTGATGATACGACCACCCTGGCGTGCGCTAATCATTGGCATCATGCACGGATGAATGACGTTGTAAAAGCTGTCGAGGTTGGTGTGGATCACCGCATCCCAGTCGTTATCACTGAGTGCAGGGAAGGCGGCATCACGCGTCACCCCGGCGTTGCTGACAATACCGTACCATGCGCCGTTAACCTCAATATCGTGCTCCAGTACTTCACGGCACTGCTCGCGATTGGCAACGTCAAACGTCAACAGACGCCCTGTGCCGCCCGCGGCGAGGATAGCCTCCAGCGTGTCTTGTGCACCTTGCGCATCGCGATGATAGTGCACGCCGACCACAAAGCCGTCTGCCGCCAGTTGTCTGGCGATGGCGCGACCGATACCTTTGCTGGCACCCGTAACTAAAACTGAACGACTCATGTGGACGCTCCTTGTTGAAATAGCGTGTTAATTTCTTCTGCTGTTGGCTGGAAGGTGTTGACGCGACCGGTTGCCAGCGTCTTGTTGTCTGCCTGAATGGCGCATTCAAAGCTACCGAATCGTGCATCCTGCATCAGCAATTTGACATGGATGCTCAGCCTCTTCCCGGCAGGCAGAACACCCGCAGCACAGACTAACTCGCGTGCGCCCAGCACCATACCTAACGCAATACTCGCCTGACCGTGTTGCTGGCGGTGCCAGCCAGACCAGACGCCAATGGTCTGCGCCATTAATTCCAGTGCGAACCAGCCGGGCAAATTGCCATCAGGGTCGAGGAAAGGGGCCAGTACGCTGTTTGCTGATACCGTCACGTGGCAGGTGGCGGTTTCGTCCGCCACACTGACGACCTCTTCAAGGAGCAGCATCGGTGCATCATGCGGTAAATAATCGCCCGGTGATAAATAGTGGCTCATGAGATTCTCCCGAGCAGGATGCTGGCATTATTACCGCCGAAGGCGAACGAGTTAGATAAGATTACTGGACGAGTCAGCGGCTGCGGCTGTTCAATGATGCCGCAGGGGGGCAATGTTTCATCGCGCGGTGACTGGCTAAAATCCTGCGGTGGCAGTGGCAGGTTGCGTTGCAGAATCAGCATACTGATCGCGGCTTCGGTGATCCCCGCAGCGCCCAGCGTGTGGCCGGTCAGGTGTTTGGTCGAGCTGCATGGGACCGTGTCGCCAAATAGTGTGCTCACGACGTTGGATTCAATTTGATCATTTAACGGAGTGGCCGTTCCGTGCAGATTGATATAGCCCACGTGTTCCGGTGTCATTCCTGCGTCGTTAAGTGCCTGGCCTATGGCGCGAATGGCACCTTCTCCCTGCGGGTGGGGAGCCGAAATATGGTACGCATCGCTGGATTCGCCGACGCCCAGGAGTGCAATGGGCTGTGGCTCGCGGGTTAATACCATCAATGCGGCACCTTCGCCGATGGTGATCCCGTTGCGGTCGCGGCCAAACGGCTGGCATCGCGTTGGGGAGAGCGACTCCAGACTGTGGAACCCGTTGATTGGCATTCGGCTTAGCGTATCCGCACCGCCGACAATGGCGATATCGACCAGACCAGATTCGATCAAACGACGTCCGCTCATGATAGCCCGCGCACTGGACGAGCAGGCGGTTGAGAGCGTAAAGGCCGGGCCATCCAGCGCCAGCCAGTGGCTAAGAAAACGCGACGGATCGCCCAGTTCCTGCTGCGGGTAGCGCCAGTCGGTGCTCTCTTTGTCGTTGAGTATTAGATCAACGTGAACGTCACCTTCATCCAGACCGGAGGTGCTGGTACCGAGAACGACAGCAATACGATCGCGGCCAAACCGGGTGATAGCGTCGTCCACCTGCGGCTGGATTTGTGCCAGTGCGGCCAGCAGTAGCTGGTTATTGCGCGAACGATGTGCGCTAAATTGCTGAGGGATCGCGGGCAGCTCACCGTCTACGCCTGCTAATACGGCGGGTGGGTGTCCTTGCAGCCAGTTCGCGCGTGGGCGCATTCCCGGCGCGATGCCACGTGTGAGGTTGGCTGCTATTTCATCGGTGTTATTGCCCAACGCGTTAATCATGCCAACGGCAGAAATGTAGATCATCTCAGTCACCCAGGTATTGAATGGTGATGTGGTATTTAAATACGTGCTGCTCAATGCTGATCGGTTCGCGTTTTCCTTTTCGATTCAGATACGTGATTTCCGTGACCAGTTTGCCGCGGCTATTGCGCAGTTCACGTGTATCACCCGTATCGACGAGCCTCCAGCCTTGAGGTAATTGCGGTTGCCAGGCGCTAATTGGCCAATGGCTGAGCATCACGTCAGCCAGCACCTGACTGGCGGGCGGCAGTTGCGGAACGATGATCGATTGCTCGGTGTGCAATCCTTTTTCATCGTAAGTCACGAGGAACAGGCGAATGCCAACTGATGACAAGCCGGCCAGTGTGATTTTCTTATCATCAGCGTTAAGCATGACCAACAGCGACTGAGTTTTGCCGTTAAAACTTCCGGTCAGCAGCTGTTGTGAATTCACCGCGGGAGAAATCCCCGGAGCAGGTAGCGTCACACGAGCGCCCGGCTCTAACCAGGCTTGCGGACGGCCTTGCTGTTCCGGCTGCGAGTGGCCGCATCCGGCCAGCAGTAACGTGGCGACGAGCAGGCCCCGCCGGATGGCGCTGTGCTTATCCGGCCTACAATTGATGCGCTGGTGTTGACCGACAATGCCGCCATCCGGCAAAAGCCCACTCAACCAACGAAATATCGGTTTACTCATCGTTTTTTCTTCTCTCTTTTCGTTGGCATCGCCAGCGGTGACAGCAGGAAGGCGGTGAAAATGCCGCTTACCAGCACAATGCCAAAACTGCTGATTGCCTGAGTGGCGCTAAAGACCAGCATGCCGAGCGTCAGGAGCGTGGTCATCATCGCCAGCGTGATAGCCAGTAGTGACGTCAGTGGCGTACCGCGTGGATTACTGAAAAACAGCGTGTAGTTAATGCCAATTCCCAGTACCAACACCAATGCCAGCAGTGAGAACAAGTTGAGCGCATGGCCACTCAGGGCCAGTACCGCCAGACCACAACCTAAAGATAACACGGAGGGGACCAGGCTAATTAAGCCCTTACGCCAGCCAAGTCGAATCACGGCACCACAGGCAATTACTGCCAGTGCAACACACAGCAAGCCCGTCAGAATATGGCGATAAAGGGCAAACAGATTGTCAAAGCTGCTCTTACGATCCACCCACGCCACGCCGGAATATTTCGTGCTGAGTGTGTTTAAAGCATCACTTTGTTTCACGCCTTCAACGGGAACCAGTACGCTGCTTTCGCCGTCCGCCAGCGACAGCCACAGCAAGCGCCAGCCCTCACTGGCCGGGCTGGAAAGCCAGGCATCGACGGTGACCGGCATGGCGCTAAGATCGGGGTTCACCGTTGCCAGCCCGGCGCTGTTTAAGGCCTTTGTGACGGCGGGCGCGGCATCTTTTAACAGGGTGAGATCCTGCTGCTGCCGGGCGAGTGAATTGAGCGGAATGGTGCGATACCCGCTGAGTAATCCGTCTTTTTTTGCCTCTTCCAGCGCGGGAGTAAAGGCTTCCAGTCGCTCCAGCGTTTGCTGAGCGGATTTGCCGTACACGACAAACCACTTCTGGTCGACGCTTTGCCCGGTCAGGGCGGTAATCGCTTTTTCCTGAGCGAGAATGCCCTGCGGCAGCGCCTGTAACTGGGAGATATCATCGTCTACGCGTAGCGTCGCCATGCCTGCCAACGAGAACAATGCCAGCGCCACCGGCAGGCCAACGGATACTGTCTTATTCCGCCGCCAGGCGGCAAGCCAGCGTAGCATGAGCACCATTGCCGGAACCGGGCGCACCGGCAAGCGACGACACAACCAGGGGTGCCAGAAAATGACTGTCAAACATGAGGCACTCAGACCCACCGCCGCGAATACCGCCATCTGGCGAATACCGGGGAAGGGGGCGAGCATCATAATCAGATACGCCGCCACGGTGGTCAGTAGTGCCAGGAGCAGGGCATTGCGTACTTTGGCAAGGCTTTGCCATGGCGATGTTTCTGCACCGTGCACCATCCGCTCGGTCAAATAGTAGAGCGTATAGTCGGCGGAAATACCGATGATGCTCATGCTCATCACCAGCGTCATCAGATGGAGCTCGCCAAAAATCAGCAGCGTGACGACGGTTCCCGCCAGCGCGCCAATACCAATTGAAATCAGGCACAGCAGCAGCGGACGCAGCGAACGAAACACGGCCACGATGAGCAGGATCACCCCGATCACGGTCGCTATGCCGAGGGTCGAGATATCCTGTTTCGCCTGCTGGCTGGCGTAATCGCTGTAGAACAGCGTCCCGCGAGACAGCAGTTGTGCCTGCGGATAGTGGGTTTTGAACTCACCTTCCAGCGTATTCAGTGTAGTGACCAATTGGTGCGTCTGTTGCATATCAAACGATGAACCGGTCAGCTCGCCATGTAACAGATACCAGTAGTTGCCTTGCTCGTCCTGCGTGACCAGCCAGCCGTCCATCAGGCGTAAACGCTGCCCATTTTTAGCCATGGCCAACTGCGAGCCGCGCATCAGCATGAGAGGGTCGTTTTGTAGCTCTTTGCCGCTGACGCCGGAGAACGCCGAGTAAAGCTGGGACAGAATCCACTGGGCCTGCGCTTCGCCGCCGTTTTGCAGACGGGTGCGGGTGTCGTTATCTATCAGGCCGTTACGATGTTGCCAGAAGAAAGCCCCCCAGGCCTGCTGGCTGTTGGCATCCATCGGGCCTTTCACCTGGGCCAGCGCGTGCGATTTTTGCAGTCGCGCCAGCCAGTCGCGCGCCACCGTCGGGTCCGGTTGTTTACCGGGGCTCACCAGCCAGACCAATTGCCGGTCAAGGCGCTGCATAAAACCCTCGTTCAGACTCGGCGGGATGGCCCCCAGTGTCTGCTTTGGCAACATGGCCAGCACGCTGCTGTTAAGCCGGGCCTGAGGTAGCAGCGTCAGCAGGACGCCCAGCAGAATCAGGCAGGCGGCTCCCCATAGCAGCGCGGGGCGTTTACTGGGCGGCAAAGCGTTGGCGTTCGTCATCGGTCAGTTGCGCTGGCGTGAGTTGGTGTTGGGAAAGCGCGATATCGGTACGATCGCCCTGCTTATCATTGAGCTGAATACTCTCCAGGTAGGTCTTGCCGGCTAAATCAATCGTCGCAAAAATCTTATCCAGCGGGGTGGTGATTGGCGTCAGGCGTAGCGTCCAGCGACCGTCCCCTAAGTCTGCAAACGCCACGCGGAAGTTTTGTTCCAGCACCTTACGATCCGCCTGGAATAGCGCCCGTAGCAGATGGTTAAACTGGAACATTTGCGGGTTATTCTCCGCGGTGATGGTCTGCGGCGGTTGACCGTTAATCGCCTGAACCATCCGTTTGTCATCCAGTAGCAACTGCATCGGGAACGGCGCGGTTTGGTCCCATAACAGGCCCTGGTCGCGGGCGATCAGCATGTTGCCCTGAGATCGTAGCGGCTGCGGCAGATCCTTTATCGTCCGGGTTTGATCGAAGTGGGCGCGAACCACCGGTTGTTCGGTAAAACGCTGTTGCAGGGCGTCAAGCGTCAGGGCGCTGACGAAAGGGCTGACGAGCAGCAGGATCAATGGCCATAATTTCATGGTGTCACTCCCATCCGTTCAAACAGAATATCGGGGCTGACAAAGCACAGTTCACGGCTTTTTTCGTCTACGGCGACCTGGATGGTGTAGCCTGTTGTGGCGCGTTTCCCTGTTTCAGCATCAAAAATTTCGTAGCCGATACGCAGGCGATTTTCGAACTCTTTAATTTGGGCGCGTACACGGATACGCTGCTCGAAAGTCAGGGCATTGCGATACTTCACGCGAGTGTCGACCACGGGCCACAGATAGCCAGATTCTTTCATCTGCCGATAACCGTAATCGAATTGGTTCAGCAGTGCCTCACGGGCAATCTCGAAATAGCGGAAGTAGTTGCCATGCCACGCTACACCCATCATATCGACGTCGTGAAACGGAATAGTCAGCTCGACTTCAGCCGTAAAGCGGGGATCGTTAAGCACCCTTTACTCCTTGTCTTTGGTGTCCGGCAGTTGCCAGAAATCGAAAAAGTTAAACCAGTCGAGTGGCGACTGAAGTGCATAGTGCTCAAGGCGTTCGGCGTAGCGATCGACGGTATGTTGTAATGCCTGTTGTCGGGTAGCGCGTGGCAAGAGCAGCGGGTCAGCAAACGGTTCGCAGTGGATATGTAGCTTCTCCTGCTGGCGCAGGGCGAAAATCAGATCCACCGGGCAGCGTAAAATAGACGCAAGAATGAACGGGCCCTGTGGGAATGGCGCAACGTGTCCCATAAAGCGGCTCCAGCAGACACGCCATTCGCCGCCACGTTGGGTAGTGACGGCGATGCGATCGCCGACGATGGCTATCCATTCGCCACGATCCAGTTTCTCTTTGAGCAGAATGGCGGTATCCGGGCCGATATCGTTCACCGGAAGCAGGTTTAACCCAGCCTGCGGGGCCATCTCTTCCATGATTTGTTTAAAGCGTTGGGCGTTATCGCTAAATACCAGCGCATTGATTGTCTTACTGCCCTGTAGTTGGGCCAGTGCCCGACAGGCTTCGACATCACCCAGATGCGAAGCCAGCAGCAGTTTTCCTCGCGGGTCGCTGACATTTAGCGTTTCTTCTGCGCCTGGTGCAAAAACAACATCGCGGCCAACGTGCAGCTCACCGCGCCAGCTGGCAATCTTATCCAACATCGCGCCGCCAAAACGCAGGAAATGCTGATAACTGGTCAGGTTTGACGGTACTGGCATCCGGCGTGCGATCAGTTGCGCCCGTACGCGGCTAATCCAGCTCTGAGAGGCTTTTCGGGCAGTTGATGCGGTGAGCTAGTAAACGCCGACTACCGGATACAGTAGCAGGGAGAAGGCTTTGCGACCGAGTAAACGCCAGACCAGCAGCATCAGACGCATTCCCCACAACCCTTTGACTTCCTGCTGCTGCGCCCAGTGTGTTGATGAACGACGAAAAAGCAGGGAGGGGATACGCGGCAACATGCCAAAAAACAGGCGAGTGTGCATTAATGAAATGCGCAGATTGTCTTTGAGCGCGTCGAAATGGGATAGCCCGTCCTGCGGATAGGTGACTCGCGTTGGGATAAAATAGCTGGTGTTGCCTTGCCAGTAGAGGCGCACCATCACTTCGGTATCAAAATCCATCCGTTTGCCGAGCGTCACGCGCTGTGCCAGTTGCAGTGTAGGTGCCACCGGATACACACGGAAACCACACATGCTGTCTTTTAGCTGCAACGAGAGCGTTTCTATCCACACCCAGATGTGGGTTACCCAGCGTCCGTACAGGCGTGAGCGAGGAACAGAATCATCGTAAATCGGTTGCCCGGAAATGAGCGCTGTCGGATGTTCTTTTGCTAATGCAAGCAGCCTGGGAATATCTTCAATGGCATGCTGCCCGTCGGCATCGACCTGCACGGCATGACTGAACCCGGCATCTGCCGCCGCCTGTATTCCGCTAATTACCGCCGCGCCTTTGCCTGCGTTGACCGGCAGGCGAATTAACGTCAGATTGCGGTATTCTGCCGCCAGGCGTGCCAGTTCGTCTTGTGTGGTCTTGTCGCTGCCATCGTCCACCACAATGCAGGGGAGATTGAACGGCTGAAGACGCTCCAATACGCCCGACATCATCGCGCCGTGGTTATAGCAGGGGATCAACACGCACGGGGAAAACGTCAGCGGCATAACCGAATCTTCCCACTGCTGGCGGTATGGCGCGCTTCACCGTCGTGGCGCTGGTAACTAAAAGAGAGCATCTGACGTTCTTCCTGCCAGCTCAGGCTCAGGGTGACGGTGGTTTCAGGCAATAGCGGTGACTGGAACTTCACGTTCTGAATACTGTGAAAACGCCAGCCAGGGACCAGCAACGTGGTGGCGTAATGCATCGCCCAATCCAGTTGTGCAACGCCTGGCAGCAGTGGCTGCACGGCAAAATGCCCGCTAAACCAAAACAGCGAAGGGTCGAGATGTAAAATAATCTCAGCCTGTTGAGGCTGTGCCTGATGGCGCTCGATTTCATGGGGTTTCATGAAATAACTCCTGTAATTGCGCATAGACACGCTTGTTCATACTGTTGACTGGAATCTCATCAATCACCCGCCAGTAGCGGGGAACGGCGACCGGCTCCAGCCAGGGCAACAGCGAACGTCGCCAGGTCAGTTCTTGCGGTTTTCCTCCGCACGCGAGCCAGCGTTGATGGGCTTTGTCATCCAGTACCAGCAGGACGCCAACGCCCTGGCGCCCCCCGCGTGAGACCGGCAATGCCGCGACGTCACGGATACCGTCCAGTGCCAGCAAGCGTTGCTCCACTTCGCTGAGTGAAATGCGTTTCTCTTCAATCTTGACGATTCGCCCACGCCTGCCCATCAGGCGAAACTGACCGTTTTCAGTAAATTGCAGAATATCATCCAGCAACAGGCCATCATCAGCGGCAATTAGCGGTGAAAATACGCGAAATGCGTCATTTTCTGGTTGAAATCTGACGCCGGGAAAAGGCAGCCATGCCACATCATCTTGACGGCGATAACGCCACGCAAGGATGCCGGTTTCAGTGCTGCCGTAGATCTCATCGGGCCAGACATTCAGCCAGTCAGCAGCCTGGGTGACGTCTTGCCAGGGCAGCATACCACCCGCAGACAGTATCAGTTCGACCGGCGGCGGTGCCAGGTGGTGGTCGAGGCGTTTCAGAAACGCCGGACTGCTGATAAACGCATACCGATGATCAGAGCTCAACGCCGCCAGTTGTTCGGCATACCACAGCATTGCTGCGTGCAGCGGTAGACCTAAGGCCATCGGCAAGAAGATACGGAACGTCAGACCATACAGATGTTGCGGAACCACTGACGCGACCACCCGGCAACCTGCCAGACGATCGGCAAAGCGCGTCGCGAGCAATGCCGCTTCGCTATCCAGGCGAGCGATCGGTTTGATCACGCGTTTCGGCTGGCCGGTCGAACCGGAAGTGAACAGCTCCACAAAGGCGTCGCTGCGTATTGCCGGAAACGTGATGTCGTGGGTCACGGGTGTCATGGCAGAACTGACCACCCGCAGCACTCCCTGCCACTCCAGCGCTTTATCGCTCAGTACCCCGTCAAACAGCCTGTGCTGCTCGTTTAACAACGAAACGCGACAATGCCCAGGGATCACTGGCGTTTTGCCAGCATGTAGCGTGGCCAGTAGCGCGACGATAAATAAATAGCTGTTCTCGAAGCACAATGCCCAGCGCTCACCTTCCTGCTGCTGCAGGTACGTTATCAACTGGGCCACATCGTGGCGCAGATGACCCAGCGTCCAGGTATGCTCTTCCTGCCACGCAACAGGAACGTCGTTTGGGCGTAGGTCACAGAGCCATTGAGCAAGTGTGAGGGGCTGCTTCATTGGGTATCTCGTTTTATCACTAGTTGGCGAACTAACCACTCGCCGACCATCAATGTTCCCATCAGCAGATAGGAAACCATACCGTTCCAGGTCGTCCACAGGGTCATATCGCCATTCAGTGCGGTAAAGAGCGCAACGCTGCCATTGATGATGAAAAAGGCGCACCAGATTTGTGTCACACGGCGTGTGTAGCGTACTCCTGCCTCGGGCAGATTTGGGTCGCGCAGCCGCGCCAGGCGTTCAACAATGGGCATCGCGGACCACAGAGAGCCACCAAATACCGACAGCATGACGCCGTTTACTACTACCGGGTAAAACAGCAGCAACTGATGCGTTTTGAGCAGATAACTGGCAATGCACAACGTGATACCCGCGACCGCCACGACCTGTGTCACGACGCGCAACGGCCCCGCCTGTCGCCGGGTCTGGCGAAAGCGTAAAAAAAGGAGTAGCGCCATCAACGGTAGCAACCAGTGCAGACTGTTATGCGCAAGGCCAAACCAGATCAAAAACGGCCAGGCCAACAACAGTAGGCCTGTTAGCAGTTGTACGACTGGCAGCGAGCGGGTGCCCGACACGGTGAATTACGCTTCTTTGAGAAGGCGTTCTACCGCGTCGACGACATCTTGTACGGTGCGTACTGCTTTGAACTCTTCCGGCTTGATTTTCTTACCGGTTTTCTTTTGCAGATGCACGATCATGTCGACGGCGTCGATGCTGTCGAGTTCCAGATCTTCGTACAGGCGCGCCTCAGGCTTAATGTCCTGCGGGTCGACTTCAAACAGCTTGACCAGCAGTGAGGAGACTTCTTCGTAAATGGCTTTTTGTTCGGTCATAACGGACTATCCTCAGGCACGTTGCGCGTGAATGAACGATGCCAGCGTGGCGACGGAGAAGAAGTGCTGACGCATTTCTTCGCTCTCTGCTGAGAGGACCACGCCATACTCGTTTTTCACCGCCAGCCCCAGCTCCAGGGCGTCGATTGAGTCCAGACCTAATCCATCGCCAAAGAGTGCCGCTTCGGTATCAATATCGTCAGCTGTCAGTTCGTCGAGATTCAATGTCGTTATAATGAGATTTTTGATTTCAAGATAAAGCGCTTGCATCATTAATTCCTGAAAGAGGTAAAGTACCTGGTTGTAATTGAAGCAAAAGATGCCGGTTTAACTGCCTTGCGGCCAGCGCCGGTTCTTGTGAATTTGCGTCGTAAAATTGGTCGATCTTAACCCGTTCGTGTACTGAAATGGTGAACATGGGCTTTATTGATGGGACGTCGTACCATTTGCTTTCTTTATCCAGCATTTGTTCGCTGCAGTTAATGGTGACGATACGTAAATCGCTGCTGCAACGTACGGCGATATTCGCCGCACCACGCTGTAACGTCATTTCCTCTCCGGGGCGTGTACGGGTTCCCTCGGGGAAAATTAAAATGGTATCGCCTTGTTCCAGACGTTGCTGGCACGCGGGTAACAGCGCATCAGCCTGACTGTTAATCAGATAATCTGCTGCCCGGACCACGCCGCCGAGAAACGGGTTCTTTAGTAATGCGCTTTTCACCAGACAGTCGGTTTCTGGCATGACCGAGGCCAGTAGCACGTAGTCGATGAGCGTCGGATGATTGGCAACGACCAGGCACCCTTTTTCGTTGCGTAAAATGTCTCGTCCTGCAATCTGGTAATCCAGCACGCCAAGTCGCTTCACCACCGTTAAAAAGAGGCGAAAACTGGCAGCAATGCTGCGTCTGGCGATACGCCGACGCCGGGCTTTATCCCATACTGCGATGAGCAATACGTTAAACCAGACGGTAGAAAGGAGCAGTCCGCCGAGGCCAAACAGGGCAAAGCAAAAACCGGTCATCACCAGTCGCCATACCCAATTAAGCCGCAGGAAAATCGTGTTCATCCCTGACTCCACTGCCACTGTACGCGTTCGCCTGGCAGGGTAAACGCCGTGGTATCTTGCAAATAATGTTGTAAAAACAACAGACTCTGTGGCAATGACGTCTCACCTTGCGCGCGGCGTGGACGGGTTTCACATTGCCAGCGATCACCGGATTCAATAACCAATGCAACGGCAAACGGCCATGTCGGCATATCAGGCGGCAACTGTGGATGATAAAACTCGGGCAGAAAACCGTCGAAATCGACCATCAATACACGCTGATATCCCGCCTGCAACAGCCCGATGATTTCGCACAGCCCCTGCTGGAACGTATCCCTGCCAGCAGAAAGCGAGGAGGAGACAATCGGTTTTTTCGCGGCGATGGTCAGGTTTCCCACCGCAGAATTATGCACAGAGAGGGCAAAATCGGTCGGTGAGAGTGCCTGCTCAGTCGCCAGGGCGTGCAGGATCCTGTAATTACGCTCCAGTTCACCATGGCGGCTGGTGTACAACACGGCATCAATATCATGACGGCGTAGCATCGCCAGCCCGCAATCAACGGCCAGTTTGCTACCGGAGCTGAGGCGGCGAGCCGTCATCATCGGTAACTCGCTGAGTTTAGCCAATGGCGCGGTGGGATCGATGGCGTGCGAAAACCGTGACCATTCCTGCCACTGTTCTGTTTCACTTAACCCTGGCGCCTTGGCCTGCCAGTCGATAATGTTGAATGCAAATTTCATCAACGCGTATCCGCGGTAAATCGGTTGTTCCGATTGTTTCTTATTTTTTCTTCTGACATATCAATAAAGTATGCCCAACACCTAAGTTGTCGTGGCGTTCATCTACCTGAAAACCTGCCTGATTCAGATAGTGATAAAACTTCTCTACGCTGTAGAAACGGCTGTTGCCATTCGCCATACAGGTAAAATAAAGCGAAGACGCATTCAGGCTAAATGAGGCCGCTTCAAATTTTTGGGCATCCCAAAACAGTTCCATAATGCACAGCTTCGCGCCCGGTTTCATCACCCGAGCAATGTTGCTCAGTATGGCGATAATTTGTTCCGGGGAAAAACAGTCCAGAAATTGGCTCATCCACCAGATATCTGCCTCTGCGGGTAAAGGCGAGTCGCTAAGCATATCCACAGCATGGAAATTTATGCGATGGGATAATCCCGCATTTTCGATATTTTCGCGGGCAAGTGCAATTTGTTGCGGCAAATCTAATAGAGTGACTGCAATATTGTCATCATGTTGACAACAACGTAATGCCCATTTTCCGGTATTTCCGCCGACATCGTACAGGGTTGCAGGGGCGCTGGCGAATACATATGGCAATGCGGCATCAAATGCGCCATCTGAATAGTAATGATCGAAAGCGAACCAACTTTCACGCGCAGCCAGGGGTAATTGTGACAGTGCAGGATAGATTGTTGGCCAGTCGCCAAAAATTTTTAATCCAGCGGGTTTCCCTTCTTTCAGCGCATTCTCCAGATAGAACAGTCCCTGATAACAAACATCCTGGGTGAAATCCATATTCACACGCGTCATTGTGTCATGTAAAAGGAAGTGGCCGACTTTTGCGAGGTAATAATATCCTTCTTTGTGGGTAATGATTCGCCCACTTAACCCCATATCCAACAGGATGCTGGCGGCATATTCGTTTATGGTGCTGTTCTCGGTAATTTCGTCGAGCGTGGCACCGCGTTTACCTTGCTTGTCCAGCCAGGTGAGTACTCCCGCATTTCGCAGACACAACGCGGTTTGAAAAAGCATAGGGGCAAAGGCGATACGTTGTGCTTCAGTAATGGCATCCAGTGCGCTAAGCGAATCCTGTTCGTACATGTGGGGACAACCTGTTAAATGGCAGAGAGTAAGAGTATCGGGCCTTTTCGGCCCGACTTTAGGCGTAATTACAGATTGGCACCGGCTGACAGATTGAGCTGGATGTCTTTATCCAGATTGCGTACCCAGCGGTTGTAGTTTTTATGGATTTTTCCACCAGAAGCCTGCAGGTTAAGGCTGCTGTCGTATTTAATGTCATAGCTGGTGGCGGTATAGGTGATACGGACTTCAGCCACATGGTCGCGGGTTTGTTGGCGTGCTTTAATGACACCAGGACCGGCTTCAGACATGACCCATTGGCGTTGAATGCCCGCTTTCAGAATCGCGGTTTTAACCTGATCCTGAGTGTGCCCCGCGCTTACGCTGGTGTGAACTTGATCGATCGGCGCAGTACGCGCACATCCCGCCAGCGCACCGACAACGGCAATGGCCGCAAACCACTTAATATACTGTTTCATTAAAACTCCCTCTCAAAGTACTGTTTATACGTGTTTAATAATAAGCTTCGAAATAATGATCACCCTGCAGCACCTGTGATTTTATTTAAGCTAAATTAGCATTTTATTTCACGTGTCCGATAGCAAGGCGACGGAGGTTACCGGATGGTAATATTCGGTGATTTTCTTCAACGGAAATTTTTCAGCGTAATCATCGGCGAGAAGTATAGATTTTTAGATAAAACGTATCAAATAAAATAACCTTTAAATATAGGCAGATAGTTTGAGTTAAATGCTATGGGGGGATTCATTATTCTTATGCGGTTTGGCAAAGACATCCGTACGTTGACTTATGTAATTTCTTTATTAAAAAATGAAATCCTTTTCACTCTTTATTTAAGATAAATTGCGATATATACCTGTATGGATATCAGTTTAACGGGCATATAAAAAGATAAAAACTACCTCGGTTGGTAGTTTTTCAGGGTAGCCGACTTTTGGGTCTGCCGGGACCAAGTAAAATGGCCAGTTTGCTGCCACCGGTGGTGGTTTCCATCCAGATTTTACACACGCTGGTTAATGGGACGGAGAGCAACATGCCCACGGGACCGAGCAGCCATCCCCACACCAACAGGGAAAGGAAAACGATCAGCGTCGACAATCCCAGGCGATGCCCCATCATACGTGGCTCAAGGATATTGCCAATCACCATATGCACCACCAGAAACAGCGCGCCGACCAGCACGCACTCGTACAGGCCATTGAACAGCAACGCCTGAATCATAGGCGGCACGGCGGAAATAACCGAGCCTATATTGGGCACATAATTGAGCAGGAAGGCCAGCACGCCCCACATCAGAGCGAACTGAATACCCATTAGCGCCAACCCCAGCCAGACGATGGCGCCAGTCCATAAGCTGAGCAACGTTTTCAGTGCCAGATAGTGGGATACGCCCTTTAATGCCCGATGCAGCCCCGCAATATGGATCTGCGGATTGTTCAGCGCAAAGCGCATTTTATAGGGGACGTGGCGTACCTCAAACAGCATAAAGACCACCGTCATCACCAGCAGAACGACGCTGGCCATCGCACCGGAAAGGCTGGTCATCAGCGTGGTTGTGAAGGTCATGAGCTTGTCGGAATCGATACGTTGCAGGATGCGCTCTGGCGACATATGCAAATTCAGAAAGGGCACCATCTCTTGCAGATACAGGACTTTGCGCGTCAGCTCCTTATTGTACTTGGGCAGCATGGCCATGAATTCTGTGATCGACGACGCCAGGACACCAACCAGTGCGGTAAGGACGATGAGCATCACGACGACCACCAGCGTAATGGCAACCGGGCGACGGATCCCCCGACGAATAAACCAGGTTACCAGGGGATTCAACACAATGGCGAAAAACAGGGCCAGCAGTAGCTGTACAAGAATATCGGCTGCGGCGTGTATACCCGCGAGGATCACCACCAGCGCGGCCAGTTTAAGCGAAATGTGCAAACCTGTTTTGTCAGGCTGGATGGTTGTCATGTCTTCTTCCTGTGTGCATTTTTGCATTAAGTGTAGCGGCTGGCTTGCTGCCGATATTCCTAATCTGGTTACTGATTTCTGGGCTGCAACATGGTAGAAATGAAACACTGTTGTGAATATGTGGTGACCCTCCATGCCCGAACCCGTCGCTGAACCGACGCTGAGCGGATTGCGCCTCAATCTGCGCATTGTCTCCGTGGTGATGTTTAACTTCGCCAGCTATCTGACCATCGGCCTCCCGCTCGCGGTATTGCCGGGTTATGTCCATGATGTTATGGGATTTAGTGCCTTCTGGGCCGGGCTGGTTATCAGTCTGCAATACTTCGCGACGTTGTTGAGTCGCCCTCATGCCGGTCGCTATGCCGATTTGCTGGGGCCGAAAAAGATTGTGGTATTTGGGCTGTGCGGCTGTTTTTTAAGTGGTCTGGGCTATTTGCTGGCAGGGAGCGCGCATGGTTCGCCGCTGGCCAGTTTATTACTGCTGTGCCTGGGGCGCGTGATTCTGGGCATCGGGCAAAGCTTTGCCGGGACCGGCTCTACATTATGGGGCGTTGGGGTGGTTGGCTCAATGCACATTGGACGGGTGATTTCATGGAACGGGATTGTCACCTACGGGGCGATGGCGATCGGTGCGCCGCTGGGTGTGCTGTGCTACGCCTGGGGTGGCTTGCAAGGGCTGGCGCTGACCGTGATGGCCGTGGCGCTGCTGGCAATATTGCTGGCACTGCCGCGTCCGGCAGTGAAAGCCAGTAAAGGCAAACCGTTGCCGTTTCGCGCGGTGCTTGGGCGAGTCTGGCCGTACGGCATGGCACTGGCGTTGGCCTCTGCCGGCTTTGGGGTGATCGCCACGTTTATTACCCTGTTTTACGACGCAAAAGGCTGGGACGGCGCGGCATTCGCGCTGACGCTATTTAGCTGCACGTTTGTTGGTACTCGTCTGCTATTCCCAAATGGCATCAACCGGTTAGGTGGGCTGAATGTCGCGATGATCTGCTTTAGCGTCGAAATTGTTGGGCTGTTGCTGGTCGGGATGGCTTCCATGCCGTGGATGGCGAAAATGGGCGTGCTACTGGCCGGCGCAGGGTTTTCGTTGGTCTTCCCGGCGCTGGGTGTGGTAGCGGTAAAAGCGGTCCCGCAGCAGAATCAGGGCGCGGCACTGGCGACTTATACGGTATTTATGGATTTGTCGCTGGGTGTCACCGGGCCTTTGGCGGGACTGGTGATGACGTGGGCGGGTGTACCGGTTATCTATCTGGCGGCCGCAGGGCTGGTGGCGGTGGCGTTATTGCTGACATGGCGGCTAAAAAAACGGCCTCAGGTGGTGTCACCGGAGGCCGCATCATCGTCTTAACGATTACTGGATAACCAGCGTGTTAATGATGTTTTCTGCCGTGGTCTGTGCTTTCTGTTGATCGTCAGCAGGCAGCGTGATTTGCAGGGTCAGCAGTTGGTTGTCCACTTTGCCCAACACCACGGAGGAGTAGGCAGTCTGGCCTTTCGCTGAAATGATGCTGTCTAACTGCTGAAGCGTGTGGCCTTTCAGCTCAATGGACTTGTTAGTGACCACCTGCAGTTGCGGGTCACGGCTACGCTGCTGATCTTCCAGACGTTTTGCCAGTACAGGCAGTGCTTCACTGGTATCGTCACCGACAATCACAATCACCGCTTTCTGGCCGGTTGCGTCAGAATAAACGTGCATGTTGTTGGCCTGAGTGCCCAGCTTGCCGCTCTGATCGGTCATGTCTGCCGGCAGGGAAAAACTGAGTTTGCCGTCGAGCAGGTTAACCGGTTGTCCGGCGGCGCTGCTTTGTGCGGCAGCACCCTCTGCTGGCGCTTTTGTATCGCTATTATCACAGGCCGCAAGCCCCATAACCAGCAGGCCAATACCGACATATTTAACCAGATTGCGCATTGACTTCTTCCTTTCGATAAACGGCCATAACGGCTCATTCGTCCATCTTATCACAACTCGGAAAATGAACCTTTAACTCGTCTGCAATGCAGAGATTTCAGATTTATCTGCCAGCCTTTTCAGCAACATATTCAGCAACACGCCATACATCGGCAGGAAGAAAATAATGCTGATCAGCACTTTGAAGCAGTAATCGACAAGCGCGATTTCCATCCAGTGCTCGGCCATAAAGGCATCCGGGCTGCGCCAGAAGGCGATAAAGAAGAACGCCAGCGTATCGCTGATGTTGCCAAACAGCGTTGAGGCCGTAGGCGCGAGCCACCAGCGACGGTTCTGACGCAGGCGGTTAAAGACGTGCACATCCAGAATTTGTCCCAGCGCGTAAGCCATAAAACTGGCGGCAGCGATACGGGCGACAAACAGGTTAAAGTGCAGCAGCGCATCAAAACCTTGCCAGGAACCCATATAGAACAGTGAAGACACGCCATAGGAGATCAGCAACGCAGGAACCATCACGGCAAAGATGATGCGTCTTGCCAGCGGTGCGCCAAAGATACGCACGGTCAGATCGGTCGCGAGGAAAATAAACGGAAAGCTAAACGCGCCCCAGGTGGTATGAAAACCAAAGATGGAGATCGGAAGCTGCACCAGATAGTTGCTGGAGGTGATCACCAGCAGATGAAATAGCGATAGCCAGAACAACGCTTTTACGCGCTGATTTTGTGTAAACGGAGTCATATTGTGACCTTTTTGTTGGATGGGGTGAGGGAACCCAATAAAAAACCGTCGCATGATACTGCTTTAAAAACACATTGCAATGGTTGTTTTTCACGCAATCGTTAACCTGATTGGCTTACGCCACAACAGAGCGTAAAATAACGCCGTTTTTGTATGAATGAGACTACGATGAGCGATCTGTTTACTTCTCCCGACCATACTCTTGATGCGCAGGGGCTGCGCTGCCCGGAACCCGTCATGATGGTGCGTAAAACCGTGCGTGGTATGCAGGCCGGTGAGACGCTGCTGATTGTTGCAGACGATCCGGCGACAACCCGCGATATTCCCGGCTTCTGTACTTTTATGGAACATGAGCTGGTGGCAAAAGAGACCGACTCGCTGCCGTACCGCTATTTAGTGCGCAAAGGGCATTAAGCGATGCCGGATGGCGCTAACGCTGTGTAACCTGTAGGCCGGATAAGGCAACGCCGCATCCGGCACACACACATTATCCTTTACGCAACAACCGCAGCGCGTTGGCGGTTACCAGCACCGTTGCCCCCGTATCTGCCAGTACTGCCAGCCACAATCCGGTTATCCCCAGCAGTGTGGTAACAAGGAAAATCCCTTTCAGACCCAACGCAATCGCAATATTTTGTCGAATATTGGCGTGGGTTGCGCGCGCCAGTTGAATCATTTGCACCAGACCACGCAGACGGTTATGTGTCAGGGCCGCATCGGCGGTTTCCAGCGCAACATCGGTTCCGCTACCCATGGCAATGCCGATGGTGGCGGCTTTCATCGCCGGCGCGTCGTTGATCCCATCGCCGACCATCGCCAGCGGTGACAGTTGGTTGAGCTGGGTAACGGCCTGCACTTTATCTTCCGGTAACAGCCCCGCTTTGAATTCAAGCCCCAGTTCAGCGGCAATAGCTGCTGCCGCGCGAGGATTGTCGCCGGTCAGGATCACCCCTTTCACACCGAGCTGATTCAGCTCGCTGATGGCGGTGCGGGCATCGTCGCGTAGTGTGTCCTGCAAGGCCAGTACGCCGAGTACGGCATCGTTACGCACGACCAGCACGACGGTTTGGCCTGCGCTTTCCAGTTCGCTTATCTGCCCGGCAAAGGCATCAGCAGGATGTTTGCCTGCCGCGCAAATCAGTATGCGCTCGCCGTTTACCTGTGCTTCAATCCCTGAGCCAACCAGCGCACGCTGTTCTGTCGCCAGTGGAATACTCAGTTCACGCGTTTGTGCTTCACGGACAATGGCCTGGGCCAGCGGATGCGTTGCACCTTGTTCAACGGCCGCTGCCAACACCAGCAGTTCGGCTTCGTCTAGCCCACTTGCCGGATGAATCGCCGTGACGCGCGGTTTACCGACGGTCAGGGTGCCGGTTTTATCAAACGCGACCTGTGTGACTCTGCCCAACTGTTCCAGGGCGGCACCGCCTTTGATTAACGCCCCGCGACGCGCCGCTGCGGCTAATCCGGAAGTGATTGCGGCAGGGGTTGAAATAACCAGTGCACACGGACAACCGATCAGCAGCAGCGTTAGCCCTTTATAAATCCATTCCTGCCAGGAAGCGGCAAACAGCAGCGGCGGTACGAGCGTGACCAGCAAGGCAATCGCCATGATGGCCGGGGTATAAATCCGGCTGAAGCGATCAATAAAACGCTCTATAGGGGCGCGACGCTCTTCGGCCTCTTCAATCAGTTTCAAAATACGGTCAATCGCACTGGCACCGGGTTCAGAGAGAACCTCGAGAGTGACCAGTCGGTCTACGCTGGTGGCACCTGCCGGGACTTTTTCGCCCAATGCTCGCTCAACCGGAATAGATTCACCCGTCAATGCGCTTTCATCAAAGCTGGCAAAACCCGAAACCAGTTTAGCGTCGGCGGGTAAACGTCCTCCGGCGGCAACTTCAATGATGTCGCCTGGCTGGAGGGTGTTAATGGCCACCTCTTCGCGCTCACCGTTACGCAGACGCGTGGCGGTTTCCGGCTTCAGCGCCATTAGCGCGCTGACCCCTTTACGGGCGCGGTTGGCAGCCCATCCTTCCAGGCGTTCACCAATTAAAAACAACAGCAGTACCATGGCCGCTTCCGCCGTTGCACCGATAAACAATGCCCCGATGGCGGCGGCGCTCATCAGCGTTTCAATGGCAAAGTAGCTACCGGTCTTCATCAGGCGCAGCGCCTGACGTGCAATGGGGAACAGACCCACCAGTGTGGTGGCGATAAAGGCTATCTGGCCGAAGGGGTGATTGAACTGCTCCAGTCCCCAACTGATGGCCATCATGATAATCAATGAAATCAGCGGCAGATTTTCTTTAAACCGTGATTCGGGGGCTTCTTCTGGCGCCTGCTCATCACGCAGGGTGTAGCCGGCCTTCTGCACTGCGCTTTCAATTTGCTGGCGGATATCGGAACCGGCATCCACCACCAGCTTTTCGGTAGCGAACAGAACCTGAACCTGGTTAACGCCGCTGACCTGGCGGACCGCATTTTCGACTTTACGCGCACAGGCCGCGCAATCCATGCCCGCGACTTTCCAGGAATAGCGAGTACCTAATACGGTTGCAGAAACGGGTGGTGGGGTTGAGCAACTGCCTTCACAGCAGCAGTCATCAGCTTTCTGCGGTGCAGGCGCGAGCTTGAATGAAGAGAACTGTGGGGCTTTTTTGCCATTGGCCTCTGGTGTCGACATGGCATCCTCCGATTGATAATCATTTCGTATTAACCGGAGGATACACTCTGGAGTCGACTCCAGAGTCAAGGGTTTTTAAAGATACAGCGAACGAACAATCAGGAAATGCCCGGCGAAGTAGCAAGCCGCCGCAATCGCGTTGTCCGCGCGGAAGCGGTAACGGTAATGGCTCCCCAGCCAGACAATGTTGCCGATGAACAGGAGAGAGGCCCCCAAAAATGCGGACAGCGCCGGCGCGGTCGGGCGGAAGAACCACAGTTCGCCTGCCATCCAGACCATCATCAGAGTAATACCGACAAAGGTACATATGGCAATACGCAGTTCTTCCAGGCGCGTCCAGATCACGGCGATCAGCAACGCACCTAACACCAGCAGCACCAGCGGTAAAGGCCAGAAGAACGACAGCGTCATTTGGCTGGCGAAGTAAATGGTATACAGCAGGTGCGACAGGAAAAACGCGCCAATGGCGTACAACAGACGTTGACGTGGCAATAGCGTCAACGCATCACCCAGCAGCGAGGCAAGCAAGCCGGCCAGTACCAGGTAGCTGATGGCGTTAAACATTGGCGCCTGCCAGGCCAGCAGTAGCAGGAGCAATAACGTCAGGGGTTTAAAGACCCAGCGTTGCCAGACGGGTCCACGATAGGAAGCATCCACGAACAGCCATGCGGAAAGACAAACAGCGATAAACGACCAAAGCATCTTAGTTCCTTGAATTCGTTATTTTTTCGTAAGCGGGGTGCTTACGGCTCTATTGACCAGTGTAGAGTCCGATACCGCCAGATGACAACACCATAACAGGCAAGGTATGCTTATTTCCGCATTTTCTGATGGGTTAATAATATGAGTAAGCCACCCCTTTTTTTTATTGTGATCATTGTCTTAATCGTTATTGCCGCGTCGTTTCGCTTTGTCCAGCAGCGGCGGGAAAAAGCGGAAAATGATGCTGCACCGTTGGTGCAAAAGAAGGTGGTGGTGAGTAATAAGCGAGAGAAGCCGCTAAATGACCGGCGTTCACGTCAACAGGAAGTGACGCCAGCGGGCACCAGCATGCGCTATGAAGCCAGCTTCAAACCGCAAAGCGGCGGCCTGGAGCAGACCTTTCGTCTTGATGCCCAGCAGTATCATGCGTTAACGGTTGGCGACAAAGGCACGCTGAGCTACAAGGGTTCGCGTTTTGTTGATTTTACCCAACGAATGCCGGATGGCGGCTGATGCCTTATCCGGCCTACAAGTCCGTAGGCCCGGTAAACAGAGCGCCACCGGGCGAAGGGATCTCAATTTATTTCTTCAACTGGCTCTTAATCTTCTTCTGCCACACCAGCAACTCAAATACGCCAAACAGAAAAATACGGATTTTCTCGCCGCGGGTCATTTGTGGGCCATCTTTCGGCATGGTGGATTTCAGCAGCGCCAACTGCATGCCGTGCATCAGCACCATAAACACCAGCGCCACATTCACGAAGATATTGAGCGGACGTGGGAACGGTTGGAAAATATTCAGGAGCAGGAATGCCCAGACACACAGCATTAACAGACGACCCAGATTAATCAGCATGTTGCTCTCCTTGTGCTTCACGTTGATACAGGCGATAAGCAACCTGCCCAGCCACTTTTTCGCGGTACAACGACCAGTTAACCGGAACTGCAGGCAGGCCGTTTTCGACTTCGCTTTCAACGTAAATATACGCTTCGTTTGCCAGCCAGCCGCGAGTTTCCAGAAGTGTTAATGTTTCTTCCAGTAATCCTTTGCGAAACGGTGGATCAACAAACACCACGTTATGCGGTGTACCCGTCTGGGCTAAAAACGTCAGGGTGTTGGTGTTGATGACGCGGGCATGTGTTGCCTTCAGCGTGGCGAGATTTTTTTGTAACTGCTGCGAAACCGCGCGATCCATCTCCAGAAGCGTGGCATCTGCCGCATAGCGGGAGAGTGCTTCCAGAGCCAATGCGCCGCTGCCAGCAAAGCAATCAAGGCAACGAGCATCGACCATCACCGGGGCCAGCCAGTTAAACAGCGTTTCGCGTACACGGTCGGTCGTTGGGCGTAAACCCGGACTGTCCGGAACCGGGAGTTTACGGCCTCGCCATTGCCCGCCAATAATGCGGATCTGACCGCTGCCTGAGTGATTCGGTTTTTTCATTTCTATTATTGCTCAATCCGCCTATAGCATGTCATTCCAGGCGGTGATGTGAGTTAAGTTAAGTGATAGACTATTTCATCATTTTTTTAGCTGCTATGTACATAGCGTTGACGCTGTGCCATGAAGCAACAGCGGGGGAGTGTAGTCGCAAATGGCGAAAGAGAAAAAACGTGGCTTTTTTTCCTGGCTGGGCTTTGGTCAAAAAGAGCAGGCACCGGAAAACGAGACAGAACTAAAAAACGAAGAACAACAACCGGTTACTGAAGAAGCAACCGTCGTTGATGAGCCGTCACGCGCGCAGGAAACGCATAGCGAGGCAGAAACAGAAGCCTTTGCCGCTGAAGTTGTTGACGTCACTGAACAGGTTGCTGAAATTGAAAAACTGCAGCCGGAAGAAGAACCTATTGCTCAACAACAGCAACCGGTCGTTGAATCCATAGTGGAAACTCCGGCACCCGCGGCAGTGACCGAACACGAAGAATTACCGCTGCCGGAAGAGGTTAAAGCCGAAGACGTTTCACCAGAAGAGTGGCAGGCTGAAGCGGAAACCGTTGAAATTGTTGAGGCAGTTGAAGAAGAAGCTGAAAACGAGCCACAGCTAACTGATGAAGAGCTGGAAGCACAGGCGCTGGCAGCTGAAGCGGTGGAAGAAATTGCTGAAGATGCCGCGATTGTGGAGCCTGTTGAAGACACGCCAGCAGCAGAAGAGGCTGTGGTGGAAGACGCTGTGCAGGAGCAGGAAAAACCGACGAAAGAAGGTTTCTTTGCGCGCCTGAAGCGTAGCCTTCTGAAAACAAAAGAAAACCTCGGTTCCGGATTTATCAGTCTGTTCCGTGGTAAAAAGATCGACGATGATCTGTTTGAAGAGTTGGAAGAGCAACTGCTGATCGCCGATGTGGGCGTAGAAACAACCCGCAAGATCATTGCAAATCTGACAGAAGGTGCCAGCCGCAAGCAACTCAAAGATGCAGAAGCGTTGTACGGCCTGCTGAAAGATGAGATGGGCGAGATTCTGGCTAAAGTTGATGAACCGCTGAATGTTGAGGGTAAAACGCCATTTGTTATCTTAATGGTTGGTGTTAACGGCGTGGGTAAAACCACCACCATTGGCAAGCTGGCGCGTCAGTTTGAGCAGCAGGGTAAATCAGTGATGTTGGCGGCGGGCGATACTTTCCGTGCCGCGGCGGTAGAGCAGTTGCAGGTCTGGGGTCAGCGTAACAATATTCCGGTGATTGCTCAGCATACCGGTGCGGATTCTGCCTCCGTTATCTTTGACGCCATTCAGGCGGCGAAGGCGCGTAATGTAGATGTGCTGATCGCTGATACCGCAGGGCGTTTACAGAACAAATCGCACCTGATGGAAGAATTGAAAAAAATCGTTCGCGTGATGAAGAAGCTGGACGTTGATGCGCCGCATGAAGTTATGCTGACTATCGATGCCAGTACCGGGCAGAATGCGATAAGCCAGGCCAAACTGTTCCATGAAGCGGTGGGTTTAACCGGCATCACCCTGACCAAGCTGGACGGAACGGCGAAAGGTGGGGTCATTTTCTCGGTTGCCGATCAGTTTGGCATCCCTATCCGCTATATCGGTGTGGGCGAACGTATCGAGGATTTACGTCCGTTTAAAGCGGGCGATTTTATAGAGGCACTTTTTGCCCGAGAGGATTAACAATGATTCGCTTTGAACATGTCAGCAAGGCCTATCTCGGTGGGAGACAAGCGCTGCAGGGAGTCACATTCCATATGCAGCCTGGCGAGATGGCGTTTCTGACCGGCCACTCCGGCGCGGGTAAAAGTACCCTGCTGAAGCTGATCTGTGGAATTGAACGGCCCAGTGCCGGGAAGATCTACTTCAGCGGGCACGACATCAGCCGTTTGAAAAACCGTGAGGTGCCGTTTCTGCGTCGCCAGATCGGCATGATTTTTCAGGATCACCACCTGTTGATGGACAGAACCGTCTTCGACAACGTGGCAATCCCACTGATCATTGCGGGTGCCAGCGGTGACGATATTCGTCGTCGCGTGTCGGCGGCGCTGGATAAAGTCGGGCTGTTGGACAAAGCGAAGAACTTCCCGATTCAACTCTCCGGCGGTGAACAGCAGCGTGTGGGCATCGCCCGCGCGGTGGTGAACAAGCCTGCGGTACTGCTGGCGGATGAACCGACGGGGAACCTGGATGACGCGCTGTCAGAAGGGATCCTGCGTCTGTTCGAAGAGTTTAATCGCGTCGGGGTAACGGTATTAATGGCGACGCACGATATTGGGCTGATCTCCCGTCGTTCTTATCGCCAGCTTGTCCTGAGTGACGGACACTTGCACGGAGGCCTGGTGAATGAATAGACGCGACGCTATCAATCAAATCAAACAGTTCGGTGGACGACTGGATCGTTTCCGTAAATCGGGCGGTGCGCCCGGAGAGGGCGGTCGCAACGCGCCAAAACGTGCGAAAGCGTCGCCAAAACCGAACTCGCGTAAAACCAACGTCTTTAACGAGCAAGTGCGCTATGCGTTCCAGGGGGCGTTGCAGGACCTGAAAAGTAAACCGCTGGCGACGTTCCTGACGGTGATGGTTATCGCTATCTCACTGACGTTGCCAAGTGTTTGTTACATGGTCTACAAGAACGTGAACCAGGCGGCAAGCCAGTATTACCCGTCCCCGCAGATCACCGTATATCTGCAAAAAACGCTGGATGATGATGCGGCGGCACGTGTGGTGGGGCAGTTACAGGCCGAGCAGGGCGTGGAGAAAGTGAATTACCTCTCCCGTGACGATGCGCTGGGCGAATTCCGTAACTGGTCCGGCTTTGGTGGCGCGCTGGATATGCTGGAAGAAAACCCTCTTCCGGCTGTGGCGGTGGTGATTCCTAAACTGGATTTCCAGGGCACGGAATCACTGAACACGCTGCGTGATCGTATTGCACAAATCAACGGTATCGATGAAGTTCGCATGGATGACAGCTGGTTTGCGCGACTGGCTGCGTTAACGGGTCTGGTCGGTCGTGTGTCAGCGATGATTGGCGTACTGATGGTCGCGGCGGTCTTCCTGGTCATCGGTAACAGTGTGCGTCTGAGCATTTTTGCGCGTCGCGATACCATTAACGTGCAGAAACTGATTGGTGCAACGGATGGATTTATCCTGCGTCCGTTCCTCTACGGCGGCGCACTGCTCGGTTTTTCTGGCGCATTTCTTTCACTGATTTTGTCAGAAATTTTGGTGATGCGACTGTCGTCAGCGGTCACGGAAGTGGCGCAAATTTTTGGAACGAAGTTTGATATCAACGGCTTATCATTCGATGAGTGCCTGCTACTCCTGCTGGTATGCTCAATGATTGGCTGGGTGGCAGCCTGGCTTGCCACGGTTCAACATTTACGCCACTTTACCCCCGATTAAAAAATCTCTGGTATAATCTTTCCCTGCACTGAGTAGTTCGCTCTGCAGGGAAAGAGCCCTGTTTTCTCTTCCCGGCGCATTCATCGTGATGTCACATTTTGTGCGTAATTTATACACATTACGACATGGAACTTGTGGATAAAATCACTGTCTGATAAAAGATTGAATGATATTCTCGTTGCTCATAAGCTCTGGCATGGTTGTTGCTATTGGTTTTTACCAACGCCAGATGACAAAGATTGAGAGGATTTGAATGACCAAAGAAATGCAAAATTTAGCTTTAGCCCCTGTTGGTAACCTGGAGTCTTACATCCGGGCTGCGAACGCGTGGCCGATGTTGTCGGCTGACGAGGAGCGGGCGCTGGCTGAAAAGCTGCATTACCAGGGCGATCTGGAAGCAGCTAAAACGCTGATCCTGTCTCACCTGCGCTTTGTTGTTCATGTTGCTCGTAACTACGCGGGCTATGGCCTGCCGCAGGCGGATCTGATTCAGGAAGGTAATATCGGCCTGATGAAAGCCGTGCGTCGATTCAACCCGGAAGTGGGTGTGCGCCTGGTTTCCTTCGCCGTGCACTGGATCAAAGCTGAGATCCACGAATACGTTCTGCGTAACTGGCGTATCGTGAAGGTCGCGACCACCAAAGCACAGCGTAAGCTGTTCTTTAACCTGCGCAAAACCAAGCAGCGTCTGGGCTGGTTTAATCAGGATGAAGTGGAAATGGTTGCCCGCGAGCTGGGCGTTTCCAGCAAAGACGTGCGCGAAATGGAATCCCGTATGGCGGCGCAGGACATGACGTTTGACATGTCTTCGGACGACGAGTCCGACAGCCAGCCGATGGCCCCGGTTCTGTATCTGCAGGATAAATCCTCCAACTTTGCTGATGGCATTGAAGAGGATAACTGGGAAGATCAGGCCGCGAACAAGCTGACTCATGCAATGGAAGGTCTGGACGAGCGTAGCCAGGATATTATCCGCGCCCGCTGGCTGGACGAAGACAACAAGTCTACGTTGCAGGAACTGGCCGATCGCTACGGCGTTTCCGCTGAACGTGTTCGTCAGCTTGAAAAGAACGCGATGAAAAAACTGCGCGCCGCAATCGAAGCGTAATTTTCACGAATGGCCAATCAACCCTCGAATGTGAATTCGGGGGTTTTTTTTAGGCCGGATAAGGCGTTTACGTCGCGATCCGGCAAAATGTTTGCCCGATGGCGCTTTGCTTATCGGGCCTACGTCCTTTCCTTTCCTCCTCTCCCCCAATACGAATTTGTTATCTGGATGTAAATTTAGCTATTCCAAAATAATAAAAATCGGGTATGTTTTAGCAGAGTATGCTGCTAAAGCACGGGTAGCTATCCAATAATCGATATAAAGTGCTGAACAACAACATCACAACACACGTAATAACCACAATAATGGGGATTGTCAGGATGAATATGAAGGGTAAAGCGTTATTGGCAGGATGTATCGCCCTGTCTTTGAGCAATATGGCATTTGCTAAGGATATTAAAGTTGCCGTCGTCGGCGCGATGTCCGGCCCGGTGGCGCAGTATGGCGATCAGGAATTTACCGGCGCAGAACAGGCTATTGCGGATATCAACGCCAAGGGCGGCGTGAAGGGCGACAAACTGGTCATGGTGAAATATGACGATGCCTGTGACCCGAAACAAGCGGTAGCGGTTGCTAACAAAGTGGTCAACGACGGGATTAAATACGTTATCGGCCACCTGTGCTCATCGTCCACTCAACCTGCGTCAGATATCTATGAAGACGAAGGTATTCTGATGATCACCCCTGCGGCAACGGCACCGGAACTCACCGCGCGCGGCTATAAACTGGTGATGCGTACCACCGGCCTGGATTCCGATCAGGGCCCAACGGCCGCCAAATATATCGTTGAAAAAGTGAAACCGAAGCGTATTGCTATCGTTCACGACAAACAGCAGTACGGCGAAGGCCTGGCGCGCTCCGTGCAGGACAACCTCAAGAAAGCCAACGCTGACGTGGTGTTCTTCGACGGGATCACCGCCGGTGAGAAAGACTTCTCTACGCTGGTGGCGCGTCTGAAGAAAGAGAACATCGATTTTGTTTACTACGGCGGTTATCACCCGGAAATGGGCCAGATCCTGCGCCAGTCTCGTGCCGCAGGTCTGAAGACCCAGTTTATGGGGCCTGAAGGGGTCGCGAACGTGTCGCTGTCTAACATTGCGGGTGAATCGGCAGAAGGTTTGCTGGTGACTAAGCCGAAGAACTACGACCAGGTACCGGCGAACAAACCGATTGTGGATGCTATCAAAGCCAAGAAACAGGACCCAAGCGGTGCATTTGTGTGGACGACCTACGCCGCACTGCAGTCTTTGCAGGCCGGTCTGAACCAGTCTGACGATCCGGCTGAAATTGCCAAATACCTGAAAGCAAACTCAGTGGAAACCGTGATGGGGCCGCTGTCATGGGATGCGAAGGGCGACCTGAAAGGCTTCGAATTTGGCGTGTTTGATTGGCATGCTAATGGTACGGCGACTGATGCTAAATAATTGAGTGCCGGGTGGCGGCTTCGCCTTACCCGGCCTACAACGAGCACTTCGTAGGCCGGGTAAGCAAAGTGCCACCCGGCTTTCTTTTAGCGTTTCTCCCAGCCATCCGCCTGTGCTGTAAACCCTAACGCCTGCATAAACGCCGCCATCACGCTGCGGTCTTCAACGCCAACATCCGCCATCCACCATGAACTCACGTCCGGGTTTTCGCGGAGAGTTTCTTCAACCAAATACTGCCCAACGCCACGACGACGGGTGATATCGCGTACGCGTAAGGAATCCAGCGCGCCTTGCGTACCGCTCAGGGTGACGCGTACTGCGCCAAGCAGGCGCTCGTTAAAGCGTGCGGCATAGATCCGGTGCGTTTCATCTACGCTTAATGATGAGACGGAATATTCCGGCCAGATTTTGCCAAGATCGATGAGATCCTGAGCACTGAAGTTTTCTAAACGAACGATGGTCAGCTTCATTAACAGCATGTCCAAATCACAAAAGATGGAATCAGTGTACCGAAATAATTTACTCGGATGCTTTCTCTTTTTTATGCGATTAACCAGGTTAATCGTTTTGTGACAACAGTAATGGCAGTTTGAAACAGCAAAGATTGAAAAACAGGCAGAATAATACCCTGGAATGCAGCATTTTATTCGGCTCTTTGTACCGTTATTTTATGCTGACAAACGCACTTTTTTTTGTTTATCTATAGTGAAAAGCAGAATATTATCTTTTCTTAATCGACTGAAATATAGAGATTTTAGCCTGATTTTGCTTAAAAAACTGTGCTAAACCATTAATGAGACTGGTAAAAATAGTACAGTTCAAAAAAAGCACAGTCTGCTTTTTAACCATATAAATACAAAATATTAATTACGTCACGAATGGGGATTCAGGTAATGAAACGGAATGCGAAAACAATCATCGCAGGGGTGATAGCACTGGCAATGTCGCACGCTGTCATGGCGGAGGATATCAAGGTCGCTGTTGTTGGCGCGATGTCAGGTCCGGTCGCGCAGTGGGGCGATATGGAATTTAATGGCGCACGCCAGGCGATTAAAGATATCAATGCCAAAGGCGGGATCAAAGGCGACAAGCTGGTTGCCGTGGAATATGACGATGCCTGCGATCCGAAACAGGCCGTTGCCGTCGCGAACAAAATCGTCAACGACGGCATTCAGTATGTGATAGGACATCTGTGCTCATCGTCGACTCAACCGGCATCAGATATTTACGAAGACGAAGGCATTCTGATGATTTCTCCGGGGGCGACTAACCCGGAACTGACGCAGCGTGGTTACGCGCACATCATGCGCACCGCGGGTCTGGATTCCTCTCAGGGGCCGACTGCCGCGAAATACATCCTGGAGAAGGTGAAACCACAGCGTATCGCCATCATTCATGACAAGCAGCAGTACGGTGAAGGCCTGGCACGTTCGGTGCAGGACAGCCTGAAAGCAGGTAAAGCCAACATCGTCTTCTTTGATGGGATCACCGCCGGGGAGAAAGATTTTTCTGCGCTGATCGCTCGCCTGAAAAAAGAAAATATCGACTTCGTTTATTACGGTGGCTACTACCCGGAAATGGGGCAAATGCTGCGTCAGGCGCGTTCAGTTGGCCTGAAGACGCAGTTTATGGGACCAGAAGGTGTAGGCAATGCCTCACTGTCTAACATTGCCGGTGATGCCGCGGAAGGCATGTTGGTTACTATGCCAAAACGCTATGACCAGGACCCGGCGAATAAAGCTATCGTCGATGCGCTCAACGCTGAGAAGAAAGATCCAACCGGACCTTACGTATGGATCACCTATGCAGCCGTTCAGTCACTGGCGACAGCGATGGATCGTAGCGGCAGCAAAGAGCCGTTGGACCTGGTGAAAGATCTGAAAGCTCACGGGGCTGATACCGTGATTGGGCCGCTGAAATGGGACGAAAAAGGCGATTTGAAGGGATTTGAGTTTGGTGTCTTCCAGTGGCACGCGGATGGTTCATCGACTGTCGCGAAGTAATACCTGAAGACGCGTTATCCCACCGCCCGTACAAAACGGGCGGGTTTAAAAAGGTTACCTTATGTCCGAGCAGTTCCTCTATTTCTTACAGCAGATGTTTAACGGCGTCACGCTGGGAAGCACCTACGCGCTGATCGCCATTGGCTACACGATGGTGTACGGCATTATCGGCATGATCAACTTCGCCCACGGCGAGGTGTATATGATCGGCAGTTATGTCTCCTTTATGATCATCGCTGCGCTAATGATGATGGGCATTGATTCCAGCTGGCTGCTGGTCGCCGCGGGATTCGTCGGTGCCATCGTGATTGCCAGCGCCTACGGCTGGAGCATTGAACGCGTGGCGTATCGGCCCGTGCGCAGCTCCAAGCGCCTGATCGCGCTGATTTCCGCTATCGGGATGTCTATCTTCCTGCAAAACTACGTCAGCCTGACTGAAGGTTCGCGCGATGTGGCGCTGCCCAGCCTGTTTAACGGCCAGTGGACTGTCGGCAGCAGTGAAAACTTCTCTGCATCCATTACCACCATGCAGCTGGTTATCTGGATTGTGACCTTCCTTGCGATGCTGGCGCTGACGCTGTTTATCCGCTATTCGCGTATGGGACGCGCCTGTCGTGCCTGTGCGGAAGACCTGAAAATGGCTAGCCTGCTCGGCATTAACACTGACCGCGTGATCGCGCTGACTTTTGTGATTGGTGCAGCAATGGCGGCGGTAGCAGGTGTGTTGCTTGGACAGTTCTACGGTGTAATTAACCCCTATATTGGCTTTATGGCCGGGATGAAAGCCTTTACTGCGGCGGTTCTTGGCGGTATCGGTAGCATTCCTGGGGCGATGATCGGCGGCCTGATTCTGGGCGTGGCGGAAGCGCTCTCCTCTGCTTATCTGAGTACGGAATATAAAGATGTGGTGTCATTCGCACTGCTGATTCTGGTGCTGCTGGTAATGCCGACCGGTATTCTGGGTCGCCCGGAGGTAGAGAAAGTATGAAACCGATGCATTTTGCAATGGCGCTGCTTTCAGCGGTCATGTTTTTCATCCTGGCGGGCGTCTTCATGGGCGTTCAACTGGAACTGGATGGCACGAAGCTGGTGGTGGATACCGCTGCGGATATCCGCTGGCAGTGGGTGTTTATCGGTACCGGCGTGGTCTTTCTTTTCCAACTGCTGCGTCCCGTTTTCCAGAAGAGCCTGAAGAGCGTCTCCGGACCGAAGTTCATTCTGCCGGCGATTGATGGCTCAACCGTTAAACAGAAGCTGTTCCTGGTGGCGCTGCTGGTTATTGCTGTCGCATGGCCATTTATGGTGTCGCGCGGCACGGTGGATATCGCTACGCTGACGATGATTTATATCATTCTCGGCCTCGGCTTAAACGTGGTGGTCGGCCTTTCCGGCTTGCTGGTGCTGGGCTACGGCGGCTTCTATGCCATTGGTGCGTATACCTTTGCGTTGCTGAACCACTATTACGGTCTTGGTTTCTGGACCTGTTTGCCGCTGGCTGGGCTGGTATCGGCGGCGGCTGGTTTTCTGCTTGGCTTCCCGGTTCTGCGTCTGCGCGGCGACTACCTGGCGATAGTGACCTTAGGCTTTGGCGAAATCGTACGTATCCTGTTGCTCAATAATACTGAAGTCACCGGTGGCCCGAATGGTATCAGCCAGATCCCTAAACCCACCTTTTTCGGTCTGGAATTCAGCCGTAGCGCCCGTGAAGGCGGCTGGGATACCTTCAGCAACTTCTTTGGTGTGAAATACGATCCCTCTGACCGTGTGATTTTCCTCTACCTGGTGGCGCTGCTGCTGGTGGTCTTCTCGCTGTTTGTCATCAACCGCCTGTTGCGTATGCCGTTGGGCCGTGCATGGGAAGCGCTGCGTGAAGATGAAATTGCCTGCCGTTCACTGGGCTTAAACCCTACACGCATCAAGCTGACCGCCTTTACCATCAGCGCTGCGTTTGCCGGTTTTGCCGGAACGCTGTTTGCCGCGCGCCAGGGTTTTGTCAGTCCGGAATCGTTCACCTTTGCTGAGTCGGCCTTTGTGCTGGCGATTGTCGTGCTGGGGGGGATGGGATCGCAGTTTGCGGTGATCCTGGCGGCTATCCTGCTGGTGGTCTCACGTGAGCTGATGCGTGATTTCAATGAATACAGCATGTTAATGCTGGGTGGTTTGATGGTACTGATGATGATCTGGCGTCCGCAGGGCTTGCTGCCGATGACCCGTCCACAGTTGAAACTGAAAAACGGGGAAGCAAAAGGAGAGCAGGCATGAGTCAGCCATTATTATCGGTTAGCGGCCTGATGATGCGTTTTGGCGGCCTGCTGGCAGTCAACAATGTGTCTTTGGATTTGCATAAAAAAGAGATTGTCTCTCTGATTGGCCCGAACGGTGCGGGGAAAACCACGGTCTTCAACTGCCTGACCGGGTTCTATAAGCCGACCGGCGGGACGATTAAGCTGCGCGACCAGCACCTTGAAGGGCTGCCGGGCCAGCAAATTGCGCGTATGGGCGTGGTGCGTACCTTCCAGCATGTGCGCCTGTTTCGCGAAATGACAGTGATTGAAAACCTGCTGGTGGCGCAGCATCAGCAACTGAAAGCTGGCGTTTTCTCCGGGCTGTTAAAAACTCCGGCTTTTCGCCGCGCGCAGGATGAAGCGCTGGACCGCGCCGCCACCTGGCTTGATCGTATCGGCCTGCTGCAGCATGCCAACCGGCAGGCGAGCAACCTGGCCTATGGCGACCAGCGCCGTCTTGAGATTATCCGTTGCATGGTTACTCAGCCGGAAATTCTGATGCTCGATGAACCTGCTGCGGGCCTTAACCCGAAAGAAACCAAAGAGCTGGACGAGCTGATTGCCGAGCTGCGCGATCATCACGACACCACCATTCTGCTCATTGAGCACGATATGAAGCTGGTGATGGGCATTTCAGACCGTATTTACGTGGTGAACCAGGGGACGCCGCTGGCGAACGGGACACCGGAGCAGATTCGTAACAACCCGGACGTGATCCGCGCCTATTTAGGTGAAGCATAATGGTGGTGAGGCATAAGATGGAAAAAGTCATGTTGTCTTTTGACAACGTCAACGCCCACTACGGCAAGATCCAGGCATTGCACGATGTCAGCCTGTACATCAATCAGGGTGAAATCGTGACGCTTATCGGTGCCAACGGCGCGGGGAAAACCACGCTGCTCGGGACGCTGTGCGGCGATCCTCGGGCAACAAGTGGGCGTATTGTCTTTGATGGTAAAGATATTACCGACTGGCAGACGGCAAAAATCATGCGTGAAGCGGTGGCGATTGTCCCGGAAGGGCGTCGCGTGTTTTCCCGTATGACGGTAGAAGAGAATCTGGCGATGGGCGGCTTTTTTGCCGAGCGCGACCAGTTTCAGGAGCGTATCAAGTGGGTGTACGACCTGTTTCCACGTCTGCATGAACGTCGTATCCAGCGTGCGGGAACCATGTCTGGTGGTGAGCAGCAGATGCTGGCGATTGGTCGGGCTTTGATGAGTCAGCCGCGTTTGTTGCTGCTCGATGAGCCGTCTCTGGGGCTGGCACCGATCATCATCCAGCAGATCTTTAACACCATTGAGCAATTGCGCGAGCAGGGGATGACGATTTTCCTCGTCGAACAAAACGCCAACCAGGCACTGAAACTCGCTGACCGTGGTTACGTGCTGGAAAACGGTCACGTGGTGCTGGAAGATACCGGTGATGCATTGCTGGCGAACGAAGCGGTGCGTAGCGCTTATTTGGGCGGATAACAGTTATCTAAGTAGACAAGGGGCTCATCAGGCCCCTTTTTTATTGCGCTATGTTATTATTGATAATGATTATCAATAATAAAAATGAACATGGAGAAAGGATGACACGTTCAGGTGCCTGTATGGCTATTGGAAGTCTGCTAGTGGCCTGCTCATTCAGTGCGCAGGCAGTGAAAGAGCAAACTTTCGATCCGCGCGATCCTGCAATCTGGCAAGAAAAGCCGGTCAACCCGCTAGCACAATCCAACTCACCCTGCGAGGTATTCAGCAGTTCAGTGTGTCCGGGTTGGGAAGATGAAAAATCGGATATCCAGCGTGACCGTGAGCGGCGGGAGCAGCAGCGTTTACAGAACGAATATGAACGCCGCTGGCGAAGAGAGTAAGACTGGAAACGCAATCATTCATACCTTCAGGGATTGCGAGTTCTGTCCCAGCATTTGTACGCTATATTCTGCATAATCAATAGCTTGATTTATATTTTATATCAATGGTAATTGCATGAATGATTCGCAGCGTCAAACTAATGTGCAGCCCATGCCCGCAATTGATGGCGTCACGGTTTCGTTTAATGGGCTGAACTATCTGCGTCCAGAACTCTTGCTGGATTTTGTCAGTATTAGTCTCTCACCGTTGCTCGCCGTAACGCCTGTAGCGCTGCTGTATTCCTCTGTGGGCGTACTTCAGCAAGTCGATTTGCGCAGGCTGCCAGTGGAAGTCTGTGGGCGCGTGGTTTATCCCATCACTTCGCTGAAGCTTCCTGCATTACGGGGAAAACTCATCATCAACGCCCAGTCACGGCGACTCAAGTTTCTGGAAAGCCTGGTGGCGATTTCTCCGGAAGATAACATTCATGGTATGCAGATCCTGGGCCTGGCGCTGGAGTTTACGTTCGCACAACCTGAGTGATGCTTCTTTTTTGTACACAGTAGTTGTACAATTCAGTTGTACATGTGAGGAGGTTTTGATGCGTACCATGAACTATAGCGAAGCCCGACAGAATCTGGCGGAAGTGCTGGAGAGCGCTGCCACCGGCGTTCCTGTCACCATTACACGCCGTGGTCATAAGCCTGCGGTCATCATCAGCGCGGAAGAGTTCGAACGCTATCAGGCCGCAAGGCTTGATGATGAATTTGCCGATATCATGATGGTACATGGTAATGAAATCAGGGAGCTGGCGGATAAATGACCCTACAAATTATCTCAGCGGAAGAGATAATACTGTTTCACGACAGGCTGCTACGTGTAACCCCTGGCGTCACGGGCATGCCCGATCCTGGTCGTGCTGAAGCGCTGATGTATCGGGTGTTAAATCAAATTGAATATGAAGGTGTGACCGACGTGTGGTTGCTGGCCGCAATGCATTTGCTGGCTATCTCTCGCGGACATATTTTTAATGACGGTAACAAACGTACCGCTTTGTTTATTACGTTGCTGTTTTTAAAGCGTAACGGGATAGCTTTGCCTGCAAACCCGGATTTTGTCGCCATGACGGTTGAAGCGGCTGCGGGCCAGCTGACGCTGGAACAAATAGCCTCCCGCCTGCGAGGATAACCCCGGCGGAAGCCATTGTAGGCCGGATAAGATGCGTTAGCATCGCCATCCGGCGGTTCGTAGGCACTTTCGCTGTACGTGTCACAGCTCCCACTTTCCTTCCTTAGCACAGTCACCGCCTTGCCATCTGTTTGTCGCCTTACTATCTTTTTTTTGTAATAAAAAAGTTATTTTTCTGTCATTCGAGCATGTCATGTTACCCCCGCGAGCATAAAACGCGTGATATCGCGCATACGGCACAACAAGAGAGATAACCGATGATATCGTTACGACATACAGCTTTAGGACTGGCACTTAGCCTGGCGTTTGCAGGTCAGGCACTGGCAGTTACCACCATCCCGTTCTGGCATTCAATGGAAGGTGAACTGGGTAAAGAAGTTGATTCACTGGCGCAACGTTTTAATGAGGCTCATCCTGACTACAAAATTGTTCCGCAGTACAAAGGCAACTATGAGCAGAGTCTGAGCGCGGGTATTGCCGCCTTCCGTACCGGAAACGCACCTGCGCTGCTGCAGGTTTATGAAGTCGGTACCGCCACTATGATGGCCTCCAAAGCCATTAAACCGGTCTATGAAGTGTTTAAAGAGGCCGGGATTAACTTCGATGAATCTCAGTTTGTGCCGACGGTTTCAGGTTATTACACCGACTCTAAAACCGGACACTTGCTCTCTCAGCCGTTTAACAGTTCCACTCCGGTGCTGTACTACAACAAAGACGCCTTCAAAAAAGCCGGTTTAGATCCTGAACAACCGCCGAAAACCTGGCAGGATCTGGCGGAGTACACCGCGAAGCTGAAAGCCGCAGGTATGAAGTGCGGGTATGCCAGCGGCTGGCAGGGCTGGATCCAGATTGAAAACTTCAGCGCCTGGAACGGATTACCGGTTGCGACTAAAAATAACGGTTTTGACGGTACAGATGCAGTACTGGAGTTCAACAAGCCGGAGCAGGTGAAACATATCGCGCTGCTGGAAGAGCTGAATAAAAAGGGCGATTTCAGCTATTTCGGGCGTAAAGATGAATCCACCGAGAAGTTCTACAACGGTGATTGTGCGATTACCACCGCGTCGTCCGGCTCTCTGGCGGATATCCGCCACTACGCTAAATTCAACTATGGCGTTGGTATGATGCCATACGATGCTGATGTGAAAGGTGCACCGCAGAACGCCATTATTGGTGGCGCCAGTCTGTGGGTGATGCAGGGTAAAGACAAAGCAACCTACCAGGGCGTCGCGGAGTTCCTCAACTTCCTGGCAAAACCTGAAATTGCTGCTGAATGGCATCAGAAAACAGGTTATCTGCCCATCACCACCGCCGCCTACGATCTGACCCGCGAGCAGGGTTTCTATGATAAGAACCCAGGCGCGGATATCGCAACTCGTCAGATGCTGAACAAGCCGCCGTTGCCGTTCACTAAAGGGCTGCGCCTGGGCAATATGCCGCAGATCCGTACCATCGTGGATGAAGAGCTGGAAAGTGTATGGACCGGGAAGAAAACCCCGCAACAGGCGCTGGATGCTGCCGTTGAACGTGGCAACCAGTTACTGCGCCGCTTTGAGCAATCGACCAAGTCTTAATCGTGAAATGCCGGGTGGCGACTACGCCTTACCCGGCCTACTCATACCCGTAGGCCGGATAAGCGCAGCGCCATCCGGCACTGCTCAGGAATAAAAACTTCATGTCCTCATCCCGTCCGGTGTTCCGCTCGCGTTGGCTTCCCTATCTACTGGTTGCCCCGCAGTTGGTTATCACCGTTATTTTCTTTATCTGGCCTGCCGGTGAAGCGCTGTGGTACTCACTGCAACGCGTTGATCCCTTTGGTCTTTCCAGTCAGTTCGTCGGGCTGGAAAACTTTGTCGCACTGTTCCATGACCCGTACTACCTTGATTCGTTCTGGACCACTATCAAGTTCAGCTCGTTGGTTACGGTAAGCGGCCTGTTGGTGTCGTTATTTTTTGCCGCGTTGGTGAATTATGTGGTACGCGGAAGCCGTTTTTATCAAACGCTGATGCTGTTGCCTTACGCCGTTGCGCCTGCGGTTGCCGCCGTGCTGTGGATCTTTCTGTTCAACCCAGGACGTGGGCTGATTACCCATTTTCTCGGTGAATTTGGCTATGACTGGAACCATGCGCAAAACAGCGGTCAGGCGATGTTTCTGGTGGTGTTTGCATCAGTCTGGAAGCAGATTAGTTACAACTTCCTGTTCTTCTTTGCCGCACTGCAGTCGATCCCGCGTTCACTGATCGAAGCGGCTGCAATTGATGGTGCAGGGCCGATTCGCCGCTTCTTTAAGCTGGCGCTACCGCTGATTGCGCCGGTTAGCTTTTTTCTGCTGGTGGTGAACCTGGTTTACGCCTTCTTTGACACCTTCCCGGTGATCGATGCTGCGACAGCAGGCGGGCCGGTGCAGGCTACCACCACGCTAATTTATAAAATCTATCGTGAAGGTTTTGTCGGACTGGATCTCTCCGCATCAGCCGCGCAGTCGGTCGTGCTGATGTTCCTCGTCATTATTTTGACGGTGGTGCAGTTCCGCTATGTGGAAAGTAAGGTGCGTTACCAATGATTGAGAATCGTCGCGGGCTGACAATATTCAGCCATACCATGTTGATTCTGGGGATCATGGTGATCTTGTTTCCACTGTACGTCGCGTTTGTTGCGGCGACGCTGGATAACAAAGCGGTGTTTGAAACGCCGATGACGCTGGTGCCCGGCACACAACTGCTGGAAAACATGAAATACATTTGGGTCAATGGTGTGGGGGTAAATAGCGCACCGTTCTGGCTGATGATGCTCAACAGTTTCATCATGGCATTCAGTATTACGGTGGGAAAAATCACCGTCTCTATGCTGTCCGCGTTCGCCATTGTCTGGTTTCGCTTTCCTCTGCGTAACCTGTTCTTCTGGATGATTTTTATCACCCTGATGCTGCCGGTGGAGGTGCGTATCTTCCCGACGGTGGAGGTTATCGCCAACCTGAAGATGCTCGACAGTTATGCGGGTCTGACGTTGCCGCTCATGGCATCGGCTACCGCGACATTCCTGTTCCGTCAGTTCTTTATGACGCTACCAGATGAGCTGGTTGAAGCGGCGCGTATTGATGGTGCGTCGCCGATGCGTTTTTTCCGCGATATCGTGCTGCCGCTGTCGAAAACCAATCTGGCGGCGCTGTTCGTCATCACCTTCATCTACGGCTGGAACCAGTATCTGTGGCCGTTGTTAATTATTACCGACGTTAACCTGGGCACCGCCGTAGCAGGCATCAAAGGCATGATTGCCACCGGTGAAGGCACCACACAGTGGAACCAGGTGATGGCAGCCATGCTGCTGACGCTCATCCCTCCGGTAATCATCGTGTTAGCCATGCAGCGTGCCTTCGTACGTGGCCTGGTCGATAGTGAGAAATAAAAATGGCTGGTTTAAAACTACAGGCAGTAACCAAAAGTTGGGACGGCAAAACCCAGGTGATTAAACCGCTGACGCTGGACGTCGCGGACGGGGAATTCATTGTGATGGTAGGCCCATCCGGCTGCGGAAAGTCTACGCTGCTGCGGATGGTAGCTGGGCTGGAGCGGGTGAGCGGCGGCGACATCTGGATTGATAATAAGCGCGTCACCGAAATGGAACCGAAAGATCGTGGCATTGCGATGGTGTTCCAGAACTATGCACTCTACCCGCATATGAGCGTGGAAGAAAACATGGCCTGGGGATTGAAGATTCGGGGAATGGGCAAGGAGCATATTGCCGAGCGGGTGAAAGAGGCGGCGCGTATTCTTGAGCTGGGTGAACTGCTCAAACGCCGTCCGCGTGAACTTTCTGGCGGCCAACGTCAGCGTGTGGCGATGGGGCGGGCGATTGTCCGTGATCCGGCGGTTTTCCTGTTCGATGAACCGCTTTCAAACCTTGATGCAAAGCTGCGTGTGCAGATGCGTCTTGAGTTACAACATCTGCATCGCCGACTGAAAACCACCTCGTTGTACGTCACACACGATCAGGTTGAGGCAATGACGCTGGCCCAGCGTGTGCTGGTGATGAACAAGGGCATTGCTGAACAGATTGGCACGCCAGTGGAAGTCTACGAAAAACCCGCCAGTCGTTTTGTGGCGAGCTTTATCGGCAGCCCGGCCATGAACCTGCTGGATGGGTACGTAAGCGCGTCTGGCACGCATTTTGAACTGGAAGGCGGTATGACGTTACCGCTTGGTAGAAGCGCCAGGGAGTCTGGTGGGCGTAATATGACGCTGGGTATCCGCCCGGAGCATATTGCGCTAAGCTCGCAGGCCGAAGGCGGCGTGCCGCTGGTGTTAGATACGCTGGAAATGCTGGGCGCAGATAACCTGGCACACGGACGCTGGGGTGAGCAAAAGCTGGTGGTGCGACTGGCGCATCAGCATCGCCCGACGGCAGGCAGCACGCTATGGCTGCATCTGCCAGACAATCATTTGCATCTCTTTGATGGCGAAACAGGACAACGCGTATGAGTAACTGGCCTTATCCCCATATTGTCGCCCATCGTGGTGGCGGTAAGTTGGCACCGGAAAATACCCTGGCGGCGATTGACGTGGGGGCGCGATACGGTCACACCATGATTGAATTCGATGCCAAATTGTCGAAAGACGGTGAGATCTTTCTGCTGCATGACGACAATCTGGAACGTACCAGCAACGGCTGGGGCGTTGCGGGTGAACTGAACTGGCAGGATCTTCTGCGTGTTGATGCCGGCGGCTGGTTTAGCGGTGAGTTTAAAGGCGAGCCATTGCCGCTGCTCTCCCAGGTGGCGGAGCGCTGCCGCCAGCATGGCATGATGGCGAATATTGAAATCAAACCGACCACCGGAACCGGGACGCTGACCGGGAAAGCCGTGGCACTGGCCGCGCGTGAACTGTGGGCGGGAATGACGCCGCCGCTGCTGTCATCGTTTGAAATTGATGCACTTGAAGCGGCGCAACTGGCGGTGCCTGAGCTACCGCGTGGTTTGCTGCTTGATGAGTGGCGTGATGACTGGCGAGAGCTCACCACCCGGTTGGGCTGTGTCTCTATTCATCTTAATCATAAGCTGCTGGATGAGGCGCGTGTGGATGCGTTGCGCGATGCGGGGCTGCGGATTCTGGTGTATACCGTCAACCGGCCCCAGCGCGCGGCAGAACTGCTACGCTGGGGAGTAGACTGCATCTGTACCGATGCGATTGATGTCATCGGGCCGGATTTCCAGCCCTGTTAAGGTCCAAGCGTTTTTAACGGAACGTTAGGTTGCGGCGTGCTGGACGGTTTTAGCATGTCGCCATTCTTTTTTTCCGGCAGCATCTGTTGCTGTTTATTCAGCGAGTTGTCCGGGTTATGCGTTCCGCTTAACATCCCGCCATTGCTGTTGGGCAGCATTTGCTGCTGGCCGGAATTCAACTCGCCAGGCTGAGACTGACGTACTCGCTGGGAGTTGGTGTTGATTTGGTTTTCCATATGCTGTTGCTGCATGCGTGTCTGCGTTTGCAACTGCTGGTTGAGCATCCCTTTCTGCTGAATTTGCTGCGTTTGCATTTGTGTTTGCATACGCTGTTGACTCGGGATCTGATAACCGGGTTGATTCGGGTTATTCATGGTGTTGATTGGCTGTGCAAAGCCTGCAAACGGCAATAGCATGGCTAAAAGTAAGAGTCGTTTCATCGCTTTTCTCCTCTCGGGGATCTCTTAAGTTTACTCCTTTCTCGCCGTTACGATGATTATTTCAGAGTTATGCACCAGGCTTAGTGGGGGCCGACCCCATAAATCTGGAGAATAACGATGATAAAACCGACGTTTTTACGCCGGGTAGCCATTGCTGCTCTGCTCTCAGGAAGTTGTTTTAGCGTTGCGGCAGCACCGGCTGCGCCGCCACCGGTATCCTACGGTGTTGAAGAAGATGTGTTCCATCCTGTGCGTGCGCAGCAGGGGATGGTGGCGTCCGTGGATGCGCTGGCCACGCAGGTTGGGGTTGATATTCTCAGACAGGGCGGTAATGCCGTCGATGCTGCCGTCGCCGTTGGTTATGCGCTGGCGGTGACGCATCCACAGGCGGGTAACCTGGGTGGTGGCGGCTTTATGATGCTGCGCACCAAAGACGGGAAGACGACAGCAATTGATTTCCGTGAAATGGCGCCAGCTGGCGCGACTCGCGATATGTTCCTTGATGAACAGGGTAACGCCGATGCGAAAAAGTCGCTGACGTCGCATCTGGCTTCCGGTACGCCAGGCACTGTGGCGGGTTTTTCGCTGGCCCTGGAGAAGTACGGTACGCTGCCGTTGAATAAAGTGGTACGTCCGGCAATGAAGCTGGCGGAAGAGGGATTTGTGGTTAACGACGCACTGGCCGACGACTTGAAAACCTACGGCAGCGAAGTCATCCCCAACCACGAAAATAGCAAAGCCATTTTCTGGAAAGATGGCGAGCCGCTGAAAAAGGGCGATAAGCTGGTACAGAAGAACCTGGCAAAAAGCCTGGAGATGATTGCCGAGAATGGCCCTGATGCGTTTTATAAAGGGGCTATTGCCGATCAGATAGCCGAGGAGATGAAGAAGAACGGTGGGCTTATCACCAAAGCGGACTTAGCTGACTACAAAGCCGTAGAGCGTGCGCCAATCAGCGGTGACTACCGTGGTTATCAGGTCTTCTCGATGCCGCCGCCATCTTCTGGGGGGATTCATATCGTGCAGATCCTCAACATTCTCGAAAACTTCGATATGAAAAAGTACGGGTTTGGCAGCGCCGATGCCATGCAGGTCATGGCTGAAGCGGAAAAATATGCCTATGCCGACCGTTCCGAATATCTGGGCGACCCGGATTTTGTGAAAGTGCCGTGGCAGGCGCTGACCAACAAAGCCTATGCTAAAACGCTTGCCGATCAGATTGATATCAACAAAGCGAAGCCTTCCAGCCAAATCAAGCCTGGCAAACTTGCTCCCTATGAAAGTAACCAGACCACTCACTTCTCGGTGGTGGATAAAGACGGTAATGCCGTGGCGGTGACCTATACCCTGAATACCACCTTCGGAACCGGTATTGTGGCGGGTAACACCGGTATTCTGCTCAATAATGAGATGGATGATTTCTCTGCTAAACCGGGTGTGCCGAACGTTTACGGACTGGTGGGCGGCGATGCCAACGCCGTCGGACCGAAGAAACGTCCGTTGTCGTCGATGTCGCCGACAATTGTGGTTAAAGACGGGAAAACCTGGTTGGTTACCGGCAGCCCAGGCGGAAGCCGAATTATCACTACCGTGCTGCAAATGGTGGTTAACAGCATTGATTTCGGGATGAACGTCGCCGAAGCGACCAACGCGCCGCGTTTCCATCATCAGTGGTTACCGGATGAACTGCGCATCGAGAAGGGCTTCAGCCCGGATACCATCAAGCTGCTGGAGCAGAAAGGACAGAAAGTAGCGTTGAAAGAGGCGATGGGCAGCACGCAGAGTATTATGGTTGGACCGGATGGCGCACTGTATGGCGCGTCCGACCCGCGTTCCGTGGATGATTTAACGGCGGGATATTGATGGTATTGCCGGGTCTGCCGTTGATGCAGGCCCGGCGAGTGCTTCCTGGTGGTTTCTTACCCGTTATTTCACGCGCGCCATAAAGTAAGCATCAACGTACTCACCGTTGCGCAGGCCATATTTCTTTCCGGTGCCTTCGATTTCAAAGCCGTACTTCTTATAGACTGCGACCGCAGGCTCATTATCAACAAACACCGTTAGCTCAATACGATCGACGCGCAGCCAGTTGTCGCACATGTCGATCATTGTGCGAATCAGGGTGCTGGCAACGCCGCGGTTCTGCCAACGAGCATCAACACAAATACCAAAATCAGCGACGTGGCTGCGGCGCGGGCGTTGGGCGACGGCAATGGAAAGATGTCCCACGACGATATCATCAATGCAGGCAACCAGTTGTTTGACGCCGGGCTGCTCGGCGAGTCGCACTTGCCACATCTCCATGGAAGGATGAGGAACCTGTAGCGTGTTGTGGTACACCTCCGGCTGCGCATGGATCTGACGAATAGCGTCGTAATCTTTTGGTTCAGCGTGGCGTATCACTATCTCACTCATTCCTTATCTCCTGCAGGGGTAATTGTGTATTTACACTCGCTGAGAAAGAAAATTCCGTCAACCGCATTTTTTTGCAAAAATAAGTAGACAAGTGCGAATGAGAATGATTATTATTGCTCTGCGTTCAGGGGAACCCCTACGGAGAACCTGAAAGCACGACATTGCTCACATTGCTTCCAGTATTACTTTAGCCAGCTTTTGCTGGCTTTTTTTTTGGGCTGGGTTTCGGGCTAGTTTGCTTGCCAGCTTAATCCCGGGCTGTGCTCGCAACCCTCACGTACTCTGTGTACGCTCCGGTTGCTGCGCGCAGGCCGTGAATAATCTGACTACGCCACTTACGCCCGATCTTTTGGCTGTATAATGCGGTAGGCCGGATAAGGCAACGCCGCATCCGGCATGATGACAGGATGGATTCAGTTTTGTAGGCCGGATAAGGCAACGCCGCATCCGGCACGATGACAGGATGGATTCAGTCTCCAGCCGCTTTGCGCTATGGTGTAGACATTCACCTTCAGAAGGATTGTCTCATGGCCTTACATTGCGCATTTATTGGTTTTGGCAAAAGTACCACTCGCTACCATTTACCTTATGTCCTGAACCGCAAAGACAGCTGGCATGTCGCACATATTTTTCGCCGCAACGCGAAACCGGAAGAGCAGGCGCCGCAGTATTCACATATCCACTTTACCAGCGACCTCGACGAGATCTTAAATGATCCACAGGTGAAACTGGTGATCGTCTGTACACATGCTGACAGCCATTTCGAATACGCCAAACGTGCGCTGGAAGCCGGGAAAAGCGTGCTGGTTGAGAAACCTTTCACCCCGACGCTTGCGCAAGCCAAAGCGCTGTTTGAGCTAGCGCAAAGCAAGGGATTGACCGTTACGCCATATCAGAATCGTCGTTTTGACTCCTGTTTCCTCACCGCGAAAAAGGCGATTGAGAGCGGCAAGTTGGGCGAGATTGTTGAAGTTGAAAGCCATTTTGACTATTACCGCCCGGTCGCTGAAACCAAACCAGGTCTGCCTCAGGACGGCGCATTTTATGGTCTGGGCGTACACACCATGGATCAAATTATCTCCCTGTTCGGACGCCCCGATCATGTGGCCTACGACATCCGCAGCCTGCGCAACAAAGCGAACCCGGACGATACCTTTGAAGCGCAGCTGTTTTACGGCGACCTGAAAGCCATTGTTAAAACCAGTCATCTGGTGAAAATCGACTATCCGAAGTTTATCGTCCATGGCACAAAAGGCTCGTTTGTGAAGTACGGCATCGATCAGCAGGAAACCAGCCTGAAGGCGAATATCATGCCGGGAGAACCCGGTTTTGCCGCTGACGATTCCATTGGGCTGCTGGAGTACATCAATGATGAAGGCGTCTCAGTGAAAGAAGAGGTGAAACCGGAAGTCGGCGACTATGGCCGCGTCTATGACGCGCTGTATCAGACGCTGACAGTGGGTACGCCTAATTACGTCAAGGAATCTGAAGTTCTCACCAACCTGGAAATCCTCGAACGCGCCTTTGAACAGGCAACGCCTGCCACGATAACCCTCGCTAAATAGCGTTGATGGACTCCTCTGTGATTGTTCATATTTTTTGAACAGAGGAGTCAATTTTCACCCTCTATGATCCCAACCGGATTGAGTCCACACTTACTCCATCGAAAACATCTGGGGGTGAAGACAATGATCTATTTACGCAAAGCTAACGACCGTGGTCATGCTAATCATGGTTGGCTCGATTCCTGGCATACTTTCTCTTTTGCCAACTATTATGACCCGAATTTTATGGGATTCTCGGCACTGCGCGTGATCAACGATGACGTGATCGACGCAGGTCAGGGCTTTGGTACTCATCCCCATAAAGACATGGAAATTCTGACCTACGTGCTGGAAGGCGCAGTCGAACATCAGGACAGCATGGGCAATAAGGAGCAGGTTCCGGCAGGTGAATTCCAGATTATGAGCGCCGGGACGGGGATCCGTCACTCGGAGTACAACCCAAGCGATACCGAGAAGCTGCATCTGTATCAGATCTGGATCATTCCGCAGGAAAATGGCATTACACCGCGTTATGAGCAACGTCGTTTCGATGCTGTTCAGGGCAAACAGTTGGTGCTGTCACCGGATGCACGAGAGGGTTCGCTGAAAGTTTACCAGGATATGGAGCTGTACCGTTGGGCGCTGCTTAAAGATGAACAGTCGGTGCATCAAATCGCCGCTGAACGCCGCGTCTGGATCCAGGTGGTAAAAGGTAACGTCACCATTAACGGGACCAAAGCGACCACCAGCGACGGTCTGGCAATCTGGGATGAACAGGCAATTTCGATTCATGCCGACAGCGACAGCGAAGTGTTACTGTTTGACCTGCCGCCAGTATAAATCTGCGTAATCTTGCCCGATGGCGCGTAGCTTATCGGGCCTACGTACTGATGTAGGCCGGATAAGACGCGAAAGCGTCGCCATCCGGCTCTTCATCCTTTGTCATTTATTCCGCACGTCCGTGGTAAACTGGGGATATCTATCCCTCTTTAACGCTTCAGGACGATGAAAAAGAAAAGACCCGTACTTCAGGATGTAGCCGACCGCGTAGGCGTGACCAAAATGACGGTCAGTCGCTTTTTGCGTAACCCGGAGCAGGTCTCCGTGGCGCTGCGGGGCAAAATTGCCGCTGCACTTGATGAGCTGGGTTATATTCCCAATCGCGCTCCTGATATCCTTTCTAACGCCACCAGCCGCGCTATCGGCGTGCTGTTACCGTCTCTTACTAACCAGGTTTTTGCTGAAGTGCTACGCGGCATTGAGGCCGTGACTGACCGCCACGGTTATCAGACCATGCTGGCGCACTACGGCTATAAACCGGAGATGGAACAAGAGCGCCTGGAATCAATGCTGTCGTGGAATATCGATGGTCTGATTCTCACAGAACGTAGCCATACACCCCGGACGTTGAAAATGATCGAAGTGGCGGGGATCCCGGTCGTTGAATTAATGGACAGCCAGTCACCGTGCCTTGATATCGCCGTGGGGTTCGACAACTTTGAAGCCGCACGTCAGATGACGGCCGCCATTATCGCGCGTGGCCATCGCCATATTGCCTATCTGGGTGCGCGTCTTGATGAACGTACTATCATCAAACAGCGGGGCTACGAACAGGCCATGCGCGACGCCAATCTGGTGCCCTATAGCGTGATGGTGGAACAGTCTTCTTCCTACTCTTCCGGTATCGAGCTTATTCGTCAGGCGCGGCGTGAATATCCACAGCTGGACGGTGTTTTTTGTACCAACGATGACTTAGCGGTAGGCGCAGCATTTGAATGTCAGCGTTTGGGACTAAGAATACCCGATGATATGGCGATTGCCGGTTTTCACGGTCACGATATCGGCCAGGTGATGGAACCGCGCCTGGCGAGCGTACTGACGCCGCGTGAAAGAATGGGCAGTATTGGCGCAGAACGTCTGCTGGCGCGCATCCGTGGTGAGGTAGTCACACCTAAAATGTTAGATTTAGGTTTCACCTTGTCACCGGGCGGATCTATTTAACCCAACAAGTTTGAAGTAGCTCACACTTATACACTTCGAGCACGAATGGATATTGCTTCTCTATTTATCCGGCTGGACAATGTTACCGATAACAGTTACCCGTAACAATTTCCTGATTCTTGTACCAGTGGGGGCAACGCTTTGAGCACGACTAATCATGATCACCACGTTTACGTTCTGATGGGCGTATCGGGCAGCGGTAAATCTGCTGTCGCCAGCGAAGTGGCGCATCAACTGCAGGCCGCGTTTCTTGATGGCGATTTTCTCCATCCGCGCAGCAACATCATGAAAATGGCTTCCGGTGAGCCATTAAACGATGACGACCGTAAACCGTGGTTACAGGCGCTGAATGACGCCGCCTTCGCGATGCAGCGCACCAACAAGGTTTCGCTGATCGTCTGCTCTGCCTTGAAAAAAGACTATCGTGACCAGTTGCGTGACGGTAACCCGAATCTCTCTTTCATCTACCTGAAAGGGGATTTTGACGTTATCGAAAGTCGTCTGAAGGCGCGTAAAGGTCACTTCTTCAAAACGCAGATGCTGGTAACTCAGTTTGAAGCGCTGGAAGAACCGGGTGCAAATGAAAACGATGTTCTGGTGGTGGATATCGATCAGCCGCTGGACGGTGTGGTAGCTAGCACCATTGAGGTTATTAACCAGGGCAGTAAGTAGTGACTACATTAACGCTTGTTTTAACAGCAGTAGGGTCCGTTTTATTACTGCTGTTTTTAGTAATGAAGGCGCGTATGCACGCCTTCGTTGCTTTGATGGTGGTATCCATTGGTGCAGGTCTCTTTTCCGGTATGCCGCTCGATAAAATCGCGGCAACGATGGAAAAAGGGATGGGAGGCACGCTCGGCTTTCTGGCGATTGTGGTGGCGCTGGGGGCGATGTTCGGCAAGATTTTGCATGAGACGGGCGCGGTCGATCAGATTGCCGTTAAAATGCTGAAATCCTTCGGTCACAGCCGTGCGCATTATGCGATCGGTCTGGCCGGTCTGATTTGCGCGCTACCGCTGTTCTTTGAAGTGGCGATTGTGCTGCTGATAAGTGTCGCATTCTCGATGGCGCGCCATACGGGAACTAACCTGGTGAAGCTGGTTATTCCACTGTTTGCGGGTGTGGCTGCTGCTGCCGCGTTCCTGCTGCCAGGGCCGGCGCCAATGCTGCTGGCTTCGCAAATGCACGCTGACTTTGGCTGGATGATCCTGATTGGCCTGTGTGCGGCGATTCCGGGCATGATTATCGCCGGGCCGCTGTGGGGCAACTTTATCAGCCGTTACGTTGAACTGCATGTACCGGAAGACATTACCGAGCCGCATCTGGGCGAAGGCAAGATGCCATCCTTTGGCTTCAGCCTGTCGCTGATCCTGCTGCCACTGGTGCTGGTTGGTTTGAAAACTATCGCCGCACGTTTTGTCCCGGTCGGTTCTACTGCGTATGAATGGTTCGAATTTATTGGTCATCCGTTCACTGCGATTCTGGTCGCCTGTCTGGTTGCTATTTATGGTCTGGCCATTCGTCAGGGTATGGCGAAAGACCGGGTGATGGAGATCTGCGGACACGCGCTGCAGCCCGCGGGGATTATTCTGCTGGTGATTGGTGCCGGTGGCGTGTTCAAACAGGTGCTGGTGGATTCCGGTGTCGGTCCTGCTCTGGGGGAAGCGTTAACTGGTATGGGCTTACCGATTGCCATTACCTGCTTTGTGCTGGCGGCGGCGGTACGTATTATTCAGGGTTCCGCGACCGTAGCCTGCTTAACGGCTGTGGGTCTGGTGATGCCAGTGATTGAGCAACTGAATTTTTCCGGTGCGCAGATGGCGGCACTGTCTATCTGTATCGCGGGCGGCTCTATCGTGGTCAGCCACGTGAACGATGCCGGTTTCTGGCTGTTCGGTAAATTTACCGGTGCAACGGAAGCACAAACGCTGAAGACCTGGACGATGATGGAAACCATCCTCGGTACGGTCGGCGCGATTGTCGGTATGATTGCTTTCCAGCTGTTGAGCTGAGTCTTGTTGCCCGGTGGCGCTTGCGCTTACCGGGCCTACATCAAGTACATATCCACATCGTAGGCCGGGTCAGACGAAGCCGCCACCCGGCTTTTTTACAGCATCCTCACACCATCCCCGGTTTTCAACCAACGCGGCGCTTTTAACGTATCAGCGAAATAGCCCACCAGATCCTCAACACCTCATCGATTTTCAGCCGGACCAGGGTGTCGCTTCAGCGCTCTGGCTTTCAGCTATATCCGTTTTGCTGTTCAGAGGTATTCAAGTAAAAGCTCAGGTGGTGAGGTGTGGGCTGGTCCGGCTGAAAATTGCCGACGCGTTTCCGTAAGGCCGGGAGAACCCGCAGGGATGCGGGTTCAGGGCGCGTTTTGCATGGACGCTGCCTCGCGCCCGGCCCGGTAGCCTGAAGGAATAAGCGGAGGGAACCACGAAGTGGCAATTTTCCTGCCGGAGAGCCGGGATTGTTAAGGGGGCTGCGTAGCCCCCTTAACACGTTCACCGGTGACGAGATTTCAGAGAAGCAATGAACATAACGTGAACGGAACCGTTATCCGGGTAACATGTCATCCAGTCCAAAAGGATAAATCACCCCTTCATCCACATCCGTACGCCATCGAGGAACATCTGGGTGGCCATCATCACCAGAATCAGCCCCATCAGGCGCTCCAGCGCGTTAACCCCTTTCTCACCCAGCAGACGTAAAAACAGCGAAGACTGCAACAAAATCACAAAGGTACCGCCCCAGGCGATCAGTAGCGCAATCACCAGATGCCCCATCTGATTCGGGTACTGGTGCGATAGCAGCATCAACGATGCCAGAATTGTTGGACCAGCAACCAGTGGAATCGCCAGCGGCACGATAAAGGGTTCTTCGCCTGCCGGAAGCCCGGTGCTATTCCCGGTGGCGCTGGGGAAAATCATTTTGATGGCAATTAGGAACAAAATGATGCCTCCGGAGATGGAGACGGTTTCTGCTCGCAGGTTAAGAAATGCCAGAATTTTCTCGCCCGCAAACAGGAAAATGAACATCACCAACAGAGCAATGAACAGCTCGCGAATCATAATCGCGCGACGGCGTTTTGGTTCGGTATGTTTCAATACGGACATGAAAATGGGCAGATTTCCGAGCGGATCCATAATCAGGATCAATAAAACTGCCGCTGAAATGATTTCATTCATAACTCAAATTCCCTGATAATTACCGCGGACTTTCTGCTTGCTTGCGCAGCGGGATAAGTCGCATTACTGATGGCTTCGCTATCATTGATTAATTTCACTTGCGACTTTGGCTGCTTTTTGTATGGTGAAGGATAGGCCAGTAGGATACTGGTTAGCATACACAGCACACATCTCTGCAGGAAAAAAACGCTATGAAAAATGTTGGTTTTATCGGCTGGCGCGGTATGGTCGGCTCTGTTCTCATGCAACGCATGGTTGAAGAGCGCGACTTTGACGCCATTCGCCCTGTTTTCTTTTCTACTTCCCAGCTCGGGCAGGCGGCACCGACGTTCGGTGGTTCGACTACCGGCACACTTCAGGACGCTTTTGATCTGGACGCGCTGAAGGCGCTGGACATTATCGTGACCTGTCAGGGCGGCGATTATACCAACGAAATCTATCCAAAGCTTCGTGAAAGCGGTTGGCAGGGTTACTGGATTGACGCGGCTTCTTCATTGCGCATGAAAGACGATGCCATCATCATTCTCGATCCGGTTAACCAGGATGTCATTACCGACGGTCTGAACAAAGGTATTAAGACTTTTGTCGGCGGTAACTGCACCGTTAGCCTGATGCTGATGTCGCTCGGCGGCCTGTTTGCCAATGATTTGGTTGACTGGGTATCCGTGGCAACTTACCAGGCGGCCTCCGGCGGCGGCGCACGTCATATGCGTGAACTGCTGTCGCAGATGGGGCATCTGTATAGCCATGTGGCCGATGAACTGGCGACACCTTCCTCTGCTATCCTCGACATCGAACGCAAAGTCACGACCCTGTCCCGTAGCGGTGAACTGCCGGTTGATAACTTTGGCGTACCGCTGGCCGGTAGCCTGATTCCGTGGATCGACAAACAGCTCGATAACGGCCAGAGCCGTGAAGAGTGGAAGGGGCAGGCGGAAACCAACAAAATTCTCAACACGTCTTCGGTGATCCCGGTTGATGGTTTGTGCGTGCGCGTCGGTGCGCTGCGCTGCCATAGCCAGGCATTCACCATTAAACTGAAAAAAGATGTGTCTATTCCGACCGTTGAAGAACTGCTGGCTGCGCACAATCCGTGGGCAAAAGTAGTGCCAAACGATCGGGATATCACTATGCGTGAGTTAACCCCAGCGGCCGTTACCGGTACGTTGACCACGCCAGTAGGCCGTCTGCGTAAGCTGAATATGGGACCGGAGTTCCTGTCAGCCTTTACCGTAGGCGACCAACTGCTCTGGGGTGCCGCGGAGCCACTGCGCCGTATGCTGCGTCAGCTGGCGTAATGCTGGACTGCCTGATGGCGCTACGCTTATCGGGCCTGTAAATGACGCGAGTCAGCAGGTCGGGTAAGGCAACACCGCCATCTGGCAGACACATATTGTGAATAAACATTGGGTGCTGAGTCGCCCTTTTTTTTGCGTAATACAGGAGTAAGCGCAGATGTTTCATTTTTTACCGGGAGTAAGATAAAGCATTGGCTATTCTTTAAGGGTGACTTAGTACCGGAGGTATTAAGTTGTTGCCTGAAGGTGGGACGACGCAGAGAGGATGCACAATTGTGCTGCGCCGTTCAGGTCAAAGAAGTGTCGCACCTGATGTCGAAAATCAGTTGGAAGGGGTGACACCATAAAACAGGAAGACAACCATGTCCGTTCGTATCGATAGAGACGTGATTAATGCGCTAATTGCAGGCCATTTTGCGGATCCTTTTTCCGTACTGGGTATGCACCAAACTGAAGCCGGACTTGAAGTCCGCGCCCTATTACCCGATGCCACCGAAGTGTGGGTGATCGAACCAAAAACCGGACGTAAAGTGGGCAAGCTGGATTGCCTCGACTCTCGCGGTTTTTTTTGTGCTGTACTTCCCCGCCGTAAAAATTTCTTTCGCTATCAGTTGGCCGTTGTCTGGCATGGACAGCAGAATCTGATTGATGATCCTTATCGTTTTGGCCCGCTAATCCAGGATATGGATGCCTGGCTGTTATCTGAAGGTACGCACCTGCGACCTTACGAGACGCTGGGGGCGCATGCAGACACCATGGATGGCGTTACCGGCACGCGTTTCTCCGTCTGGGCGCCGAATGCACAGCGTGTTTCAGTCGTGGGACAGTTCAACTATTGGGATGGCCGCCGCCACCCCATGCGCCTGCGTAAAGAGAGTGGTATCTGGGAACTGTTTATCCCCGGTGCCCAGCAGGGTCAGCTGTATAAATACGAGATGATCGATGCGAACGGTAAGCTGCGTATTAAAGCCGACCCCTACGCGTTTGAAGCGCAAATGCGCCCGGAAACTGCATCGCTTATCTGCGGTTTGCCGGAAAAAGTGGTGCAAACTGAGGAGCGCAAAAGAGCTAATCAGTTTGATGCGCCAATCTCTATCTATGAAGTGCATCTGGGTTCATGGCGTCGCCATACCGATAACAACTTCTGGCTGAGCTATCGTGAGCTGGCAGATCAGTTGGTTCCCTACGCAAAGTGGATGGGCTTTACCCATCTCGAACTGCTGCCGATCAACGAACACCCGTTTGACGGCAGTTGGGGTTACCAGCCTACCGGCATGTATGCGCCGACCCGCCGTTTCGGCACGCGTGATGACTTCCGCTATTTTGTCAATGCCGCCCATCAGGCGGGGCTGAACGTGATCCTCGACTGGGTTCCGGGTCATTTCCCGTCGGACGACTTTGGTCTGGCTCAGTTTGATGGCACCAGTTTGTATGAACACAGCGACCCGCGTGAAGGCTATCACCAGGACTGGAATACGCTGATCTACAACTATGGCCGCCGTGAAGTCAGCAACTATCTGGTGGGCAACGCCCTGTACTGGATTGAGCGCTTTGGTATCGATGCGCTGCGTGTGGATGCCGTGGCATCAATGATTTATCGCGACTACAGCCGTAAAGAAGGGGAATGGATCCCGAATGAATTTGGTGGTCGCGAAAACCTCGAAGCCATTGAGTTCTTGCGCAATACCAACCGTATTCTTGGCGAACAGGTTCCTGGTGCCGTGAGCATGGCGGAAGAGTCCACCGATTTTGCCGGTGTCTCCAGGCCGCAGGATATGGGCGGTTTAGGTTTCTGGTACAAGTGGAACCTGGGCTGGATGCACGACACGCTGGATTACATGAAGCTGGACCCGGTTCATCGTCAGTATCACCACGATAAGCTGACCTTCGGCATGCTGTACAACTACACCGAAAATTTTGTTCTGCCACTGTCACACGATGAAGTCGTACACGGTAAGAAATCGATTCTCGACCGCATGCCGGGAGACGCATGGCAGAAATTTGCCAACCTGCGTGCCTATTACGGCTGGATGTGGGCCTTCCCTGGTAAGAAACTGCTGTTTATGGGGAACGAATTTGCTCAGGGACGCGAGTGGAACCACGACGCCAGCCTTGACTGGCATTTGCTGGAAGGGGGCGACAACTGGCACCACGGTGTACAGCGACTGGTACGCGACCTGAACCACACCTATCGTCATCATAAAGCGTTGCATGAGCTTGATTTTGATGCCTATGGCTTTGAGTGGCTGGTGGTGGATGACAACGAACGGTCGGTGCTGATTTTTGTCCGCCGTGACAAGGCCGGTAATGAAATTATCGTCGCCAGTAACTTCACGCCAGTGCCGCGCCATGGCTACCGTTTCGGCATCAATCAACCGGGCAAATGGCGTGAAATCCTCAATACCGACTCGATGCATTACCACGGCAGCAATACCGGTAATGGTGGGGCTGTGCACAGTGATGAAATCGCCAGCCATGGGCGTCAACACTCACTGAGCCTCACGTTGCCACCGCTGGCAACGATTTGGCTGGTTCGGGAGGGGTAATGACGCAACTGGCAACCGGCAACGCCACACCCCATGGTGCAACGTATGACGGCCATGGCGTCAATTTCACCCTTTTCTCGGCCCATGCCGAACGCGTTGAGTTATGCGTATTCGACGAGCAAGGTTGCGAACACCGCTATGACCTGCCGGGGCGTAGCGGGGATATCTGGCACGGCTATTTGGCCGATGCCAGACCAGGTCTGCGCTACGGTTATCGCGTGCATGGACCGTGGCAGCCAGGGCAGGGTCACCGCTTCAATCCGGCGAAGCTGCTTCTCGACCCTTGCGCGCGTCGGGTTGAAGGTGAATTAAAAGATAACCCTCTGCTGCACGGCGGGATTGATGAACCGGATCATCACGATAATGCCGCCATCGCCCTGAAAAGCGTGGTGGTGTCAGACCGGTATGACTGGGAAGACGATACCCCGCCACGCACGCCGTGGGGCAATACCGTGATTTACGAAGCGCATGTCAAAGGGCTGACGTATCTGCATCCTGATATCCCTGAAGAGATACGCGGTACCTACAAAGCGCTCGGTCATCCGGTGATGCTCGACTATTTCAAGCGTCTTGGCATTACCGCGCTGGAGCTGTTGCCCGTTGCACATTTCGCCAACGAACCGCGCCTTCAGCGGTTGGGGTTGTCGAACTACTGGGGGTACAACCCGGTGGCGATGTTTGCATTGCATCCAGCCTATGCCTGCTCGCCAGAGAGTGCGTTGGATGAGTTTCGTGATGCGGTAAAAGCACTGCATAAAGCGGGTATTGAGGTCATTCTCGATATCGTTTTGAACCACAGTGCCGAACTGGATCTTGAGGGGCCTGTCTTCTCGCTGCGCGGAATTGATAACCGTAGCTATTATTGGATCAGGGACGATGGTGATTACTACAACTGGACCGGCTGTGGGAACACCCTCAATCTGAGCCATCCTGGTGTCGTGGAGTATGCCTGTGAATGCCTGCGTTACTGGGTTGAAACCTGCCACGTCGATGGTTTTCGTTTTGATTTAGCTTCCGTCATGGGGCGTACGCCTGCGTTTCGTCAGGATGCACCCCTGTTTACCGCGATCCAAAACTGTCCGCTGCTCTCTCGCGTCAAACTGATTGCGGAACCGTGGGATATTGGTGAAGGCGGATATCAGGTGGGTAATTTCCCACCGCCATTTGCCGAGTGGAATGACCATTTTCGCGATGCCAGTCGACGCTTCTGGCTTCAGCGTAATCTGTCTTTGGGAGAGTTTGCCGGACGTTTCGCCGCATCCAGCGATGTGTTTAAACGCAATGGCCGCAAACCCAGCGCTACCGTCAATCTGGTGACCGCGCATGACGGTTTTACGCTGCGCGACTGTGTGTGCTTCACAAATAAGCACAATGAAGCGAATGGTGAGGAAAATCGGGACGGCACTAGCAATAACTACAGCGACAATCATGGTAAAGAAGGATTAGGCGGCTCGCTGGACCTGATTGAACGGCGGCGCGACAGCATTCATGCGCTGTTAACCACGCTGTTGCTCTCCCAGGGGACGCCGATGTTGCTGGCAGGCGATGAGCATGGTCATAGCCAGCACGGTAACAATAACGCTTACTGCCAGGATAACGCGCTAACCTGGCTGGACTGGCAGCAGGCAAACAGTGGGCTAACGACATTTACCGCCGCCCTGATTCATCTCCGCCAGCAAATCCCGGCTCTTACCGGAGATTGCTGGTGGGAAGACGGCGATGGCAATGTCCGCTGGCTGAATAAGTACGCACAACCCTTAAGTGCGGATGAGTGGCAAAACGGCCCGAAACAGATGCAAATCCTGCTTTCAGACCGTTTCCTGATTGCAATAAACGCCACGCTTGAGGTGACAGATATCGTTTTACCTGAAGGGGAATGGCATGCCATTCCCCCATTTGCCGGAGAGGACAATCCGGTGCTTACGGCTGTCTGGCAGGGACCTGCGCACGGACTGTGTGTGTTCCAGAGAAGATAAAAAAGGAGTTAGTCATGGTGAGTTTAGAGAAGAACGATCGTGTAATGTTGGCGCGCCAGCTGCCATTAAAATCTGTTGCCCTGATCCTGGCCGGTGGCCGCGGTACCCGCCTGAAAGATTTAACCAACAAACGTGCTAAGCCTGCCGTGCACTTTGGCGGTAAATTCCGCATTATTGATTTTGCCTTATCCAACTGCATTAACTCCGGGATCCGTCGTATTGGCGTGATCACGCAGTACCAGTCACATACCCTGGTGCAGCATATTCAGCGTGGCTGGTCATTCTTTAGCGAAGAGATGAACGAGTTTGTCGATCTGCTGCCCGCCCAGCAAAGGATGCAGGGCGAAAATTGGTATCGCGGCACGGCGGATGCGGTGACCCAAAACCTGGACATCATTCGACGCTACAAAGCGGAATATGTGGTGATCCTCGCAGGCGATCATATCTATAAGCAAGACTACTCACGCATGCTGATCGACCACGTTGAGAAAGGTGCACGTTGCACCGTTGCCTGTATGCCAGTGCCTATCGAAGAAGCCAGTGCGTTTGGCGTAATGGCTGTTGACGAAAACGAAAAAATTATCGAATTCGTTGAAAAACCAGCGAATCCACCTGCTATGCCAGGTGACCCCACTAAATCTCTCGCCAGTATGGGGATCTACGTTTTTGACGCCGATTATCTGTATGAATTGCTGGCAGAAGATGACCTGAATGAAACCTCCAGCCACGATTTTGGTAAAGACCTGATCCCGAAAATCACCGAAGCTGGCATGGCTTATGCGCACCCATTCCCATTGTCCTGCGTGCAGTCTGATCCGGAATCCGAGCCATACTGGCGCGATGTGGGAACGCTGGAAGCCTACTGGAAGGCGAACCTCGATCTGGCCTCGGTAACGCCTGAACTGGACATGTATGACCAGAACTGGCCAATCCGTACACATATGGAATCACTGCCGCCAGCGAAATTCGTGCAGGACCGTTCCGGTAGCCACGGAATGACGCTGAACTCGCTGGTTTCCGGTGGCTGTATTATTTCCGGTTCGGTGGTGGTGCAGTCCGTACTGTTCCCGCGAGTGCGGGTGAATTCTTTCTGTAACATTGATTCGGCAGTGTTGTTACCTGAAGTCTGGGTTGGACGTTCGTGCCGCTTACGTCGTTGCATTATCGATCGCGCCTGCGTCATTCCTGAGGGCATGGTGATTGGCGAAAATGCGGAAGAAGATGCTCGTCGCTTCTACCGCTCAGAGGAAGGCATTGTGCTGGTCACGCGTGAAATGCTACGCAAACTGCAAATCAAACAGGAGCGATAATGCAGGTTTTACACGTTTGTTCAGAGATGTTCCCCCTGTTAAAAACCGGGGGACTGGCGGATGTTATTGGGGCGTTACCTGCGGCACAAATTGCGGACGGCGTGGATGCCCGCGTGTTGCTTCCGGCGTTTCCTGATATTCGTCGCGGCATTCCTGATGCGCAGGTCGTGACGCGTCGGGATACCTTCGCCGGACGGATAACGCTGTTGTTCGGACATTACAACGGCGTCGGCATTTATCTGATTGATGCGCCGCATCTCTATGACCGTCCCGGCAGCCCGTATCACGATACGAACCTGTTTGCTTACTCCGATAACGTACAACGTTTTGCGCTGCTCGGCTGGGTAGGATGTGAAATGGCCTGCGGGCTTGATCCATTCTGGCGCCCGGATGTGGTGCATGCGCATGACTGGCACGCTGGCCTGGCGCCGGCGTATCTGGCGGCGCGCGGCCATCCGGCGAAATCGGTGTTCACCGTACACAACCTGGCGTATCAAGGCATGTTTTATGCAAAGCATATGGATGACATCCAATTGCCATGGTCGTTCTTTAATGTGCACGGACTGGAGTTTAACGGGCAGATTTCATTCCTGAAGGCCGGTTTGTACTACGCCGACCATATTACGGCGGTGAGCCCGACCTACGCACGGGAAATTACCGAGCCGCAGTTTGCCTATGGCATGGAAGGGTTGTTGCAACAGCGTCATCGTGAGGGGCGTCTTTCCGGCGTACTGAACGGTGTTGATGAAAAAATCTGGAGCCCGGAAACCGATCTGTTATTGGCATCGCGGTATACCCGTGACTCGCTGGAAGAGAAGGCCGAGAACAAACGGCAGCTACAGATTGCGATGGGACTTAAGGTTAACGATAAAGTGCCGCTGTTTGCTGTTGTGAGCCGTCTGACCAGTCAAAAAGGGCTGGATCTGGTGCTGGAAGCGCTGCCTGGGTTGTTAGAGCAGGGCGGACAACTGGCGCTGCTCGGCGCGGGCGATCCGGTATTGCAGGAAGGGTTCTTAGCGGCGGCCGCGGAACATCCAGGCCAGGTTGGCGTGCAGATTGGTTATCACGAGGCCTTCTCGCATCGCATCATGGGCGGGGCCGATGTGATATTGGTGCCCAGCCGTTTTGAGCCGTGCGGCTTAACGCAATTGTATGGACTGAAGTACGGCACGTTGCCGCTGGTGCGGCGTACCGGTGGGCTGGCTGATACGGTGTCTGATAGTTCGCTGGAGAACCTGGCGGACGGTATCGCCAGTGGGTTTGTATTTGAAGATAGTAATGCCTGGTCGCTGCTACGGGCGATCCGGCGTGCTTTCGTATTGTGGTCCCGGCCTTCGCTTTGGCGGTTCGTACAACGTCAGGCCATGACCATGGATTTTAGCTGGCAAGTCGCGGCGAAGTCTTACCGTGAGCTTTACTATCGCTTGAAATAGATATCCAGGAATCACCTATATGAATGCTCCATTTACTTATGCATCGCCCACACTCAGCGTAGAGGCACTTAAGCATTCTATTGCCTACAAGCTGATGTTCACGATTGGTAAAGACCCGGTCATTGCCAATAAACATGAGTGGCTGAACGCCACATTGTTCGCGGTGCGCGATCGTCTCGTGGAGCGCTGGCTGCGTTCTAATCGTGCGCAATTATCCCAGGAAACTCGCCAGGTCTATTACCTGTCTATGGAGTTCCTGATTGGCCGCACGCTTTCCAATGCACTGTTATCATTGGGTATTTATGATGATGTCAAAAATGCGCTGGAAGGCATGGGGCTGGATCTTGAAGATCTGATTGACGAAGAGAACGACCCTGGTCTTGGTAACGGTGGCCTTGGTCGTCTGGCGGCCTGCTTCCTTGACTCTCTGGCAACGCTGGGCCTGCCGGGACGCGGTTACGGTATTCGCTATGACTACGGGATGTTCAAACAGAACATTGTCGATGGCCGACAGAAAGAGTCGCCGGACTACTGGCTGGAATACGGTAACCCGTGGGAATTTAAACGCCACAATACGCGTTACAAAGTGCGTTTTGGTGGGCGTATTCAGCAGGAAGGCAAGAAAACGCGCTGGATTGAGACCGAAGAGATCCTCGCGGTGGCGTATGACCAAATTATCCCTGGTTACGACACAGACGCCACCAACACGTTGCGTCTGTGGAATGCGCAGGCCAGTAGCGAAATCAACCTCGGTAAATTCAATCAGGGCGACTACTTTGCGGCGGTGGAAGATAAAAACCATTCCGAGAACGTTTCCCGCGTGCTGTATCCGGATGATTCCACCTATTCGGGACGCGAGCTGCGCTTGCGTCAGGAGTATTTCCTGGTCTCCGCCACGGTGCAGGACATTCTGAATCGTCATTATCAACTGCACAAAACCTACGATAATCTGGCAGATAAAATTGCTATTCACCTCAATGACACCCATCCGGTGCTGTCGATTCCTGAGCTGATGCGTCTGCTGATTGATGAGCACAAGTTTAGCTGGGACGATGCCTTTGAGGTGTGCTGTCAGGTCTTCTCGTATACCAACCATACGCTGATGAGCGAGGCGCTGGAAACCTGGCCGGTGGATATGCTGGGTAAAATTCTGCCGCGCCACCTGCAAATTATCTTTGAGATTAACGATTACTTCCTGAAAACGCTGCAGGAGCAGTATCCGAACGATACGGGTCTGTTGGGGCGTACTTCGATCATTGATGAGTCGAACGGCCGTCGCGTGCGTATGGCGTGGCTGGCCGTCGTGGTGAGCCACAAAGTTAACGGTGTGTCGGAGTTGCACTCTAACCTGATGGTACAGTCGCTGTTTGCTGATTTTGCAAATATCTTCCCAACCCGTTTTTGCAACGTTACCAATGGTGTGACACCGCGTCGTTGGCTGGCGCTGGCGAACCCGCCGCTTTCCAATGTGCTGGATGAGAACATTGGCCGTACCTGGCGCACCGATCTCAGTCAGCTCAGCGAACTGGAACAACACTGCGATTTCCCGCTGGTGAACCAGGCGGTGCGTCATGCGAAGCTGGAGAACAAAAAACGCCTGGCGACGCTCATCGCGCAGCAGTTGAATGTGGTGGTGAATCCGAAATCGCTGTTTGATGTGCAGATCAAGCGTATTCACGAGTACAAGCGTCAGTTGATGAACGTGCTGCATGTGATTACCCGCTACAACCGCATTAAGGCCGATCCTGATGCTGAGTGGGTGCCGCGTGTGAATATTTTTGCCGGTAAGGCGGCTTCGGCTTATTACATGGCGAAGCACATCATTCACCTGATTAACGATGTCGCGAAAGTGATCAATAACGATCCGCGGATTGGCGATAAGCTGAAGGTGGTGTTTATTCCTAACTACAGCGTCAGCCTGGCGCAGGTGATTATTCCTGCCGCCGACCTGTCTGAGCAGATCTCACTGGCCGGAACCGAAGCCTCCGGGACCAGTAATATGAAATTTGCTCTCAACGGTGCGCTGACCATCGGGACGCTGGACGGCGCTAACGTTGAGATGCTGGAGCATGTGGGCGCAGAAAATATCTTTATCTTCGGGAATACGGCGGAAGAGGTCGAGGCTTTACGCAGCCAGGGCTACAAGCCGCGTGAGTATTACGAGAAAGATGAAGAGCTGCACCAGGTGCTGACGCAAATTGGCAGTGGCGTATTCAGCCCCGAGGAGCCGGGACGCTACCGTGACCTGGTGGACTCACTGATTAACTTTGGTGACCACTATCAGGTGCTGGCGGACTATCGCAGCTACGTTGATTGCCAGGACAAAGTTGACGAACTGTATCGCCACCCGGAAGAGTGGACCACGAAGTCGATGATAAATATCGCCAATATGGGCTACTTCTCATCGGACAGGACGATCAAAGAGTACGCCGAGAACATCTGGCATATTGATTCGGTGCGGTTGTAACACTCGATGCCTTGCCCGGCCTACATTTATCTACTCTTGTAGGCCGGATAAGGCGTTAGCCGCCATCCGGCAAAATGCCCGGGGGCGCTTCGCTTGCCCGGCCTACATTTATCTACTCTTGTAGGCCGGATAAGGCGTTAGCCGCCATCCGGCA
>NZ_JASEYC010000007.1:0-102410 GCF_035064245.1 Citrobacter sp. R-1.5.2 | reverse complement strand
GGGGCGCTTCGCTTGCCCGGCCTACATTTATCTACTCTTGTAGGCCGGATAAGGCGTTAGCCGCCATCCGGCAAAATGCTCGGGGGCGCTTCGCTTGCCCGGCCTACGTTTAGCTACTCTTGTAGGCCGGATAAGGCGTTAGCCGCCATCCGGCATTTTTATCAGGAGGCCAGAGACAGCTGGTGTTTCTCAACGTATTCTGCCAGCCACTGTGTCATGCGGGACTGCTGTTCGGCAGTTAGCCACATCCCTTCTTTCGTACGACGCCACAGTGCATCTTCTGCACGGCGAACCCACTCGTGCTCGACCAGGTATTTCAGCTCGGCTTCATAGAATTCATGGCCAAAGTCTTCGCCCAACTCGGCAACCGAAGTCGCTTCGCCGATGATCCATTCCGTGTTGCTGCCATAGGTGCGAGAATAATGGCGCGCCAGCGACTCGGTCAGGAACGGATAGCGACGGCGCAGTTTTGCCGCGTAATCCTCACGATCGCCACCAATATCGCCGCCTGGCAGGATGCACTCTTTGGTCCATGCTGGCCCAATGCCCTGATAGTAAGATGACAGTTTTTCCATCGCGTGTTCGGCCAGTTTACGGTAGGTCGTCAACTTGCCGCCGAAGACGGACAACAGCGGAGCTTTGCCGTTTTCATCATGGATATCCAACGTGTAATCACGGGTGATAGCCTGTGGTGAGTCTGATTCGTCATCGCACAGCGGACGCACACCTGAATAGGTCCAGACGATATCGTCACGGCCCAGCTGTTTCTTAAAGTGAGCGTTGTAGACTTTCAGCAGGTAATTGATTTCGCTTTCATCAATTTTCACTGCTTTTGGATCGCCTTTGTACTCCACGTCGGTCGTCCCGATAATCGAGAACTCATCCATCCATGGGATAACAAACACAATACGTTTATCTTCGTTTTGCAGGATGTACGCCTGCTTCTGGGTATGCACGCGCGGCACCACAATGTGGCTGCCTTTAATCAGGCGGATACCGTATGGTGATGGCAGGTGCATGCCGTCGTCGAAGAACTCTTTTACCCACGGGCCGGTGGCGTTTACCAGACCGCGCGCCTGCCAGGTGTGTTTTTTACCGGTATCGATATCTTCAGCTTCAACAACCCACAGACCGTTTTCACGGCGAGCGGAGGTGGCGCGGGTACGGGTTAATACTTCCCCACCTTTACGCACCACCATTTGGGCGTTTGCCAAAACCAGACGTGCATCGTCTACCCAGCAGTCAGAATATTCGAAACCGCGCACAATCTCGGGTTTCATTACGGAATCCGCGCCAAAACGCAAACCGGTCGAGCCCGGCAAACTGGTGCGTTTGCCCAGATGATCGTACATAAACAGACCAATACGGATCATCCATGCCGGACGCAGGTGCGGGCGGTGGGGCAGGCGAAAGCGCATTGGGAAGGCGATATGCGGTGCCATTTTCAACAGCACTTCACGTTCGGCCAGCGCTTCGCTAACCAGGCGGAATTCGTAGTGTTCCAGGTAGCGCAGGCCACCGTGGATGAGTTTGGAACTGGCGGAGGAGGTCGCGCAGGCTAAATCCTGTGCTTCCAGCATCAGCACGGATAAACCGCGTCCAGCGGCATCTGCCGCGATACCGGCACCGTTGATGCCTCCACCTATCACAATCAGATCTTTGGTTTCCATGCTGGCCTCTCGCACTTTCGTTATAGCTCATTAATGTTCGTTATCGAGCATAATAGCAAAGAATCGCGCCATTGGTAACATCGGATAAACAATTTACAGTGATACATATAACATTATGGCGTTTACCTGCTCAGGCAACGTACACTGGAGGGTAATATTGGTTACCTGCCAGAACATAAGTAGAACTTAAAAAGAGAACACCATGGATCAGTTTGAATGTATCAATGTCGAAGAAGCTCATCAGAAACTACTGCACGGAATGGCGGTGCTGGTGGATATTCGCGATCCGCAAAGTTATGCGATGGGTCACGCACCCCAGGCGTTTCATCTGACGAACGATACGCTGGGGACGTTTATGCGTGACCACGATTTCGATACCGCCGTGATGGTGATGTGCTATCACGGCAACAGCAGTAAAGGTGCGGCGCAGTATCTGCTTCAGCAAGGTTATGATGCGGTTTACAGCGTCGACGGCGGCTTTGATGCCTGGCATCGACATTTTCCTGCAGAAGTGGCATACGGTTCGTAAGCTAACAAAGATGCAGCCTGAAACAGGCTGGGTCTATATACTGTCCTCTTTTGTGTGGAATAAGCGACAGCAACAATGTTGATGATTACTTCTTTTGCTAACCCCCGCGTGGCGCAGGCGTTTGTTGATTACATGGCGACACAGGGCGTTATTCTGACGATTCAACAACATCAGCAAACGGATGTCTGGCTGGCGGATGAGTCCCAGGCCGAGCGCGTGCGGGCTGAACTGGCGCGTTTTCTGGAGAATCCGGGCGATCCGCGTTATCTGGCGGCAAGCTGGCAGTCGGGCCAGACCGACAGTGGTTTGCGCTATCAACGCTATCCGTTTCTTGCCACGTTACGCGAACGTGCGGGTCCGGTGACCTGGGCGGTGATGGCCGCGTGTGTGCTGGTGTTTATCGCAATGAATGTGATGGGTGACCAGGCGGTTATGCTCTGGCTGGCATGGCCGTTTGATCCTACGCTGAAATTTGAATTCTGGCGTTATTTCACCCACGCGTTTATGCACTTCTCTCTGATGCACATTCTGTTCAACCTGTTGTGGTGGTGGTATCTCGGCGGTGCGGTTGAAAAGCGTCTGGGTAGTGGAAAACTGATTGTTATTACCGTGATCAGCGCCCTGTTGAGCGGCTATGTTCAGCAGAAATTTAGCGGCCCGTGGTTTGGTGGGTTGTCTGGCGTGGTATATGCGCTGATGGGCTATGTGTGGTTGCGCGGCGAGCGTGATCCGCAAAGCGGTATTTTCCTGCAGCGTGGTTTGATTATCTTTGCTTTGATCTGGATTGTTGCCGGCTGGTTTGATCTATTCGGCATGTCGATGGCGAATGGCGCTCATATCGCTGGGTTGGCCGTGGGTCTGGCAATGGCGTTTGCCGATACGATGAATGTGCGGAAACGAACTTTGTAGGCCGGATAAGCGTTAGCGCATCCGGCAAAATTTCAGGGAACACTAATGAAGCAAACACAACGACATGACGCGATCATCGAGCTGGTAAAAAAACAGGGATATGTCAGCACCGAAGAGCTGGTGGAGCATTTCTCCGTCAGCCCACAAACGATTCGCCGGGATCTCAACGATCTGGCCGATCAGAACATGATTCTGCGCCATCATGGCGGCGCAGCGTTGCCGTCCAGTTCTGTGAATACCCCGTGGCATGACCGTAAGGCGACACAGACGGCGGAAAAAGAGCGTATTGCCCGTAAAGTGGCCACGCAGATCCCGAACGGCTCCACGCTGTTTATCGACATTGGCACCACGCCGGAAGCGGTCGCTCACGCGCTGCTTAATCACAGTAACCTGCGCATTGTGACCAACAATCTCAATGTGGCGAATACGCTGATGGCAAAAGAGGACTTCCGCATTATTCTGGCCGGTGGCGAACTGCGAAGCCGCGATGGTGGGATTATGGGCGAAGCGACCCTCGACTTTATTTCACAGTTCCGTCTGGACTTTGGCATCTTAGGGATAAGCGGTATCGACAGCGATGGTTCGCTGCTGGAGTTTGATTATCACGAAGTTCGCACCAAACGCGCCATTATTGAGAATTCACGTCATGTGATGCTGGTGGTGGATCATTCGAAGTTTGGTCGTAATGCGATGGTGAACATGGGCAGTATCAGCATGGTCGATGCGGTATATACCGACACGCTGCCGCCTGCTGGCGTGATGCAGGTCATTGCTGACCATCATATCCAGTTAGAGCTGTGCTAAGCGAATTCCAGGCCTGATACGCGTAGCGCATCAGGCGTTAACTAAACGCCATACCCCATCATTTTCAGCAGCTTCTGCGCATGTTGCACCGCATCCTGGCGGTGCGCCACGCCAAGCTTTTGGTACAAGTTGCGGATATGCGTCTTAATGGTCGTCGCAGCAACAGCCAGCTCACCGGCAATCTGCTCGTTGCTGTAGCCAGAATAAATCAGACCGAGAACCTGCCATTCACGTTGGGTCAGCGGGCTGGTACGGATCAGCTCCGGGACGTCCGGGTGGGTGAGCAGGCGTTCAACGAACCCTTCATCAAAGTGGGCGAATTTGTGGCGGTGATGCTGGTTAATCTCGCGCAAAATACGCTGCGCACGATGCTGCTCAAGTTCCGGTAATGTGTTGAGCTGAATCAGCTGGCGTAGCTGCTGCGCCATGGCCTCGCCTTCGATCACAAAGTGGCTGATGAACCCGGTGCGGTTCGCCAGTTGCAGGGCATCGAGCAACACCCGCTGTGCATCATTTTTACGCCCCGCTTGCCAGTACAACTGGTTAAGCAGCAGCAGGTTACGGTTAAGATCGCTCATCAGGCGCAGGTTACGCGCATTTTCGTTTAGTTCTTCCAGCACAATTTCTGCCGGTTCAAACTCACCCAGCAGGATCTGCGCGCGGGCGATGTTACGCCACTGGCTTTGCAGGAAGTGGTTGTTAGCGAATTCTGGTTTCGGCGTGTGGCGCAGCCAGTTGGCGGCGGAGTTTTTGTCACCGACCATTTGCCAGTAAATGACGCGCACCTTATCGGCGTTGGAGATCCAGTCGCTGTGATAGTGGCCGTTGCCCAGCAGGTTTTCCAGACGGTTGAGCAGGCTGCGAGCGTTATCAAGATCGCCCCGAGCCAGTGAACACTGAACCAGCAGCGCCAGGCACTGAAGCTGTTGCTGCGGCTGGAAGGTTGCAAGCAGTTCAATGCCGCTGCGGGCAGAGGCCTCTGATTCATCCAGACGCGCCCATGCCCACAGGAGTTGCGCCCGTATACGCACCAGAAATTCGTGCATCGGCAGCTGTTCCAGATGCTGCTCTTTAATCAGCTGGAACGCTTTTTCCTGTGTCTCCCAGGCGGCCTGTAAAAAGCCCTGGGCAAATAAAATTTCGCTTTGTTGGATCAGACTCCACAGCGCGTAATGCCAGACGTCATGATGACGCGCCATTTGCTCTGTTTGCTGCATCAACGCCAGAGAACGCGTGAGATCGCCTTTACAGTGCAGGACTTCACCGTGCACTGACGTGGCAACGATTCGACTATAAAACCAGGCAATCGGTAATTCATCCAGTGCCAGTTTTGCCAGACGTTCTGCCTCGTCCGGGTTGCCGTCGTTAATCGCTACCTGCGCACGCAAAGCGTTAAATTCGGCATGTAGCGTCTGTTCCATATCGCCTTTCATTTCCTGCTCTGCGCGAGCCAGCAGGGTGTTAACTTCGCTGTAGCGGTGTTGGCTTTGCATCAGCCAGGCCTGCAGCAGCACCAGGCGTGGATTTTCCAGCAGGCTTTCCCACGGCAGAGCTTTCAATGATTCTTCAAGTAATGCCAATTCGCTGTGGTTAAACAGTCCCCACGCATGGTTAAGCAGAATATCGCGCAGCATATGGGCGTCACCTGCCGCCAGCGCGTGGTGGATGGCTTCCGTCGGAAAACCTTGCGCCATCCAGCTTTCAGCGGCGGCGCGGTGTATTTCGGGAAGCTCGGTAGCTAACTCCCACTGACAACGCTGGCGTAAAAAGCTGCCAAATAGCGGGTGATAGCTAAACCATTCGCCGACATCATCCATCCGCTGCAGGAATAATCCCTGCCGCTCAATTTCCTCCAGCCGCATTTGGCCGTTTTCTTCGCCCGTGACCCGAACAATCAGCGCATCGTTCATCGAGCGCAGGATGGCGCTTTTTAGCAGGAAATGACGGGTTCCGATATCGACGCTGTCCAGGACTTCATCGACCAGATAATCGGATAAATGGCTGGCGTTGATACCGGCCAGACGTCGTGCCGACTGGTGGGCGGAATGGTTGTTCTGACGGGCAGATAAGGCGATCAGCTGTAACGCCGTGGCCCAGCCTGCAACGTCATCGCACATGCGGCTACTTTCCGCAGCCTCAATCGGGGAGGACAGGCGGCGGTCAAAAAATTGTTTGGCTTCCTGGTGGTTAAAGGCCAGCTGCTGGCTGCCGATTTCCAGCAGTTGATCGCGTACGCGCAGGTTGGCAATGCCCAGTTGTGGTAGGTTACGCGACAGCACGACTAACGTCAGATTTTCCGGCTGATGGCGCAGGAAAAAACGCATTGCTTCGTGGATGGCTGGATTGGAGATCAGATGATAATCATCCACGACCAGATAGAGTGGACGATGCCACTCCGCCAGTTCAATGAACAGCTGGGCAAACAGTGAGGTCAGGCTGGCATACTGGCGTTTTTGCACCATGGCTTCGCTGGTGGTGCAGTGCCCACCGGTCGCCTGTTGGATTGCCGCAATCAAATAGCTGGCGAAGCGCTCTTGCTGGTTATCGCCTTCATCCAGGGAGTACCAGCCTAATTCGTTCTTCCCCGCCGCCCATTGTGAAACAAGCGTTGTTTTTCCATAACCAGCAGGACTTGTTATCAGGGCAAGCCTGAAATTGTTCGCGCCGGAAAGTTTAGCCAGCAGGCGCTCACGAACCACCGTATGGTCGAGTCGAACCGGACGACTTAATTTAGACGGAATCAACATAAGTTAGTCACTTCACTGTGTGAATATGGGGGAAAACGATTTTTTTTTGCGCTTCGTAATTAATAGATATAAGGTCGGCCAGATCGGGATTTATTGCAAGCTAAGCGGACTTTTTGTGTGTCTGATTTTGCACTATGTCACAAATCTATACATCTATTGCAATAATTGTTTTAAAGAGTCGCAACAGGCATGGTGACTGGATCCAGCGTTATTTTTACGGGGTGGAACAATTCCTCTTTTTTAATGTGGCTACTGTGGCGATGAATAAAAATCGATGAATTTTGTGCTCGACTTAAAACTTTCATGTGAAATATCTCAAGCAGAATATGTATTTCAGGTTAGAAACTATTTCTTCGTTTACATATTTTTTCTAAATGTCATCTTCCTGTTTGATATTGTCTGGATAATCTCTTTTGATTAATGCGAAAACCGCGATGCATTTCAGGGGTATGCGGAGAGCCTGCGTATTTATCGGCCATAATTCCCCTCTTAAAGTGGCGGCGATCACATTTTAACGCTCATCCCCGCTCCTCCTCCCTGTCTAATCCCTGGCAGGATGAGGAAGGTCAACAACGAGCCTGGCAAACTAGCGATAACGTTGTTTATTACCTAAGGACCTGGAATCCCTATGTCACAGCCTACTTTCAACAAAGATCAATTTCAGGCTGCCCTGACACGTCAGTGGCAGCGCTTCGGTTTATCGTCGGCTCACGAAATGACGTCGCGCCAGTGGTGGCAGGCCGTGAGTGGGGCGTTGGCTGAATTACTCAGTGCCCAGCCTGCGGTGAAACCGGCAAAAAATCAGCGTCATGTTAACTACATCTCAATGGAGTTTTTGATTGGTCGTCTGACGGGGAACAACTTGCTCAATCTGGGCTGGTATCAGGCGGTGAGCGACGAGCTGAAAGCACACGACATCAACCTGACCGACTTGCTGGAAGAAGAAACCGATCCGGCGTTGGGGAACGGGGGGCTGGGGCGTCTGGCAGCGTGTTTCCTCGACTCGATGGCAACGGTTGGCCAGTCAGCAACGGGTTACGGCCTCAATTATCAGTACGGTTTGTTCCGTCAGTCATTTGCTGATGGTCAACAGATGGAAGCGCCGGATGACTGGCATCGCGGCAGCTACCCGTGGTTTCGCCACAATGAAGCACTGGATGTGCAAGTCGGCATTGGCGGCAAGGTCACCAAAGACGGGCGCTGGGAGCCGGGATTCACCATCACCGGTCAGGCCTGGGACCTGCCGGTACTGGGCTACCGCAACGGCGTGGCACAACCTCTACGTCTGTGGCAGGCCACTCATGCGCACCCGTTTAACCTGACCAAATTTAATGACGGTGATTTCCTGCGTGCGGAACAGCAGGGGATCGACGCCGAAAAACTCACTAAAGTGTTGTACCCGAACGATAACCATACGGCAGGCAAAAAGCTGCGCCTGATGCAGCAGTACTTCCAGTGTGCCTGCTCCGTGGCAGACATTCTGCGCCGTCATCATCTGGCAGGACGTAAACTGCACGAACTGGCCGACTACGAAGTTATTCAACTGAACGACACCCACCCGACTATTGCGATCCCTGAACTGCTGCGCGTGCTGATCGATGAGCATCAGATGAGCTGGGACGATGCATGGGCGATCACCAGCAAGACGTTTGCTTACACCAACCATACTCTGATGCCTGAAGCGCTTGAGTGCTGGGATGAGAAGCTGGTGAAGGCGCTGCTGCCGCGCCATATGCAAATCATCAAAGAGATTAATGACCGCTTTAAGAAACTGGTCGATAAAACCTGGCCAGGCGATGCCGCCGTTTGGGCGAAGCTGGCGGTGGTGCACAACAAACAAGTGCGCATGGCGAATATGTGCGTAGTCAGCGGCTTTGCGGTTAATGGTGTGGCAGCGCTGCACTCTGATCTGGTGGTGAAAGATCTGTTCCCGGAATACCACCAGCTGTGGCCGAACAAATTCCATAATGTGACTAACGGAATTACCCCGCGTCGTTGGATCAAGCAGTGCAACCCGGCGCTTGCAGCGCTGCTGGATAAGTCGCTGAAAAAAGAGTGGGCCAACGATTTAGACCAACTGATTAACCTGGAAAAATACGCCGACGATGCGAAATTCCGTCAGCAGTACCGCGATATCAAGCTGGCGAACAAAGAACGGCTGGTGAAGTTTATTAAAGCGCGTACCGGTATTGAGATAACGACTAACGCTATCTTTGATATTCAGATCAAGCGCCTGCATGAGTACAAACGCCAGCACCTGAACCTGTTGCATATTCTGGCATTGTACAAAGAAATCCGTGAAAACCCGCAGACGGATCGCGTACCGCGCGTATTCCTGTTTGGGGCGAAAGCGGCTCCAGGTTACTACCTGGCGAAGAACATCATTTTCGCCATCAACAAGGTAGCGGAAACCATCAATAACGACCCGAAAGTTGGCGATAAGTTGAAGGTCGTGTTCCTGCCGGATTACTGCGTCTCGGCGGCGGAAATGCTGATCCCAGCGGCGGATATCTCCGAGCAGATCTCGACGGCGGGCAAAGAGGCCTCCGGCACCGGTAACATGAAACTGGCGCTGAACGGCGCGTTAACGGTGGGTACACTGGATGGCGCTAACGTCGAAATCGCTGAGAAGGTGGGTGATGAGAATATCTTTATCTTTGGCCACACGGTGGAAGAGGTGAAGGCGCTGAAAGCGAAAGGATATGACCCGGTGAAATGGCGTAAGAAAGACAAAGTGCTGGATGCGATTCTGAAGGAGCTTGAAAGCGGTAAATACAGCGATGGCGACAAGCATGCTTTTGACCAGATGCTGCACAGTATCGGCAAGCAGGGCGGTGACCCGTATCTGGTGATGGCGGACTTCGCGGCCTACGTTGAAGCCCAGAAGCAAGTTGATGTGTTGTACCGTGACCAGGATGCCTGGACGCGGGCGGCGATCCTGAATACCGCGCGCTGCGGCATGTTCAGTTCAGACCGCTCAATCCGCGATTATCAGGCTCGTATCTGGCAGGCGAAACGCTAAGGAATCGCGATGGAAAGCAAACGTCTGGATAATGCCGCGCTGGCGGCGGGGATCAGCCCCAATTACATTAACGCTCACGGCAAACCGCAGTCTATTGGTGCCGAAACCAAGCGGCGTTTGCTTGAAGCCATGCATCGCACCACCGCCGCCACGCAGGTGGCGGTGACGCCGGTGCCCAATGTCATGGTGTATACCGCGGGTAAGAAAATGCCACTGGCGGTTGAAGGTTGCGGGGAGTTTAGCTGGCTGCTGACCACTGAAGATGGTGTGCAGCACAAAGGGCATGCCACCGGCGGCAAATCTTTTCACCTTCCGACGAAACTGCCGGAGGGCTATCACACGCTGACATTGACGCAGGGCGAGCTGCGCACTCACTGTCGCGTCATTGTGGCGCCAAAGCGCTGCTATGAACCGCAGGCGCTGCTGGAGGGGCAAAAACTGTGGGGCGCGTGCGTTCAGCTCTACACCCTGCGTTCAGAGAAAAACTGGGGGATTGGCGACTTTGGCGATCTCCGTACCATGCTGGTGGACGTGGCGAAACGCGGAGGGGCGTTTATCGGTCTTAATCCGATTCATGCGTTGTATCCGGCGAACCCGGAGAGCGCCAGCCCGTACAGTCCGTCTTCGCGCCGCTGGTTAAACGTCATTTATATCGACGTCAACGCAGTGGAGGATTTTCATCTAAGCAAAGAGGCGCAAAGCTGGTGGCTGAAACCCACAACTCAGCAAACCCTGCAACGCGCGCGGGATGCCGAGTGGGTTGATTATTCTGCCGTTACCGCACTGAAGATGACTGCGCTGCGCATGGCGTGGAAAGGCTTCTCCGCTCGTGACGATGAGCAGATGGCAGCATTTCGCCAGTTTGTGACTCAGGAAGGCGAAAGCCTGTACTGGCAGGCAGCCTTTGATGCGCTGCATGCGCATCAGGTGAAAGAGGATACGTTGCGCTGGGGATGGCCGGTATGGCCGGAAGCTTTCCAGTCGGTAGATTCGCCGGAGGTCAAACAGTTCTGCGCAGAGCATCGTGACGAGGTGGATTTCTACCTGTGGCTGCAGTGGCTGGCGTATACCCAATTTGCGGATTGCTGGGAAACCAGTCAGGGCTTTGCCATGCCGATTGGGTTGTATCGTGATCTGGCAGTTGGTGTGGCAGAAGGTGGGTCAGAGACCTGGTGTGACCGTGAACTGTATTGTCTGAAAGCCTCCGTTGGTGCGCCGCCGGATATTCTTGGGCCGCTTGGGCAAAACTGGGGGCTGCCGCCGATGGATCCGCACATCATCACGGCACGGGCCTACGAACCGTTTATCGAACTGCTGCGTGCCAATATGCAGAACTGCGGCGCGTTGCGTATCGATCATGTGATGTCGATGCTGCGCCTGTGGTGGATCCCCTACGGAGAGACTGCCGATCACGGCGCCTACGTCCATTATCCGGTTGATGACCTACTCTCTATTCTGGCGCTGGAAAGTCAACGCCATCACTGTATGGTGATTGGTGAAGATCTGGGTACTGTGCCGGTAGAGATTGTCAGCAAACTGCGTGATAGCGGTGTGTATTCCTACAAGGTGCTCTATTTTGAGAATGACCATGAGAAGAATTTCCGCGCGCCAAAAGCGTACCCGGAACAATCAATGGCAGTCGCGGCGACGCATGACCTTCCTACGCTTAAAGGCTATTGGGACAGCGGCGACCTGACGTTGGGTAAAGCGCTGGGGCTGTATCCGGATGAGGTTGTGCTGCGGGGGTTGTATCAGGACCGGGAACTGGCCAAGCAGGGGTTGCTGGATGCGCTGCATAAGTACGGTTGTCTGCCAAAACGTGCCGGGCATAAGGCATCGCTGATGTCGATGACGCCGATCCTCAATCGCGGGATGCAGCGTTATATCGCCGACAGCAACAGTGCACTCCTGGGTCTACAGCCTGAAGACTGGCTGGATATGGCGGAACCAGTCAATATTCCGGGCACCAGCGATCAGTACAAAAATTGGCGGCGTAAGCTTACCGCCACGCTTGAACAGATGTTTGCCAATGAAGGGGTGAACAAGCTGATTAAGGATTTGGATAAGCGCCGAAAAGCAGCCGCGAAGAAGAAGTAAAAATGCCGGGGATTTCCCCGGCTTTTTTATGGTGATAGCTCGTAGTATGTAGGCCTGATAAGCGTAGCGCCATCAGGCTGCCGGATGGCGGCTTTGCCTTATCCGGCCCTACAAGCCGTCTCGATTAAACCACCATACCCAGCAGCAGACACCCTACCAGACCGCAGACGGAGATAATGGTTTCCAGCATTGACCATGACTTAATGGTTTCACCGATGGTCAGGTTGAAGTACTCCTTGAACAGCCAGAAACCAGGATCGTTCACGTGGGAGAAAATGACGGAACCGGAACCTACTGCGATAACCATCAGCTCTGGGCTTACGCCGGTGGTCGCGATCAGCGGTGCCACAATCCCACCTGCAGTGATTGCTGCAACGGTTGCAGAACCCAGTGCGATACGCAGTACCGCAGCAATAGACCATGCCATCAGCAGCGGAGAAACGTTAGATCCGTGCATCATTGAAGCGATGTACTTGTCGACGCCGCTATCAACCAGGACCTGTTTGAAGGCACCGCCACCACCGATGATCAACAGCATCATCGCGATGATTTTGATTGAGGACACCAGCGTGTCGTTAATCTGATCCATCGAACGTCCACGGTTCAGACCAAACGTGAACATCGCAATCAGCACCGCGATAAGCGTAGCCATGACCGGGTCGCCAAGGAATTCTGCCACCGTCAGGAAAGCATGACCTTTTGGCAGAATCATCTCCGCGACGGCGCGCATGGCCATCAGAATGACCGGTACCAGAGAGGTCCAGACGCTGACGCCAAAGCCCGGCATTTCTTCTTCAGTGAAGGTTTTCGCGCTGTACAGACCTTCCGGGATCGGCTTATCGATGCCTTTCAGGAAACGTGCGTAGACCGGACCTGCGAGAATGACGGTCGGGATTGCCAGAATCGTACCAAACAGCAGGGTTTTACCCATATCGGCGTGGAAAATGGTCGCGATAGCGGTCGGACCCGGGTGCGGCGGCAGGAAGCCGTGAGTCACGGACAGCGCAGCGGCCATCGGCACACCAACGTACAGCAGCGGAATATTCGCAGCAGCAGCGATGGTGAATACCAGCGGCAGCATCAGCACGAAGCCGACTTCGTAGAACAGGGCAAAACCAACGGTGAAGCCGGTTAAGACCACCGCCCATTGAATGTGTTTTTTGCCGAATTTAGCAATCAGCGTGGTCGCAATGCGCTGCGCACCGCCGCAGTCTGCCAACATTTTGCCCAGCATGGCGCCAAAACCCATAATCAGGGCGAGGCTGCCAAGGGTTCCGCCGACACCGGCTTTAATAGAACCAATGACTTTATCCAGTGGCATCCCTTGCATCAATCCGACAGCAAGCGCCACCAGGACGAGAGCGATGAAACCGTTCATTTTGAAACGGATCATCAGGAGGAGTAACAAGATTACACCGATAGCAACGATGACTAATGGCATGATTTACCTGGCCTTTACTTTGTTATGGGTAACGTCAGTGTTTAGATGACAAATTCCGATTGTCCCGACCGGGAACAGAGTATTCACAGCACCAATGCTGATTGCCTGTAAAACTAATCAGTTTAGCTGGCTGTTATATGCGTCTTGGGTGCTGATACGAATGATACGGGTAACATGCTGCGCTTGAAAATCACCTGGGCAGGCAAAATTTAAATTATGAGAAGCTGGTCAAATTATGGAGGGTTTTATTGCAGGAATGTAACAGAGGAATGTTGGCCCGGTTAGGTAGAAGGCCGGATAACGCGTTAACGCGACTATCCGGCATCAATGCCCGATGACGACGCTGATGTGTCTTATCGGGGCTGCGAATACTCTACTGGTCTGGTCTGGTCTGGTCGTTAGTAGTAAGAGTGCTCGCCACGCTGGTGTTCGGTTAAATCACGAACGCCCTTCAGTTCGGGGAATTCAGCCAATAGCTGTTTCTCGATACCTTCTTTCAGCGTAACGTCGACCATTGAACAGCCGTTACAGCCGCCGCCAAACTGCAGAATGGCGAAGCCTTCATCGGTAATTTCCATCAGAGAGACACGACCACCGTGGCCAGCCAGCTGTGGGTTGATCTGCGATTGCAGCATATACTCCACGCGTTCCATCAACGGCGCATCATCGGCAACTTTGCGCATTTTTGCGTTCGGTGCTTTCAGGGTCAGCTGAGAACCTAATTGGTCAGTGACGAAATCGATTTCTGCATCTTCCAGATACGGTGCGCTCAGTTCATCAACATATGCGGTCAGCAGGTCAAATTTAATGGCGGTGTCGGTTGCTTCCACGGCGTCCGGCGGACAATAAGAAACGCCACATTCAGCGTTAGGCGTGCCGGGATTGATCACAAATACGCGGATTTGTGTCCCTTCTTCCTGATTTGCCAGCAGTTTGGCAAAGTGCGCTTGTGCAGCATCGGAAATATGGATCATAGTAATGGCCTAATAGTTGACTATTTTACTTGGTTATAATACGCCCATCATCGAGGCTCTACAAGGTTCGACACAGGCACCATACCTGGACAGTCGCCGCGCCGTTGCGTAAAAGCAGCTGCGCGATTTCCGCGACGGTACTTCCGGTAGTGACGACATCATCCACAATAACCATATGGAGTCCCTGCACTGGCAATTCAAGGCGAAAGGCATTTTTCAGGTTACGTTTGCGTAACCGGGCGCTGAGATGGTGTTGTGTAGCGGTCGCCCGCACCCGTGTTATGGCCTGCCTGTTCCAGTCACAGCCTAGCCAGCGTGCTAAAGGACGGCATAGCAAGTCGCTTTGATTGAATCCCCTGCGCCAATGACGACGTTGCCAGAGCGGTACGCTGATGAGCCTGTCTGGCAGGGGGGAACCGTGAGTGCGTCGGGCCTGCAATACCTCCAGCAACAGCAGACGTGCAAGCGCAGGGGCTATTTCGTTGCGTCGTGAAAATTTAAGCTGGTGGATAAGCCCGCTTACTGGAGGAACATAGTCGCTGACTGAAACCAGGCGCTGCCACGGCGGTGGTTTTTGTAGGCAACGACCACAGGGAACCGAGGTGTGAATGGCCGGTAGTCCGCACTGCGGGCACAGACTGTCGTGCTGGCGTATTGCCTGTGTGCAGACTGAGCAAATCCCCCAATGCCCCAACCTCAGCGGCATTCGGCATAGCCAGCATAATCCTGGTACTGTTAGCATAGAGACATCCTTGTTAGCTAAAAGAGAACAGTAACTGATGAATGACATCTGGTGGCAGACCCAGGGTTCGGGAAATTGCCATCTTGTGCTGCTGCACGGATGGGGACTGAATGCAGAGGTGTGGCATTGCATAAGCGAGGAACTGAGCTCGCATTTTACACTGCATCTTGTCGACTTACCGGGATTTGGCCGTAGTCAGGGTTTTGGCGCGATGTCGCTGGAAGAGATGGCTGAACGGGTATTAAGACAGGCTCCGGGGAAAGCCATCTGGCTCGGCTGGAGTCTGGGCGGTCTGGTGGCGAGTCAGGTAGCATTGAACCATCCTGAGCGCGTTCAGGCGCTGGTGACGGTTGCCTCTTCTCCCTGTTTTAGCGCGCGCGAAACGTGGCCGGGCATTAAACCAGAGGTACTGGCTGGCTTCCAGCAGCAGTTGAGCGAAGATTTCCAGCGTACGGTGGAACGTTTTCTTGCACTACAAACGATGGGCACGGAAACCGCGCGTCAGGATGCACGGGCGCTGAAGAAAACGGTACTGGCGCTCCCCATGCCGGACGTCGACGTGCTCAATGGTGGACTGGAGATCCTGAAAACGGTCGATCTACGTGAACCGCTGTGTGCGTTAAACCTGCCGTTCCTGCGCTTATACGGTTATCTCGATGGCCTGGTTCCGCGTAAAGTGGTGCCAATGCTGGATGCTCTGTGGCCGAAGAGTGAGTCACTGGTGTTTGCTAAAGCCGCTCATGCGCCGTTTATCTCACATCCTACAGAGTTTTGCGCCGCGCTGGTGGCGTTAAAACAGAAACTGAATTGTTTCTAAAGTAACAGATATCAGCGTAAACGCTTTATCCGGCCTGAACATTTGCAGTTATTTGTAGGCCGGATAAGCGTAGCGCTATCCGGCAAAGAGCATCTGATTAGCGCAAAGCCCACCACTCGCGCAGGCAAGCTTTGCCTTCCGGACAACTCTTGCAACTTCCGGACAGACACCCATCAGCATCCTCCTGAATCCGCACAGCTTTGCCCATCTTCTCTAACTGATTCAGCATGGCGTCAATCATTGGCTGCGGGGTATGCAGCGTGTGGCTAATTTGTTTCGCCTCCATGCGCCCCCGCAGAGCCAGTAAATCACGAACCTGAATAAGCGATGCCATCGTCGATAACCTTAGTGGCAATCGCCAGTGGTGCTTGAACAGCAGGAACTTGCCGTCCTGTTGGTCGCCAGCAGCGCGAGGTCCACGTGGCTGCGAGCGCGACGTAGCAGACCCAGCAATACGATGTTAAACAGGATGACCGCTAAAATGCACACCAGGCTGTAGGTCGGGTGCTCTTTGTAGCTGACCGTCTGATAAAACAGCGTCGACAGAGAGTAGGCGATATTCAGGCCCCACAGAATCGAGAAGCTCATCCAGCCACGGCTGGATTCACGCGCGATAGCGCCCATCACTGAAATGCACGGTACATACAGCAGAACAAAGATCAGGTAGCTGTATGCCGCAGCAGCGCTGCCAAATTTCTCGCCCATCACGCCCATCGCGCCAGTGGCCATCTCACCGTCACCTTTACTGGCTTCGATAGGGTTGGCCAGAACGCTCAGGCTGAAGGTGTCTTTCAGGCTTTGCCAGGTTTCATCTACCGCACTGAGCAGCTCGTCACCGAGGTGGAAATCTGCCGGGTTGAACTCTTCTTCCTGAATGTTTTCTGCGGTATAGAGCGTGTTCAGCGTACCGACAACCACTTCTTTCGCCATCGCGCCGGTGAACAGACCTACGGTTGCCTGCCAGTTATCTTCGTGAACACCAATCGGTTTAAAGACAGGGGTAATAACGCGGCTAACGGAAGCCAGAGCTGAGTCGTTGATGTTGTCGACGATTTTTCCGCTCAGTGAGAAGCTGTTAAAGGCGCTGAGGAAAATACTGACGATGATGATGACTTTACCTGCACGCAGAACAAAGCCTTTCAGGCGCTGCCAGGTCTGAATAATCAGACTCTTAATGTGCGGCACGTGGTACACCGGAAGCTCCATCACGAACGGTGTAGCTTCGCCACGCATGATGGTGTGTTTGAGCATCAGGCCGGTCAACACCGCCATGATGATACCCAGTACGTACAGCGAGAAGACCGCCAACGCGCCGTTCTGACCAAAGAACGCGGCGGCAAAGACAGCGAAAATCGCCAGACGTGCGCCACAGGACATAAACGGTGCCATCATGATGGTCATCAGACGTTCGCGTGGGGCATCCAGCGTACGTGCGCCCATCACTGATGGTACGTTACAGCCAAAGCCGACGATCAGCGGGACGAACGATTTGCCCGGCAGTCCCAGTGCCTGCATCAGGCGGTCCATCACAAACGCGGCGCGTGCCATGTAACCTGAGTCTTCAAGGAAGGAGAGGAACAGGTACATCATGCCGATTTGCGGTACCAGCGGTAGCACGGTGTTAATCCCGCCGCCAAGGCCCTGGGCCAGGAAGATGGTTAGCCAATCCGGGAAATGTAGCGTATAGCCAATCCACTGAATACCATGGATAAAGAGCGCTACGGAGCCAACATCAAACAACGGTTGCAGCGCGCCGCCAATGTTGATGGCGAGCAGGAACATCAGGTACATCACGAACAGGAAAATCGGCAATCCGAGGAAGCGATTGAGGATGATTTTGTCTACTGCGGTGGTGAAGCGGCTGGGTTCTGCGGTCAGGGTGTTGCTGACGGTATCGCAGATAGCGGCAATGCACTGGTAACGGGCATCGGCAATATGCAGCGCCGGATCATCCATCGTTGCGCTCAGACGTGCAACGGCAGCATCCAGATTTTGTGCAGCATCACCGGCGTAAGCACGGCTGTAGATATCGCCTTCCAGCATTTGCAAGCCCAGCCAGCGGCGCTGTTTAAGCGGCATATCTTTAGCCATCGCATCGGCGAGGGTATCAGCTTCTTGCAGCAGTGGCTGGGCATAATGGACCAGCTCGACGGTGTCGTTTTCTTTGTAGCGATCGATCGCCAGCTTCAGTGCTTCAATGCCGCGGGCGCGGGTGGAAACCAGCGGAACCACCGGGCAGCCAAGACGAGCGGAGAGGGCGTCGATATCGATACGGATTTGCTGTTTCTCAGCAATATCCAGCATGTTCAGCGCGACAATACAGGGAATGCCCAGCTCCAGCAGTTGCAACGTCAGGTAGAGGTTGCGTTCAAGGTTGGAAGCGTCGACAACGTTGATTAGCAGATCCGCATCACCGCTTAAAATGTAGTGGCAGGCAATTTGCTCATCGAGAGAGGTTTGAGATGAGATCGTCGTCAGAGAATAGGTACCGGGTAAGTCGACCAGTGTGACCTGATGGTCAGTGGTCGCGAAATGACCTTCTTTACGCTCGACGGTCACACCAGCCCAGTTACCCACACGCTGGCGTGCACCGGTGAGTTGGTTGAATAAGGTTGTCTTGCCGGAATTAGGATTACCAATTAAACCAATGGTTAGTTTTTTCATTTTTATAGACTCACTGTATTAACAGGAAACCGCTTCCACTTCTAATAACGCCAAATCCTTCTTACGCAATACCAGACTTACACGACGCGTTTCAATATGGATAGGATCGCCGAGCGGGGCGACGCGAACCACATTGAAGGACGACCCGGGCAGCATGCCGAGGGATAACAGTTTCTGTCGATAAGCCGGGCTGATTTCACGGGCAAAACCGGTAATTTTCCACGCACTGTCAGGAGTGAATTGCATAGGGACCTACTTATATCTCGCTAACTGGATGATTACCTCATGGGGCGACAGGGCGGCATGAGACCAGATGATTAGCCAACGTAAGGAAAGAGTAAATAATCAACAAATCAATGATAATGAGAATGGTTTCTATCATCAATAGAATAAATGTGACGGAATGTTGGATTGAAGAATAATTTGAGTCAATTTTGATATGGCTCAATATTTATTCTGGTTGGGAACGAAGGATGCGCGGAAGTAATTATTGGGGATCTTAATGTTTAATTAAGGTTTCATCTGTTAATAAAGTGATAAATATATTGTGGAACAAAGCGAGGCATAGATTAAATATGCCGGATGTCGACGCTCATGCGTCTTATCCGGCCTACGAATTAATTGCGCCAACCCGGCCGGACAGGGCGTTTACGCCGCCATCCGGCACATGGTTTAAACTTAGCGCTTTTTACCCATTGCCGCCGCCAGCGCATCCATCATCGCGCTGTTGCCCGCAGGCTGTGCCTCACGGCCACGCGGTTTCGCCGCTTTTGGTGCCGGGCGATTGCCCTGAGTGCGTTCGTTATTCCCGCCGCCGCGACGCGCATTAGTTTCACCCGGCTGCTCGTCCAGACGCATGGTCAGCGCGATACGCTTACGCTGCAGGTCAACTTCCAGCACTTTCACCTTCACAATGTCGCCCGCTTTCACCACGGTGTGTGGATCTTCGACGAACTTATTCGACAGTGAAGAGATATGCACCAGACCATCCTGATGAACGCCGATATCAACAAACGCGCCGAAGTTGGTGACGTTGGTGACTGCGCCTTCCAGAATCATTCCCGGCAGCAGATCGTTCATGGTTTCTACGCCATCGGCAAACTGCGCGGTTTTAAACTCAGGACGCGGATCGCGGCCCGGCTTTTCCAGCTCTTTGATGATGTCGGTGACGGTCGGCACCCCGAAGCGTTCGTCGGTGAAGTCGGACGCTTTGAGATGACGCAGCGCGTCGCTGTTGCCCATCAGGTCACGCAGCGATTGCTCGGTGGCGGCCAGAATGCGTTCCACTATCGGGTAGGCTTCCGGGTGAACCGTGGAAGCGTCCAGCGGGTTGTCGCCGTGGTTGATACGCAGGAAGCCCGCGCACTGTTCAAAGGCTTTTGGCCCCAGACGACTGACTTTTAGCAACTGCTGACGGTTCTGGAACTGGCCGTTCTCATCACGCCAGGCGACGATGTTTTGCGCCATCATGCGGGTCAGGCCGGCAACGCGGGTCAGCAGGGGGACGGAGGCGGTGTTCAGATCAACGCCGACGGCATTTACGCAGTCTTCCACCACCGCATCCAGCTTACGGGCAAGCTGGGTCTGGCTAACGTCGTGCTGATACTGGCCCACACCGATAGATTTCGGGTCGATTTTCACCAGTTCAGCCAACGGGTCCTGCAGACGGCGAGCAATAGATACTGCGCCACGCAGCGACACATCGAGGTCCGGGAACTCCAGCGCCGCCAGTTCAGAGGCAGAGTAAACCGATGCCCCGGCTTCACTGACAATCACTTTCTGTGCGGTCACTTGCGGGAATTGCTTCTGTACGTCGAGGAAGAAACGTTCGGTTTCGCGCGACGCCGTACCGTTACCAATGGCTACCAGCTCTACGTTGTACTTCTCACATAACGCTGCAACGGCAACGGCGGCTTTGGCAGCCTGACCGGTATGTGGATAAATAGTGTCGGTGGCGACCAGCTTGCCGGTACCGTCAACAACAGCCACTTTTACACCGGTACGCAGGCCCGGATCGAGACCCATTGTGGCGCGCAGTCCGGCCGGGGCCGCCATCAGCAGGTCGTGCAGGTTACGGGCAAAGACGTTGATTGCTTCATCTTCTGCGCGTTCGCGCACAGTGCCCATCAGTTCGGTTTCGAGGTGCATCAGCACCTTAATGCGCCATGTCCAGCTGACAACGCCTTTACGCCAGCTGTCTGCCGGTTCGTTGTTCAGTCGCAGGCCAAGGTGATCCTGAATGATTTGCTCGCCGTGGCTCTCTTTCGGTGGCTCATCGAACTGCGGATCGGCATTTAGAGACAGCTGTAAGATGCCTTCGTTACGGCCGCGGAACATAGCCAGCGCACGGTGAGACGGCACGGTAGAAATCGGTTCGTGGTGATCGAAGTAGTCGCGGAATTTCGCGCCTTCCTCTTCTTTACCGCTTACCACGGTGGAAACCAGATGCGCGTTTTTCCACAGGTAGTCACGCACTTTCGCCAGCAGTGCGGCATCTTCAGCGAAGCGTTCCATCAGGATGTAACGTGCACCGTCAAGGGCCGCTTTGGTATCCGCCACACCGTTGTCGGCGTTGAGGTATTTGGCCGCTTCTGTTTCCGGGTCGTGAGACGGCGCGTTCCACAACAGGTCTGCCAGCGGCTCCAGTCCGGCCTCAATGGCGATTTGCCCACGGGTGCGGCGTTTAGGTTTGTACGGCAGATAAAGGTCTTCGAGTTCGGTCTTACTTAACGTGCCGTTGATAGCGTTTGCCAGGTCGTCGGTCAGTTTGCCTTGCTCGCCGATAGATTTCAGGATCGCCTGACGGCGGTCTTCCAGTTCACGCAGATACCCCAGACGGGTCTCCAGATTACGCAGTTGCGTATCATCCAGACCGCCGGTGATTTCCTTACGATAACGTGCGATAAACGGCACGGTGTTCCCTTCGTCAAGCAGGCGAACGGCAGCTTCTACCTGTTCTGCACGAGCCTGAATTTCACCTGCGATAATGCGGCAGAAAGAATCATTCATCATGGATAGCTTCGTCTATAGGATAAAAAATCAGGGGATAGTTATACGGACTGACTGGCAAAAATGCCAGTCATCTACAGGGGCTTCGGATTGTTCCGGTCTCACTTCACGTATTCGATCTCATTGACGTACCAGCTGGCTTCCCCGGCAGGGGTGTTCACCACCGCGAGATCGCCGACCTCTTTTTTCAGCAGCGCACGCGCCATGGGGGAATCGATAGAGATGTAATCCTTACGGCCAAAAATTTCATCGTAGCCAACAATGCGGAATTTGCGGATATCGCCATTGTCGTTTTCAATCTCGACCCACGCGCCAAAGAAGACTTTACCCTCTTGCTGTGGGGAGTAATCGACAATTTTCAGATTCTCCATGCACTTGGTCAAATAACGGACGCGACGGTCGATCTCGCGCAGGCGCTTTTTATTATACTGGTAGTCAGCATTTTCGCTGCGGTCGCCCAGACTTGCGGCCCAGGTAACCTTCTTGGTGACTTCCGGGCGCTCTTCACGCCAGAGATAATTGAGCTCTTGTTTGAGTTTTTCATACCCTTCACGGGTTATCAGGGGCGTTTTCATCTTATTGTTTTACCTTCGACTCTGTGATGATGCGCACAATTAGTATTACATGAGCATATCAACAGAATAAATAATGTATTGCGAGAAACATTGTATACTTAAGCTGCTGTTTAATATGCTTTGTAACAATTTAGCCTGGAATTCATACCAGAATTTGCTGGTGACTCACGCGAGCTTTCTTAAGAATATACACTTAATTGTTGCGAACCTTTGGGAGTAATAACAATGCAAGAGAACTATAAGATTCTGGTGGTCGATGACGACATGCGCTTGCGTGCGCTTCTGGAACGTTATCTGACCGAGCAGGGCTTCCAGGTTCGAAGCGTCGCAAACGCTGAGCAGATGGACCGTCTGCTGACCCGTGAGTCCTTCCACTTGATGGTTCTGGATTTAATGCTGCCAGGGGAAGATGGCCTGTCAATTTGCCGCCGCCTGCGCAGTCAAAGCAACCCAATGCCGATCATTATGGTGACGGCGAAGGGCGAAGAGGTTGACCGTATCGTTGGGCTGGAAATCGGTGCTGACGATTACATCCCGAAACCCTTTAACCCACGTGAACTGCTGGCGCGTATTCGCGCGGTGTTGCGTCGTCAGGCGAACGAACTGCCGGGCGCGCCTTCTCAGGAAGAAGCCGTTATCGCTTTCGGTAAGTTTAAGCTGAACCTGGGGACGCGTGAAATGTTCCGCGAAGATGAGCCGATGCCGCTCACCAGCGGTGAATTTGCGGTGCTGAAAGCGTTGGTAAGCCACCCACGTGAACCGCTGTCCCGCGATAAACTGATGAACCTGGCGCGTGGTCGTGAGTACTCCGCGATGGAACGTTCCATCGACGTGCAGATTTCTCGTCTGCGTCGTATGGTGGAAGAAGACCCGGCTCATCCTCGTTATATTCAGACCGTATGGGGTCTGGGCTACGTTTTTGTTCCGGACGGTTCTAAAGCATGAGGCGAATGCGCTTCTCGCCACGAAGTTCGTTTGCTCGCACGTTATTGCTTATCGTCACCTTGCTGTTTGCAAGCCTGGTGACGACCTACCTTGTGGTGCTGAACTTCGCGATTCTGCCGAGCCTCCAGCAGTTTAATAAGGTCCTGGCCTACGAAGTCCGTATGCTGATGACTGATAAACTGCAACTGGAGGACGGTACGCAACTGGTAGTGCCACCTGCATTCCGTCGGGAAATTTACCGTGAGCTCGGTATTTCCCTCTATTCCAACGAAGCCGCTGAAGAAGCGGGTCTGCGTTGGGCGCAACACTATGAATTCTTAAGCCATCAGATGGCGCAGCAGTTGGGTGGTCCAACGGAAGTACGTGTTGAGGTCAACAAGAGCTCGCCTGTCGTCTGGCTGAAAACCTGGCTGTCGCCCAACATCTGGGTACGCGTGCCGCTCACTGAAATCCATCAGGGTGACTTCTCACCGCTGTTCCGCTATACGCTGGCGATCATGCTGCTGGCTATTGGTGGCGCGTGGCTATTTATCCGTATTCAGAACCGGCCGTTGGTGGATCTTGAACATGCAGCGCTGCAGGTAGGGAAAGGCATTATTCCGCCGCCGCTGCGCGAGTATGGCGCCTCTGAGGTGCGCTCTGTGACCCGAGCCTTCAACCATATGGCCGCCGGTGTAAAACAGCTGGCCGATGACCGTACGCTGTTAATGGCGGGCGTGAGCCATGATTTACGCACCCCGCTTACGCGTATCCGTCTGGCGACGGAAATGATGGGCGAAGAAGACGGATACCTCGCGGAATCCATCAACAAGGACATCGAAGAGTGTAATGCCATTATCGAACAGTTCATCGATTATCTGCGAACGGGTCAGGAGATGCCGATGGAAATGGCCGATCTGAACTCGGTATTAGGTGAAGTGATCGCGGCAGAAAGTGGTTACGAGCGTGAAATTGATACTGCATTACTTCCTGGCGTCATTCAGGTGAAGATGCACCCACTGTCTATCAAACGCGCGGTTGCTAATATGGTGGTTAACGCTGCCCGCTACGGTAATGGCTGGATTAAGGTCAGTAGCGGTATGGAAGCGCATCGCGCCTGGTTCCAGGTCGAAGATGACGGGCCGGGTATCAAACCGGAACAGCGTCAACACCTGTTCCAGCCGTTTGTACGCGGCGATAGCGCGCGTAGCACCAGCGGCACGGGCCTGGGACTGGCGATTGTGCAGCGTATTATCGATAACCATAACGGTATGCTGGAAATTGGTACCAGTGAACGGGGCGGGCTGTCGATACGCGCCTGGCTTCCGGTGCCCTTCACGCGTGCGCAGGGGACAACGAAAGACGCGTAGAAAAGGGAGGCTAAATGCCTCCCTTTTTATTTCGCTAACCGCCTGATGTTGCTGCGCTTATCAGTTGCTGTAGGCCGGATAAGACGAAGCCGCCATCCGGCACTTTTGGTTACAGCTTCGGACCGGCGCTGACTAACGCGGCGCCCGCAGGCGTGTCGGTGTACTTCTCGAAGTTCTCAATAAACAGTTTCGCCAGAGCATTGGCTTTTTCCTGCCACTGCTCCGGGGATGCGTAGGTATTACGCGGATCGAGAATACGTGTATCCACACCCGGCAGTTCGGTTGGGATTGCCAGGTCAAACATCGGCAGACGGAACGTTTCTGCGTCATCCAGAGACCCGTTCAGGATGGCATCGATAATGGCACGGGTATCTTTGATTGAGATACGTTTGCCGGTGCCGTTCCAGCCGGTGTTAACCAGATAAGCCTGTGCGCCAGCCGCCTGCATGCGTTTTACCAGCACTTCTGCGTACTGCGTTGGGTGCAGTGACAGGAATGCTGCGCCGAAGCAGGCAGAGAAGGTTGGTGTTGGCTCAGTAACGCCACGCTCGGTACCAGCCAGTTTGGCGGTAAAGCCAGACAGGAAGTGATACTGCGTTTGATCGGCCGTCAGGCGAGAAACCGGTGGCAGTACGCCAAATGCGTCGGCGGTCAGGAAGATGACTTTGGTTGCATGACCCGCTTTTGACACCGGCTTAACGATATTGTCGATGTGATAAATCGGGTAGGAAACGCGGGTGTTCTCGGTTTTGGAACCATCATCGAAATCGATGGAGCCATCTTCGCGCACGGTGACGTTTTCCAGCAGGGCATCACGGCGGATTGCGTTGTAGATTTCCGGTTCAGCATCTTTAGACAGTTTGATGGTCTTCGCGTAGCAACCGCCTTCGAAGTTAAATACGCCGTCGTCATCCCAGCCATGCTCATCATCGCCAATCAGGCGGCGTTTCGGGTCAGTGGACAGCGTGGTTTTACCGGTACCGGACAGACCAAAGAAGACTGCAACATCACCTTTTTCACCGACGTTTGCTGAGCAGTGCATCGATGCAATGCCTTTCAGCGGCAGCAGGTAGTTCATGACGGAGAACATACCTTTCTTCATCTCGCCGCCGTACCAGGTGCCGCCAATTAACTGAATGCGTTCAGTCAGGTTGAACGCCACGAAGTTTTCGGAGTTCAGACCTTGTTCTTTCCACTGTGGGTTAGTGCATTTTGCACCGTTCATCACGATGAAATCAGGTTTGAAATCAACCAGTTCTTCGTCGCTCGGGCGGATGAACATGTTTTTGACAAAATGTGCCTGCCAGGCGACTTCAGTAATGAAGCGCACGGAAAGGCGGGTATCCGCATTAGCACCGCAGAAAGCATCAATGATAAACAGACGTTTGCCGGAGAGTTGATGGGTGACTAACCCTTTCAAATGCTGCCAGGTTTCCTGGGAAAGCGGTTTGTTGTCGTTCTTACCTTTACCTTTGTCGGACCACCAGAGAGTGTCTCGTGTGGTGTCGTCACGGACAATGTACTTATCCTTTGGCGAACGCCCGGTAAAGATACCGGTATCAACTGCAACGGCGCCCAGATTCGTCAACACGCCACGCTCATAACCTTCCAGGTTTGGATCAAGTTCTTCCTGATAAAGCGTGTCGTAGTCTGGATTGTAAACGATATCCTGAACGTCATTGATACCATAAGCCTTGAGATCTTGCGGGGTTAAACTGTTGTTCACACGCATTTCACTGCTCCTTAGCCAATATGTATTACCTGGAATAGTAAGGTTTTTTAGGGATTGCTAACCGCGACAAGGCTCATAGATTTACGCATCCGGTAATTCCACGAATAACCGAATACGCTGCGACTCCTGTCACAAAGAGGCGGATATTATGGCAGGAAACCCTTTTTTGTTGTGGAAAATGTTCTTAAAACGTTAATGGAGAGTGTTTTTGGCGGGAATCTTGTGAGTGTAATCGCATTCATGTAAGAAATAAACGTAACTCAAACATAAACAATATCGATTCACCTCGCGCAGCTGAGGTCCGAAATGGGCTGACGAATACTCATATTTGTGAAGTTGATGCGATAATTAGATTTTATCTTCTTTCTGGAAAACGACATGGACAGTGTTGAGCTTTCACCAACGACCCGCTGGGGCATGGTCTTTATCGGACTGCTACAAGGGTGTGTGTGCTACCTGCTGATGGCGTATCTTGCGCCGCAGAACAGTGACTGGCTGTTCTACGGAATGCCCGTAACGATTGCACTCTCCTCCGCGCTTTTGCTGGCTGTCGTCTCATTTAAGCAACGTGCGCTATGGTGCTGGATGGCGCTGATCTGCGTGGTTGTGCTGGCGATGAGTGTGTGGCTGAAGTGGAGTGCGGCGGACAGTGACAGATGGCGACAGGATGACATTTTTTTTGCCTACGGTTGGCGCTTATTGTTGATGGCGATGCTGGCTTTGCCGTGGATTCAATATCAACTTCACGCCCGTCGTGAACAGGCTCGCTATCCACAGTTTTATACCTACCTGTGGCTTAACTCGCTGACGTTGCTGATCGCTTTTGTGGCCAACGGCCTGTTCTGGCTGGTGCTCCTGCTGTGGAGTGAAATGTTTCAACTGGTCGGAATCACTTTCTTCAACACGCTTTTCTTTGAGACTGACTGGTTTGTCTATCTGGCGCTTGGCCTGATCACTGCACTGGCAGTGGTACTGGCGCGTACGCAGTCGCGCCTGGTTGCTGCGGTTCAAAAGTTGCTGACGTTCCTCGCCACAGGTTTACTCCCACTGGTTGCACTGTTAGCGCTGATGTTTATGCTGACCCTGCCTTTCACCGGACTGGATGCTATCTCACAGCGCGTGTCAGCGGCGGGTCTAATGTCTACGTTGACGCTGATCTTCCTGTTGCTGATGGCCATCGTACGCGAGCCGCACAAAGAGGCGTTACCTTATCCTGGTGCATTACGATATTTGATTAACGCTTCACTGGTTGTTGCTCCTCTCTATATGCTGATTGCCGGTTGGGCAATGTGGCTGAGAATTCATCAGTATGGCTGGACGCCTGAGCGTTTGTATGGCGCATTAGTGGTCTTTGTATTACTGGTGTGGTCCCTCGGTTATCTGGTCAGTATTTTGCGCGCTGGAGGCAATCCGCTCGATATTCAGGGAAAGGTCATTCTTGGCGTTTCGCTCCTGACATTGGGCCTATTGATTCTGCTGACGTCGCCGGTCATTGATGTCTGGCGTATTAGCGTCAATAGCCATATGGGGCGCTACTACAGCGGGAAAATTACGGCTGACCAGGTCAGTCTGTATATGTTGGATCACAGCGGAAAACCCGGTCGCGCCGCACTGGAAGCATTACAAAAAGATGATGCGTTCAACAAAGACAGCAAACGCAGGCGTGATTTAAATGCCATTCTGCGAGGGCATCGCGATCCGGTAAATGAGCTGACGGCAACGCAGTTAGCGCCGAAGGTGATGATTGCACCGGGAAGCAAGAAACCCGATGACGCGTTTTGGACGTTTTTACAGGGACAACGCTACCGGATCGCTTCCTGTATCGAGCAGGATGCATGTGTGTTGGTGGATCAGGATCTCAACGCGGATGGGCAGCCCGAGCAAGTATTGTATGCTTTTGGTGATGGGGAGAGTCTGGTCTTTGGCGTTAAGGAGAACAAATGGGTGTTGATTGCGACAGCCCGACTACCGGAGGGATTCAATAAAGAGCAACTGCTGCAGGCGCTGGCGAATCATCAACTGGATTCGGCCCCCAGAGTCTGGCGGGATATCACCATTAATGGCAAAAGACTGCCAATGACTTATTACAATGAGTGAATCTGTTGCCGGATGGCGGCGCGAGCGCCGTATCCGGCCTACAACAGTTTTACCGTAGGCCTTAAAGCTGCGCGCCACCGGGCAAAACGGGGATTAATGCACCTGTGGATCGGCAGGGGAGGCGTTGCTGCGGATCTCTGCAATATCCATGGCGTTAAACAGATAGTGGCTACCGCAATAATCGCAGTGCATATCGATCTCACCTTCTTCTGCCAGAATGCTGTCAACTTCTTCATCCGGCAGCGTTTTCAGAGCGCCTGCGCAGCGTTCGCGTGAACAGGTACATTTGAACTCAACATCCTGCGGATCGTATAGGGTGACTTCTTCTTCGTGGTACAAACGCCACAGAACTTCGTTGGCTGGCAGCGTCAGCAACTCTTCGGCTTTGATGGTTTCTGTCAGTGCAGCAAGGTGATCGAAATCATCTGCCTGTGCGTTTTGCGCTGGCATGACCTGCAACAGCATACCGCCAGCAGCAGGTTTACCGTCGACGTCGCCAGTACGGATAAACAGACGCGTCGGCAGCTGTTCTGAACGCATGAAGTAATCTTCCAGGCAGGCCGCCAGCGTGTCACCTTCCAGACCGACCACGCCCTGATAGCGTTCGCCTTCTTCCGGTGTAATGGTGATCACCAGGTAGCCGTTGCCAACCAGTGTTTTCAGATCGGCATCTTCAGGGATATCACCCTGTATACGAGCCACTCCGCGCATTTGCTGGTTGTTGTTGCCGTTAATTACCGCCAGGCTCAACGGACCGTCGCCTTGCAGTTGAACGGTGATATCACCGGCAAACTTCAGCGTCGCGGTCAGTAGACTGGTGGCAACCAGCAGCTCCGCCAGCACGGTTTTGACCGGCTGTGGGTAAGTATGATTTTCGAGGATCTGTTGCAGGGTTTGTGAAACGGTTACCAGCTCGCCGCGCACGGCAAAGTTTTCAAACAGATAACGATGTAATTGGTCATGTTGCGGCATAATCATCTCTCTTGCAGGTGACAGTCACTCGCTGTCGCCGTGTTTAAATCGTAACAGGTCGCGGCGCTCTTTTTTGTCCGGTCGCCTGTCCGGATGCGGCATGGTTAACGCGTTAAGTTTACGCGCCAGCGCCATTTTTTCGCGTTTTTCCACGCTTTCCGCGGTTTCTTCATACAGCATAACGGCTTCAGTTGCCGGGCGACGCTGCTCGCTAATGGCTTTAATAATGACCGTCCGTTCGTCATTTCCCTGGCGCAGGGTGAGGGTCGCATTTAGCTCGACAATCTTACTCGGCTTGCTGCGCTGCCCGTTGTAATGCACCTTACCGCCTTCAACCATTTCGCGGGCGACTGCGCGCGTTTTATAAAAGCGTGCTGCCCACAGCCATTTATCCAGCCTGACTTCGACAAGGGGCTTCTCTTTCATGGCATCTCCTTCACATCAGTGAGGGGATCAGTCGGCGGTAGTCATTGAGTGACGGATGGCGTGCATACTGTTTTTCCGCTGTACCGGAGTCGGGATTGGTTACGCCGAGGCAGTAACGAATGCCGAATTGAGCAGCGGCGTCGAGAATGGGTTCGCTGTCGTCAATAAACAACGTCTTCTCTGCACTCATTCCCGTTTCTTCAGCGACAGCGTGCCATAACCGCTGATCCTCTTTGGGATAACCAAATGTGTGGGTGGAAAGTAATAAATCAAGGTGTGAGGCCAGACCGGTATGCTGAAGCTTCACCGCCAGGTTATGCGGATGCGCATTGGTGAGCAAAATACGACGTTTGCCGCTGGCTTTCAGAGCATCAAGGAACGGTACCGTATCTTCACGCAGTACGGCGCGTGGTCCCTGTGCGGTTGTCATAGCGCATATATCCAGACCCAGGCGTTCGCTCCAGTAATCCAGACAGTACCAGTTTAGCGTATGCTGTACGGCATGATACTGCTGACGAATAAATTCCTGGGCTTCCTGGGGAGAGATACCCTGTTGCGTGCCGTAGGTTTCCGGCACCAGTTTTTGCCAGAAATAGTTATCGAAAGCCAGATCGAGCAGCGTACCGTCCATATCCAGCAGAACGGTGTCGACGTCCTGCCAGGCAATATCTATGTGCATGGAAACTCCCCAGAGGAAAACAAGATGCGCGACAGGGTAGCATATTCCGTCGCGCGGGCGTGTTATCGAATCAGGCTTTCTGGGGCCTCAATCAGCGTTGGATTCAGGCAACTCTCGTAATATTCCTGAATCTCCGTGATGCGGGAACGATGACGCTGGTAACGTCTGAATGCCTGAACGCTGTTGTAGATAGCGCATCCCAGCATGGAGAGCATCAGCAACGTGGTGCCAAGATAGCGCCATAAACCTGAACGATCCGGGATTCGGTGCAGGCCAATGTGCTGGGTACCGTTGGCGTCGGTCGAGATGTTGGTGACAATCCCTTCAGCGCGAAATGGCGTTTGCATAAGCATCTGGGCAAGACGCTGGAAGGCGTTCCATTGTTCTTGTGGCGGATAGTCGTACAACGAGGTCGCCGGCCAGGGCTGATCAACCAGGTCGCTGCCTTCGTCACTGATAATCAGGAAACCACCGGGGGCAGGGCTATTCAGTGCCTGAGCCGCCCGGGCGGTCTCGCGTGAAATGAACGGTGCCGTAGAGGTATTCACCAGGTTATCCAGTGATTCGGCGCTTACCGGGCGCAACAGCACATTTACACCATCCAGTTTCCCGGCGTTTGCTCGCTTAACGAGAGCGTTCCAGTCCTTACTGTTACCCAGGTTAACCAGGGCATTTTTCAGGCGTACGCATTCATCTTCGGCGGCACACAGATCGGCGGTTTTCAGGACAATATCGCCAAAATCATCCAGCAACACCATGCCGGACTTCTGAATGGCTGAGCGTAACGATGAGCTGACGCGAGAGTCATCGTCGGGTTTGGGGTGCAGTTGGCGATTAACGCTTTGGGTCAGCGCCGTCGCCTTATTGACCAGGTCGGATTCGGGCAGCGGTAGGGCGCGCGCGTCATTCCAGATAATCTGCGAACAATCAAATGGCATAAAAGGTGTCGCAGGTTGTGCGTTCCAGCTCCCCTGAGTATGGATGTTACACATCCCCGTGCCACTCAGATGCAGCGTATCGCCCACGCGTACGCCTGCCTTTTCCAGTTGCTTAACGCTGGTGGCCTCAATAGTTTGCGCCCCTTTCATCCAGGAAAGCGTAAGTTTAATCGGCATATCCAACGGGACCCAAAACAGCAGCATTAGCAATACCAGCAACGAACCGCTGGCAATGACGGCGCTGCGTAGCCAGTGCTGCAACGGGAAGTTTTTCACCTCGTCATGCAACGATAAAAAACGCCCCTGGCGGACAACATGGCGATCCAGATAGATATCAATATCCGTTTGCTGGCCAAGGTCCTGTGCAATGTAAGGCTGCCAGTGTGGTGGATAAATCAGGTCAATAATACCCAGGGAGATATTATTAATTTGCTCCTGATCGTTTTCACCAAACAGCCCCCAGCGACGTGGAGTGCCACGCAGACAGTGGATTTCTCGTAAGGCCGTTTTAGACGGTGGTGCAAACAGGCCCCACAGACCCGCAGCCAGCAGCAACACTGCGCCACCGGCGGTCCACGGTACGAACGTGTCTGGCATGATTAAACAGAAAAAGAACAGCAGGAATGATGCGGCAATCAGTAACGCTTCGCGCAATCCCGACGGGCGGCTGAGCGCATACTCTTCATGCGTTTCCTGGCGAATATTCAGCAGTTCAATCTGCTCGCTTTCTTCACCGCGTATGGACGCCTGAGTAGACGCGGTATGCTGTAGCGCATAGCCACGCGCTTCCTGCATATACTCTTTCAGCGTGTGACCGTTCAACGAGATAACCAGCGGCAGCGTATTGGTGTGGATCAGCTCAACGCTGTTTTCATCATTGATGTATTGTTCCCAGAAGGGAGGCAAATGTACTTCGACGGAGTCGAGATAGTAGCGCCATTTGTTCGGATCGTCGGTGGTGATGCCATAGCGCGTAATGGAATGCGTCAGTACGATGACGCTATTACTTTGGGCATTCAGGGTTAACGATACCGGTGCCGAACTGGCACCTGTTGGGCCAGGCACCTGCTGAATTTGACTGAGGTTTTCGAGATAGTTTTCGACCGCACCACGTTCTTCGGGTGTTAGTTTACGCTTAGAGGCGTCAGAGAAGACGTTGCTCAACGGTAACTTTTGTTGTCTGAGTTTTGATCTGAATCGCCACCCTGCAAGCAATGAGCAGGCTAGCAAAGCAGCTAAAAAAATCAGAATGGTGCTCATGCTTTCCCCATCTTACTTAGTCTGTCAGGCGTGGTCAGTCGCACCCTGTTCAATATTCGTGATTCTGTGGTTGGCTATCGGCAAGTGTGGAGTTGAACTTGAGCATCTTTAAGTACAGCCCAATAAATGCGAATAATAGCAAAATCACCAAAAACGGAATATCAGCAAATTCCTGGAGTTATTTCAACCTATTGACTTTTAGTTTGAAATAGGGATTAACTTTTAGTACGTTACATAAATGTAAATAAACGGCAATTCACATTGCCGAAACCGTGCTGTATATCGCACAATAACCCCAGATTTCACAGCAAAGATCCTCATGATGAGCAAATCATTACAAAAACCCACGATTTTGAAAGTGGAAACCGTCGCACAATCCCGACTCTTTAAAGTCGAAAGCGTGGACCTTGAGTTCAGCAACGGCGTACGTCGTGTTTATGAGCGTATGCGCCCATCCACGCGCGAAGCGGTAATGATTGTGCCGATTGTGGATGACCACCTGATCCTCATTCGCGAATATGCGGTCGGAACTGAATCCTACGAGCTTGGTTTTTCCAAAGGGTTAATCGATCCGGGTGAAAGCGTGTTTGAAGCGGCTAACCGGGAACTGAAAGAAGAAGTGGGATACGGTGCGAAGGACCTGACGTTTTTGAAAAAACTCAGCATGGCACCTTCCTATTTCTCCAGCAAGATGAATATTGTGGTCGCAGAGGATCTTTATCCTGAGTCACTGGAAGGTGATGAGCCTGAGCCATTGCCACAGGTGCGCTGGCCGCTGGCGCATTTGATGGATCTGTTAGAAGACCCTGACTTCCACGAAGCGCGTAATGTCAGCGCGCTGTTCCTGGTTCGTGAATGGCTGAAAGGGCAAGGGCGATTGTAGTTTATGTTGCCGAATGTCGGCTGACGCCTTATCCGACCTACAACATCCAGCAATATCAAATGATTGCGCCGAAAATGTAGGCCGGATAAGCGAAGCGTCATCCGGCAAAAGATTAGAACAACTCGTGCGTCTCACCATTATCGATAATGGTTGTCCCCACCTCATGTACCGCCTGTTGCGTTGGCTGAGTACCTTCAATGAAATACTCCGCACGGCTGTTACCACCGTTCGCCAGTTGGCCGGTGCTACGATCGATATTGACGGTAACGATACCCGGTGGCGGCGTCAGCGGCTGCTCAGGTACACCTTCTAATACACTCTTCATGTAGGCATCCCACGCAGGTTGTGCACTCTTCGCACCACCTTCGTAGCCGGAGATTTGGTCTTTGATCGCGCCGGATGCCGTCGTATGTCCGAGATCGCGACGATGATCATCAAACCCGATCCATACCGAGGTCACTACTCCTGGGCCATAGCCGGAGAACCATGCATCTTTCGAGCTGTTGGTGGTCCCGGTTTTCCCGCCGATGTCATGGCGCTGTAAATCACGTCCTGCACGCCAGCCGGTTCCCATCCAGCCTGGTTCACCAAAGATATTGGTGTTCAACGCGCTCTTGATCAGGAAGGCCAGCGGCGTGTTGATGACGTGTGGTGCGTATTCTTGCGTTCCGCTTTGTGCGACCAGCGCCTGGTTAGCTTGTTCCAGCTGTGGCATGGGCACGGCGGCATTTTGTTGTTCCTGGGATACCGCAACATCTTCGACGTTACTGTTTTCCAGTACATTAGACTTCTGCGTATCGCCATAAATCACCGGAATATCACATTCCGGGCAGGCAATTTTTGGCTTCGCCTCAAAGATAACGCCACCCATATCGCTTTCAATCTTACTGATGAAATACGGGTCGACCAGGAATCCACCGTTCGCCATTACCGCGTAACCGCGAGCAACCTGCAGCGGAGTGAACGAGGCTGAACCCAGCGCCAGTGATTCAGTATGCACAATGTTCTGTGCCGGGAAACCGAAACGTTGCAGATACTCTGCCGCGTAATCCACACCCATTGCGCGCATAGCACGAACCATCACCACGTTTTTCGACTGACCCAGCCCCTGACGTAAGCGGATAGGGCCAGCATATTGCGGCGGTGAGTTTTTCGGCTGCCAGTCAGAACCTGCACCGGCATCCCAACGGGAAATTGGTACGTCATTCAGCATACTTGCCAGCGTCAGGCCTTTATCCATCGCGGCGGTATAGAGGAAGGGTTTGATGTTCGAACCCACCTGGCGTAATGCCTGGGTCGCACGGTTAAATTTGCTCTGGTTGAAATCAAAACCACCCACCAGTGCCAGCACTGCGCCGTTTTGCGGGTTAATCGAAACCAGTGCGGAGTTAACATCCGGCACTTGTGCCAGCCACCAGGCGTCGCCAACCTGGCGTACCCAGATTTGCTGACCGGCCTGAACCACATCGGTTACTTTACGTGGCGTCGGGCCTTGCTGTGTATCGGAACGATAAGGACGCGCCCAGCGCATACCTTCCATACGTAATGAGACCGAGGTTCCATCCGCCAACGCAGCGGTCGCTTCCTGTGGGTTGGCGCTGGTGACAACCGCGGGCAGCAGTGGGCCATAGGTCGGTAGCGCTTTCAGCGTATCGGTGATTTTCTTGCTATCCCAACTGGCTTCACCGACTTTCCACAGGACATTTGATGGGCCGCGGTAGCCGTGGCGCATGTCGTAATCCATGACATTGTTACGTACCGCCTGCTGGGCGGCCTGCTGGACTTTGCGCGTAATGGTAGTGGTGATGCGATACCCGTCTTCATAGGCTTTTTCACCATAACGGTTATACATCTCCTGACGCACCATTTCAGACAGATAAGGGGCTGAGAAAGCGATTTCCGGCGCGTGATAGTTGGCATCGATCGCTTCACTACGCGCCTGATCGTATTGGGCCTGAGTGATGTAGTTTTCGCTCAACATACGCGACAGTACAACGTTACGGCGCGCGGTTGCCCGGTCCATCGAATAGAGCGGGTTGAAGGTTGACGGCGCTTTTGGCAGACCGGCGATCACCGCGATTTCGCTTAAACTGAGTTGATCAACGGTCTTGCCGAAATAGACCTGCGCGGCAGCACCCACGCCGTAGGCGCGATACCCCAGATAGATCTTGTTCAGGTAAAGCTCGAGGATCTCGTCTTTACTCAGCAGTTGCTCAATACGGATAGCCAGGAACACTTCTTTAATCTTACGCATCAGCGTACGTTCCGGACTCAGGAAGAAGTTTCTTGCCAACTGCTGGGTAATGGTACTTGCCCCTTGTGAGGCATGGCCGGAGAACAACGCGACGCTGGCCGCACGGAAGATCCCCACCGGGTCCACCCCGTGGTGCTCATAGAAGCGGCTGTCTTCTGTAGCGATAAAGGCTTTAACCATTACCGGCGGCATTTGATCCAGCGTGACCGGAATTCGACGTTTCTCGCCATATTGCGCGATGAGTTCGCCGTCAGCACTGTAAACCTGCATAGGGATCTGCAGACGTACATCTTTTAGCGTCGCAACGTCAGGTAATTGTGGCTCGATATAGCGATAGAGGCCATAGATCGAGCCTGCTCCCAGCAGGATGCAACATACTGCAAGGATTAATAAATACTTTACGAACTTCACTGGAGATTTCCCATTTAGTGGCATTTGGGCAGTTTATAAACAAACGCGCGGTAGTATAAAGGCAAGCCAGACGCATTGATATACCCGTTGAAGCAACGGGTGATAAGGAGATCATCAGCAATGGCTTTTCGTATATGGAAAATTGGTCTGCATATTCAGCAACATGACGTGTTGGCTGTCGCTATCGTTCGTGACGCGTCCGGTTGGGTCCTACAACGCTGGTGGCGTATGCCGCTGGCACATCAGGTTGTCGTCGATGGCCACATTCGTGAGCCGGAACAGCTCGCTGCGGTGCTCCTGCCGTGGAGCCGTGAGCTACCGTACAGGCACCATATTCACCTTTCTTTTCCTGCCAACAGGACGTTACAAAAAAAGTTACCCCGTCCGGCAATGATCCTGCGCGAACCAGAGCAAACGGCATGGTTGTCTGGGGCGATGGCTCGTGAACTGGATATGGAGCCGGATGCGCTGCAGTTTGATTATAGCGAAGACGCACTAAGCCCGGCATTCAACGTGACTGCGGCACAAAGCAAAGAAATATCGGCACTCCTGACACTGATGCATCCCCTGAAAGTACAGGTTACGGCCATTACGCCGGATGCCAGCGCCTTGCAGCGATTAATGCCTTATTTACCCAAGTATCAATCATGTCTGGCATGGCGCGATGATACCCAATGGCTCTGGGCGAGCCGCACGGCATGGGGACGTAAATCGACGGGGGAAATTGACGATATCGGCGCGCTTGCCGCGGCATTATCTCTTTACCCTGCGGATATTGCGCTATGTGACACCGGTGGCTTTGATCCCTTAAATGCGGTGTCCGTCCGCCAGCCACCGATTCCTACGGAAAGCCACAACTTTGCTGTTGCGCTTGGGCTGGCGATGGGAGGTGTGTACTGATGACGGCGACCATCAATCTTTTGCCCTGGCGTCAGTCGCGGCGGTATGCCTGTCTGCAATGGTGGGGAGCGTTATTGAGTGGATCTTTACTGGCTATTGTGGGTATCGCATTGGGTTATTACGCGCTTTCTCGCGTAGATAATCGGGTCGAATTACTGTTGTCAGAAGCCGAAAAAACGCGGGCTGAAGCTCTGATAGCGCTCAAACCGCACCTGCAACAGCGACAACAACAATGGCAGCAGGCGCAACAAAGAGAAAAACGGCGTGAACAGATGCGAAGCTGGCAGTCTGTTTTACAAGGGGTGGCGGAGTTGCTGCCAGAACAGGCGTGGTTAACAGGAATGACCTGGCAGCAGGATACGCTGGCGCTGACAGGGCTGACGCTGAACATTACCGCGCTGCAGAGACTGGAGACGCAACTACGCAAACACCCCAGGTTTCAATTGGCAAGCTCAGGGGAAACGCGACAAGATTCGCAGGGACGCTGGCAGTTTCACTATCGTCTGATACGGAGCGTTATGCATGCAGGCGCTTTGTGATGGCTGGTTAGCACAGACGCCGAGGTTTCGACTGTTGTGCTGGGGCGGCTGGATGTTGGTCCTGATCACGGCTGCGCTGCTGTGCCTTTATCCTGCAGAGCAGCAACGGAAGGCGCAGCAGGCAGCATTAGTCCGCCAACGCGTGGCGATTCAAGATCAATGGCGCAATTTGTATCTGTTGGCGTCATCGGTTGGGAAACCCTTTTCCCCCACTGAAGCGAGGCCAGTTCCTTTTTCCCCATTGCTATATCAAACCTCTCTTACACGTCTGATCCACTGGCAGCCCTCCGTACGGGGAGGTGAACTGGCGCTGAAAACTGCGTGGGATGCGGTCCCACAGGTGTTTGCCCAACTGGCGGAACAGGGGATGAGTACGAGTCAGTTTTCTCTTCGTGCAGAAGATGCTGATGTGTTGTTGACGATACAGCTGGAGCGTCGGAATGATGACTAAGCGCTGGCTGTTCGCATGTTTTAGCGTGCTGCTGCTGACCGGCATGCGCAATCCCTTTCAGCCGCCAGAGGATCACTGCCGGATGGCTGAGTTGTCGGCATGGCGTTATCAGGGGGCGGTGATCCAGGGAGGACGCTCAATTGGTTTTATTCGGGATGGTCAACACAAATGGCGGAGGGTCGAGCAGCGAGATGTTTTGAATAACATCTGGAGGGTATCTCAGGTGACAGCCCAAAGCGTAACTATCGACACAGGGAGCGATTGTGAGCCATCACAGTGGCAGTGGCAACGACAAGGAGAGGCGAATGAAGCGGTGGATAGTCATCGTGCTGATGACCGTAATACCCAGCGTGCTGGCCGGGAAGGCACAAAACATGACGCTGGTGGTGGATGATGTTCCCGTTGTCCAGGTGCTGCAGGCGCTGGCGGTGCAGGAGAAGAAAAATCTGGTGGTGTCACCGGATGTCAGTGGCGTGCTGTCATTGCATCTGACGGATGTGCCGTGGAAACAGGCATTGCAGACGGTGGTCAAAAGCGCCGGACTGGTGTTACGCCAGGAGGGAAACATCCTGCATGTGCATACTGTACGCTGGCAAAACGAAAATGCAGCCCGCCAGGAGAGTGAACAAGCGCGGATTCAGGCCGGTTTGCCGCTGGAACATCGCAGCATAATTTTGCAATACGCGGATGCCACTGAGCTGGCAAAAGCCGGTGAAAAACTGCTGAGTGCTAAAGGAAGTATAACGGTCGATAAACGTACCAACCGCCTACTGCTGCGAGACAACCCTGTTGCGCTAAACATACTGGAACAGTGGGTGGCGCAAATGGACTTGCCCGTTGAGCAGGTCGAACTGGCGGCGCACATCGTCACGATTAATGAAAAAAGTTTGCGTGAGCTGGGGGTGAAGTGGTCGCTGGCAGATGCACAACTGCCAGGGGCGGTGGGGAATGTCACCACGCTGACCAGCGATCTTTCCGTGTCTACTGCAACATCGCGGGTGGGATTTAATATTGGCCGCATTAATGGTCGTTTGCTGGAGCTTGAGTTGTCTGCACTGGAGCAAAAACAGCAGCTCGATATTATTGCCAGTCCTCGATTACTGGCTTCTCATCTGCAACCTGCCAGTATTAAGCAGGGCAGTGAAATCCCGTATCAGGTTTCCAGCGGTGAAAGCGGCGCAACGTCCGTCGAATTTAAAGAAGCGGTGCTGGGGATGGAAGTAACGCCAACCGTGCTGCAGAAAGGGCGGATCAGACTGAAACTGCATATTAGCCAGAATGTTCCCGGACAGGTGCTGCAGCAAGCGGATGGCGAAGTGCTGGCCATTGATAAGCAGGAAATTGAAACCCTGGTGGAGGTTAAGAGCGGTGAAACGATCGCGTTGGGCGGGATTTTTTCACATAAAAATAAATCAGCAGCTGACAGTGTGCCGTTACTCGGCGACATTCCGTTGCTCGGCCATTTTTTTCGTCATGATGGTAAAGAAGATGAGCGGCGTGAGTTAGTGGTTTTTATCACGCCCAGACTGGTCCCAACAGAATAACTTATGCATGAAAACCCGTTGTTTTTGCGCTGAACACGTTTCAGGGATTTGACGTGCGGGTGTATTTAGCATACAAGGAGTACCGATTTGAGTGTCGGGACTTTTCTTTACTTATGCAGCAGTGAATAACGCTTCGCCTTTCCGGTGGTGTGTCATAGGCTTATTTGGCGTCATTTGGCTGCACGACACGTCGTCAGGCCAGATGTTTGCAGGGTAGCATGCCTGCCACGACCAGAAATGCGTAAGGTTTGGTGATTTATTCAGTTGCCAAACCCGCTTGAGTATTGAGATAATTTTCAGTCTGACTCTCGCAATATCTTATGAGGTTTCAGTTCATGTCCTGCTGCGCTGGGTGTCTGCGAAGCGGGTTTACCATTAACGAATAGTCTTAGTAGTACCGAAAAAATGGCAGAGAAACGCAATATCTTTCTGGTTGGGCCTATGGGTGCCGGAAAAAGCACTATTGGGCGCCAGTTAGCTCAACAACTCAATATGGAATTTTACGATTCTGATCAAGAGATTGAGAAACGAACCGGAGCTGATGTGGGCTGGGTCTTCGATGTAGAAGGTGAAGACGGCTTCCGTGATCGCGAAGAAAAAGTCATCAACGAGTTGACGGAAAAACAGGGTATTGTGCTGGCAACTGGCGGTGGCTCTGTTAAATCACGTGAAACACGTAACCGTCTTTCCGCGCGTGGCGTCGTGGTCTATCTTGAAACGACAATTGAAAAACAACTTGCACGTACTCAACGTGACAAGAAGCGCCCGCTGCTGCAGGTAGAATCGCCGCCGCGTGAAGTTCTGGAAGCATTGGCTGACGAACGCAACCCTCTGTATGAAGAGATTGCCGACGTGACCATTCGCACCGACGATCAGAGCGCGAAAGTCGTAGCAAACCAGATTATTCATATGTTGGAAAGCAACTAATTCTGGCTGAATACACACTCGTCTGCGGGTACAAGTAACTAAGGTGGATGTCGCGTAATGGAGAGGATTACAGTCACTCTCGGGGAACGTAGTTACCCTATCACCATCGCGGCTGGTTTGTTTAATGAGCCAGCTTCATTCTTACCGCTGAAATCGGGCGATCAGGTTATGTTGGTAACCAACGAAACCCTGGCTCCCCTTTATCTCGATAAGGTTCGCGGCGTACTTGAACAGGCGGGTGTTAACGTTGATAGCGTTATCCTTCCCGATGGTGAGCAGTATAAAAGCCTGACGGTTCTGGATACGGTCTTCACTGCGTTACTGCAAAAACCGCATGGTCGCGATACCACGCTGGTCGCACTTGGCGGCGGCGTGATTGGCGATCTTACCGGTTTTGCAGCAGCCAGCTATCAGCGTGGTGTGCGTTTTATTCAAGTCCCGACAACGCTGTTGTCGCAGGTTGACTCCTCCGTAGGCGGTAAAACCGCCGTAAACCATCCCCTCGGTAAAAACATGATTGGCGCGTTTTACCAACCGGCTTCCGTGGTGGTGGATCTCGACTGTCTGAAAACGCTTCCTGCGCGTGAATTGGCATCGGGCCTGGCGGAAGTGATCAAATACGGCATCATCCTTGACGGTGAATTTTTCAGCTGGCTGGAAGAAAATCTGGACGCATTATTACGCCTGGATGGTCCGGCAATGGCGTACTGTATTCGCCGTTGTTGTGAGCTGAAAGCAGAAGTTGTCGCCGCGGACGAGCGCGAAATGGGCTTACGTGCTTTACTGAATCTGGGACACACGTTTGGCCATGCTATCGAAGCTGAAATGGGTTATGGCAATTGGTTACATGGCGAAGCCGTCGCAGCAGGTATGGTAATGGCTGCTCGCACGTCAGAACGTTTGGGCCAGTTTACCTCCGCTGAAACGCAGCGCATTATTACGCTGTTGCAGCGCGCAGGTTTACCGGTGAATGGGCCGCGTGAAATGTCTACACAGGCTTATTTGCCGCACATGCTGCGAGATAAAAAAGTGTTGGCGGGAGAGATTCGTTTAGTGCTTCCGCAGGCAATAGGGAAGAGTGAAGTGCGCGGCGGAGTGTCGCACGAGGTGGTTCTTAACGCGATTGCTGATTGCCAGCAGGCGTAACAACAAGAAAGGTCAGGCTTGCGTTGTAAAGCGTAAGTCTTTTAGCTTCAGGTTATATGCAAAGTCGTAAGCATTAACCTTTGAGTGGGGTGTTAAATGGATGAATTCAAACCAGAAGACGAGCTGAAACCCGATCCCAGCGATCGTCGTACTGGTCGTTCTCGTCAATCGTCTGAACGCGATAATGAGCCGCAAATCAATTTTGATGATGTTGATCTGGATGCCGACGATCGCCGTCCTGCGCGCGCACGTAAAGAGCGTGATGAAGAGCAGGACATTGAAGAAGACTATGAATCTGATGACGATGCTGTGGATGAAGAACGTGTAGAACGTCGCCCACGCAAGCGTAAAAAAGCGGTCAGTAAACCAGCCTCCCGTCAGTACATTATGATGGGTGTGGGTGTTCTGGTGCTGCTACTGCTGATTGTCGGTATCGGTTCCGCACTGAAGGCCCCCTCATCTTCCTCTTCCAGTGAGCAGGCTGCGTCTGGTGAGAAGAGCATCGATCTTTCTGGCAGCAATGCGACGGATCAGACGAACACCACAATGCCTGCGACGGGTGCTGAGCAGACCGCTGGGAATACGCAGCAGGATGTTTCTCTGCCGCCGATTTCCTCTACCCCAACTCAAGGCCAGGCACCTGCAACAGCAGAAGGTCAGCAGCGCGTTGAAGTTCAGGGCGATCTGAACAATGCGCTGACACAGCCGCAAGGTCAGGCACAGGTTAACAACGTCGTCGTCAACTCTACGCTGCCAACTGAACCCGCTACCGTAGCACCTGTTCGCAATGGCAATGCAGGGCGTCAGACGGCGAAGACTGAGCCAGCAGAACGTACTGCAACTGCGCATCAGGAACGCAAACAGGCTGTTATTGAGCCGAAGAGCAAGCCGCAGACCACGGTAAAAGCGACGCCGGCAGAGCCAAAACCTGTCGCTCAGGCGAAACCGACTGTGACCGCGACCGCGCCGACGACAACAACGAAAGCGCCAGTGGTAACCGCGACACCTAAAGCGTCAACTGAGCCAAAAGCAACGGCAAGCGCCGCGCCAGCTCAGCAGACAGCAACACCTGCACCAACGACAGCAACACCGGTTGCGGGTGGGGCGAAAAGTGCAGGGAACGTTGGCGCGTTAAAATCAGCGCCATCCAGTCACTACACGCTGCAGCTCAGCAGTTCCTCTAACTACGATAACCTGAATGGTTGGGCGAAGAAAGAGAACCTGAAGAACTACGTGGTGTACCAGACGACGCGTAACGGTCAACCGTGGTATGTTCTGGTGACGGGCGTGTATGCGTCTAAAGAAGATGCGAAACGTGCAGTGTCTACGTTACCCGCCGACATTCAGGCGAAAAACCCGTGGGCAAAACCGCTGCACCAGGTTCAGGCCGATTTGAAGTAAGATAGGATATGTTCTGCAATGGTTTGCTGTTTCGCCCAATTGCGGGACAAAGACTAAAGCGCAGGATGCTGTCGGAGCTTTCTCCACAGCCGGAGAAGGTGTAATTAGTTAGTCAGCATGAAAAAAAATCGCGCTTTTTTGAAATGGGCAGGGGGGAAATACCCCCTGCTTGATGATATCAAACGGCATTTACCTCAGGGTGAGTGCCTGATTGAACCCTTCGTGGGTGCCGGGTCGGTGTTTCTCAACACCGACTTTTCTCGTTATATTCTTGCCGATATCAACAGCGACCTTATCAGTCTCTATAACATCGTGAAGACGCGTACCGATGAGTATGTGCAGGCTTCACGTGAGCTGTTTATGCCTGAAACGAATCAGGCTGAGGTGTACTACCAGTTCCGGGAAGAATTTAATGCCTGCCAGGACCCGTTCCGACGTGCAGTGCTGTTCTTATATCTCAACCGTTTTGGCTATAACGGGTTATGCCGTTATAACCTGCGCGGTGAGTTTAACGTCCCCTTTGGTCGTTATAAAAAACCCTACTTCCCGGAAGCCGAGTTGTACCATTTTGCTGAAAAAGCGCAAAATGCAGAGTTCCATTGCCTCTCCTATGAAGAGTGCATGGATCGCGCGGATACCAACTCTGTGGTCTACTGTGACCCGCCATATGCACCGCTCTCGGCGACGGCAAATTTCACCGCGTATCATACCAACAGCTTTAGCCCGAAAGAGCAGGCGCACCTGGCCGAGATGGCAGAAAAGCTGGTCAGTAAGCAGATCCCGGTGTTAATTTCGAATCATGACACGCCGGATACCCGTGAATGGTATCGAGCGGCGAAACATTTTCAGGTCAAAGTGCGGCGCAGTATAAGCAGCAACGGCGGCACACGTAAAAAGGTGAACGAACTGCTGGCGCTATACAAACCAGGAGTCGCAACGCCTGCGAAAAAATAATTCTCAAGGAGAAGCGGATGAAACAGTATTTGATTGCCCCCTCAATTCTGTCGGCTGATTTTGCCCGCCTGGGTGAGGACACCGCGAAAGCACTGACGGCGGGTGCTGATGTCGTTCACTTCGACGTCATGGACAACCACTACGTGCCGAACCTGACCATCGGCCCGATGGTACTGAAATCGCTGCGTAAATATGGGATCACCGCTCCGATTGATGTTCATCTGATGGTGAAGCCAGTCGATCGAATTGTCCCTGACTTCGCAGCAGCCGGTGCCAGCATCATTACTTTTCATCCGGAAGCCTCCGAACACGTCGATCGCACTTTGCAGCTGATCAAAGAGCATGGCTGTAAAGCGGGGCTGGTGTTCAACCCGGCCACTCCGCTGAGCTATCTGGACTATGTCATGGATAAGCTGGATGTGATCCTGCTGATGTCTGTTAACCCAGGTTTTGGTGGACAGTCCTTTATCCCGCAAACGCTGGATAAGCTGCGCGAAGTACGTCGTCGTATTGATGAGTCTGGCTATGACATTCGTCTGGAAGTGGATGGCGGCGTCAAGGTGAACAACATTGGTGAAATTGCGGCTGCCGGTGCGGATATGTTTGTCGCCGGCTCTGCTATTTTCGACCAACCAGACTACAAAAAAGTCATTGATGAAATGCGCAATGAACTGGCGAAGGTAAGTCATGGATAAATTTCAGGACATTCGGGGCGTAGCATTTGACCTCGACGGCACGCTGGTTGACAGCGCGCCGGGATTAGCCGCTGCGGTCGATATGGCGCTGTATGCGCTGGAGCTACCGGTGGCGGGTGAAGAGCGTGTCATTACCTGGATTGGTAATGGTGCCGATGTGTTGATGGAGCGTGCGCTTGCCTGGTCTCGTCAGGAGCGTGCGACCTTACGTAAAACGATGGGCAAACCGCCTGTTGATGATGATATTCCCGCTGCGGAACAGGTGCGAATTCTGCGCAAGCTGTTCGATAGATATTACGGCGATGTCGCCGAAGAGGGGACGTTCCTGTTCCCTGATGTCGCCGACACGTTGGGCGCACTGCATGCCAACGGATTGCCGCTGGGTCTGGTGACCAATAAACCGACCCCGTTTGTCGCGCCGTTACTTGATGCGCTGGATATTGCCAAATACTTTAGCGTGGTCATTGGTGGTGATGATGTGCAGAACAAAAAACCGCATCCGGACCCGTTGCTGTTGGTGGCAAGCAAGCTTGGTATCAAGCCTGAGCAAATGCTCTTCGTAGGGGATTCACGTAATGATATTCAGGCGGCAAAAGCTGCTGGCTGTCCGTCCGTTGGCCTGACCTATGGCTACAACTACGGTGAGTCGATCGCGCTGAGCCAGCCCAACGTTATTTACGACCGTATTAATGAACTACTGCCCGCTCTCGGGCTTCCGCATAGCGAAAATCAGGAATCAAAAAATGACTAAGCCCATCGTTTTTAGTGGCGCACAGCCCTCAGGTGAATTGACCATTGGCAACTATATGGGTGCGCTGCGTCAGTGGGTGAGCATGCAGGATGACTACCATTGCATCTATTGCATCGTTGACCAACATGCTATCACCGTTCGTCAGGATGCCCAGCAACTGCGTAAAGCCACGCTGGATACGCTGGCGCTGTACCTGGCGTGTGGCATCGATCCTGAAAAAAGCACCATCTTCGTACAGTCGCACGTGCCGGAACATGCACAGTTAGGCTGGGCACTGAACTGCTACACCTATTTCGGTGAACTGAGCCGTATGACCCAGTTCAAAGATAAATCGGCACGTTATGCAGAGAACATCAACGCCGGGCTGTTTGATTACCCGGTGCTGATGGCGGCGGATATTCTGTTGTATCAGACCAACCAGGTACCGGTTGGTGAAGATCAGAAACAGCACCTGGAACTGAGCCGCGATATCGCCCAACGCTTTAACGCCCTGTACGGCGATATCTTTAAAGTGCCTGAGCCGTTTATTCCGAAATCCGGTGCGCGCGTCATGTCGCTGCTTGAACCGACGAAGAAAATGTCCAAGTCGGATGACAACCGCAATAACGTGATCGGCCTGCTGGAAGATCCAAAATCAGTGGTTAAGAAAATTAAACGTGCAATGACCGACTCTGATGAGCCGCCGGTTGTGCGTTACGATTTGCAGAACAAAGCTGGCGTATCCAACCTGCTGGATATTCTCTCTGCCGTTACTGGTCAGAGCATTTCTGAGCTGGAACAGCACTTTGAAGGCAAAATGTATGGTCATCTGAAGGGGGAAGTCGCAGAAGCCGTCTCCGGCATGCTGACCGAACTCCAGGAGCGCTATCACCGTTTCCGTAACGATGAAGCCTTCCTGCAGAAAGTGATGAAAGAGGGTGCGGAAAAAGCCAGTGCGCGTGCCTCTGTTACGCTGAAAGCTGTGTATGAAGCTATTGGCTTTGTTGCCAAGCCGTAATGCTTTCTGCGTTGCCGAAAAAACCGGGAATTTCCCGGTTTTTTTGTATCTGCGCAAAGAGATTTATTGATTATTCAGCCGCTGCGCCGCAACCGCCAATCATTTTAGAAATCGAGATTGCCGGGTGCAGCAGGTAATCATACGAGCAGGTTTTATTACGGTTTTCAACATGACCCGTACAAGCGGTCAGCGTGGCCAGAATCCCTGCCACAACGGCAATTTTTGCAATCTTAAGCATAACGAAATCCTTGTAGATATAACTATTTATATATATGAAAAAAATGGAAAAAATCCATTTTCCGCCGGTGAAAATATCAAGTAATGGAACAGGGAGGTAGTCCAGATAAGGACTACCCAAAGACAAGGAAATATGCTTTAAAAAACAGGTGGGAAATAAAAACGGCAGTCAGGAAAGAGATTCCAGGACTGCCGTTTGTGTTAATTAGCGGAACGATTTCAGAACGGTATGCGGTTGGTTATTTCGCTGAGTTGTTGGGAATCAATGGTTAGAGAACCAGTTCAGCTTATCGCGTAATCCCACAACACGGCCCACGATAATCAGCGCCGGGCTTTCAACCTGTTTTGCCAGTTCACCGAGCTGTGTCAGCACACCGCTGACGACGCGCTGTGTTACAGCGGTACCATTCTCGACCAGGGCAACCGGCATATCAGCTTGCATACCAAACTCGATGAGTTTTTCCTGAATCGTCGCCGCCTGATTCAATCCCATGTAGAACACCAACGTTTGTTTCTCTGCCGCCAGGTTTTCCCAGTCCAGTTCACCGCCTGTTTTCAGGTGTCCGGTAACCAGACGAACGCTCTGCGCATAATCGCGATGGGTCAGTGGGATACCGGAGTAAGCAGAACAACCAGAAGCAGCGGTAATGCCTGGTACGACAGAGAATGGAATACCGGCATGACACAGGGTTTCCAGCTCTTCACCACCGCGTCCAAAGATGAACGGGTCACCGCCTTTCAGTCGCACTACGCGTTTACCTTGTTGCGCTTCGCGCAGCAGGATCTGGTTGATCTCTTCTTGCGGTACGCAGTGATAGCCCGCACGTTTGCCTACGAACACACGGTCTGCGTCGCGACGCACGAGGTTCATGATATCGTCGGAAACCAGACGGTCATACACCACAACATCAGCTTGCTGGATCTGCTGTAACCCTTTCAGAGTCAGCAGCCCGGCATCACCAGGACCGGCACCGACCAATACCACTTCACCCCGGTGATCCAGCGGTTCGCTGAGCAACTGCTCAGTGGTTTCCTCTACAGCTTGCTGATCGTTGTTCGCCAGCGACTGCGCCAGGCGGTCATTAACAAACAATTTTTCCCAGAAGCGGCGACGTTCACCCATGCTGGCGAACTGTTTTTTCACGCGGGAGCGCAGTTGCCCGGCATATTGTGCGACCTGGCCCAGATGCTGCGGCAGCACGGATTCGAGTCTTTCACGCAGCAGGCGGGCAAGAACAGGGGATGTACCGCCTGAGGAGACCGCCACCATCAGCGGAGAGCGGTCGATAATGGAAGGCATGATAAAACTGGCTGCTTTTGGCGCATCGACCACGTTGCAGAAGATACGACGTGATTCTGCGGCGGTGCTGACGCTTTGGTTAACGGCATCGTCATCAGTAGCGGCAATAGCCAGCCAGCAGGTGTCGAGCAGGGACTCATCGAACGGCCCCTCAACCAGCGTCAGCATATTTTCATCTGCCCATACTTTGAACTGCGGAATAAACGCCAGCGCATTAACCGTTAAACGGGCGCCCGCTTCCAGCAGTAACCGCGCTTTGCGTTCTGCGACATCACCACCGCCGACGATCAAGCAGTCGCGGTCACGTAGTTGACAAAATATAGGCAAATGATCCACGACATTACCCCTTAATTATTTGGCTGTTATGCCAGATTCTCAGCTTGGTTGATTTTTGCCGGAACAGGACGCTCCGATTTTGGCGTAGCATACCAATAACCCAATCCCATGAATACGACACCGGACAAAGTATTACCGAGTGTCACCCACAGAAGGTTATGACCAATTCCGGACAGGGTATAGGCCTCGCTGTGATGGCCGAACCAGGAAAGGGCAAACAGCGTCATATTGGCTACGGAGTGTTCATAGCCGGACGCGATAAACGCCAGCAGACACCACCAGATTGCAAGGAACTTCGCCGCGCCTTCGGTGCGGATTGCCATCCAGATTGCCAGACAAACCAACCAGTTACACAGGGCGCCTTTAAAGAACAGTACTGTTGCAGGTGCGGTGGTTTTCGCCAGCGCGACCGTATGCACGATGCTGGTGTCGACCGGCAGCAGACTGCCACCGCCCCAACTGTATAACAGAGCGACAAACACAGAGCCCACGAGGTTGCCGAGCCAGGTTTGTGGCAGAATCGCCCACATTTGACCGTGGCTGATGGTGCCCGCTTTAACGCCGAGCGTGAGAAACATCGTGTGACCGGTGAACAGTTCTGAACCGGCGATAATCACCAGCGTTAAGGCAATACCAAAGGTTGCACCCATTACCAAAGGACGTACGGACGGATCGAGTAAATTACCGAGAGTAAAAATAAGAATGATGCCGAGCCCCACATAGGCTCCCGCCATTGCTGAGCTGACCCAGAATCCGAGTGGATTATTTGCCGACAGGCGTGCGATGCGCGCAGCGTTAGCCGCACACTTATTAATAGTGTCTGTGAACATGTGTTGATTATCCTTGAAGTACAAAAATAAAAAGAAATCGTAACCGTAGGCCGGATAAGGCATTTATGCCGCCATCCGGCAATTGCCTGATGGCGCTATGCTTATCAGGCCTACCAATAAAAGACCTACAAATACGTCAAAAAAGGGAGGCGTTGCGCCTCCCAAAAATAAGTTAACCGCGCAGTTGCACCATGCCGTCTTTCACTCGGGCTTCGTAATGCTTCACGGAAAACTGTTCGTCTTCCATGCACAGACCGTCGCTTAAGCGAAAACGCTGTTTTTTGAGCGGACTGGCGACCCACAGCTCACCCTGATGTTCAGCAATCAACCCACGCGACAGTACGCTGGACTCAAAGAATGGGTCGATATTGCTGATCGCAAACACCTGATCGCTGTGATACGGGCGAAAAATAGCAACCTGCTCAGTACCTAACAGGGCGCAGGCGCCTGTCGCAGGCAGAATGTCATCGATTTTGCAGATGTTTTTCCACTGGCTCATGCGTTTTCCTCCACCAGAGTCACCGGAATACGCTCATAAGGCGTAGCCGGACGATGTTGTTCGCGCTCAGGGACAACCTGAACATTCGGATCGCGTTGATCGCTGTTGATAAAGTGTTTGAAACGAACCTGCGCGGACGGCGTGTTGACCGTTTCTGTCCACTCACACACTACCGCTTCACGCAGACGGGCCATCTCTTCTTCCAGGTGCTGGTTCAGGCCCAGTTTGTCGTCGATGATGACGGACTTCAGATACTCGATACCGCCTTCCAGGTTATCTAACCACGGTGCAGTACGGGTCAGTTTGTCCGCAGTACGGATATAGAACATCATAAAGCGGTCAAGATACTTGAGCAGCGTTTCACGATCGACATCGGCCGCCAGCAGGTCTGCATGACGAGGTTTCATCCCGCCGTTACCACAAACGTACAGGTTCCAGCCTTTCTCGGTGGCGATGATACCGACGTCTTTACCCTGGGCTTCCGCACATTCGCGGGTACAGCCAGAAACACCAAACTTCATTTTGTGCGGTGTACGAATGCCCTTGTAGCGGTTTTCCAGCTCGACGCCGAAGCCAACGCTATCGCCAACACCATAACGGCACCAGGTGCTGCCTACACAGGTTTTCGCCATACGTAGCGCTTTGGCGTATGCATGACCCGTTTCGAAACCGGCTTCAATCAACTGACGCCAGATTTCCGGCAGATCATCTTTTTGTGCGCCGAACAGCCCAATACGCTGGGAGCCGGTGATCTTGGTGTACAGGTTAAACTCACGGGCGATACGGCCCACGGCCACCAGGCCTTCAGGGGTAATTTCGCCACCCGCAGAACGCGGGATCACGGAATAGGTGCCGTCTTTCTGGATATTCGCCAGGAAGTTGTCGTTAGTGTCCTGCAGCGGGGTATGCTGTGGTTTAAGAATGTATTCATTCCAGCAGGAGGCCAGCAGGGAGCCAACGGTGGGTTTACACACTTCGCAGCCGTAACCTTTACCGTGTTTAGCCAGCAATTCTTCGAAGGTTTTAATGCCTTCTACGCGGATCAGGTGGAACAGTTCCTGACGTGAATACGGGAAGTGTTCACACAGGTTGTTATTCACTTCGATACCCTGTTTCGCCAGTTCGGCGTTCAGGACCTGGGTCACCAGCGGGATACACCCGCCGCAGCCGGTACCGGCTTTGGTTTCGGCTTTCAGCGCCGCAACGGTGTGACAACCTTTGTTGATCGCGGCAATCAGCATGCCTTTAGTGACGTCGAAGCAGGAACAAATCTGCGCGCTGTCCGGGAGTTTATCCACGCCGATTGATGGTTTACCGCTGCCTGCGTGCGCTGGCAGAATCAGCGAGTCCGGGTTTTCCGGCAGTTCGATGGCGTTCAGCACCAGCTGTAGCAGGTTGCCGTAATCGCTGGTATCACCGACCAGAACCGCACCCAGCAGGGTTTTGTTATCTTCACTCACGATGAGGCGTTTGTAGACTTCTTTGCTTTCATCGAGATAGACATAGCTACGGGCACCCGGTGTGCGCGCGTGCGCGTCGCCAATTCCGCCAACATCTACGCCGAGCAACTTCAGTTTGGCGCTGAGATCCGCACCTTCGAAAGCGTTTTCAGTTTCGAGGATATGATCCACAGCGACCTGGGCCATTTTGTAACCCGGCGCGACCAGACCATATACGCGGTTGTTCCAGCTGGCGCATTCGCCAATCGCATAGATATCCGGGTCAGATGTCTGGCAGCTGTCGTTAATGACGATGCCGCCGCGCGGAGCGACGTCCAGACCGCACTGGGTTGCCAGTTTGTCGCGTGGGCGAATACCGGTGGAGAAGACGATGAAATCAACTTCCAGCTCGCTGCCGTCGGCAAAACGCATGGTTTTGCGCGCTTCGGTGCCTTCCTGGACGATCTCTTTGGTGTTTTTGCTGGTGTGCACACGCACGCCCATGCTTTCAATTTTGCGACGTAACTGCTCGCCACCCATATGATCCAGCTGTTCAGCCATCAGCATGGGGGCGAATTCAATCACGTGGGTTTCCACGCCCAGGCTTTTCAGCGCTCCGGCGGCTTCCAGACCTAACAGGCCACCACCGACGACGGCACCGCGTTTGCTACGGCGGGCGCAAGCCTCAATGGCGTTGAGATCTTCGATGGTACGGTAAACGAAGCAGTCCTGGGTTTCGGAACCTTTAATCGGTGGGATCCACGGATAGGAGCCGGTCGCCATGATCAGCTTGTCGTAATAGACCGTACGGCCCGCGCTGGAGTGGATTACCTTCTCCTGGCGGTTGATGGTAATTGCACGTTCACCGACTAACACCTTAACGCCATGCTTCTCATAGAACCCTTCACGCACCAGAGAAAGCTCTTCAGCTGTGTGGTGAGAGAAGTAGGATGACAGGTGTACGCGGTCGTACGCTTTGCGGGGTTCTTCACAGAAGACGGTAATATCAAAATTGGCAGCGTCGGATTTATCAAGAAGATCCTCAATAAAGCGATGGCCGACCATACCATTACCGATAATAGCGAGTCTGACTTTGCTCATTTTTGCCTCGATTTCTTTTCTATTACTGCCTACCTTAACGATTCAGCAACCGCGCTTATTGATACAAATCAAATTCGGCCTTATATACTCCTTAAGAGGTATATAACTGATTTGTCAGCATTTTTATAAGTGACGGAATTGACAGGCTTTTCATATTTGTACAATTAGCATACAAATTGAGGGGTTTTAGTGTGTTTGGGCCGACATCGCCAGCGAAAGAAGAGGGTATGAGAATAGGCCGGATGGCGCAGACACCATCCGGCAGTGTGTAGGCCGGGCAAGCGAAGCGCCCTCCGGCACTGAGATTAATGCGTTGCTGGTGCGTTATGCAGGCGATGACGCGTGACGAACCCAAGGATAAAGCACATCACGAACACCACGGCATACAGTCCGTTCGCAGTCTGTAATGCGGCTAATGGGCCACTGTGCGCCACGATAGGACCGGTGACGACGAAGGTGAGCATGGTACCAATGGTGCCGCAGGTCAGCACAAAGTTAACCAGTTTAGGTGAGGCAACTTTGGTCTGCTGAGAACCAAGGGTAATAATGGTGGTATAAATCGCGCTGGAGAAGAAGCCCAGTGTCAGAATGAACCACGGCATATGCTCTGGCGTACCGGTGATGAACAGATACATCAGCACGGTGGCCAGCCCTGCCAGTACGGTCAGAATACGCTGCAAATCGAAGAAACGCAGAATAAAGCTAAACGCCCACATGCCGACCATGTAAGACATCCAGAAGTCACTAACCAGTTTACCGGCATCGTTCAGGCTCATGCCCAGGCTCTTGGCGTATTCCGGAACCCAGGAGATAAAACCAAGCTGACCGAGGATGTAACACAGCGCCGCAATCGCCAGGAACAGCACGCCAATGCCCCATTTTTCTTTCACGGCCGGTGCATCTGACTGTTGTGCATGTTTGCCCAGCGCCGGGAATTCGCAGCCGAAGGTCAGCAGGAAAATGGCGACATATACCAGGCCGATACAAGCATAGACCCAGTACCATTCAATGCTGCGCGCGAGCAGGAAGGCCGCAACCATGGGGAAAATCATGCCCGCCATGCTGAAGAAGGAGTCGGTAAACAGCAGGCGGGAGCCACGCTGGCGACCTTCATACATCTGAGTCACCAGGAACGTACCAATCGACATGGTGATACCACTCACCAGTCCCAGCACAAACATTGCCGCAGAGAACAACGCCAGGCTATGGCTGAGCATCAGCCCGGCGATTGCCAATACCATCAGGATGAAGCCAAAACGCAATTGCGTTTTCAGCGGCACGATTTCCATCAGCCAGGCATTCAGAAAAATAGAGATCAGGATACCTGCGTTCAGGAAGGTGAAGGTGTTACTCATGCTGGAAACGGGCAAATGGAAATAATCCGCGATGTTTCCCATCACCATCCCGGTGACAATTACCAACGCACCTGTCAGGGCGTAGGAGAGAAAGCTAATCCATGTGAGCTTAATGCGATTGCTGTTAGTCATGACTGGCCTGTATAGAAGTGTAAGGCGCATTAACGGCGCCGTGAGCGGGCAGATTTTAGGCGTTTTAGTGATGTATTTAAATATTTTTTGGTAATTACTGAGCCTGTTACATTTTTGTATGTGATCGTGATCACATAGGTATTTCCGGCTATGAGGTTACATTTGTTTCAAGTACGTAAAATTAGGTAAAGGGATGGCCTTGTTCATGAAGGCTCTTTAGAATCAATCCACTTGCTTTAGTTTCTGCTCTCGTTTAAGGAAATCTCATGCTCAAATCGACTCTGGCGGCTGTTGCAGCTGTTTTCGCTCTTTCTGCTATCTCTCCCGCAGCGCTGGCAGCGAAAGGGGATCCGCACGTTCTGCTGACAACCTCTGCCGGTAACATTGAACTGGAACTGAACAGCCAGAAAGCCCCGGTTTCAGTGCAAAACTTTGTCGATTATGTCAACAGCGGTTTCTATAACAACACCACGTTCCACCGTGTGATCCCGGGATTTATGGTGCAGGGTGGTGGGTTTAACGAGCAGATGCAGCAGAAAAAACCTAACCCGCCAATCAAGAATGAAGCGGATAACGGGCTGCGTAACACCCGAGGCACGATTGCTATGGCGCGTACTGCGGATAAAGACAGTGCGACCAGCCAGTTCTTTATCAACATTGCGGACAATGCATTCCTCGATCATGGCCAGCGTGACTTTGGTTACGCCGTGTTCGGTAAAGTTGTGAAAGGTATGGATGTTGCGGACAAGATTGCGCAGGTACAGACCCACGATGTCGGTCCTTACCAGAATGTTCCGTCAAAACCGATTGTTATCCTTTCCGCTAAAGTCCTGCCGTAAGCCTATTTTGCGCGGGTAGTCCCTGCCCGCGTTCTCCCCCCTCTCTGCGTAACCCGAAATTGCTGCTTATACTTGTGGCAAGTGTCGGCTCATTCAGGGAGGTCACGTGAAAAAACTCACCGATAAACAAAAGTCCAGGCTCTGGGCGCAACTGCGAAATGCCAATTTCCAGGCAAGCCGGCGACTGGAAGGCGTGGATATTCCACGGGTTACTCTGAGCGCTGAAGACGCCCTGGCGCGTCTTGAGGAATTGCGGAGGCACTATGAGCGATAAATTCGGTGATGGACGTGACCCCTATTTGTATCCCGGGCTGAACGTTATGCGTAACCGGCTGGGGGTTCATCAGGCGCAGCGTCTGGCGCAGGCAGCTTATGAATTGACGGCGCTGCGTGCTGCCACGATTGAACTGGGGCCGTTAGTTCGAGGTTTACCCTACCTGTGCGCTATTCATCGCCAGCTTTATCAGGATATTTTCGACTGGGCTGGCAAGCTACGCGAAGTGGATATTTATCAGGGCGACACACCTTTCTGCCATTTTGCCTGGATAGAGAAAGAGGGCAACGTGTTGATGCAGGACCTGGAAGACGAGTCCTGGCTGGTGGGATTGCCGCCAGAAAAGTTTGTGGACCGCCTCGCACACTACTACTGTGAAATTAACGTGCTGCACCCGTTTCGCATCGGCAGTGGTCTGGCGCAGCGTATTTTCTTCGAACAGCTGGCGATTCATGCCGGGTATATACTCAACTGGGAGGGCATTCAGGTTGAGGAGTGGAACCAGGCAAATCAAAGCGGCGCCATGGGTGACCTGTCCGCACTGCAGGCGATATTTCGTAAAGTGGTAAGCGAAGCCCTGGAAACTGAGTAGAATAGCGCGGTTCTTCTGTACCGGAGCCGCCATGATCCTGCTTATCGATAACTACGATTCTTTTACCTGGAACCTGTATCAATACTTCTGCGAACTGGGCGCAGATGTCCTTGTCAGACGCAACGACGCGCTGACGCTGGCGCAAATTGATGCGCTGAATGCGCAGAAAATCGTCATTTCCCCGGGGCCATGCACGCCGGATGATGCGGGCATCTCGCTGGATGTCATTCGTCATTATGCGGATAAGATCCCTATGCTGGGCGTTTGTCTGGGCCATCAGGCAATGGCACAAGCCTTTGGCGCGACCGTCGTGCGGGCGGCGAAAGTGATGCACGGTAAGACTTCACCCATTACGCATACCGGGCAAGGTGTTTTTCAGGGATTGGCAAATCCGCTAACGGTGACGCGCTACCATTCGTTGGTGGTCGCACCTGAGACGTTGCCTGAGTGCTTTGAAGTGACGGCGTGGAGTGAAACGCAGGAGATTATGGGCATTCGTCACCGGGAGTGGGATATGGAAGGGGTGCAATTTCACCCGGAGAGCATCCTCAGCGATCAGGGGCATCAACTGCTGGCTAATTTCCTTAACCGGTGATTTATGGTTGCTATTCAGTGATTTTTTATTCATATTTTGTGATTATAATTTCACTAGCATTTCTGCTTAACAGGGTGGTAATGACATGGCAACTGAACAAACTGCAATTACGCGCGCAACATTCGATGAAGTGATTCTGCCGATTTATGCACCGGCAGAGTTTATCCCGGTAAAGGGGAAAGGAAGTCGAGTCTGGGATCAACAGGGTAAAGAGTACGTTGATTTCGCGGGCGGCATTGCAGTGACCGCGTTAGGGCATTGCCATCCGGCACTGGTCGAGGCATTAAAAACCCAGGGTGAAACTCTGTGGCATACCAGTAACGTGTTCACCAATGAGCCGGCGTTGCGTTTAGGCCGCAAAATCATTGATGCCACTTTCGCTGAACGCGTGTTGTTCATGAACTCCGGTACCGAAGCTAACGAAACCGCCTTTAAGCTGGCACGCCATTACGCCTGTGTGCGCCATAGCCCATTCAAAACTAAAATTATCGCCTTCCATAATGCGTTTCACGGTCGATCGCTGTTTACCGTTTCCGTGGGTGGGCAGCCGAAATACTCTGATGGCTTTGGACCAAAGCCCGCGGATATCATCCATGTACCGTTTAACGATCTGCATGCCGTAAAAGCGGTGATGGATGATCATACCTGTGCGGTGGTGGTTGAGCCTATTCAGGGTGAGGGAGGGGTTACCGCTGCCACGTCAGAATTCCTGCAGGGGCTGCGCGAACTGTGCGATCAACATCAGGCGCTGCTGGTGTTTGATGAAGTGCAGTGTGGGATGGGGCGTACCGGTGACCTGTTTGCGTATATGCACTACGGCGTGACGCCGGATATCCTGACCAGTGCTAAAGCTCTTGGCGGTGGATTCCCGGTGAGCGCGGTACTGACGACGCTGGAGATAGCCTCCGCGTTCCATGTTGGCTCGCACGGTTCGACCTACGGCGGTAACCCGCTGGCCTGCGCGGTTGCGGGAGCGGCGTTCGATGTTATTAACACCCCGGAAGTGCTGGAAGGTATTCAGGCCAAACGCCATGCCTTTGTGCAGCATTTGCAGAAAATTGATCAGCAGTTTGATATTTTCAGCGATATTCGCGGCATGGGACTGTTGATTGGCGCTGAGTTGAAGCCGCAATTTAAAGGTCGTGCGCGTGATTTCCTCTACGCTGCTGCTCACGAAGGGGTGATGGTGCTAAACGCCGGGCCAGACGTGATGCGTTTTGCGCCGTCGCTGGTGGTAGAGCAGGCTGATATCGATGAAGGGATGCAGCGTTTTGCCCAAGCGGTAGCGAAAGTGGTGGGCTGATTGCCGGATGGCGGCGCGAGCGCCTTATCCGGCCTACAGGGTAAGGTGTGATTCGTAGGCCGGATAAGCGTAGCGTATCCGGCAAATCTCTTAACCCTTCATGTCCCGCAGTCGGCGGCTCAGCCAGATACCGTGGTGCGGTCGCTGGCGCCAGGCAACAGAAGAGATGGTGTGCATGGTGTTAAGATGCCCCAGTATTCGTTGTAGATGCTGCTCAAGCGTACTTAATGGGCCGTGTGAGAGCATCTCTGGTGATTCGAGAATATTCACATCACCAGAACTTCCCGGTCCGTCATATTCCAGCCGCTGTTGACAGCGCTGGAGTGCAATTTCGCAGGATTCCAGATATCGCTGCGCCAGATCCGGCGTCAACATCGTGTGCTCCCTTGCCAGGGTAGTCATTGCATTGATGTGCTCGACGATGAACTGGCTGTGTGTAACCCACAGTTTCATATCTGCCAGATAGTGCGAGTTAAACCCGGGTTCCTGCATGGCCTGGTTTAAGGAGTTAAACAACGTGTTTTGCGCCTGATTGACCCGCATGCGCTGATACGCCAACGGCGTGGCCTGCGGATCGTTGCTGAGGATTAGGCGGATGGCTTCTTGATCTGCTCCTAGCGCATCGTGAGCGTTCTTACGTAGTAAACCACTCTGCCATTGCGGCCATAGCCAGAGCGTACCGCCAAAGGCGATCAAACAGCCGATTACGGTGTCGACAAACCGGGGCACGATAAACTGTTCCCCGTTCAACGTGAGTAACTGTAGGGTATATACCGCTGTGACCGTAAAGCCCACGGTGGCCCAGCCGTAGTTTTTACGGATGATCAGATAGCTCACCAGGGTTATCAGCAGCATAGCTGCCAGCGTGAAGCCCTCAGGAATATGAAAGTGCAACGTGACGCCGGCAATGACCAGTCCGACAAGCGTGCCCACCGAGCGGTGTAAAATACGCACCCGGGTTGCGCCGTAGCCATTTTGCGTGACGAACAGTATCGTCATCAGGATCCAGTAAGGTTTTGGCAGGTGTAAAGCGCTACCCATTAGGCTTGCAATACTCAACATGACGCTGATGCGTCCGGCGTTACGCAGCGCCGGAGATTTCAACGACAAATAGTTTTTCAGTGCAGGAATTAACGGTAATCGACGCTGTTTATCAGCCATCAAATCCCGGGCATACAGTGGGCGTTGGGTACGCAGCACGCGGGCAATGCGGCTGAAATGCCAGTAGCAAAATTGTCCCACCGGATTATCCGGGTGCTGCCGGGCAATCTTCTCCAGGGTGCCGATCTGCTTTTCCATCGAAAAACGCGTCGGCAAACGGTGATACAAAATGTCATCGGCCAGTACGCGTAGACGTTCCGCAACGGTGCGAGCATTCCAGCGAATCACCTGTTCAGCATGACTACGTTCAACCAGTTTCTGCACTTCTTCGGGTTGATGCAGGCTGACGGAAATATGCTCCTGTAAATCCAGCGCTTCCTGGAAAACACGTAGCAAGCGTTTGTATTCATTATTGTGATGTGCCGACAGCATGTGCATTTGCTGGTAGCACTGGGTAATCAGATCCACGGCTTTCTGTTGACGGACCAGCAGGGGGGGTAGCGCTTTTTCGGGATCGGCATGCTGGGTCAACATGCTGTATTTGGCCTCACAGTAATCGGCTAATTCGCGGTACAACAAACTGAGTGATTCGCGCAGCGGTTGTTCACGCCACATCCAGAACCAGAACCAGTTAAACAGGCCGTACCATACTGTCCCCAGCGCGTAGATCAGCAATGGCTCCCAGACGGGCATGTTCCCGGCCAGACTCAGTGTGAAAATCGCCGCGATCAGTGAGGCGGGCAGAAGTCGTGCATGCAACGGGCTTAGCTCAGCAGTCACACCGAGAATCAGCGTCAGGCCGGTGAGGATCAGCGGCAGGGGTATAGTCTGTGCCAGCAGTAACTGCATTATCAGGCTGCAGCCGGCAAACAGCGACGCGCCAATCACTAAGCGTTTGAAAAAGCGCTTATGTGGGGTATCAAGACCCGCAATATTGCAACAGGCAGGGACGAGGGAGAACAACAGTCCCAGATGAAGCTGACCAATGATAAGACCGACAGCCACAGGTAAACATAGCACCAGCGTCTGTCGTAGTGCGTAGTTGATCTCGGGGTGATAAATCAGTCTTCGCCACATCGGAGCAAACAAAAATGGCGCATTACTACGTAACACGCCATGTCGATGGGATTAACGCGTGCCGTAGACGACGATGGTCTTACCATGTGCGGAGATCAGGTTCTGATCTTCCAGCATCTTCAGGATACGACCAACGGTTTCACGGGAACAGCCAACGATCTGGCCAATTTCCTGACGGGTGATTTTAATCTGCATGCCATCCGGGTGGGTCATCGCGTCAGGCTGTTTCGCCAGATTCAGCAGAGTCTGGGCGATACGACCGGTTACGTCGAGGAAGGCAAGGTTGCCCACTTTTTCAGACGTTACCTGCAGACGACGAGCCATCTGAGAAGACAGGCGCATCAGAATATCTGGGTTGACCTGGATTAATTGGCGAAATTTTTTGTAGGAAATTTCAGCGACTTCACATGCGGTTTTGGCACGTACCCAGGCGCTACGTTCCTGGCCTTCTTCGAAGAGGCCTAATTCACCAATAAAATCGCCCTGATTCAGATAAGAGAGGATCATTTCTTTCCCTTCTTCATCTTTGATCAGCACTGCCACTGAGCCTTTAACGATGTAATACAACGTTTCCGCTTTTTCACCCTGGTGAATCAGCGTGCTCTTCGATGGGTACTTATGAATATGGCAATGAGACAAGAACCATTCGAGAGTCGGGTCTGTTTGCGGTTTGCCAAGCACCATGCGCGGTTATCCTCTGTTATAAGCTGTCTCCAGAGCCAGAACACGACGCTGTCTCTGGGGTTGCAAAAATGTGCTTCCCGCTACCTGGGAAGGGGGCTGCTAAAAATAGATTGCAGCCTGTAATGTGATGTCCTCTGCATACATGCAGTACGTCAATGTATTACTGTAGCATCCCGACTGTTTTAGCATAGCTTTCGCCGTGTGTCTCCTGGTGTCTCGCTTCAGCATGACGCAGGTCGCCTTCCATTGCGAGAATTGTTATGTACGCGTAATCTGTCAGGAAAATTGAAACATTGGAGTTACGAAATATGCAAGCGCGTGTAAAGTGGGTTGAGGGGTTAACCTTCCTCGGTGAGTCCGCCTCAGGCCACCAAATTTTGATGGACGGTAACTCTGGTGATAAAGCGCCGAGCCCGATGGAGATGGTATTAATGGCGGCAGGGGGGTGTAGCGCCATTGATGTCGTGTCCATTCTGCAAAAGGGACGCCAGGATGTCACCAACTGCGAAGTGAAGCTCACCTCTGAGCGCCGTGAAGAAGCACCGCGTCTGTTTACCCACATCAATCTGCATTTCATCGTGACGGGTCGCGATCTGAAAGATGCGTCTGTGTCTCGGGCGGTTGATCTTTCTGCTGAGAAATATTGCTCCGTGGCGTTGATGCTGGAAAAAGCGGTGAATATCACCCATTCCTACGAAGTGATTGCTGCTTAACATATGATGCCGGATGGCGGCGTAGCCTTATCCGGCCTACATAACGATACCGACTCGTAGGCCCGATAAGCGTAGCGCCATCGGGAACATCCCATACATCACTCTATCTTTTTACCTTCCATCAGCCTCTGCACCAATGGCAGCATGATCAATTCCATCGCCAGCCCCATCTTGCCGCCCGGCACGACTAATGTATTGATATGGGAAATGAATGAACCCTGCAGCATAGCCAGCAGCCAGGGATAATCGATGCCTTCCAGATTACGAAAATGAATCACTACAAAGCTCTCATCCAGTGACGGAATACTCTTTGCCGCAAAGGGGTTGGAGGTGTCGACGGTGGGCACTCGCTGGAAGTTAATATGCGTGCGGGAAAACTGCGGCGTAATGTAATTGATATAATCGTCCATTGAACGAACGACCGAGTCCATTACCGCTTCACGTGAATGCCCGCGTTCGCTGGTATCGCGGGTGAGTTTCTGGATCCACTCCAGGTTCACAATAGGGACAACACCCACAAGCAGATCGACATGCCGTGCCACATTTTGTTGTGGTGTAACGACGCCGCCGTGCAATCCTTCATAGAACAGTACATCAGTAGGTTCAGGAAGCGGTTGCCATGGGGTGAATGTGCCCGGAACCTGGTTCCATGGAACGGCTTCATCATAGGTATGCAGATATTTACGCGACTGTCCTTTTCCCGTCTGGCCGTACTCAATGAAGGTTTGTTCGAGCAGGCCAAAGTCATTCGCTTCAGGGCCGAAGTAGCTGATGTGTCGTCCGGCGTCGCGCGCTTTGCGGATCGCCATATCCATTTCCGGGCGGGTATAACGATGAAAACTGTCACCTTCCACCTCGGCGGCACGCAGATTTAACTGTGCGAAAATTTTACGAAACGCGAGGCTGGTGGTGGTGGTCCCCGCGCCACTGGATCCTGTTACCGCAATCACCGGATGTTTGGCAGACATAACAACTCCATAAATAGGTTGGTTTTTTATTATAGTCAGCCGTCGGCAGCGGATTACTCGTGAAGCTGTTTCCTCGGCATTATGTTGACCGTTTCATGCAGTTCGGACCACACCAGCACAGCTTCACCTGATTGTAGTTGGCGTTTGACGTCGGCGACTTTTTGTTCGAGCGAGCGTTCATGTTCACCATAATCGGTGCCTTCGCGCAAGACAAAGCTTTCAATCAGGTTATCCAGCGCGTCCGGGGAGATGTCTTGCCAGGGAATCATCATGATGATGCCTCCAGATATGTTGTCAGCCAGTCTGGAATACGCGATTCCAGCCACATCTCAGGGCGACGTAACGTGCCACCAATAAATCCGACGTGTCCACCGTGCTCGGTGAGTTGATACTCCACCTGTGGGGGCAGATTCTCGGGTTGTGGGATGACATGGCTATCCATAAACGGATCGTCTTTGGCGTGGATAATCAGCGTCGGTTTGGCGATCCGATTCAACAGTGGCATGGCGCTGCACTGACGATAGTAATCTATAGCATCAGCAAAACCGTGGATTTTAGCCGTGATCAAATCGTCGAAATCGCGAATACGACGCAGGGATTTTAATTGCGCGAGGCTCACTGGCAGCGACCCCGGATACGCTTCCAGTTTCCGTGAGGCGTTGGCTTTCAGCAGATTGAGCAGGTAGCGCTGGTAGACGCGGGAGAAACCCTTCTCCATGTGATAACTACACGCTTCCAGCACAAACGGTGCAGAGACGATAACTGCCGCATCAATGGGGATCGTGTTCCCTTCTTTCGCCAGCAGGCAGGCCAGCATATTCCCACCGAGCGAATAACCTACTGCAGCGGTTGGAACGCGTCCAAACTCGCGCTCCAGCCAGTTTAAAAACCAGGTGCCATCTTCTGTTTCACCAGAGTGATAAATACGATTCAGGCGATTTGGCTCACCGCTACAGCCACGAAAATGCATCACTACACCGAGCCAGCCGCGCTTTTGCGCCGCTTCAATCAGGCCATGCGCGTACGGACTGTTCAGGCTTCCTTCCAGACCGTGAAAAACCACCAGGCGCGGCTTATGTTTGGCCTGCTGTGGATCTTCGCTCCATGCCAGGTCGACAAAGTCACCATCGGGTAATTCCAGACGCTGCCAATGGGCATCGAACTTCACCTTACGGCGTATTAAACGCGGCAGCATCGTCTGTAGATGACGGTTACTGATACCACGCATCGGGCGGAATTCTCGCGAATCGTCGGTAGGTGGGGTCATTTCTGTGGATGTGATTTCAACCATAACACCAGAGCAATTAATAATCGGAAAGAATAACTATACCGCGCACAGCGCGTGCGGGTTAGCCAATATGTGATTTTGTCGCCAGTCAGTCAGCAGGTTACGCGAGCCTGGAGCGCAACTACGGGCCGAAACATAGGCCTGATAAGACGCGCGAACGTCGCCATCAGGCATTATCAACTCCGACGCCGGATGGCGGTTTCGCCTTATCCGACAATCAGGGCTACTCGGCCAGCATCTGCTCAAGCTGTTCCTGCGCATCCAGCCAGGCCATCTCACACTCTTCCAGCCCGGACTTCGCGCTTGCCTGTTGTTGCAGGCATGCCGTGAGCTCAGCTTTACGACTTTGGTCGTACAGTTCGCTATCACCGAGCTTCTCTTCAGCCTGTGCCAGCTGTGCGTGTAGCTTCTCCATCTCTTTTTCCAGACGGGTAATCTCTTTACGCAGCGGTTGTGTCAGGCTGCGTAGCTCGGCTTCGCGGCGTTTCTGGTCCTTACGCGCCTGGGCGCTGTTAACGCTCTCTTTTGCTGGTTCGTCGCTCTGATTTTCTTGTTTTTGCACGTCGCTCAGCCACTGCTGGTAATCTTCCAGATCGCCATCAAACGGCTCGACTTTTTTGTCGTGCACCAGATAGAGATCATCGGTGGTGGAGCGGATCAAGTGGCGATCGTGCGATACCACAACCAGTGCGCCTTCGAAATCGATTAGCGCTTCGGTCAGTGCCTGGCGCATGTCCAGATCCAGGTGGTTGGTCGGTTCATCAAGCAGCAGCAGGTTCGGGCGCTGCCAGACGATCAGTGCCAACACCAGACGTGCTTTTTCACCGCCGGAGAAACGTCGGGTTTCTTCGCTGACTTTATCGCCCTGGAAGCCGAATCCACCGAGGTAATCACGCAGTTTCTGTTCGAGCTCTTGTGGCGCCATACGTGCCAGGTGCTGAATGGGGGATTCATCAGCGCGCAAAAATTCCAGTTGATGCTGCGCGAAGTAGCCCAGCTTGATGCCTTTCGCCAGGCCAATTTCGCCACTGATAGGGGCCAGTTCGCCGGCCAGCAGCTTGATCAGCGTTGATTTGCCCGCACCGTTGCGGCCTAACAGGCCAATGCGGGAACCCGGCACCAGATTCAGTTTGATGGAATCGAGGATTGTGCGATCGCCGTAGCCAGCACTCACTTTTTCCATTTTCAGCAGTGGGTTAGGCAGGCTTTCCGGTTCACGGAAGCTGAAATGGAACGGGTTATCGACATGGGCTGGCGCGATAAGCTCCATGCGCTCCAGCATTTTGATACGGCTCTGCGCCTGTTTTGCCTTGGTTGCTTTTGCGCGGAAACGATCGATATAGCTTTGCAGATGCGCCACGCGCTCTTGCTGGCTTTCGTACATCGCTTGTTGTTGTGCAAGGCGGGTCGCACGCTGGATTTCAAACGCGCTGTAGTTGCCGGTGTACTCGAACATGGTTTGCTGTTCGATATGAATAATTTTATCCACCACCGGATCGAGGAAGTCACGGTCGTGGGAAATCAAAATCAGTGTGCCCTGATAGCTTTTCAACCATCTTTCCAGCCAGATTACCGCGTCGAGATCGAGGTGGTTGGTGGGTTCATCGAGCAGCAGCAGGTCTGAACGGCAAATCAGCGCCTGGGCCAGGTTGAGGCGCATACGCCAGCCACCGGAGAAATCGCTGACCGGGCGGTCGAGCTGCTCGTTAGAGAAACCGAGACCGTGCAGCAGGCTGGCCGCGCGTGAGCGAATGGTCCAGGCGTCTATGGCGTCCAGCTTTCCGTGTACGGTGGCAATGGCGTGTCCATCGTTACGTTCGTTGGCATCGTTTAACTGGGCTTCCAGTTGACGATATTCGCGGTCGCCATCAATCACGTATTCCAGCGCTGGCTGTGGTAACGCAGGCGTTTCCTGATTCACCCATGCGAGTTGCCAGTTTCCCGGAAACGTAAATCCGCCGGCGTCAGCGCTGATTTCATTTTTCAGCAATGCCAGCAGGGTAGATTTACCGCAGCCATTTTTACCCACCAGGCCAACCTTCTGCCCAGGATTAATGGTGGCCGTGGCATTGTCCAGCAAGACGCGCACGCCGCGACGAATTTGTAACGATGAGAAAACAATCATAAGGCGCCGTATGTTCAGACTATGTTAATTTATCATTATGATAATGTAATGTGTGGGCCATTTGCCGCACCGAGGCGCAATGGTAGCCCAAAACGCCGAAAATAGACAAAAGACAAAACCGGGAGGGGGATGATGTCCCAGCCAGCGAAAGTGTTGCTGCTGTATGCCCATCCGGAATCTCAGGACTCGGTCGCGAACCGGGTTCTGCTTAAACCGGCCATGCAGCTCAATAATGTTACCGTGCACGATCTTTACGCGCACTATCCTGATTTTTTTATCGATATTTCGCACGAGCAGGAATTGCTGCGTGAGCATGACGTGATTGTTTTTCAGCATCCGCTCTATACCTATAGCTGCCCGGCCCTGCTAAAGGAGTGGCTTGACCGCGTACTGAGCCGCGGGTTTGCCAGTGGCCCCGGAGGGAACCAACTGGCGGGAAAGTACTGGCGGAGTGTGATCACCACTGGTGAGCCGGAAAGTGCGTATCGGTATGACGCGCTGAACCGCTATCCGATGAGTGATGTGTTACGTCCTTTTGAGCTGACGGCAGGAATGTGCCGGATGCACTGGATGAGTCCCATCATCGTTTACTGGGCCAGACGGCAAACGAAGCAGGAGCTGGACAGCCATGCTAAAGCGTATGGTGACTGGCTGGCGAATCCGATTCCTGTGGGAGGCCGCTGATGGAAGGTTCTGATTTATTGACGGCGGGAGTGCTGTTCCTCTTCGCGGCGGTGGCTGCGGTGCCGTTGGCATCGCGGCTGGGTATTGGGCCGGTGTTGGGCTATTTGCTGGCGGGGATCGCTATTGGCCCATGGGGACTTGGCTTCATCAGCGATGTGGATGAAATTCTGCACTTCTCTGAGCTGGGCGTGGTCTTCCTGATGTTCATCATCGGGCTGGAACTTAACCCGGCTAAACTATGGCAATTGCGGCGTTCAATTTTTGGTGTCGGTGCCGCGCAGGTGTTACTTAGCGCGCTTGTCCTGGCAGGGTTATTGATGCTCACTGACTATTCCTGGCAGGCGGCGGTAGTCGGTGGGATTGGTTTGGCGATGTCATCGACGACAATGGCGTTACAGCTGATGCGGGAAAAAGGGATGAACCGCAGTGAATCCGGACAACTGGGCTTTTCAGTGCTGTTGTTCCAGGATTTGGCGGTGATCCCCGCGTTGGCGCTGGTTCCGCTGTTAGCAGGATCAGCCGATGAGCATTTTGACTGGATCAAAGTGGGCATGAAGGTGTTGGCTTTTGCTGGCATGTTGATTGGCGGACGCTATCTGCTGCGTCCTGTCTTTCGCTTTATTGCGGGGTCCGGCGTGCGGGAAGTGTTTACCGCGGCCACGTTGCTGCTGGTATTGGGCTCTGCGTTGTTTATGGATGCGCTGGGCCTGTCGATGGCGCTGGGAACGTTTATCGCTGGCGTGCTGCTGGCGGAAAGCGAATATCGACATGAACTGGAAACGGCGATTGATCCCTTTAAAGGGCTTTTGCTCGGGTTATTTTTCATCTCGGTGGGGATGTCACTTAACCTTGGCGTGCTTTATACCCATATTTTGTGGGTAGTGGCGAGCGTGATGGTACTGGTCATCGTGAAGACGCTGGTGCTCTATGTGTTGGCGCGGCTGAATGGCATGAGAAGCTCGGAGCGGATGCAATTTGCGGGGGTGCTAAGCCAGGGCGGAGAATTTGCCTTCGTGCTTTTTTCAACGGCATCTTCCCAGCGGCTGTTTCAGGGCGATCAAATGGCACTTTTGCTGGTAACCGTCACGCTGTCGATGATGACCACGCCACTGTTGATGAAGCTGATTGATAAATGGCTCTCTCGCCAGTTCAACGGCCCGGATGAGGAAGATGAACAGCCCTGGGTGGAAGACGATAAGCCGCAGGTTATCGTGGTGGGGTTTGGGCGTTTTGGTCAGGTGATCGGCCGTTTGCTGATGGCGAACAAAATGCGTATTACCGTCCTGGAGCGGGATATCAGTGCGGTGAATCTGATGCGTAAATATGGCTATAAAGTCTATTACGGTGACGCCACGCAGGTGGAGCTTTTACGTTCCGCTGGCGCAGAGGCGGCGCAGTCTATTGTGATCACCTGCAATGAACCTGAAGACACGATGAAGCTGGTGGAACTGTGCCAACAACATTTTCCGCATTTGCATATTCTTGCGCGAGCGCGCGGACGTGTAGAGGCGCATGAGTTATTACAGGCAGGTGTCACGCAGTTTTCCCGTGAAACCTTCTCGAGCGCACTGGAACTGGGGCGCAAAGCGCTGGTGTCGTTGGGGATGCATCCGCATCAGGCGCAGCGCGCCCAGTTACATTTTCGTCGACTCGATATGCGCATGCTACGGGAATTGATCCCGATGCATACCGATACGGTGCAAATCTCTCGTGCCAGAGAGGCCCGGCGTGAGCTGGAGGAAATTTTCCAGCGGGAGATGCAGAAAGAACGGCGCCAGTTGGATGGCTGGGATGAATTTGAGTAGAGGATAACCATGGCAATTCGTAAACGTTTTATTGCAGGCGCAAAATGTCCGTCCTGCCAGGCGCAGGATTCGCTGGCGATGTGGCGTGAAAATAATATCGATATTGTTGAGTGTGTTAAGTGTGGTCATCAGATGCGCGAGGCCGATAAAGAAGCGCGCGAGCACGTTCGCAAAGAGGAGCAAGTGATCGGGATTTTTCATCCGGACTAGCGATATGACGCAGCTTTTTTTAAGCTAGAGGGTACACGGGTGCAGAATTCCGCTACAATCTGCGCCACTATTCTTTCCATGCTCAGGAGATATCATGAAAGTAGCAAAGGACCTGGTGGTCAGCCTGGCCTATCAGGTACGTACAGAAGACGGTGTGTTGGTTGATGAGTCTCCGGTGAGTGCACCGCTGGACTACCTGCATGGTCACGGTTCCCTGATTTCTGGCCTGGAAACAGCGCTGGACGGTCATGAAGTTGGCGACAAATTCGATGTTGCTGTTGGCGCAAACGACGCATACGGTCAGTACGATGAAAACCTGGTGCAGCGCGTTCCTAAAGACGTCTTCATGGGCGTTGATGAACTGCAGGTTGGCATGCGTTTCCTGGCGGAAACTGACCAGGGTCCAGTACCGGTAGAAATTACCGAAGTGGAAGACGACCACGTTGTGGTTGACGGTAACCACATGCTGGCTGGCCAGAACCTGAAATTCAACGTAGAAGTTGTTGCTATCCGTGAAGCGACCGAAGAAGAGCTGGCCCACGGCCACGTTCACGGTGCGCATGGCCATGACCACGATCATGACCATGGTCACGATGGTTGCTGCGGTGGTCACGGTCACGACCATGGTCACGAGCACGGCGGCGAAGGCTGCTGCGGCGGTGGCGGTAAAGGTAACGGCGGCGGCTGCGGTTGCCACTAATCGGTATGATTGCCTGATGGCGCTACGCTTATCAGGCCTACCGTAGGCCGGATAAGACGTTTACGTCGTCATCCGGCACAAAAAAGCGGGGATATCCCCGCTTTTTTTACGTCTCAATAATGTGGCGGCGGGGTCTCTTCAGACTGCGACGCAATGTGGGACGGCTGCGTTGCTTTGAGCTTTTCCGTCAGCAGACGCAGATGGTCGCGCAGTTTGGCCATTTCCAGTTCATGCGCGGTCACCGTTACGTTCAGCTCTTCAATGGTTATTTCCTGAAACGCCAGGCGACTCTCCAGCTCAGCCAGGCGAGTTTCCATCGTTGTATCCTGCATGATTAACCTCTTCTGTTTTTCTCCGGCAGATCGCGGACTGCGGCGAATTCTACTTAACTTTGCCTGTTTGCACAGCACTCATTCCTCTGCAACGAAACTAATTTAAACAAAAAGTGTCTGAAAAGTGGTGATAATAGGGCGTGCCTGTATGTTGATTTGTTCTACAACGCTTTATAGTACGTTTTTATGTTAGCTAACCCTGGGGTGAGATGCCCCGGCCCTGGAGAGATGGATGAAATCACTGTTTAAAGTAACGCTGCTGGCGACCACAATGGCCGTTGCACTGCATGCCCCGATCACCTTCGCTGCTGATGCTGCGAAACCAGCCGCTACCGCTGACAGCAAAGCAGCATTCAAAAATGACGACCAAAAAGCCGCTTACGCGCTGGGCGCGTCCCTGGGTCGTTATATGGAAAACTCCCTGAAAGAACAAGAAAAACTGGGCATCAAACTGGATAAAGATCAGTTGATCGCGGGTGTTCAGGATGCGTTTGCAGATAAGAGCAAACTGTCTGACCAGGAAATCGAACAAACTCTGCAGGCATTTGAAGCGCGCGTGAAGACTTCCGCTCAGGCGAAAATGGAAAAAGATGCGGCCGATAACGAAGCGAAAGGTAAAGAGTACCGTGCTAAGTTTGCTAAAGAGAAAGGTGTCAAAACCTCTTCTACTGGCCTGGTCTACAAAGTAGAGAAAGAAGGTACCGGTGAAGCACCGAAAGACAGCGATACTGTGGTTGTGAACTACAAAGGTACGCTGATTGATGGTAAAGAGTTTGATAACTCTTACACCCGTGGTGAGCCGCTCTCTTTCCGTCTTGACGGTGTTATTCCAGGCTGGACCGAAGGTCTGAAAAACATCAAGAAAGGCGGCAAAATCCAGCTGGTTATCCCACCGGATCTGGCATACGGTAAAACTGGCGTTCCGGGCATTCCAGCAAACTCCACGCTGGTCTTTGATGTTGAGCTGTTAGATATCAAACCGGCACCGAAAGCAGATGCGAAGCCAGATGCTGCGCCGGCAGATAAAGCTGCAGACAGCAGCAAAAAGTAAATGATTAGAAACCGCCGCCCACAGGGCGGCGGTTTTTTATTATCGGCAGGATATAATTAATACTGGAAAGCGCCTTGTGCGCTGTATTACTTTAGATGCCCCTATAATAGTGATGAGCCTGCCCTGACAACATAACGACAGGCTCCTGAAAAGGAGTGCTTTTTTTCATGTCCAGGTCGCTTTTAACCAACGAAACCAGTGAGCTAGATTTACTGGATCAACGTCCTTTCGATCAAACCGACTTCGATATCCTTAAATCCTATGAAGCGGTAGTGGACGGGTTGGCGATGCTCATTGGTTCCCATTGTGAAATCGTATTGCACTCTTTGCAGGATTTGAAATGCTCGGCCATTCGCATCGCTAACGGTGAACATACGGGCCGTAAAATTGGCTCGCCGATTACCGACCTTGCGTTGCGTATGCTGCATGATATGACGGGTGCGGATAGCAGCGTGTCGAAGTGTTATTTCACACGCGCGAAAAGCGGTGTCTTGATGAAGTCGGTGACGATTGCCATTCGCAACCGTGAGCATCGCGTGATTGGTCTGCTGTGCATCAACATGAACCTTGATGTCCCTTTCTCGCAGATAATGAATACCTTTATCCCGCCGGAGACCCCGGAAGTGGGATCAGCCGTGAACTTCGCGTCCTCAGTCGAAGATCTGGTGACCCAGACGCTGGAGTTCACCATTGAAGAAGTGAACGCCGATCGTAACGTCTCCAACAATGCCAAGAATCGTCAGATCGTCCTGAACCTGTATGAGAAAGGGATCTTCGATATTAAAGATGCGATCAATCAGGTTGCCGATCGTCTGAACATCTCCAAGCACACGGTCTACCTCTATATTCGCCAGTTCAAAAGCGGTGATTTCCAGGGGCAAGATAAGTAATGCGTTTTGCCATCATGGTAACCGGGCCCGCCTACGGCACACAGCAAGCGAGTAGCGCATTGCAATTTGCGCATGCGCTACTCGAAGAAGGACACGAATTGTGTAGCGTCTTCTTTTATCGTGAGGGCGTGTATAACGCGAACGTTCTGACATCGCCCGCCAGTGATGAATTTGATTTAGTGCGAGCCTGGCAAAAGCTTCACCAGCAGCATGGTGTGGCGCTGAATATCTGTGTAGCGGCAGCCTTGCGGCGTGGTGTTGTTGATGAGACTGAGGCAACACGACTGGGGTTGTCTGGTGCTAATTTACAGTCAGGATTTACTCTCAGCGGTCTTGGATCGCTGGCTGAAGCATCCCTGACGTGCGATCGCGTGGTGCAGTTTTAATGAAACGTGTTGCCTTTGTTTTTTCTACTGTGCCGCACGGCAGCGCATCCGGCCGCGAAGGACTGGATGCTTTACTGGCGACATCTGCATTAACGGAAGATCTCGGCGTGTTCTTTATCGGTGATGGTGTCTTCCAGATCCTCCAGGGGCAACAACCGGACGTCGTTCTGGCGCGAGACTATATCTCTACTTTCAAACTGTTAGGATTGTACGATATAGAACAATGCTGGCTTTGTGCGGCCTCATTGCGTGAGCGAGGCCTGGCAGAGGGGGCGAATTTTGTGGTTGATGCGACGGCGCTTGAACCGGAAGATTTGCGTCGTGAGCTTGGCAACTATGACGTCATTTTGAGGTTTTGAGGCTCTCATGCTGCACATTTTACATCGCTCTGCGTGGCTAACCGACTTCTCCTCTCTCCTGCGTCTGATTGCTGAAGATGACGAGCTTTTACTGCTTCAGGATAGCGTCACTGCAGCAATAGAAGGCAGTCGTTTCCTTGAAAGTCTGCAAAATGCCTCCATTAAGGTCTATGTACTGGAAGAAGACATTAAAGCTCGCGGGTTGGGTGGTCAAATTTCAGACAGTGTCGTCAGGGTTGGCTATACTGACTTCGTCAGACTTACGGTGAAGCATCTCAGCCAGATGACCTGGTAATTGTGGGATCGTTGTATATTTCTTGACACCTTTTCGACACCGACCTAAAATTCTGCGTCCTCATATTGTATGAGGTCGTTTTATTACGTGTTTACGAAGCAAAAGCTAAAACCAGGAGCTATTTAATGGCAACAGTTAACCAGCTGGTACGCAAACCACGTGCACGCAAAGTTGCAAAAAGCAACGTGCCTGCGCTGGAAGCATGCCCGCAGAAACGTGGCGTATGTACTCGTGTATATACTACCACCCCTAAAAAACCGAACTCCGCACTGCGTAAAGTTTGCCGTGTTCGTCTGACTAACGGTTTTGAAGTGACTTCCTACATCGGTGGTGAAGGTCACAACCTGCAGGAGCACTCCGTGATCCTGATCCGTGGCGGTCGTGTAAAAGACCTCCCGGGTGTTCGTTACCACACCGTTCGTGGTGCGCTTGACTGCTCCGGCGTTAAAGACCGTAAGCAATCACGCTCCAAGTATGGCGTGAAACGTCCTAAGGCTTAATGGTTCTCCGTTAAGTAAGGCCAAACGTTTTATATTAATGTCAAACTAAACTCTTAGAGTTTTGGACAATCCTGAATTAACAACGGAGTATTTCCATGCCACGTCGTCGCGTCATTGGTCAGCGTAAAATTCTGCCGGATCCGAAGTTCGGATCAGAACTGCTGGCTAAATTTGTAAATATCCTGATGGTAGATGGTAAAAAATCTACTGCCGAAACTATCGTATACAGCGCGCTGGAGACCCTGGCTCAGCGTTCTGGTAAAAACGAACTGGAAGCTTTCGAAGTAGCTCTCGAAAACGTGCGCCCGACTGTCGAAGTTAAGTCTCGCCGCGTTGGTGGTTCTACTTATCAGGTACCAGTTGAAGTCCGCCCGGTCCGTCGTAATGCTCTGGCAATGCGTTGGATCGTTGAAGCTGCTCGTAAACGCGGTGATAAATCCATGGCTCTGCGCCTGGCGAACGAACTTTCTGATGCTGCAGAAAACAAAGGTACTGCAGTTAAGAAACGTGAAGACGTTCACCGTATGGCAGAAGCCAACAAGGCGTTCGCACACTACCGTTGGTAATCCCTTCGGAGTTTTAGTCACCAGGCGGGCGCTTCTAGTAAGCAGCCCGCTTTGGGCTACTTAAATTGAACGCCTAAAAGATAAACGAGGAATCAAATGGCTCGTACAACACCCATCGCGCGCTACCGTAACATCGGTATCAGTGCGCACATCGACGCCGGTAAAACCACTACTACCGAACGTATTCTGTTCTACACCGGTGTAAACCATAAAATCGGTGAAGTTCATGACGGCGCAGCCACCATGGACTGGATGGAGCAGGAGCAGGAGCGTGGTATTACTATCACCTCCGCAGCGACTACTGCATTCTGGTCTGGTATGGCTAAGCAGTACGAACCGCATCGCGTAAACATCATCGACACCCCGGGGCACGTTGACTTCACAATCGAAGTAGAACGTTCCATGCGTGTGCTTGATGGTGCAGTAATGGTTTACTGCGCAGTTGGTGGTGTTCAGCCTCAGTCTGAAACCGTATGGCGTCAGGCAAACAAATATAAAGTTCCGCGCATTGCGTTCGTTAACAAAATGGACCGTATGGGTGCGAACTTCCTGAAAGTTGTTGGTCAGATCAAAACCCGTCTGGGCGCGAACCCTGTTCCGCTGCAGCTGGCAATTGGCGCTGAAGAAGCGTTCACCGGTGTTGTTGACCTGGTGAAAATGAAAGCCATCAACTGGAACGAAGAAGATGCAGGTGTAACCTTCACTTATGAAGATATCCCGGCAGACATGCAGGAACTGGCTGAAGAATGGCACCAGAACCTGATCGAGTCCGCTGCGGAAGCTTCAGAAGAGCTGATGGAGAAATACCTGGGTGGTGAAGAACTGACTGAAGAAGAGATCAAAAAAGCTCTGCGTCAGCGTGTTCTGAACAACGAAATCATCCTGGTAACCTGTGGTTCTGCGTTCAAGAACAAAGGTGTTCAGGCGATGCTGGATGCGGTAATTGATTACCTGCCATCCCCAGTCGACGTACCTGCGATCAACGGTATTCTGGACGACGGTAAAGATACTCCTGCTGAGCGTCATGCTAGCGATGACGAGCCGTTTGCTGCTCTGGCATTCAAAATCGCTACCGACCCGTTCGTGGGTAACCTGACCTTCTTCCGTGTGTACTCTGGTGTGGTTAACTCCGGTGACACCATCCTGAACTCCGTGAAAACTGCACGTGAGCGTTTTGGCCGTATCGTTCAGATGCACGCCAACAAACGTGAAGAGATCAAAGAAGTTCGCGCGGGCGATATCGCGGCTGCAATCGGTCTGAAAGACGTGACCACTGGTGACACCCTGTGTGACCCGGATCACCCGATCATTCTGGAACGTATGGAATTCCCTGAGCCGGTAATCTCCATCGCAGTTGAACCGAAAACCAAAGCTGACCAGGAAAAAATGGGTCTGGCTCTGGGCCGTCTGGCTAAAGAAGACCCGTCTTTCCGTGTATGGACTGACGAAGAATCTAACCAGACCATTATCGCCGGTATGGGTGAGCTGCACCTCGACATCATCGTTGACCGTATGAAGCGTGAATTCAACGTTGAAGCGAACGTCGGTAAACCTCAGGTTGCTTACCGCGAAGCGATTCGTGCGAAAGTTACCGATATCGAAGGTAAACACGCTAAGCAGTCTGGTGGTCGCGGTCAGTACGGTCATGTTGTTATCGACATGTACCCGCTGGAGCCGGGTTCAAACCCGAAAGGCTACGAGTTCATCAACGACATCAAAGGTGGTGTAATTCCTGGCGAATACATCCCGGCCGTTGATAAAGGCATCCAGGAACAGCTGAAATCCGGCCCGCTGGCTGGTTACCCGGTTGTTGATCTGGGCGTGCGTCTGCACTTCGGTTCTTACCATGACGTTGACTCCTCTGAGCTGGCGTTTAAACTGGCCGCTTCTATCGCCTTCAAAGATGGCTTTAAGAAAGCGAAACCAGTTCTGCTTGAGCCTATCATGAAGGTTGAAGTAGAGACTCCGGAAGAGAACACCGGTGACGTTATCGGTGACTTGAGCCGCCGTCGTGGTATGCTTCGTGGTCAGGAATCCAACGTCACTGGCGTTGTTATCCACGCTGAAGTTCCGCTGTCTGAAATGTTCGGATATGCAACCCAACTGCGTTCTCTGACCAAAGGCCGTGCTTCTTACTCCATGGAGTTCCTGAAGTACGACGATGCGCCGAACAACGTTGCTCAGGCCGTTATTGAAGCCCGTGGTAAATAAGCCACAGGATTAAAACCTAAGTCCCGTGCTCTCTCCAAAGGGGAGAGCACTATAGTAAGGAATATAGCCGTGTCTAAAGAAAAATTTGAACGTACAAAACCGCACGTTAACGTCGGCACCATCGGCCACGTTGACCACGGTAAAACTACCCTGACCGCTGCAATCACCACCGTACTGGCTAAAACCTACGGCGGTGCTGCTCGTGCTTTCGACCAGATCGATAACGCTCCGGAAGAAAAAGCTCGTGGTATCACCATCAACACTTCTCACGTTGAATATGACACCCCGACTCGCCACTACGCGCACGTAGACTGCCCGGGCCACGCCGACTATGTTAAAAACATGATCACCGGTGCTGCGCAGATGGACGGCGCGATCCTGGTTGTTGCTGCGACTGACGGCCCGATGCCGCAGACTCGTGAGCACATCCTGCTGGGTCGTCAGGTAGGCGTTCCGTACATCATCGTGTTCCTGAACAAATGCGACATGGTTGATGACGAAGAGCTGCTGGAACTGGTAGAAATGGAAGTTCGTGAACTTCTGTCTCAGTACGATTTCCCGGGCGACGACACTCCGATCGTTCGTGGTTCTGCTCTGAAAGCGCTGGAAGGCGAAGCAGAGTGGGAAGCGAAAATCATCGAACTGGCTGGCTTCCTGGATTCTTACATCCCGGAACCAGAGCGTGCGATTGACAAGCCGTTCCTGCTGCCTATCGAAGACGTATTCTCCATCTCCGGTCGTGGTACCGTTGTTACCGGTCGTGTAGAACGCGGTATCATCAAAGTTGGTGAAGAAGTTGAAATCGTTGGTATCAAAGAGACTGCCAAGTCTACCTGTACTGGCGTTGAAATGTTCCGCAAACTGCTGGACGAAGGCCGTGCTGGTGAGAACGTTGGTGTTCTGCTGCGTGGTATCAAACGTGAAGAAATCGAACGTGGTCAGGTACTGGCTAAGCCGGGCTCTATCAAGCCGCACACCAAGTTCGAATCTGAAGTTTATATCCTGTCCAAAGACGAAGGCGGCCGTCATACTCCGTTCTTCAAAGGCTACCGTCCGCAGTTCTACTTCCGTACTACTGACGTGACTGGTACCATCGAACTGCCAGAAGGCGTTGAGATGGTAATGCCGGGCGACAACATCAAAATGGTTGTTACCCTGATCCACCCAATCGCGATGGATGACGGTCTGCGTTTCGCAATCCGTGAAGGCGGCCGTACTGTAGGTGCGGGCGTTGTTGCTAAAGTAATGAGCTAATTATTTATTAATTAGCTTTGAGCTTAAAAAGGGCGCTAAGGCGCCCTTTTTGCTACCTGTGATTTAACCGTTGTCATATTTGTTCGCATTTTTTGTTCATTCTTCCATCGCGTAAATAACGTTGTGCTATTGTAATCATAATTATTCTCATTTACACTTTGCGCAGAAATTGAACGGGAGCGATCATGTACGTTTGTTTGTGTAATGCGATAAGTGATAAAAAAATTCGTCAGGCTGTTCGCCAGTTTCATCCTCAGTCCTTTCAGCAATTACGTAAGTTTATTCCTGTTGGAAATCAGTGCGGTAAGTGCATTCGTGCTGCCCGTGAAGTCATGCAGGATGAATTAACTCAAATGCCAGAATTTAAAGAGATCGCCTAAGTCACACTCTTTTTTTTGACATCCCTGTAGCCCCATCTACGCTCTAAGAGTGGAAGCGGAGGGACTATAAAATGAAAGGTGATGTTAAAATCATAAATTATCTCAATAAACTATTGGGAAATGAGCTTGTCGCAATCAACCAGTATTTTCTCCATGCCCGTATGTTTAAAAACTGGGGACTGACTCGCCTCAATGATGTTGAGTACCATGAATCAATCGATGAGATGAAACACGCTGATAAATACATTGAGCGTATTTTATTCTTAGAAGGTCTCCCAAACTTACAAGATCTAGGCAAGTTGGGGATTGGTGAAGATGTTGAAGAGATGCTGCAATCAGATCTTCGGCTCGAGCTTGATGGTGCGAAAGATTTACGCGAAGCCATTGCTTATGCCGATAGCGTTCATGACTATGTTAGTCGGGACATGATGATTGAGATCCTGACCGAAGAAGAAGGGCATATCGATTGGCTCGAAACGGAGTTGGATCTGATTGGAAAACTTGGGTTGCAAAACTATCTGCAATCGCAAATTAAGGTCAGCGATTAACCGCCCTGTATCAGATTTAGCCAGCCAACAACAAAACCCGCAGCCGCCAGATATGGCCCAAAAGGCAGCGGGTTTTTTAGTACCTGTCTCCCGTAACGGGCGCAGGAAATCCCGGTGAGACAGCATGCCATGCCCGCGGCAAGTAAAACCAACAGTGGTAATGATTCCCAGCGATGCCATGCGCCTAGCGCGGCAAGAAATTTGACATCACCAAAGCCTAATCCTTCCTGTCGGCATATCAAACGATACCCCCAGTAGAACAACGCAAATACCCCATAACCTGCGACGGCACCCCAAAGCGCGTCGGATAACTGTGCAGGTCTGCAGCACTGATGATAAATAAGACCGCCCCACAAAAGAGGGCAGGTGAATTTGTCGGGCAGCAACCCGGTACGTAGGTCATGGACTAAGAGCAACCCTGATAGCGAAACATAAAACAGCAGAAAGGGGAGGTCGATGTACATGGGCAAACCTTATCTGGTAAAAAGTATACCTTCGGGTAAGCTTGGCGACCCTACAAGTCCGGGATGTGGGTTATGGATACTCTTTTCCACGGAAAATGCGTTGCACCATAGGACATACAATCAGAGTGGAAGGAGGCCTGCATTTGTGAACGAGTGATTAATTTCTACGCGGCACTTGCTTAAGACTGAGATTTACGTATAATGCGCGGGCTTGTCTAATATTGACAGCGGTTCGATATGAGCCACCGGTACTGCGAAAGCAATACCAGACAATGTTCCCAATTGGGGAACTCTGTAAGAACGGTTACACTCTCCCATCAATCGTAATGGGTTTGAGGAGTAACTATTTCGTCTATAAAATAATTGGAGCTCTGGTCTCATGCAGAACCAAAGAATCCGTATCCGTTTGAAAGCGTTTGATCATCGTCTGATCGATCAATCAACCGCGGAAATCGTCGAGACTGCCAAGCGCACTGGTGCGCAGGTTCGTGGTCCGATCCCGCTGCCGACCCGCAAAGAGCGTTTCACCGTTCTGATCTCCCCGCACGTCAACAAAGACGCGCGTGATCAGTACGAGATCCGTACTCACAAGCGTCTGGTTGACATCGTTGAGCCAACTGAAAAAACCGTTGATGCTCTGATGCGTCTGGACCTGGCTGCCGGTGTAGACGTGCAGATCAGCCTGGGTTAATCAGGTCATCGAGCGATTGAGAGGTTGATACAATGATTGGTTTAGTCGGTAAAAAAGTGGGTATGACCCGCATCTTCACTGAAGATGGCGTATCTATCCCAGTAACCGTTATCGAAGTTGAAGCAAACCGCGTTACTCAGGTTAAAGATCTGGCTAACGATGGCTATCGCGCTGTTCAGGTTACCACCGGTGCTAAAAAAGCTAACCGCGTAACTAAGCCGGAAGCTGGCCACTTTGCTAAAGCTGGCGTAGAAGCTGGCCGCGGCCTGTGGGAGTTCCGTCTGGCAGATGGTGAAGAATACACCGTTGGTCAGAACATTAGCGTTGAACTGTTTGCTGACGTTAAAAAAGTTGACGTAACCGGTACCTCTAAAGGTAAAGGTTTCGCTGGTACCGTTAAGCGCTGGAACTTCCGTACCCAGGACGCGACTCACGGTAACTCCTTGTCTCACCGCGTTCCGGGTTCTATCGGTCAGAACCAGACTCCGGGCAAAGTGTTCAAAGGCAAGAAAATGGCAGGTCAGCTGGGCAACGAACGTGTCACTGTTCAGAGCCTGGACGTAGTACGTGTTGACGCTGAGCGCAACCTGCTGCTGGTTAAAGGTGGTGTTCCGGGTGCGACCGGTTGCGACCTGATCGTTAAACCAGCTGTGAAGGCGTAAGGGGATAGCAATGGAATTAGTATTGAAAGACGCGCAGAGCGCGCTGACTGTTTCCGAAACTACCTTCGGTCGTGATTTCAACGAAGCGCTGGTTCACCAGGTTGTTGTTGCTTATGCAGCTGGTGCTCGTCAGGGTACTCGTGCTCAGAAGACTCGTGCTGAAGTAACTGGTTCAGGCAAAAAGCCGTGGCGCCAGAAAGGTACCGGCCGTGCGCGTTCAGGTTCTATCAAGAGCCCGATCTGGCGTTCAGGTGGCGTGACCTTCGCTGCTCGCCCGCAGGACCACAGTCAAAAAGTTAACAAAAAGATGTACCGCGGCGCGCTGAAAAGCATTCTGTCCGAACTGGTACGTCAGGATCGTCTGATCGTTGTCGAATCATTCTCTGTAGAAGCGCCTAAAACTAAGCTGCTGGCACAGAAACTGAAAGACATGGCTCTGGAAGATGTGCTGATCATCACCGGTGAGCTGGACGAGAACCTGTTCCTGGCTGCGCGCAACCTGCACAAGGTTGACGTACGCGATGCAACTGGTATCGACCCGGTTAGCCTGATCGCCTTCGACAAAGTCGTAATGACTGCTGATGCTGTTAAGCAAGTTGAGGAGATGCTGGCATGATTCGTGAAGAACGTCTGCTGAAGGTGCTGCGTGCACCGCACGTTTCTGAAAAAGCGTCTACTGCGATGGAAAAAACTAACACCATCGTTCTCAAAGTTGCTAAAGACGCGACCAAAGCAGAAATCAAAGCTGCTGTGCAGAAACTGTTTGAAGTCGAAGTCGAAGTCGTTAACACCCTGGTAGTTAAAGGGAAAGTTAAACGTCACGGACAGCGTATCGGTCGTCGTAGCGACTGGAAAAAAGCTTACGTCACCCTGAAGGAAGGCCAGAATCTGGACTTCGTCGGCGGCGCTGAGTAAGTCGGAGGAGTAATACAATGGCAGTTGTTAAATGTAAACCGACATCTCCGGGTCGTCGCCACGTCGTTAAAGTGGTCAACCCAGAGCTGCACAAGGGCAAACCTTTTGCTCCGCTGGTTGAAAAAAACAGCAAATCCGGTGGTCGTAACAACAATGGCCGCATCACCACTCGTCACATCGGTGGTGGTCACAAGCAGGCTTATCGTATTGTTGACTTCAAACGCAACAAAGACGGTATCCCGGCAGTTGTTGAACGTCTTGAGTACGATCCGAACCGCTCCGCGAACATCGCGCTGGTTCTGTACAAAGACGGTGAACGCCGTTACATCCTGGCCCCTAAAGGCCTGAAAGCTGGCGACCAGGTTCAATCTGGCGTTGATGCTGCAATCAAAGCAGGTAACACCCTGCCGATGCGCAATATCCCGGTTGGTTCTACCGTTCATAACGTAGAAATGAAACCAGGTAAAGGCGGTCAGCTGGCACGTTCCGCTGGTACTTACGTTCAGATCGTTGCTCGTGATGGTGCTTATGTCACCCTGCGTCTGCGTTCTGGTGAAATGCGTAAAGTCGAAGCAGACTGCCGTGCAACTCTGGGCGAAGTTGGCAATGCTGAGCATATGCTGCGCGTTCTGGGTAAAGCAGGTGCTGCACGCTGGCGTGGTGTTCGTCCTACCGTTCGCGGTACTGCGATGAACCCAGTCGACCACCCACATGGTGGTGGTGAAGGTCGTAACTTTGGTAAGCACCCGGTAACTCCGTGGGGCGTTCAGACCAAAGGTAAGAAGACCCGCAGCAACAAGCGTACTGATAAATTCATCGTACGTCGCCGTAGCAAATAATTTTAGAGGATAAGCCATGCCACGTTCTCTCAAGAAAGGTCCTTTTATTGACCTGCACTTGCTGAAGAAGGTAGAGAAAGCGGTGGAAAGCGGAGACAAGAAGCCCCTGCGCACTTGGTCCCGTCGTTCAACGATCTTTCCTAACATGATCGGTTTGACCATCGCTGTCCATAATGGTCGTCAGCACGTTCCGGTATTTGTTTCCGACGAAATGGTCGGTCACAAACTGGGTGAATTCGCACCGACTCGTACTTATCGCGGCCACGCTGCTGATAAAAAAGCGAAGAAGAAATAAGGTAGGAGGAAGAGATGGAAACTTTAGCTCAACATCGCCATGCTCGTTCTTCTGCTCAGAAGGTTCGCCTTGTTGCAGACCTGATTCGCGGTAAGAAAGTGTCGCAGGCCCTTGATATTCTGACCTACACCAATAAGAAAGCGGCTGTACTGGTTAAGAAAGTCCTGGAATCTGCCATTGCTAACGCTGAACACAACGATGGCGCTGACATTGACGATCTGAAAGTTACGAAAATTTTCGTAGACGAAGGCCCGAGCATGAAGCGCATTATGCCGCGTGCAAAAGGTCGTGCAGATCGCATCCTGAAGCGCACCAGCCACATTACTGTGGTTGTGTCCGATCGCTGAGACTCTGGAGACTAGCAATGGGTCAGAAAGTACATCCTAATGGTATTCGCCTGGGTATTGTAAAACCATGGAACTCAACCTGGTTTGCGAACACCAAAGAATTCGCTGACAACCTGGACAGCGATTTTAAAGTACGTCAGTACCTGACTAAGGAACTGGCTAAAGCGTCTGTATCTCGTATCGTTATCGAGCGTCCGGCTAAGAGCATCCGTGTGACCATTCACACTGCTCGCCCGGGTATCGTTATCGGTAAGAAAGGCGAAGACGTAGAAAAACTGCGCAAAGTCGTAGCGGATATTGCTGGCGTTCCTGCTCAGATCAATATCGCCGAAGTGCGTAAGCCTGAACTGGACGCAAAATTAGTTGCTGACAGCATCACTTCTCAGCTGGAACGTCGCGTTATGTTCCGTCGTGCTATGAAGCGTGCTGTACAGAACGCAATGCGTCTGGGCGCTAAAGGTATTAAAGTTGAAGTTAGCGGCCGTCTGGGCGGCGCGGAAATCGCTCGTACCGAATGGTACCGTGAAGGTCGCGTTCCTCTGCACACTCTGCGTGCTGACATCGACTACAACACCTCTGAAGCGCACACCACTTACGGTGTAATCGGCGTTAAAGTGTGGATCTTCAAAGGCGAGATCCTGGGTGGTATGGCTGCTGTTGAACAACCGGAAAAACCGGCTGCGCAACCTAAAAAGCAGCAGCGTAAAGGCCGTAAATAAGGAGCGTCGCTGATGTTACAACCAAAGCGTACAAAATTCCGTAAAATGCACAAAGGCCGTAACCGCGGTCTGGCGCAGGGTACGGATGTTAGCTTCGGCAGCTTCGGTCTGAAAGCTGTTGGCCGTGGTCGTCTGACTGCCCGTCAGATCGAAGCAGCACGTCGTGCTATGACCCGTGCAGTTAAGCGTCAAGGTAAGATCTGGATCCGTGTATTCCCGGACAAACCGATCACTGAAAAGCCGCTGGCAGTGCGTATGGGTAAAGGTAAAGGTAACGTAGAGTATTGGGTTGCCTTGATTCAGCCGGGTAAAGTCCTGTATGAAATGGACGGCGTACCGGAAGAGCTGGCCCGTGAAGCATTCAAGCTGGCAGCAGCGAAACTGCCGATTAAAACCACCTTTGTAACTAAGACGGTGATGTAATGAAAGCAAAAGAGCTGCGTGAGAAGAGTGTTGAAGAGCTGAACACCGAGCTGCTGAATCTGCTGCGTGAGCAGTTCAACCTGCGTATGCAGGCTGCAAGTGGCCAGCTGCAACAGTCTCACCTGTTGAAGCAAGTGCGTCGTGATGTCGCACGCGTTAAGACTTTACTGACTGAGAAGGCGGGTGCGTAATGACCGATAAAATCCGTACTCTGCAAGGTCGCGTTGTTAGCGATAAAATGGAGAAATCCATTGTTGTTGCTATCGAACGTTTTGTGAAACACCCGATCTACGGTAAATTCATTAAGCGTACGACCAAACTGCACGTACATGACGAGAACAACGAATGCGGTACTGGTGACGTGGTTGAAATCCGCGAATGCCGTCCGCTGTCCAAGACTAAGTCCTGGACGCTGGTTCGCGTTGTAGAGAAAGCTGTTCTGTAATACAGTAGGCATTCTCAACGAATAAACGGCTCAGCGATGAGCCGTTTATTTTTTCTACCCATATCGTTTAAGCGGTGTTATAATGCCGCGCCCCCGATATGGGGCTTTTTTAACGACCTGATTTTCGGGTCTCAGTAGTAGTTGACATTAGCGGAGCACTAAAATGATCCAAGAACAGACTATGCTGAACGTCGCCGACAACTCCGGTGCACGTCGCGTAATGTGTATCAAGGTTCTGGGTGGCTCGCACCGTCGCTACGCAGGCGTCGGCGATATCATCAAGATCACCATCAAGGAAGCAATTCCACGTGGTAAGGTCAAAAAAGGTGATGTGCTGAAGGCGGTAGTGGTGCGCACCAAGAAGGGTGTTCGTCGCCCGGACGGTTCTGTCATTCGCTTCGATGGTAATGCATGCGTTATTTTAAACAATAACAGCGAGCAACCTATCGGTACGCGTATTTTTGGGCCGGTAACTCGTGAACTTCGTAACGAGAAGTTCATGAAAATTATCTCTCTGGCACCAGAAGTACTCTAAGGAGCGAATCATGGCAGCGAAGATCCGTCGTGATGACGAAGTTATCGTGTTAACCGGTAAAGATAAAGGTAAACGCGGTAAAGTAAAAAATGTCCTGTCTTCCGGCAAGGTCATTGTTGAAGGTATCAACCTGGTTAAGAAACATCAGAAGCCGGTTCCGGCCCTGAACCAACCAGGCGGCATCGTAGAGAAAGAAGCAGCTATTCAGATCTCTAACCTTGCTATCTTCAACGCGGCAACCGGCAAGGCTGACCGTGTAGGCTTTAGATTCGAAGACGGTAAAAAAGTCCGTTTCTTTAAATCTAACAGCGAAACTATCAAGTAATTTGGAGTAGTACGATGGCGAAACTGCATGATTACTACAAAGACGAAGTAGTCGCTAAACTCATGTCTGAGTTTAACTACAATTCTGTCATGCAAGTCCCTCGGGTCGAGAAGATCACCCTGAACATGGGTGTTGGTGAAGCGATCGCTGACAAGAAACTGCTGGATAACGCAGCAGCTGACCTGACAGCAATCTCCGGTCAAAAACCGCTGATCACCAAAGCACGCAAATCTGTTGCAGGCTTCAAAATCCGTCAGGGCTATCCGATCGGCTGTAAAGTAACTCTGCGTGGCGAACGCATGTGGGAGTTCTTTGAGCGCCTGATCACTATTGCTGTTCCACGTATCCGTGACTTCCGTGGCTTGTCCGCTAAGTCTTTCGACGGTCGTGGTAACTACAGCATGGGTGTCCGTGAGCAGATCATCTTCCCAGAAATCGACTACGATAAAGTCGACCGCGTGCGTGGTTTGGATATTACCATTACCACTACTGCGAAATCTGACGAAGAAGGCCGTGCTCTGCTGGCTGCCTTTGACTTCCCGTTCCGCAAGTAAGGTAGGGTTACTGAATGGCTAAGCAATCAATGAAAGCACGCGAAGTAAAGCGCGTAGCTTTAGCTGATAAGTACTTCGCAAAACGCGCTGAACTGAAAGCTATTATCTCTGATGTGAACGCGACCGACGAAGATCGTTGGAACGCAGTTCTCAAGCTGCAGTCTCTGCCGCGTGATTCCAGCCCGTCCCGTCAGCGTAACCGCTGCCGTCAAACAGGTCGTCCGCATGGCTATGTGGGCAAGTTCGGGTTGAGCCGTATCAAACTGCGTGAAGCCGCCATGCGCGGTGAAGTACCAGGCTTGAAAAAGGCTAGCTGGTAATTACCAATTGAATCACGGGAGTAAAGACAGATGAGCATGCAAGATCCGATCGCGGATATGCTGACCCGTATCCGTAACGGTCAGGCCGCGAATAAAGCTGCGGTCACCATGCCTTCCTCCAAGCTGAAAGTGGCAATTGCCAACGTGCTGAAGGAAGAAGGTTTTATTGAAGATTTTAAAGTTGAAGGCGACACCAAGCCGGAACTGGAACTTACTCTCAAGTATTTCCAGGGTAAAGCTGTTGTAGAAAGCATTCAGCGTGTCAGTCGCCCAGGTCTGCGCATTTATAAGCGTAAAGACGAGCTGCCGAAAGTTATGGCTGGCATGGGTATCGCAGTTGTTTCTACCTCTAAAGGTGTTATGACTGATCGTGCAGCGCGCCAGGCTGGTCTTGGTGGCGAAATTATCTGCTACGTAGCCTAATCGGAGGAAAAAATGTCTCGTGTTGCTAAAGCACCGGTCGTTATTCCTGCCGGCGTTGATGTAAAAATCAACGGTCAGGTTATTACGATCAAAGGTAAAAACGGCGAGCTGACTCGTACTCTCAACGATGCTGTTGCAGTAAATCATGCAGATAATGCACTGACCTTCGGTCCGCGTGATGGTTACGCTGATGGATGGGCTCAGGCTGGTACCGCGCGTGCCCTGCTGAATGCAATGGTTGTCGGTGTTACCGAAGGCTTCACTAAGAAGCTGCAGCTGGTTGGTGTAGGTTATCGTGCAGCGGTCAAAGGGAATGTAGTAAACCTTGCTTTAGGTTTCTCTCACCCAGTTGATCATCAGCTGCCGGCAGGTATCACTGCAGAATGTCCGACTCAGACTGAAATCGTGCTGAAAGGCGCTGATAAACAGCTGATCGGTCAGGTTGCAGCAGATCTGCGCGCCTACCGTCGTCCTGAGCCTTACAAAGGCAAGGGTGTTCGTTACGCCGACGAAGTCGTGCGTACCAAAGAGGCTAAGAAGAAGTAAGGTAACACTATGGATAAGAAATCTGCTCGTATCCGTCGTGCGACCCGCGCACGCCGCAAGCTCAAAGAGCTGGGCGCAACTCGCCTGGTGGTACATCGTACCCCGCGTCATATTTACGCACAGGTAATTGCACCGAACGGTTCTGAAGTTCTGGTAGCTGCTTCTACTGTAGAAAAAGCTATTGCTGAACAACTGAAGTACACCGGTAACAAAGACGCTGCAGCAGCTGTGGGTAAAGCTGTCGCCGAACGCGCTCTGGAAAAAGGCATCAAAGATGTGTCCTTTGACCGTTCCGGGTTCCAATATCATGGTCGTGTCCAGGCACTGGCAGATGCTGCCCGTGAAGCTGGCCTTCAGTTCTAAGGTAGAGGTGTAAGATGGCTCACATCGAAAAACAAGCTGGCGAACTGCAGGAAAAGCTGATCGCGGTAAACCGCGTATCTAAAACCGTTAAAGGTGGTCGTATTTTCTCCTTCACAGCTCTGACTGTAGTTGGCGATGGTAACGGTCGCGTTGGTTTTGGTTACGGTAAAGCGCGTGAAGTTCCAGCAGCGATCCAGAAAGCGATGGAAAAAGCCCGTCGCAATATGATTAACGTCGCGCTGAACCACGGCACCCTGCAGCACCCGGTTAAGGGTACTCATACGGGTTCTCGTGTATTCATGCAGCCGGCTTCCGAAGGTACCGGTATCATCGCCGGTGGTGCAATGCGCGCCGTTCTGGAAGTCGCTGGAGTTCGTAACGTTCTGGCTAAAGCGTATGGTTCCACCAACCCGATTAACGTGGTTCGTGCAACTATCGATGGTCTGGAAAATATGAAATCTCCGGAAATGGTCGCTGCCAAGCGTGGTAAATCCGTTGAAGAAATTCTGGGGAAATAAACCATGGCAAAGACTATTAAAATTACTCAAACCCGCAGTGCAATCGGTCGTCTGCCGAAACACAAGGCAACGCTGCTTGGCCTGGGTCTGCGTCGTATTGGTCACACCGTAGAGCGCGAGGATACTCCTGCTGTTCGTGGTATGGTCAACGCGGTTTCCTTCATGGTTAAAGTTGAGGAGTAAGAGATGCGTTTAAATACTCTGTCTCCGGCCGAAGGCTCCAAAAAGGCGGGTAAACGCCTGGGTCGTGGTATCGGTTCTGGCCTCGGTAAAACCGGTGGTCGTGGTCACAAAGGTCAGAAGTCTCGTTCTGGCGGTGGCGTACGTCGCGGTTTCGAGGGTGGTCAGATGCCTCTGTACCGTCGTCTGCCGAAATTCGGCTTCACTTCACGTAAAGCAGCGATTACAGCCGAAGTTCGTCTGTCTGACCTGGCTAAAGTTGAAGGCGGTGTTGTAGACCTGAACACGCTGAAAGCGGCTAACATTATCGGTATCCAGATCGAGTTCGCGAAAGTGATCCTGGCTGGTGAAGTAACGACTCCGGTAACTGTTCGTGGCCTGCGTGTTACTAAAGGCGCTCGTGCTGCTATCGAAGCTGCTGGCGGTAAAATCGAGGAATAAGTAGCAGATGGCTAAACAACCGGGATTAGATTTTCAAAGTGCCAAAGGTGGCTTAGGCGAGCTGAAACGCAGACTGCTGTTTGTAATCGGCGCGCTGATTGTGTTCCGTATTGGCTCTTTCATTCCGATCCCTGGTATTGATGCCGCTGTACTTGCCAAACTGCTTGAGCAACAGCGAGGCACCATCATTGAAATGTTTAACATGTTCTCTGGTGGTGCTCTCAGCCGTGCTTCTATCTTTGCTCTGGGGATCATGCCGTATATTTCGGCGTCGATCATTATCCAGCTGCTGACGGTGGTTCATCCAACGCTGGCAGAAATTAAGAAAGAAGGGGAGTCTGGTCGTCGTAAGATCAGCCAGTACACCCGCTACGGTACTCTGGTGCTGGCAATATTCCAGTCGATCGGTATTGCTACCGGTCTCCCGAATATGCCTGGTATGCAGGGCCTGGTAATGAATCCAGGCTTTGCATTCTATTTCACTGCTGTTGTAAGTCTGGTTACAGGGACTATGTTCCTGATGTGGTTGGGTGAACAGATTACTGAACGTGGTATCGGCAACGGTATCTCAATCATTATCTTCGCCGGTATTGTCGCGGGACTCCCGCCAGCCATTGCCCATACTATCGAGCAAGCGCGTCAAGGCGACCTGCACTTCCTCGTGTTGCTGTTGGTTGCAGTATTAGTATTTGCAGTGACGTTCTTTGTTGTATTTGTTGAGCGTGGTCAACGCCGTATTGTGGTAAACTACGCGAAACGTCAGCAAGGTCGTCGTGTCTATGCTGCACAGAGCACACATTTACCGCTGAAAGTGAATATGGCGGGGGTAATCCCGGCAATCTTCGCTTCCAGTATTATTCTGTTCCCAGCAACCATCGCGTCATGGTTCGGGGGCGGGACTGGTTGGAACTGGCTGACAACAATTTCGCTGTATTTGCAGCCTGGGCAACCGCTTTATGTGTTACTCTATGCGTCTGCAATCATCTTCTTCTGTTTCTTCTACACGGCGTTGGTTTTCAACCCGCGTGAAACAGCAGATAACCTGAAGAAGTCCGGTGCATTTGTACCAGGAATTCGTCCGGGAGAGCAAACGGCGAAGTATATCGATAAAGTAATGACCCGCCTGACTTTGGTTGGTGCGCTCTACATTACCTTTATCTGCCTGATCCCGGAGTTCATGCGTGATGCAATGAAAGTACCGTTCTACTTCGGTGGGACCTCACTGCTTATCGTTGTTGTCGTGATTATGGACTTTATGGCTCAAGTGCAAACTCTGATGATGTCTAGTCAGTACGAGTCTGCATTGAAGAAGGCGAATCTGAAAGGCTACGGCCGTTAACAGTCGCCCGAGAAGTTACGGAGAGTAAAAATGAAAGTTCGTGCTTCCGTCAAGAAATTATGCCGTAACTGCAAAATCGTTAAGCGTGATGGTGTCATCCGTGTGATTTGCAGTGCCGAGCCGAAGCATAAACAGCGCCAAGGCTGATTTATTCGCATATTTTTCTTGCAAAGTTGGGTTGAGCTGGCTAGATTAGCCAGCCAATCTTTTGTATGTCTGTGCGTTTCCATTTGAGTATCCTGAAAACGGGCTTTTCAGCATGGTGCGTACATATTAAATAGTAGGAGTGCATAGTGGCCCGTATAGCAGGCATTAACATTCCTGATCAGAAACATGCTGTGATCGCATTAACTTCGATCTACGGCGTCGGCAAGACCCGTTCTAAAGCCATTCTGGCTGCAGCGGGTATCGCTGAAGATGTTAAGATCAGTGAGCTGTCTGAAGAACAAATCGACACGCTGCGTGACGAAGTTGCCAAATTTGTCGTTGAAGGTGATCTGCGCCGTGAAGTTAGCATGAGCATCAAGCGCCTTATGGACCTTGGTTGCTATCGCGGTTTGCGTCATCGTCGTGGTCTCCCGGTTCGCGGTCAGCGTACCAAGACCAACGCACGTACCCGTAAGGGTCCGCGCAAACCGATCAAGAAATAATCGGGGTGATTGAATAATGGCAAAGGCACCAATTCGTGCACGTAAACGTGTAAGAAAACAAGTCTCTGACGGCGTGGCTCATATCCATGCTTCTTTTAACAACACCATCGTTACCATTACTGATCGTCAGGGTAACGCACTGGGTTGGGCAACAGCCGGTGGTTCCGGTTTCCGTGGTTCTCGCAAATCCACTCCGTTTGCAGCTCAGGTTGCAGCAGAGCGTTGCGCTGACGCCGTAAAAGAATACGGTATCAAGAATCTGGAAGTTATGGTCAAAGGACCGGGTCCAGGTCGCGAATCTACTGTTCGTGCTCTGAACGCCGCTGGTTTCCGCATCACTAATATTACTGATGTGACTCCGATCCCTCATAACGGTTGTCGTCCGCCGAAAAAACGTCGCGTATAACGCTGTCGTTTCTAGGATTGTTGGAGAAAGAAAATGGCAAGATATTTGGGTCCTAAGCTCAAGCTGAGCCGTCGTGAGGGCACTGACTTATTCCTTAAGTCTGGCGTTCGCGCGATCGATACCAAGTGTAAAATTGAACAAGCTCCTGGCCAGCACGGTGCGCGTAAACCGCGTCTGTCTGACTATGGTGTGCAGTTGCGTGAAAAGCAAAAAGTTCGCCGTATCTACGGTGTGCTGGAGCGTCAGTTCCGTAACTACTACAAAGAAGCAGCGCGTCTGAAAGGCAACACCGGTGAAAACCTGTTGGGTCTGCTGGAAGGTCGTCTGGACAACGTTGTATACCGTATGGGCTTCGGTGCCACTCGTGCAGAAGCACGTCAGCTGGTCAGCCATAAAGCAATTATGGTAAACGGTCGTGTTGTTAACATCGCTTCTTATCAGGTTAGTCCGAATGACGTTGTTAGCATTCGTGAGAAAGCGAAGAAGCAGTCTCGCGTGAAAGCCGCTCTGGAGCTGGCTGAGCAGCGTGAAAAGCCAACCTGGCTGGAAGTTGATGCTGGCAAGATGGAAGGTACGTTCAAGCGTAAGCCGGAGCGTTCTGATCTGTCTGCGGACATTAACGAACACCTGATCGTCGAGCTTTACTCCAAGTAAAGCTTAGTACCAAAGAGAGGACACAATGCAGGGTTCTGTGACAGAGTTTCTAAAACCGCGCCTGGTAGATATCGAGCAAGTGAGTTCGACGCACGCCAAGGTGACCCTTGAGCCTTTAGAGCGTGGCTTTGGCCATACTTTGGGTAACGCACTGCGCCGTATTCTGCTCTCATCGATGCCGGGTTGCGCGGTGACCGAGGTTGAGATTGATGGTGTACTACATGAGTACAGCACCAAAGAAGGCGTTCAGGAAGATATCCTGGAAATCCTGCTCAACCTGAAAGGGCTGGCGGTGAGAGTTCAGGGTAAAGATGACGTTATTCTTACCTTGAATAAATCTGGCATTGGCCCTGTGACTGCAGCCGACATTACCCATGATGGGGATGTCGAAATCGTCAAGCCACAGCACGTGATCTGCCACCTGACCGATGAGAATGCATCTATTAGCATGCGTATCAAAGTTCAGCGCGGTCGTGGTTATGTGCCGGCTTCTACCCGAATTCATTCGGAAGAAGATGAGCGCCCAATCGGCCGTCTGCTGGTCGACGCATGCTACAGCCCTGTAGAGCGTATTGCCTACAATGTTGAAGCAGCGCGTGTAGAACAGCGTACCGACCTGGACAAGCTGGTCATCGAAATGGAAACCAACGGCACAATCGATCCTGAAGAGGCGATTCGTCGTGCGGCAACCATTCTGGCTGAACAACTGGAAGCTTTCGTTGATTTACGTGATGTACGTCAGCCGGAAGTTAAAGAAGAGAAACCAGAATTCGATCCGATCCTGCTGCGCCCTGTTGACGATCTGGAATTGACTGTCCGCTCTGCTAACTGCCTCAAAGCAGAAGCTATCCACTATATCGGTGATCTGGTACAGCGTACTGAGGTTGAGCTTCTTAAGACGCCTAACCTTGGTAAAAAATCTCTTACCGAGATTAAAGACGTGCTGGCTTCCCGTGGACTGTCTCTGGGCATGCGCCTGGAAAACTGGCCACCGGCAAGCATCGCTGACGAGTAACCGGATCACAGGTTAAGGTTTTACTGAGAAGGATAAGGTCATGCGCCATCGTAAGAGTGGTCGTCAACTGAACCGCAACAGCAGCCATCGCCAGGCTATGTTCCGCAATATGGCAGGTTCACTGGTTCGTCATGAAATCATCAAGACGACTCTGCCGAAAGCGAAAGAGCTGCGTCGCGTAGTTGAGCCGCTGATTACTCTTGCCAAGACTGATAGCGTAGCTAATCGTCGTCTGGCATTCGCCCGCACTCGTGATAACGAGATCGTGGCAAAACTGTTTAACGAGCTGGGCCCGCGTTTCGCGAGCCGCGCCGGTGGTTACACTCGCATTCTGAAGTGTGGCTTCCGTGCAGGTGACAACGCGCCGATGGCATACATCGAGCTGGTTGATCGCTCTGAATCGAAAGCAGAAGCTGCTGCAGAGTAATCTGTAGTAACGTAAAAAAACCCGCCTCGGCGGGTTTTTTTATATCCGCAAGATCCCCACTTATCTACAATATCTGTATTCTTTTTGTTCATCCCCTGGGGTGTCGTATGTGGTTACTGGACCAGTGGGCAGAGCGTCATATCATTGACGCACAATCTAAAGGCGAGTTTGATGATTTACCGGGTACAGGTGAGCCATTGACTCTTGACGATGATTCTCATGTCCCGCCGGAGCTTCGGGCCGGGTACCGTTTATTAAAAAACTCTGGGTGTCTTCCTCCTGAGCTCGAACAACGCAGAGAGGCGATACAGTTGCTTGATATACTTGCAGGTATTCGCCAGGACGATCCTCGTTATCAGGATGTGAGTCGACGTCTGTCGCTACTTGAACTCAAACTTCGTCAGGCCGGACTTAGCACCGAGTTTCTACGTGGTGAATACGCGGATAAACTATTGCATAAAATTAATGATGAATAGCGGAGGAAGTATGTACCGGATTGGTGAATTAGCAAAACTGGCCGACGTGACGCCCGATACTATCCGCTACTATGAAAAGCAGCAGATGATGGAGCATGAAGTACGTACTGAAGGCGGATTTCGACTCTATACAGAAAGTGATCTGCAACGGCTGAAGTTTATTCGTTACGCGCGACAGCTAGGTTTTACGTTGGAGTCTATTCGTGAATTACTTTCGATCCGTGTCGATCCGGAACACCATACCTGTCAGGAATCAAAAGGGATCGTTCAGGATAGATTGCAGGAAGTCGAAGCACGTATAGCCGAACTTCAAACGATGCAACGATCATTGCAGCGATTGAATGATGCATGCTGCGGAAAGGCACACAGCAGCGTCTATTGTTCTATTCTGGAGGCACTTGAACAAGGTGCCAGTGGCACGACAACAGGTTGTTGATTTATTGAACGGGAGGGTCTAGACTCGCGGCGTAAATTGTTACCACAAACTGGAGATATTATGAGTCGTTATCAGCACACCAAAGGGCAGATAAAGGACAACGCCATTGAGGCGCTACTGCATGATCCACTTTTCAGGCAGCGTGTTGAGAAGAATAAAAAAGGGAAAGGTAGTTATCTGCGTAAAGGTAAACATGGCAATCGGGGTAACTGGGAGGCCAGTGGCAAGAAAGTGAATCACTTTTTTACCACTGGCCTTCTTGTTTTAGTGAGTGTTTAAGAGCGGTTATTCTGTTCTTTCAGCAGGTCACGAATTTCACTTAACAATACTTCCTCTTTAGAAGGAGCCGGCGGTGCTGCAGGTTCTTCCTCTTTTTTACGATTCAGTTTGTTGATCAGTTTGATTGCCATAAAGATAGCAAACGCCACAATAATGAAATCAAAGACGTTCTGAATAAATACACCGTAATGCATAACGACAGCCGGGATGTCTCCCTGCGCATCGCGTAATGTCAAAGCAAACTGTTTAAAATCGATCCCACCAATTAACAACCCCAGTGGCGGCATGATGATATCGGCAACCAGCGATGAAACAATCTTACCGAATGCCGCACCAATAATGACACCCACTGCCAAATCGACAACATTCCCGCGCATCGCGAATTCGCGAAACTCTTTAATAATGCTCATTTTATTCTCCCTATGCAGCTGACGTTTATAAGTTTAACAAATGTTAAGACATTTTCCATTTATGTATTGCTGAAAGGAAAATTTATTAGACCATGAAAAATAAAGGGAAATAAAATGGGCGCTATATAAGCGCCCAAATATTTACAGGAAAAAAGGACTTGGCTGGAATAGCCGTTCGACGTCAGTAATAAATTTTTTGTCTGTCAGGAACATGATAACGTGATCACCCTGCTCAATACGCAGGTTGTCATTGGCTATCATCACGTCGTTACCTCGCACTACGGCACCAATAATGGTACCAGGTGGAAGTTTAATTTCGTCTATTGCGCGACCGACAACTCGTGATGTCGTTTCATCCCCGTGCGCGACAGCTTCAATCGCTTCCGCAACACCGCGTCGCAGCGAAGAAACGCCGACAATATCAGCTTTGCGCACATGGCTCAGTAGCGCAGATATGGTGGCCTGTTGCGGTGAAATTGCAATATCAATCACGCTACCCTGGACCAGATCAACATACGCCCTACGCTGGATCAGCACCATGACTTTCTTTGCGCCCATGCGTTTGGCGAGCATGGCCGACATAATGTTAGCTTCATCGTCGTTGGTTACCGCGATAAAAAGATCAACTTGATCAATATGTTCTTCAGCCAGCAGCTCTTGATCCGAGGCATCGCCGAAAAAGACGATTGTATTTTGCAATTTCTCTGCAAGCTCGGATGCCCGTTGCTGATTGCGTTCGATCAGTTTGACGCTGTAATCTTTTTCCAGACGTCGGGCCAGACCAGCACCGATATTACCGCCACCCACTAACATAATACGCTTGTAGGGTTTTTCCAGACGCTGAAGTTCACTCATTACGGCACGAATATGCTGTGAAGCTGCAATAAAGAATACTTCATCACCCGCTTCAACAATGGTGGAACCCTGCGGACGAATTGGCCTGTCATGACGGAATATCGCCGCGACGCGGGTATCGATGTGTGGCATATGCTCGCGCATTGTCGACAGTGCATTGCCTATCAATGGCCCGCCGTAATAGGCTTTGACCACCGCCAGACTGACTTTACCTTCGGCAAAATTTACTACCTGTAACGCACCCGGGTATTCAATCAGTCGATAAATGCTATCGATAACCAGCTGCTCTGGCGCAATCAGATGATCGATAGGCACTGCATCAGACTGGAACAGTTTATCTGCATCGCGGACATAATCCGGCGAGCGAATTCGGGCGATACGATTGGGGGTATTAAAGAGTGAGTATGCTACCTGGCAGGCAACCATATTGGTTTCATCTGAGCTGGTTACTGCAACCAGCATATCGGCGTCGTCAGCTCCGGCCTCACGCAGTACACGGGGATGAGAACCATGGCCTTGCACAACGCGGAGATCAAACTTGTCCTGCAGGCTTCGCAGACGCTCACCATTGGTATCGACTACCGTGATATCGTTGTTTTCTCCGACCAGGTTCTCAGCCAACGTACCGCCAACTTGCCCTGCGCCCAGAATGATAATTTTCATCAGTTGCGACCCGTTATCTCATCACTTCTTGATTAGCTTAGCGTAAAAGAAACCGTCACCTTCTTCTGCACCCGGTAAATTCTGGTGCCCTGGCTGTTCCGGCGTACCCGTTTCACTTAATAGAGCATCTGGCGTTCGTGCCAGGAAGGCAGAGATTTGCTGTTGGTTCTCTTCAGGCAAAATAGAACAGGTTGCATAAACCAGCGTGCCACCCGGTTTCAGATGTGCCCAGGTCGCATTAAGTATTTCTGCCTGCAATTGGGCGAGTTCAGCAATATCCCGATCGCGACGCAGCCACTTTATATCGGGATGGCGACGGATGACCCCAGTGGCAGAGCACGGTGCATCTAACAAAATGCGATCAAACTTTTGTTCGCCGCACCACTGTTCGGGGTAACGACCATCGCCCTGTTTAACGGTTGCCTTCATGCCAAGGCGTTTCAGGTTGTCATAGACACGCGACAGACGTTTTTCATCGACATCGACAGCCATCACATTAGCTTGCGGGGCAACTTCCAGAATGTGAGTGGTTTTACCGCCCGGCGCACAGCACAAGTCGAGGATCTGTTCACCGTCCTTCGGTAACAGATAGGTCACGCATCCTTGAGCTGAAGCATCCTGGACGGTCACCCAGCCTTCGTCAAAACCTGGTAGGGCGTGCACAGGAGTTGGCGTTTCCAGACGTACCGCATCCGGGTAGTCCGGATGCGGGAAGCCGGTTAATCCCGCTTCGGTAAGCAGATCCAGCCAAGCGTCGCGTGTATGGTGGTTACGATTGACACGTAGCCACATCGGTGGTCGCTGGTTATTGGCTGCAAGAATCGTCTCCCACTGTTGTGGATAGGCATTTTTGATACGCTTAACCAGCCATGAAGGGTGTAAAAAACGCAGTTCGCTTTGCGCAAATTCGGTGAGCAACTCTTCCTGACGGCGCTGAAACTGGCGTAATACGCCGTTAATTAGCCCTTTCAGCTGAGGTCGCTTGATAACGACTGCACCTTCGACGGTTTCAGCAAGCGCAGCATGTGGCGGAATACGAGTATGCAAAAGCTGGTAGAAGCCAACCATAATCAGATAGTGGACAGTGCGCTGTTTGCCCGTCATCGGGCGTTCCATCAACTGTTGAATCATCCACTCCAGCTGGGAGAGCGTACGTAAAACACCGAAGCAAAGCTCCTGCAACAGCGCCTTATCTTTATCGGCTACTTTTTGCTGCATGGCGGGCAGCACGTTACTCAACGATTGGCCCTTTTCAACAACCTGTTCGACGGCCTGGGCCGCCATACTGCGTAAATTAAGATGTTTTTTCATAAGCGCAAAAATAAAAATGCCCGGAGGTTCCGGGCTTTAAAAGAGATGAACCGTCAGATCAGACGATTTCCGGGCACAAACCACTCCCGACGTGAATTGAGCAGATCCTGTGCGCTCATCGCTTTCTTGCCGGCAGGCTGTAAAGCGATGAGATTCAGGATACCGTCGCCTGTTGCGACCTGGATGCCCTGCTTTGTCGCCTCGAGGATGGTGCCTGGTGCAGCCTGTGTGTTCGCAGCAATAACAGAAGCTTTCCAGACTTTTACTGGCTGACCTTCTATTTCAAGCCAGCTCATTGGCCACGGGTTAAAGGCGCGGATACAGCGTTCCAGTTGAGCGGCCGAAAGCGACCAGTCGATACGGGCCTCTTCTTTGCTGAGTTTTTCAGCATGCGTAACCAGAGATTCATCCTGAACAACTGGTTTTATTGTGCCAGCAGCAAGCTGTTTTAGCGTTTCAATCAGCCCCTGAGGCCCTAAATCTGCCAGCTTGTCGTATAACGAACCGCTAGTATCTTCTGCCGTAATTGGGCAGGACAGCTTATGCAGCATATCGCCTGTGTCCAGACCGACATCCATCTGCATGATGGTTACACCGGTTTCGGTGTCGCCTGCCCACAATGAACGCTGGATCGGCGCGGCTCCACGCCAGCGTGGAAGCAGAGAACCGTGAACGTTGATACAACCCAGACGCGGCATGTCCAGTACGGCTTTTGGCAGAATCAGGCCATAGGCTACCACCACCATTACATCTGCGTGCAGGTCAGAAACCAGTTGTTGGTTTTCCTGGGGACGAAGAGATACAGGCTGGAAAACGGGTATCCCTTTTTCTTCCGCCAGCACTTTCACCGGGCTGGGCATTAGCTTTTTACCACGTCCCGCAGGACGATCCGGCTGGGTAAACACGCCAACGACGTTATGTCCAGAAGACAACAGCGCGTCAAGATGACGCGCTGCAAAGTCAGGTGTACCCGCAAAAATAATACGTAGTGAGTCTGACACGTTGATTCTTGTCCTTAAGCTCGGGCGTTCAGGCGGTCGAGTTTTTCAACTTTCTGACGAATACGTTGTTGCTTCAACGGAGACAGATAATCGATAAACAGTTTACCGACCAGGTGATCCATTTCATGTTGGATGCAGATAGCCAACAGGCCATCGGCCTCCAGTTCAAAAGGCTTGCCGTCGCGATCGAGCGCACGAATTTTTACTTTTTCAGCGCGCGGTACTAATGCACGTTGTTCAGGAATAGATAGGCAGCCTTCTTCAATGCCGGTTTCGCCGTCTTTCTCCAGTAGCTCTGGGTTAATGAGTACCAGACGCTCGTCACGGTTTTCAGAGACATCAATAACAATGATGCGCTGATGGATATCGACCTGTGTTGCGGCCAGACCGATACCTTCTTCGGCGTACATCGTTTCGAACATATCATCAACGATACGCTGAATTTCTGCATTCACTTCTTCAACTGGCTTTGCGACTTTGCGAAGACGCTCGTCCGGAATATGTAACACTTGCAAAACTGACATAGTTATCCAGAGTTGTGTTCAGGAATTGGAAAGATTATTACCTCTATTCTAGACAAAACCCGCTCTGATTGACAGCATCAGTGACCAATCGCAAAGATTGCCAGGACTGCTTGTGGCAGGGGAACAGGGATGACCCATATTGAGATTTGGTTACGTTTAGCACAAGTGAATGAACTGTATGGTGATGAGATGGTGCGCACTGCTCACTGGCTTATTGCTCAACCGGGTATTAACAATACGATACTTCGGCATGCAGGGCTCACTCCTCGTCAGGTCGAACGTTTTCAGGCCTTTTCTGAGCAGTCACTGGAAAAAACGCTGCGTTGGCTTGAGTTACCCCATCATCATCTGGTTTTTGCCGACAGCAAGTATTTTCCGCCGCAACTGCGTGCTATTGAGGATTACCCAGGCGTACTTTTCATTGCTGGTCGCCCTGAGTGTCTTCACGCATTTCAAGTTGCTGTTGTCGGCAGTCGGCAGCACTCCTGGTATGGCGAACGATGGGCGCGGTTGTTCTGTGAGAAGCTTGCAGCATGTGGTGTGACGATCACTAGCGGACTGGCTAAAGGGATTGACGGTGTGGCGCATACAGCAGCGATAAACACACACGGGGCTAGTATTGCGGTACTGGGAAATGGCCTGGAAACCATATATCCGCGGCGACATGTTCGACTTGCTGAAAATTTGATAGAGGCCGGAGGCGCGCTGGTGTCTGAATTCCCTTTGGATATGCTCCCTTTACCGCGTAATTTTCCCCGACGAAATCGCATTATTAGTGGTCTAAGTAAGGGAGTACTGGTTGTTGAGGCGGCACAGCGTAGCGGCTCATTAGTCACAGCACGCTGTGCACTGGAACAAGGACGGGAGGTTTTTGCTTTGCCTGGGCCGATCGGGAGCCCGGGAAGTGAAGGGCCCCATTGGCTCATTCAGCAGGGAGCCATGCTTGTGACGTCACCAGAGGAAATACTGGAAAGTTTGCAATATGGGCTGCAATGGTTGCCAGATGAGCCTGAAAAATCAATTTATTCGCCGGATCACGAAGAGGTGGCATTGCCATTTTCAGAGCTCCTGGCTAACGTAGGAGATGAGGTAACACCTGTTGACGTCGTCGCTGAACGTGCCGGCCAACCTGTGCCAGAGGTAGTGGCTCAACTGCTCGAACTGGAGTTAGCAGGATGGATCGCAGCTGTACCCGGCGGCTATGTCCGATTGAGGAGGGCAAGCCATGTTCGACGTACTAATGTATTTGTTTGAGACATATATCCATAACGAAGCAGAGCTGCGTGTGGATCAGGACAAACTGGAACGGGATCTTACCGACGCTGGTTTTGATCGTGAAGACATCTACAACGCGTTACTGTGGCTGGAAAAGCTTGCTGATTATCAGGACGGCCTTGCCGAACCTATGCAGCTTGCATCAGATCCCCTTTCTGTACGTATTTATACTGCAGAAGAGTGCGATCGGCTGGATGCGAGCTGTCGGGGGTTCCTGCTATTCCTGGAGCAGATTCAGGTGCTAAACCTCGAAACGCGAGAAATGGTGATAGAGCGCGTACTTGCGCTGGATACGGCTGAGTTTGATCTGGAAGACCTGAAGTGGGTGATCTTGATGGTTCTGTTCAACATTCCAGGCTGCGAAAATGCCTATCAGCAAATGGAAGAATTACTCTTTGAAGTGAATGAAGGTATGCTGCATTAATCAATCTTCATTCAGTATGAGTTGTTATGGCTAAATCAGCACTGTTTACGGTGCGTAAAAACGAGCCCTGTCCACAATGTGGGGCTGAACTGGTTATACGTTCCGGGAAACACGGCCCGTTTCTCGGTTGCTCACACTATCCAGAATGCGATTATGTCCGCCCGCTGAAATCATCTGCGGACGGACATATAGTCAAAGTTCTGGAGGGTAAATTCTGCCCAGCATGTGGCGCTGAACTGGTGCTGAGGCAGGGGCGATTCGGTATGTTTATTGGGTGCAGTGATTACCCTGCCTGCGATCACACTGAGCTTATCGATAAGCCTGATGAAACAGCAATAGTATGCCCCCAATGCCAGACGGGCCATTTGGTTCAGCGGCGTTCACGTTATGGCAAAACCTTTTACTCCTGCGATCGCTATCCGGAGTGTCAGTTTGTCATCAACTTCAAACCGTTAGCCGGAGAGTGTCCAGAGTGCCACTATCCGCTACTCATCGAAAAGAAAACCGCGCAGGGTGTGAAGTATTTCTGTGCCAGTAAACAATGTGGAAAGCCGATCCCGGCGGAATAAAAAAGTGAATAAAAACCTGCCTACGGACCCCATCGCTGCCGCGATAGAGGTTCTGCAACAAGAAAATGTCATCGCTTATCCAACAGAAGCCGTTTTTGGTGTCGGGTGTGATCCTGACAGTGAAACGGCGGTAACGCGTCTGTTGGAACTCAAACAACGTCCAATAGATAAAGGTTTGATTTTGATTGCGGCAAACTTTGATCAACTCAAACCGTATATTGATGACAGCATGCTTACTGATGCTCAACGTGAAGCTGTTTTTGCGCGCTGGCCAGGCCCTGTCACCTTCGTTTTTCCGGCACTTGTGACTACGCCGCGTTGGCTAACTGGTCGTTTTGATTCGCTCGCCGTGCGTGTCACGGATCACCCGCTGGTGGTTGCATTGTGTCAGGCCTATGGCAAGCCATTAGTTTCCACCAGTGCTAATCTAAGTGGACTAGCACCCTGCAGAACGGTAGAGGAAGTACGGGCGCAGTTCGGGGACGATTTTCCAGTGGTTGAAGGTAATACCGGCGGGCGTTTGAATCCCTCGGAAATCAGAGATGCTTTGACGGGTGAACAGTTTCGACAGGGGTAATATGAAAGAAGCCTATGCTGTTTTTGGTAATCCGGTAGCGCACAGCAAATCGCCTTTTATTCATCAGCAATTTGCAGAGCAGCTGAAGATTGATCACTCTTATGGTCGGGTGTTGGCGCCCATCAATAACTTTGTGAATACGCTCAATGCCTTTTTTGCGGATGGGGGGAAGGGAGCCAATGTTACCGTTCCCTTTAAAGAAGAGGCGTTTGCGCGTGCTGATGAACTAACAGAGCGGGCATCGTTGGCTGGAGCGGTTAATACCCTAAAACGGCTGGAGGATGGGTGCTTACTGGGTGATAACACCGATGGTATCGGCCTGCTTAGTGACCTTGAACGTTTGTCTTTCATTCATCCCGGGTCTCGCATTCTGCTGATTGGGGCTGGTGGAGCGTCCCGCGGTGTGTTGCTGCCTCTCCTGTCTATGGATTGCGCAGTGACTATTGTTAATCGTACCGCTTCGCGGGCTGAAGAATTGGCGCAGATCTTCTCCCATACCGGTAGCGTTCAGGCGGTGGGAATGGATGAGCTGGATAATTACACTTTCGATTTGATCATCAACGCGACTTCCAGTGGTATTAGCGGCGATGTTCCAGCCATTCCGGCATCGCTCATTCACTCTTCGGTCTACTGCTACGACATGTTCTACCAAAAGGGGAATACCCCGTTCCTTTCCTGGTGCGTATCACATGGTGCAAAACATTATGCCGATGGTTTGGGAATGCTGGTGGGGCAAGCGGCACATGCTGTTTTGCTCTGGCATGGTGTACTGCCGGAGATTGAGCCTGTGATTAAAACACTGCAACAGGAACTTTCCGTATGAATCAGGCGATTCAATTCCCTGATAGGGAAGAGTGGGTGGCGGATATTAATTCCGTCATCTTCCCGGCGATGGTTCATGGTATGCAGCTAAAATGCGCCATAAAAGGAGAGACGCTGGCGCATCGCTTTGGCGGCGACACGCCTGAACAGTGGCTTGAAACTTTTCGCGAATATCGCTGGGATCTGGAAGAAGAGGCTGAAGCATTGATCCAGGCCCAGCAAGAAGATGATCAAGGTTGGGTCTGGTTATCCTGACCTAAATACTCATCTTTCCACTTCACGTAGTTGTTAGCGGAGTACTGTAGGCCTGCTTTCTCTTCATCAGTTAGTGGGCGGATTTGTTTAACCGGGCTTCCCAGATACAGATATCCGCTCTCCAGGCGCTTGTTTTGCGGGACCAGACTTCCTGCTCCGATCATGACGTCATCTTCTACTACTACGCCATCCAGCAAAATCGATCCCATACCGACTAAAACGCGGTTGCCAATGATGCAGCCGTGTAGCATGACTTTATGACCTACAGTCACATCTTCGCCTACGATCAGAGGGTTACCTTGCGGATTAGATGTGGATTTATGTGTGACATGCAGCACGCTGCCATCCTGAATGTTTGTACGGGCGCCAATCTGTACGTAGTTCACGTCGCCACGAATCGCAACCAGTGGCCAAATCCCGACATCATCAGCCAGACGAGTATCGCCAATGACAACACTACTACTATCGATCATGACGCGCTCGCCGATCTGTGGGAAAAGATCCTTATAAGGACGCAGTACATTAGACATGTTTACCTCAATGAAAATAGGGCGGTAATGAAGACTTTGGTTGGATTATTGAGTCTGTGCAAGTGATTTAGTTATCAAAAATCAGCCAAATTGCACAGGAATGTAGCGAAAGGAGTGAAAAACAAGCACTCGGTAAAAAAGATCCAAAAAACACTTGTGCTAAAAAATGGGATCCCTATAATGCGCCTCCATCGACACGGCGGATGTGAATCACTTCACGCAAACAGCCGGTCCGGTTGAAGAGAAAAATCCTGAAAATGAGGGTTGACTCTGAAAGAGGAAAGCGTAATATACGCC
>NZ_JASEYC010000006.1:0-307645 GCF_035064245.1 Citrobacter sp. R-1.5.2 | reverse complement strand
TTTTTCGTCTTGCGACGTTAAGAATCCGTATCTTCGAGTGCCCACACAGATTGTCTGATAAATTGTTAAAGAGCAGTTGCGACGCGCTTTAGCGCTCTGTCGCGAGGTGGCGTATATTACGCTTTCCTCTTTCAGAGTCAACCCTCATTTTCAGGATTTTTCTCTTCAACCGGACCGGCTGTTTGTGTGAAGTGATTCACATCCGCCGTGTCGATGGAGGCGCATTATAGGGAGTCGACTCAGGAAGACAAGCGGAAAAATGCATTTTTGTTTCAACCGCTCACCTTTTATCCATAACGCTTACTTTTGCTGCTTTTTTATCGCCATTGGCAGGTCCGCCAGACTATTTAGCACTAAATCTGCCGCATTTTCTGCTTCCGGAGTGACTGGCTTGCCTGTGCGCACTAATACCTTCGTTCCTACATTTGCAGCTGTCGCCGCCTGCATATCTTCTATTTTGTCGCCCACCATATAAGAAGCAGCCATATCGATGTGCAGAAAGTCTCGCGCTGAAATAAACATGCCTGGATGTGGTTTACGGCAGTCGCAGACCTGGCGGTACTCTTCGACTGTGCCCTGTGGATGATGAGGACAATAATAGATACCATCCAGATCAACATCGCGATCGGCCAATGACCAGTCCATCCATTCAGTCAACGTTTCGAATTGTGCCTCGGTAAATTTGCCACGGGCAATACCAGACTGGTTCGTCACGACAATCAGCGCATAACCCATCTTTTTAAGTTCACGCATAGCATCAATGACACCGTCGATAAATTCGAACTCGTCGATCTCATGGACGTAACCGTGGTCCACATTAATAGTGCCGTCACGGTCGAGAAAAATTGCGGGTACAGACTTTGCCACCTTTTATAGCTCCTGAATAAGGCATGTTGCTCTAGTATCGCATGTTTCGGCGGGCAAGAAAGTGCTCATCGTGCAAAGCCCGATTGATTTAGACGTCTGGATGCCTTAACATCCATCTTGTTGACGGCGTCGACCGTACCAGACAGACGAAAATGCCACGGCTAACTTAATTACGATAATAAATAACCAATGATTAAACTTTTGAATATCACCAAAGTGTTCCAGCAGGGGACTCGCACCATTCAGGCGCTAAACAATGTCAGCCTGCATGTTCCTGCCGGACAGATTTATGGCGTTATTGGTGCCTCCGGTGCCGGTAAAAGCACACTCATTCGCTGCGTAAACCTGCTCGAGCGCCCAACTGAAGGTAGCGTTCAGGTCGGCGGTCAGGAGCTGACGACGCTTTCAGAGTCAGAGCTGACTAAAGCGCGCCGTCAAATTGGCATGATTTTCCAGCACTTTAACCTGCTCTCTTCACGCACGGTATTTGGTAACGTTGCGCTGCCGCTGGAGTTGGATAACACGCCAAAAGAAGAGATTAAACGTCGTGTGACGGAACTGTTGGATTTGGTTGGCCTTGGTGACAAGCACGACAGCTACCCGGCGAACCTTTCCGGTGGTCAGAAGCAACGTGTGGCGATTGCCCGTGCTCTGGCAAGTAATCCCAAAGTGTTGCTTTGCGATGAAGCCACCAGCGCCCTCGACCCAGCGACGACCCGCTCGATTCTCGAATTACTGAAAGATATTAACCGTCGCCTGGGGCTCACCATTCTGCTGATTACTCATGAGATGGACGTTGTAAAACGTATCTGTGACTGCGTCGCAGTCATCAGCAATGGTGAACTGATTGAGCAGGACACCGTCAGCGAAGTGTTCTCCCACCCCAAAACCCCGCTGGCGCAGAAATTTATCCAGTCGACGCTGCATTTGGATATTCCGGAAGATTATCTGGAACGTTTAAAAGCAGAGCCGCAAGCCGACAGCGTGCCCATGCTGCGCATGGAGTTCACCGGTCACTCTGTTGATGCCCCATTACTCTCGGAAACGGCCCGCCGCTTTAATGTGAATAACAACATTATCAGCGCGCAGATGGATTACGCCGGCGGCGTGAAGTTCGGCATCATGCTGACTGAAATGCACGGTACACAAGAAGATACACAAGCAGCCATTAGCTGGTTGCAGGAACACCACGTAAAAGTAGAGGTACTGGGTTATGTCTGAGCCGATGATTTGGCTGCTGGTTCGCGGCGTATGGGAAACGCTGGCAATGACCTTTGTGTCCGGTTTTTTTGGCTTTGTGATTGGCCTGCCCGTTGGCGTACTGCTGTACGTGACGCGTCCAGGGCAAATCATTGAGAACGCGAAGTTGTACCGCACGCTTTCTGCGCTGGTTAACATTTTCCGTTCCATCCCGTTCATTATTTTGCTGGTGTGGATGATTCCGTTCACCCGCATGATTGTTGGCACATCTATCGGGCTGCAGGCCGCTATCGTCCCGCTAACCGTCGGCGCCGCGCCATTTATTGCTCGTATGGTGGAAAACGCCCTGCTGGAAATCCCGACCGGGCTGATTGAGGCCTCGCGTGCGATGGGCGCTACGCCGTTGCAGATTGTACGTAAGGTATTACTACCAGAAGCGCTGCCAGGACTGGTCAATGCGGCAACGATTACGCTGATTACCCTGGTCGGTTACTCAGCTATGGGCGGTGCTGTCGGTGCAGGCGGTCTTGGCCAGATTGGCTATCAGTATGGCTATATTGGGTATAACGCTACCGTAATGAATACAGTACTGGTATTGCTCGTCGTTCTGGTTTATTTAATTCAGTTATCCGGCGATCGCATCGTCCGGGCAGTCACGCACAAATAACGTTACACACAACACTAAAAACTCATTAGGAAAAGGAAATAAGCATGGCGTTCAAATTCAAAACCTTTGCGGCAGTTGGAGCCCTGATCGGTTCTCTGGCACTTGTGGGTTGTGGCCAGGATGAAAAAGATCCTAACCACATCAAAGTGGGTGTTATCGTTGGCGCAGAGCAGCAGGTTGCTGAAGTCGCACAGAAAGTGGCTAAAGAAAAATACGGTCTGGATGTTGAACTGGTAACATTCAACGATTATGTCCTGCCCAATGAAGCGCTGAGCAAAGGCGATATCGATGCTAACGCCTTCCAGCACAAACCGTACCTGGATCAGCAGATCAAAGATCGTGGTTACAAACTGGTTGCCGTAGGCAATACCTTTGTTTATCCGATTGCAGGCTACTCCAAAAAAATCAAATCACTGGATGAACTGCAGGATGGCTCTCAGGTCGCTATTCCAAACGACCCGACTAACCTCGGCCGTTCTCTGCTGCTGCTGCAGAAAGTCGGTTTGATTAAACTGAAAGATGGCGTTGGCCTGCTGCCGACCGCGCTGGACGTGATTGAAAACCCGAAAAACCTGAAGCTGGTTGAACTGGAAGCGCCGCAGCTGCCACGCTCACTGGACGACGCGCAAATCGCACTGGCAGTCATCAACACCACCTATGCCAGCCAGATCGGCCTGACTCCGGCAAAAGACGGTATCTTTGTTGAAGATAAAGATTCCCCATACGTAAACCTGATCGTGACGCGTGAAGACAATAAAGATGCTGAGAACGTGAAGAAATTCGTTGAAGCATACCAGTCAGACGAAGTTTACGAAGCGGCAAACAAAGTCTTCAACGGTGGTGCTGTTAAAGGCTGGTAATTTTAGGCTGTTTTCACAATCTGTAATATCATCAGGACGGGCGCTTGCCCGTCTTGTCATTTATGCAAGCACCTGATTCAATATCTGACGTTTAGATCATTCATTGAGGAAATATTATGCGTGCTTTACCGATCTGTTTAGTAGCACTCATGCTGAGCGGCTGTTCTATGTTAAGCAGATCCCCTGTTGAACCCGTTCAAAGCACCGCTACCCCGCCAAAAGCGGAGCCGGAAAAACCAAAAGCACCGCGCGCGACGCCGGTCAGAATTATTACCAACGCAGAAGATCTGGTCGGTAAACCATTCCGCGATCTTGGCGAAGTGAGCGGAGAGTCCTGCCAGGCATCAAACCAGGATTCCCCTCCGAGTATTCCAACCGCACGCAAACGCATGCAGATAAACGCATCCAAAATGAAAGCCAATGCGGTATTGCTGCACAGCTGCGAAGTCACCAGCGGGACACCGGGTTGCTATCGTCAGGCAGTCTGCATCGGTTCTGCCCTGAACATTTCGTCTAAATGAGTCATTTTCAGTTCGAGCAAATAGGCGTTATCCGCTCTCCTTATAAAGAAAAGTTCGCTGTGCCACGCCAGCCGGGTCTGGTGAAAAGCGCCAACGGCGAACTGCATTTGCTCGCGCCCTATAACCAAGCCGATGCTGTTCGCGGCCTGGAAGCATTCAGCCATTTGTGGGTGATTTTTGTTTTTCATCAGACAATGGAAGGCGGATGGCGACCCACCGTGCGCCCACCCCGTCTGGGCGGTAACGCCAGAATGGGAGTCTTTGCCACGCGTTCAACCTTTCGTCCCAACCCTGTCGGGATGTCGCTGGTTGAGTTAAAAGGGATTGTCTGCCACAAAGAGAGCGTCATTCTGCAACTGGGTAGTCTGGACCTGGTCGACGGAACGCCGGTGGTCGACATTAAACCTTATCTGCCATTTGCAGAAGCACTGCCTGACGCCACTGCCAGCTACGCGCAGCATGCGCCGGTTGCCGAAATGGCGGTAAGTTTCACTACAGAGGTTGAACAACAGCTTTTGACGCTGGAAAAACGTTATCCATTGCTGAAAACATTTATCGGTGAAGTACTGGCACAGGACCCACGTCCTGCGTATCGTAAGGGTGAAGAGACAGGCAAAGCGTATGCCGTCTGGCTACACGATTTCAATGTGCGCTGGCGCGTAACGGAAGAAGGTTTTGAAGTCTTTGCGCTTGAACCCCGCTAATTTCGTGCCCTTCTCTTTTGACATCCCTTTCTCGCTGGTAAACTAAACCACTTTTTTTGTGTCAGGCTGGCATCCAGCCTGTTCGATCGTTCAACTGGAACCGTAACAACATGCGTACTAGCCAATATCTGCTCTCCACTCTGAAGGAGACACCTGCCGACGCCGAAGTCATCAGCCACCAGCTGATGCTGCGCGCCGGGATGATCCGCAAGCTGGCCTCCGGGTTATACACCTGGCTGCCGACCGGCGTGCGCGTCCTGAAAAAAGTCGAAAACATCGTGCGTGAAGAAATGAATAACGCCGGTGCGATCGAGGTGTTGATGCCGGTCGTTCAGCCTTCTGAACTGTGGGAAGAGAGCGGTCGTTGGGAACAGTACGGCCCGGAACTACTGCGTATCGCAGACCGTGGCGATCGTCCGTTCGTACTCGGCCCAACGCATGAAGAAGTCATCACCGACCTGATCCGTAATGAGCTGAGCTCTTACAAACAGCTGCCGCTGAACTTCTATCAGATCCAGACCAAATTCCGTGACGAAGTTCGCCCACGCTTCGGCGTGATGCGTTCCCGCGAATTCCTGATGAAAGATGCGTACTCTTTCCATACTTCTCAGGAATCTCTGCAGGAAACTTACGACGCGATGTATGCCGCGTACAGCAAAATCTTCAGCCGTATGGGCCTGGATTTCCGCGCAGTACAGGCGGATACCGGCTCTATCGGCGGTAGCGCCTCTCACGAATTCCAGGTGCTGGCACAGAGCGGCGAAGATGACGTGGTGTTCTCCGACAGCTCGGATTTTGCTGCCAACATCGAATTTGCTGAAGCCGTTGCGCCGAAAGAACCCCGCGCAGCCGCCACTCAGGAAATGACGATGGTTGACACACCGAATGCGAAAACCATCGCCGAGTTGGTTGAGCAGTTTAATCTGCCAATTGAAAAAACCGTTAAAACCCTGCTGGTGAAAGCGGTTGAAGGCAGTAGCTACCCGCTGGTTGCGCTGCTGGTTCGCGGCGATCACGAACTGAACGAAGTCAAAGCAGAAAAACTGCCGCAGGTTGCCAGCCCGCTGACTTTTGCTACTGAAGAAGAAATCCGTGCCGTCGTGAAAGCAGGTCCAGGTTCTCTTGGTCCGGTGAACATGCCGATTCCGGTGGTTATCGACCGTACCGTTGCGGTAATGAGTGATTTTGCCGCCGGCGCCAATATCGACGGTAAACACTATTTCGGTATCAACTGGGATCGTGACGTAGCTACCCCTGAAGTTGCTGACATCCGTAACGTGGTCGCCGGCGACCCGAGCCCGGACGGCAAAGGTACGCTGATGATCAAACGCGGTATCGAAGTGGGCCACATCTTCCAGCTGGGTACCAAGTATTCTGAAGCGATGAAAGCTGCCGTTCAGGGTGAAGATGGCCGTAATCAGATTCTGACCATGGGCTGCTACGGTATCGGGGTGACTCGCGTGGTTGCTGCCGCTATTGAGCAGAACTTTGACGATCGCGGCATTGTATGGCCAGACGCCATCGCACCGTTCCAGGTCGCTATTCTGCCAATGAACATGCACAAATCCTACCGTGTGCAGGAACTGGCTGAGAAGCTGTACGCAGAACTGCGTGCACAGGGTATCGAAGTGCTGATGGACGATCGTAAAGAACGTCCGGGCGTGATGTTTGCCGATATGGAACTGATCGGCGTTCCGCACACCATCGTACTCGGTGACCGTAACCTCGATAACGATGATATCGAATACAAATATCGTCGTAACGGCGAGAAACAGCTGATTAAAACCAGCGGCATTGTCGACTATCTGGTGAAAGCGATTAAGGGCTAATCAGATACCAACAATGTGCGTTTTGTAGGATTGTCCGGTGGCGCTTCGCTTACCGGACAAACTCAAAACACGTACTGCAGGCTGGATGAGCAAAGCGCCATCCGGCAAATAAAAAGGCCTCGCATTATGCGAGGCCTTTTTATTAGTTGCTGCAATCCTTACCTGGCACAAACTTCGCATTTTTGTCGGTGGCCAGCGTTTTCACCATCGCCCCGGTATCCGGGTTTGGCTCCAGGGTGAAATGACCTTCTACTGTCAACAAAACCGGTTTATCCGTAGCACCGCGTGCGCTCAAATAATCACGCTCCAGCTGTGCGTTGTTGGCAACGGCGACTCTTTTACCCGTTGCACAGTCGGTGAAGGTAGCGGCATCCGCCATGTAGAAGTACATTCCCCGCATCGGCATTGGCGTCACGGGGAGACTGGCAGAAACCGGCTGCAAGGTGTAGTTGAGCTGTGACTCAATTGGATTGCCTTCACGATCGAGCATTTCCAGTGCCTCGCCTTTTGCCCGGTAGTAAGACTTTTCACCTTTGCTGTCCGTCAACACCAGCTTGTCAGCCGTACGCGCCCACGAGCCATATGAAGCAAACGAAGAAGGTTCATCACGTACGCCCTGATAGCGTTCGTTCATTACCCATGTTCCATCTTTTTCCAGGAACAAAGAGGTTTCAATCCCTTCGCAGTCCGCACAAGGCAAGATGCCACGCCAGCTTTGCTGCATCGGTTTTAATTCTGCCGCTTGTGTCGGTTGCAGAACATCAACTTCAGAGCGATTGTTACAGCCGATCAAGGCAAAGAGTGTAAATACAGCTGCTAATGACAGTATTGCTGTTTTCACCACAGATTCCTTCTCAATATTGTATTCCCATTCGTCAGTCCTGTGGGCGACGAACTTTCCCGCGCAGTGCCTTCACAGTGGACTTTTGCGCCTTCGATGACAATCTGCGCTCTTTTGAAGCGCGTGTCGGGCGCGTTGCCTGCCTACTTTTCTGCACTGCGGTTAATTCTTTAATCACCGCCACCAGCCGGGATATTGCCGCTTCCCGGTTCAACTCCTGGCTACGATATTCCTGAGCCTTAATAATAATGACACCCTCGCCGCTGATCAGATGATGACTGGCAGCCAACAGGCGTTCCTTGTAATACTCTGGCAGGCTGGAGGCCCGAATGTCAAAGCGCAAATGAATAGCCGTTGAGGTCTTGTTAACGTGCTGTCCACCTGCACCCTGTGCCCGAATAGCGGTGATTTCCAGCTCGTTATCAGGGATAGAGACATTTCGGGAGATAATAACCATCAACGCTGCTGCCACGCAGCCAGATGGATTTCCAGATTGTTCTGAGAGTCGGACAACCAGATAGCACCGTCCTGAATGGTTGCCTGCAGCGCCATGGTGCGCCCTGCGAACTCGCTCAATTGCGCCAATTGTTCATCATCCAGATACCACACGGATAAATTGGCAAACTGCGCGCATCGGGTCTGATTCTGCTGCCACCAGATTTGCGCTGCGCGGCTGTTATAGGCAAACAAAGCGACTTCAGCAGACTGAGTACACGCCTTCTTAATGCGACGCTCATCCGGCAAGCCGAGTTCAATCCAGAGATCAATGCCCAGGTGGTCGTTGCGCAACCATGCTTCGGGTTCGTCTTCAGCGCTTAAACCCCGCGTGAATTGCAGCCGCTCGTCAGCATATTTAATCCATGCCAACAGACGCAACATCATGCGTTCCTGGGTTTCTGAAGGGTGACGCGCCAGCGTCAATGTCGCGTCAAGAAACTGGTTGCGGTCGAGATCCGCTACATTGACGACGGCTTTATAGATTGTCGCTTTAAGCGCCATGGGAGAACTCCTTTTGAATCAGGCGTCCATTGTAGCGAAAACTGCGGCAAAAGGCTGCTAACCGCTAACGAAGGTACCGTCTATCAAGGCGCTGATATTGCTTGAATGAGTATGGTATAGTCACCTTGCTAAACAGAGTTTATCTTCGTAGGCTTAGACTTGCATCCACGGTTAAGTCAGAGTGCTGACAGGAGGGCATGTGGAAAAATATTGTGAGTTAATACGCAAGCGGTACGCGGAAATCGCCAGCGGAGACTTAGGGTATGTCCCGGATGCGCTGGGTTGCGTATTGAAGGTACTTAATGAAGTGGCGGCAGACAGCGCCCTTTCAGAGTCGGTCAGGGAAAAGGCAGCCTATGCTGCCGCGAACTTACTGGTGAGCGATTATGTCAATGAATGAAACGTATCAACCCATCAACTGTGATGATTACGACAATCTTGAACTCGCCTGCCAGCACCATTTGTTACTGACGTTGGCGCTCAAAGATGGCGAAGTTCTACAGGCGAAAGCAAATGACCTGGTTTCACGCAAAAATGTGGAATATCTGGTCGCCGATGTCTCGGGTGAAACCCGTGAGCTTCGCCTCGACAAAATTGCCAGCTTCAGCCACCCGCAAATCGGTACCGTGGTGGTCAGCGAATCTTAACCTTTCTTGCACCTTATCAGGCCTACTTTCCATACGATACGTAGGCCTGATAAGCGCAGCCCCATCAGGCACGCCACACCAGACTCACTCCTTCTTCACCTTTTGCCAGCCCTTCATGCGTCACGAAAACCCCTGCTGCCGCAATCAGCGTGTCACCGTAAAACAGTAACGGCGTGGTGTCTCGCCGCCAGGGAGGAATACCCTGTTCCTGCCAGATTTTTTTAAGCTTACGCCCACCGTTGCGCCCGACAATATGCAATAACCCAGGCGCTTTAAAGCGAATACTAACGGCTTCGTCAACGTGTGGCCTGCGAAGCTCACCCGTAGCGATAAGCTGTATCTCGCCCAACCCTGCAGGTAGCGCCAACGGCGTTTTCCAGGATTGCCACGGGATAACGGTTTCACTTTGCCCGTCAACCGACCTCACCCACCACAGCTGCGACTGATAACGGCGGACGTCATACTCACCAAGGCGAAAACAGGGCGATGCGTCCTCGCGTGCCAACGCGACTTCCTGCCAGATACGTTCTAACGCATCACGGGAAGGCATCGGTGCATTTAATCCTGCCAGCCAGCGACGAAGCAGCGCAGCACGCCGTACGGTACTCATCGTCATTAATGGCCCGAGCAAGAGTGCACCCTGCGCCGTAACGCAGTTGGCTAAATCGCAGGCCAGCAGTTCATCCAGTAAGCTCTCCTGCTCAGCGCACAGCGCGGCACTGCGAGCCGTGGCTTGCGCAAAGTGCGGCCACCGCTGTTGCAGGTGCGGGATAATACGCAGACGTAAGAAGTTGCGATCGTAGGCGTCATCCTGATTACTTTCATCTTCAATCCAGCGTAATTCATGCCGGCGCGCCCACTGTTCAAGCGCATCACGCGTTTGCGCCAGCAACGGTCGAATCAGTTGGGTTCCGGCGAACGGTGAGTTTTCGCCCATGGCGGAAAGTCCGGCAGGACCACTGCCACGCTTAAGCGCTAACAAAAATGTCTCACATTGATCGTCCAGATGCTGAGCGGTCATCAGCACCTCTCCAGGCAGCAGCGTCTGCGCAAAGGCCTGATAGCGCGCTCGTCGGGCCTGCGCCTCGATGCCCAACCCATCATCCTGCAAATGAACCCGCTCAACCACCAGCGGCACCTGCCACTGCGCACATACCGTCTCACAGTGCTGTACCCAACTGTTTGCGTGCGGGCTTAATCCGTGATGAATGTGGATGGCCCGCAGAGAGACCTCCGGGTGCTGAATTCGCCACAGCACCAGTTGGTGCAACAGCACGGTAGAGTCGAGGCCGCCGCTAAAGGCAACGAGGATCGCGTTAGTGTTCAGAAGTGAAGTATTCAGCGTAAGTGTCGTCATGATGATTGCTTACAATAGCATTGCCCGGCACGTTACCGGGCTAAAGCTACAATGACAAGCCTTACAGCTCGTACAGTTCAAGTGGTAATCCGTCTGGATCGTTAAAAAACGTAAAGCGTTTACCGGTAAAGGGATCGATGCGCACTGGCTCACATTTCACATGATGGGCTTCAAGATGAGCAATCGACTTTTCCACATCCTCGACGCTGAACGCCAGATGACGTAAACCGCAGGCTTCCGGTCTACTGGGGCGACAGGGTGGGAAAGGAAAAGAAAAAAGCTCAATCACGTACTGGCCGTTCAGCGCCAGATCGCCTTTCCAGGAGTCACGTTCTTCCCGGTAGGCTTCACTCATTAACGTGAAGCCTAATACATCACAGTAAAATGCCTTACTGGCCCTGTAGTCCGTCGCAATAATGGCAATATGGTGAACCTGTTTTAACCCCAGCATGTTCTTCGCCTCTTTAATTTTACTCTCAGCACGTTACTCGTGCGCAACGGGTTCCGGCAAGTCGTTATGCCATTTTCAGGACTCTGACACGATACACGCCGTCCTCACCCAACTTAGCCCCATGAATGTCAGTTTCAAATCCAGGGTAGCGCTGCCCCACCGAGCACAGCATCAGCAGGAAATCGAGTACTGACCGGCTTTTTTCTGTGATCATTTCTCCGGGCATCAGCAGCGGGACACCTGGAGGATAAGGCAAGATCATATTGGCGGAAACACGCCCTACCAGTTGATCAAGAGTGACTGTCTCGACGTCACCTTTAATTTGCCGCTGCCAGGCCTGATGAGGCGTCATTTTCATTTCCGGCAACGTATCGAATGCCCGCAGCATCAACCCGGAGAGATCGTGTTGGCGGATCAATCGATGGATTCCCTGTGCCAGATCCTGAATACGCATAGTGCGATAAAAATCGGGATCCTCAGCATACAGATCCGGCAGCATATTTTTAACGCGTAAATTCAGATCGTACGAACGTTTAAATTCCGTTAGTCCACGCAGGAGACCCATCGCCCGGGTTTTATCAATGCCGATACTGAACAGGAACAACAGATTATACGGGCCCGTTTTCTCCACGACGACACCGCGTTCATCAAGGAATTTCGCCACCAGTGCAGCGGGGATACCCTCTTCGCTCATATTTCCCTGCTCATCCATCCCTGGCGTCAGAATGGTCACTTTCACCGGGTCGAGGTACATATGGTCGGCATCAGCATCAACAAACCCATGCCAGTCTTCACCTGGTGCTACTGGCCAGCACTCTGCTTCATCCACTTTTTCGGGTTGCCAGATATCAAAGAACCAGCCGTCAGATTCTTCACGCAGTCGCTGTACTTCTTTACGAAAGTGTAATGCCCGCTCAACGGAGCGATTGATTAATCGCTTACCTGAGTTTCCACGCAGCATCGCTGCCGCCGTCTCGATCGAAGCGACAATCGGGTAACTCGGTGAGGTGGAGGTGTGCATCATAAAGGCTTCGTTGAACGTCTCTTCGTCATAATCGCCTTTAATATGAATCAGCGAAGCCTGCGAGAGCGCAGCCAGCATCTTGTGGGTGGACTGAGTTTCAAAAATCACCTTTCCCGGCACCCGCTCGCCGCTCATACCACTTTTCCCCTGATAGATCGGATGAAAATGGGTATACGGCACCCAGGCCGAATCAAAATGAATAGAAGGCACATCCAGCGTTTGCTTGATCCAGTTAGTGTTGTAGAGCAACCCGTCGTAAGTGGAGTTAGTAATTACCGCATGCACCGGCCATTGCGCCTGTACCGTCTCTGCGACCTTGCGCTCGATACTCTCCCGGGTAAATTCACTCTTAGGTATACCACCAAGGATACCCAGCGCATTACGCGTCGGCTTGAGCCATACGGGCACGACATCGCTCATCATCAGCAAATGCGCCAGAGACTTATGACAGTTGCGGTCAATCAGTAACGTACTTCCCGAAGGGGCGGCATACATACCGACAATTTTATTCGATGTCGAAGTGCCATTAGTGACCATATAGCTTTGCTCGGCACCAAACGTGCGTGCAATGTACTCCTCCGCTTCGAGGTGCGGACCGGTATGGTCGAGCAGCGATCCCAGCTCAGTCACCGAAATGGAGACATCAGCCTTAAGCGTATTGCCGCCAAAGAAATCATAGAACAGGCAACCGACCGGGCTTTTCTGGTATGCCGTTCCCGCCATATGCCCTGGGGTACAAAAAGTGTACTTTCCCTCTTTCACGTAGGTAAACAGTGCTTTGGTAAAAGGTGGCGTTATGTTGTCGAGGTATTCATTGGTGTACTGGCGAATACGCGTGGCAATATCGTCAGACTGACCCAATGCGTACTCAAAGAACCACAGCGCCATGCGCAGATCGTGTGCGCTGACATCCATCGTCGAATGGGTATTAATAAAGGCGTAAAGAGGGAGGTATTCGTTAAGCTGGTTGATGTCGCTACACAAATCCAGGCTGTATTCATCCCAGTCAAAAATGACGCCACAGATACGCGGGTTGTGCTCAATAAATTTCAGCAGGTCGTTGCTATTCTGCGGCCAGATTATCTGAAATCCCTGCTGCTGTAGCGCACGTTCAAGCTCCTTGATGGGCTCATCTTTGTAAAAGACGCCATGCGGTCCCATGATGGCAATGATATTCATGCGTTCCTCCTGGAAAAACCTTAGTTAATCATAGCCTGGTCAAACCGCAGGTAAAAAAAAGGGCCACAACGTTGTGGCCCTTTTCAGAATAAATGCAGTTTAGGCGTAGCCGTAGCTCATCAGACGCTGATAACGACGGTTTTTCAAATCATCTTTGCTTAACACGTCAAGATCGGCAAGATCGGCCAACAGCTGTGCTTTCAGTGATGCCGCCATCACTTCCGGGTTGCGGTGTGCGCCACCCAGCGGCTCAGGGATGATAGAGTCGATAAGTTTCAGCTCTTTCAGACGCGGTGCGATAATCCCCATCGCTTCTGCAGCCAGCGGGGCTTTATCTGCGCTTTTCCACAGAATAGAAGCACAACCTTCCGGGGAGATAACGGAATAGGTGCTGTATTGCAGCATATTCACTTTATCACCCACACCGATTGCCAGTGCACCACCGGAACCACCTTCACCGATAACAGTGCAGATGACCGGCACGCTCAGACGTGACATCTCACGCAGATTACGCGCAATCGCTTCAGACTGGCCACGTTCTTCCGCGCCCACACCCGGGTAAGCCCCTGGGGTATCGATGAAAGTGATGATCGGCATATTGAAACGCTCAGCCATTTCCATCAGACGCAACGCTTTACGATAGCCTTCCGGCGCTGGCATGCCGAAGTTACGACGAATTTTCTCTTTGGTCTCACGGCCTTTCTGATGACCGATGATCATCACCGGACGGCCATCCAGACGCGCGATGCCGCCGACAATGGCCTTGTCATCCGCATAGGCACGATCGCCCGCCAGCTCATCAAATTCATCAAACGCCAGGCGGACATAATCCAGGGTGTATGGACGCTGTGGATGGCGGGCCAACTGGGCTACCTGCCATGCGCCAAGATCGGCGAAGATTTTGCGCGTCAGTTCTACGCTTTTTTCACGCAGGCGATGCACTTCTTCATCGATGTTAATATCCAGTTTCTCATCCTGACGGCTAACCGCAGTCAGAGAATCGATTTTTGCTTCCAGCTCTGCAATCGGCTGTTCAAAATCAAGGAAATTCAGACTCATAGTATTCCTGTATTAGTCAAACTCCAGTTCCACCTGCTCCGAACCAATAAGGCCACGGAGATCGTTTAACAAACGATCGCTCGGAGAGACACGCCACGTTGCGCCAAAACGCAATCGTGCTCGTGCATCCGCCCTCTGATAGTAGAGATGTACTGGAATTGTCCCCGAGCGGTGGGGTTCCAGAGACTGACGGAGTCGGTTTAAAAGCTGGTCATCAATTTGCCTGTCCGTCAGCGAGATAGCAAGCCCGCGAGCATATTTTTCCCGGGCTTCGTCAATATCCATGACTTCACGGGCCATCATTTTAAGCCCGCCGCTGAAGTCATCAAAGCTGACCTGTCCGCTGACGATAAGTATGCGGTCTTTTTCCAGCAATTGCTGGTATTTATCCAGGGCATCGGTAAACAACATAACTTCCAGACGCCCGGAACGGTCATCCAGGGTACAGATGCCGATACGATTGCCGCGCTTGGTGACCATTACCCGCGCGGCAATGACGAGCCCCGCAGCCGTGGTAACTTTACCACGTTCTGTCGGATGCATGTCTTTCAGCCTGTAGCCTCCGACATAGCGCTCAATTTCTTTTAAATACTGGTTGATAGGGTGTCCCGTCAGATAAAGCCCTAACGTTTCACGCTCACCGTCCAGTACCACCTGTTCCGGCCACGGCTGGCAACTGGCATAGGATTGCTCGATTTGTTCCGGCTCTTCCGCCAGTACGCCAAACATATCGGCCTGACCGATAGCTTCCGCTTTCGCATGTTGATCGGCGGCTTTAAGCGCATCGTTCAGTGAGTTCATCAGTGCTGCGCGATGCGGCCCCAGGCGGTCAAACGCCCCGGACATAATCAGCTTTTCCAGCACCCGGCGATTGAGTTTTTTGATATCCGTACGCGCACAGAGATCAAACAGCTCACGGAAGTAACCGCCTTTATTACGCGCCTCAATGATAGCTTCAATTGGCCCCTCACCCACGCCTTTTATCGCGCCGATACCGTAGACAATCTCGCCGTCATCGTTAACGTGGAAATGGTACAGCCCGGAGTTAATATCTGGCGGCAGGATTTTCAGCCCCATACGCCAGCATTCATCCACTAATCCCACCACTTTCTCGGTGTTATCCATATCGGCTGTCATCACCGCCGCCATAAACTCGGCTGGGTAATGCGCCTTCAGCCACAGCGTCTGGTAAGAGACCAGCGCATAGGCAGCGGAGTGCGATTTGTTAAATCCGTAACCGGCGAATTTCTCCACCAGGTCAAAGATTTTCATCGCCAGCTCGCCGTCGACGCCGCGCTTTTTCGCCCCTTCTTCAAAGGTGCCGCGCTGCTTGGCCATCTCTTCCGGCTTTTTCTTACCCATCGCACGACGCAGCATATCCGCGCCGCCAAGGGTATACCCAGACAATTCCTGGGCAATCTGCATGACCTGTTCCTGATACAGGATAATGCCGTAGGTTGGCTCCAGTACTGGTTTCAGGCATTCATGTTGCCACTGCACATCCGGGTAAGAGATCTCTTCACGCCCGTGCTTACGGTCAATAAAGTTATCTACCATCCCCGACTGTAGCGGACCGGGGCGAAACAGTGCTACCAGGGCTATCATATCTTCGAAGCAGTCAGGCTGCAGTCGCTTGATAAGATCTTTCATACCGCGGGATTCAAGCTGGAAGACGGCTGTCGTCTCCGAGCGTTGCAGCATGTCGAAGCTTTTCTTGTCGTCCAGCGGGATAGCGGCGATATCCAGCGGCGGCTCGCCGTTCTTTTCACGGCGGGCGTTGATCATCTCCAGCGCCCAGTTGATGATGGTCAGCGTACGCAGCCCGAGGAAGTCGAACTTCACCAGGCCGGCGTATTCCACGTCGTTCTTATCAAACTGGGTAACCGGGTGCAGCCCCTGCTCATCACAGTACAGCGGTGCAAAATCAGTAATTTTTGTCGGGGCGATAACGACACCACCGGCGTGTTTACCCGCGTTACGCGTGACGCCTTCCAGCTTGCGCGCCATATCAATAAGCGCCCTAACCTCTTCATCTGCCTCATAGATTTCCGGCAGTTGAGGTTCAGCCTCAAAGGCTTTAGCCAGCGTCATACCCGGATCGGGCGGTACCAGTTTCGAGATACGGTCAACAAACCCGTATGGGTGCCCCAGTACTCGACCCACGTCGCGGATAACCGCTTTCGCCGCCATGGTACCGAAGGTAATAATCTGCGAAACCGCATCGCGCCCATACATTTCCGCGACGTGTTCAATGACCTGGTCGCGTTTCTCCATACAGAAGTCAACGTCAAAATCAGGCATCGAGACACGTTCCGGGTTCAGGAAGCGTTCGAACAGCAGGTCAAATTCCAGCGGATCAAGGTCGGTAATTTTTAACGCGTAAGCCACCAGCGAGCCCGCACCAGAACCACGTCCTGGGCCTACCGGTACACCGTTATCTTTCGACCACTGGATAAACTCCATTACGATCAGGAAGTAGCCCGGGAAACCCATCTGGTTGATAACTTTAAGTTCAACTTCCAGACGTTCATCATAAGGCGGGCGCTTCTGCGCACGGACTTCAGGATCGGGGAACAAAAATTCCAGACGTTCTTCCAGGCCCTCACGCGATTTCGCGACGAGGAAATCCTCGGTGGTCATATCGCCTGTCGGGAACTGCGGCAAGAAGTATTCGCCCAGGCGCACCGTCACGTTACAACGTTTGGCAATCTCGACGGTGTTTTCCAGCGCTTCCGGGATATCGGAGAACAGCTCGCACATCTCTTCTTCGCTGCGCATATACTGCTGCGGCGAGTAGTTGCGAGGGCGTTTGGGATCATCAAGCGTAAAACCGTCGTGGATCGCCACGCGAATTTCGTGTGCGTCAAAGTCACCGGTTTCAAGGAAACGAACATCGTTGGTCGCGACCACCGGCAGGCCACGTGTTTCGGCCAGCGCTACTGCAGCATGCAGGTAATTTTCTTCATCCTGGCGACCGGTACGGATCAGCTCAAGGAAGTAGCAATCAGGGAAATGCTCTTCATAAAACGCCACGCACTCGTCGACCAGTGCGCTGTTCCCACGCAACAGGCTGCGTCCGACGTCGCCCATACGGCCGCCGGAAAGCAAGATTAACCCTTCTTTTAGCTCTATCAGCCAGTCTCTGTCGATAACCGGCCCTTCTGCGCCATAGCCGCGCTGATAGGCTTTTGATATCAACAATGTCAGGTTCTGGTAGCCCGTATTATTAGCCGCCAGTACCGTCAGTTGCGTGAGTTCATCACCCAATAGTTCGCTACGGACATGAAAATCTGCGCCAACAATCGGCTTAATACCTGCGCCATGACCCGCTCCGTAAAACTTCACCAGACCACACAGGTTGGTAAAATCGGTGATCGCCAGCGCAGGCATGCCCAACGCGGCCGCCTTTTTCACCAGCGGCCCGGTTTTCGCCAGCCCATCGATCATGGAATAGTCGCTGTGCACCCGCAGGTGGACGAAACGAGGTTCAGACATCTTCAGATTCCTTTAACACAAGAATCAGGACGTGAGTCCCAGTGCGCGTTTGACAGGAGCAAAACTGCGACGATGGTGCTCAATTGCACCATGCTCAGAGAGCGCAGCCAGATGAAAAGCGGTTGGATAACCTTTGTGCTGAGCAAAACCATACTGCGGGAAAACCTTATCCAGCTCGGCCATTTCAGCATCGCGCGTCACTTTCGCCAGGATGGACGCTGCGCTGATTTCCGCAACGCGGCTGTCACCTTTTACCACCGCCATAGACGGTACCGGCAATGTCGGGCAGCGGTTTCCGTCGATCAGGACGTATTCCGGCGCAATATGCAAACCTGCAACCGCACGCTGCATTGCCAGCATCGTGGCGTGCAGAATGTTCAATTCGTCGATTTCATGCGGTTCCGCACGACCCAGGCTCCAGCTTAACGCTTTATCTTTGATTTCATCAAAAAGCGCCAGTCGACGCTTTTCCGACAATTTTTTGGAGTCGTTAAGACCCACTATCGGACGTGCCGGGTCAAGGATAACAGCGGCAGTCACTACCGCGCCAACCAATGGACCACGCCCAACTTCATCCACACCCGCCACCAAATGCGTATGTGGATAAACAAATTCAATCATTGTGCTAACTCCAGAACTGCATCCGCTGCCTGCTCATCCGCATTGCAACGGATCTGCTGGTGCAATTCGCGGAACGTGTCGTGCATCGCATGGCTGGTTTTACCGTTCGCCAGCAAAGGCAGCAACGCGTGCGCCAGCGCCTGGGGTTCACATTCATCCTGCAACAGCTCTTTGACGAGTTCTCTTCCCGCCAGCAGGTTAGGCAGCGATACGTAATCGGTCTTCACCAGACGTTTTGCCAACCAAAAAGTGAAAGGTTTCATACGATAGCCGACAACCATTGGGCATTTCGCCAGCATACATTCCAGTGCAGCCGTGCCAGAGGCCAACAGCGCAGCATCACTGGCGACCATTGCTTCACGTCCCATTCCGTTGAGCATATGCACGGAAAGTTCCGGGGCAACCTCAGCCTTGATACGTTCAAATTGCTCGCGCCGTTTGGCATTGACCAACGGTACGACGACTTCGAGATCCGGATAATGCTGACGTAATAGCTGCGCCGTTTTCAGGAAATCGGCGCTGAGCATCTCCACTTCTGCACCACGACTCCCAGGCAAAAGCGCCAGGCAGTGAGCATCATGAGGAATGCCTAACACATCACGCGCCGCGTTTTTATCCGGGTCCAGCGGCATGGCGTCCGCCATGGTGTGACCGATAAACCGACACGGGACGTTAAATTTGTCATAAAACGCTTTTTCGAAAGGCAGAAAGGCCAGCACCATATTGGTGGATCTGCCTATTTTGAAAACGCGTTTCTGTCGCCAGGCCCATACAGAGGGGCTGACATAATGAATGGTTTTAATACCCTGCGATTTCAGATTACCTTCAAGGGTAATGTTGAAATCAGGCGCATCAATCCCGACGAAAACATCCGGCTTAAGGTCGGTGAATCGGCGAGTAAGATCGGCACGGATATGCAGTAAACGGCGCAGGCGCCCGAGCACTTCTACAATGCCCATTACTGCCAGTTCTTCCATTTCGTACCAGGCTTCACAGCCTTCCGCCTGCATCAATGGACCCGCAACGCCAACAAAACGCGCATTGGGAACACGAGCCTTGAGTGCACGAATTAAACCGGCACCAAGAATATCGCCGGAGGTTTCTCCGGCGACAAGGGCAATCGTTAAAGGACGCTGCTCAGTCATTAACGAATCAGACCACGCGTTGAGCGTTCAAAGAAATCACTAAAAGCCTGAACATCGGGGTACTGCTTCGCCAGTTCGGCGATTTCCGGTTTCACTTCCTCAAGCGTTTTACCGCTGCGGTACAGCGCTTTATAGGCGTTGCGGATCGCGGTAATCGCTTCACGGGTGAATCCACGGCGTTTCAGACCTTCGATGTTAACGCCAAATGGCGTTGCGTGGTTGCCCTGGGCGATAACGTACGGCGGGACGTCCTGGGCTACGCCAGAGCAGCCCCCCACCATCACGTGTGCACCAATAATGCAGAACTGATGCACCGCGGTCATGCCGCCGATGATAACAAAATCATCAAGCGAAACATGTCCGGCAAGTGTCGCGTTATTCGCCAGAATGCAGCGGTTACCGACCGTACAATCATGCGCAACGTGTGCGTTAATCATCAGTAAGTTATCGCTGCCCACCTTCGTCAACCCACCGCCTTGCACTGTGCCACGATGAATGGTGACGCTTTCGCGAATGCGGTTGCGATCGCCAATTTCCACACGGGTCGGTTCACCAGCATATTTCAGGTCCTGGTTCACTTCACCAATGGAGGCAAACTGATAAATCTCGTTATCGCGACCAATTTTTGTATGGCCATTCACGACAACGTGAGACTTCAGTACGGTACCCTCACCAATTTCAACATGGGGTCCAACAATACAAAATGGGCCAATGTGAGCATTAGCGCCAATGCTGGCGCCGTCTTCGACAATGGCAGTTGGGTGAATAAAGGCGGATTTATCAATCACGTATCAGGCCTCCCGGCTACGGGCACACATCATCGTTGCTTCGCACACAACTTTACCGTCGACCAGCGCAACCCCTTTGAAACGGGTCAGGCCGCGGCGCGTTTTCTCGAAAGTCACTTCCATGATCATCTGATCGCCTGGCACGACAGGACGCTTAAAGCGTGCTTCATCAATACCGGCGAAATAATACAGTTCGCCTGGCTCCAGTTTTCCTACGCTTTTAAACGCCAGAATACCCGTGGCCTGCGCCATCGCTTCCAGAATCAACACACCAGGAAAAATCGGTTTACCCGGGAAGTGGCCCTGAAAGAAAGGCTCGTTAACGGATACATTTTTCACTGCGCGCAGAAAACGACCTTCTTCAAAATCCAGCACGCGGTCTACCAGTAAAAACGGAAAACGGTGCGGCAGAAGTTCTAAAATCTCTTCAATATGCAGAGTATGAGTGTTAGTAGTCAAAATACTCTTCCTGTCTAAATATACTAAAAGGCAATAATAACACGGCCTGCCGCAATCCCAGGAATGTGACAGGCCGTAAAGTCAGACATGCGTAAAACGATGTATTAGTCTTGTTGATTAACCTTGCGCTCAATCGCTTTGAGGCGCTTGCTCATATCATCAATGTTCATCACCAGTGCAGCTGTTTTACGCCATACCTTGTTGGGTTGTAGCGGAATGCCTGAGGAGTAGACGCCAGGTTCTGTGATAGGACGCATCACCATACCCATGCCAGTTACCGTGACTTTGTCGCATATTTCCATATGCCCATTAATCACGCTGGCGCCGCCAATCATGCAGTAACGGCCAATCTTCAGGCTACCCGCCATAATGACGCCACCGGCTACCGCCGTATTGTCGCCAATCACGACGTTATGCGCAATCTGGCACTGGTTATCAATGATAACACCATTACCGATCACGGTATCGTCCAGCGCACCACGGTCAATCGTGGTACATGCGCCAATCTCAACACGATCGCCAATAATCACGCGACCCAGTTGTGGGATCTTCACCCAGTTACCGCGATCGTTCGCATAACCAAATCCGTCGGATCCGACAACAGTGCTGGACTGGATCAGGCAATTTTCACCGATCTGAATGTCGTGGTAAATCGTCACATTCGCCCACAAGCGTGAACCTGCGCCGATTTTTGTGTTTTTTCCAACGAAGCAACCCGCGCCGATAACCACGTTATCGCCCAGTTCTACGCCAGACTCAATGACCGCATTCGCGCCCACAGAAACATTGTTACCCAACTTCGCCGTTGCATCGATCACTGCACTGGGTGCAATATTTTGCGCAGGCTGAGGCGTGGTATCTAAAATTTGCGCCATTCGTGCATAGGTCAGGTAGGGATTCTTCACTACCAATGCAGCACTCTTAGCAAACGGAAGATCGTCCTGCGTCATCACAACGGCAGAAGCCTGGCATGCACTCAGGTGCTCACGGTACTTTGGATTCACCATGAACGTGATATTGCCAGTTTGCGCAGATTGCATGGACGCTACGCCGGTGATGGCGATATCGCCATCACCGTGTAATTCTGCATCCAACTGCTCTGCTAAATCAGCCAGTCGAATTGAAGGCATTACTTATTTAACCTGTTTCAGTACGTCAGCGGTGATGTCTTTTACATCGCTGCTGTTGTATGCAACGGTGTTCGCGTCAACAACCAGATCGATGCTCTGGCTGCTCGCAACAGATTTCACAGCTGTCTGGATACGATTAACCAGCTTGCCACGTTCTTCGTTAGAACGACGTTGACGATCCTGCTCGAAAGCCTGCGCTTTCTGAGAGAAAGTCTGGCGCTGAGCCATTACGTCTTTTTCCAGCTTGGTACGGTCGCTGCCTGCTTTCATTGATTGCAGACGCTGCATTTTAGATTGCAGGTCGGATTCCATACGCTGCAGTTCACTGGCGCGGCCTTTGAACTCATTTTCCAGCGTAGTAGAAACACCCGTCTTCTGTGCAACCTGTTGGAACAGGCTACCCATGTTGACGATTGCAATTTTGTCAGCAGCCTGTGCGGACGTTGCCATCGCTAAACCGAGACCTGCAGCTAATAACCACTTTTTCACAATTAACTCCTTACCATCCCATTTGCACCCGAAGGTGCAGTTCTTTGCGTGGCCAGGCGATCCCATGCAAGATCGCCTAAAGTCATCGCTACACTACCACTACATTCCTTTGCGAAGAACAATTACCAGGTTTTACCAATGTTAAACTGGAACTGTTCCGCTTTGTCTCCATCGTACTTCTTGAACGGTTGGGCGTAGGAGAAAACCAACGGCCCCAATGGGGACATCCATTGTAACGCGATACCCGCAGACATACGGATATTATTCGGATCGCTGTAGTCTGGCACGCCAAGTGCACGAGTGTCGGCAGTGTTCTGCCAGTTCGTATCCCACACGGTACCCATATCCCAGAAGAAGGAGGTACGCACCGAGTTAGCATATTTATCGCTGATAAACGGCGTAGGTGTGATGAATTCCAGGCTGGCTACAGCCATGGCGTTACCGCCGACTGCATCGTCTGATTTACACAGCGCAGCGCCCGTACACTCTTCGTAGTTGTCATTATTGTCTCTATCGCCAGAATAAGCCCCGTTCTTATAGACGGCTTTCGGGCCGATAGTATTGGACTGGAAGCCACGCACGGTGCTGGAACCACCCGCGTAGAAGTTCTCATAGAACGGCATCTCTTTACTACCTATGCCATCACCATAGCCCAGCTTGGTACGTCCCAGAACCACCCATTTGTGGTCGTCATCGATCGGCACATAGGTCGCCGTATCCAACGTCGCTTTATAGTATTCGTTATCAGAACCCGGAACAGTCACTTTACCGTTCAGGTTGACACGCGTACCTTCCGTAGGGAAATACCCACGGTCCAGCTTGTTGTAGGTCCAACCGTAGTTGAAGGTAAAGTCATCTGCGGCAAAGCTGCTGGTATCATCTTGTCCCATTGAATCAAGATAACGATCCATCGCAATCTGCGGCTGCATGTTGGACAGTTTGTTATGCACATAACCCAGGCCTGCGCGCAACGTGTTGTATTCGTTGACCGGGAAGCCCAGCGTTACGTCCGTACCATAGCTTTTGTTGGTATAGTCGGACAGATCTGCATCATCTGCCTCAAAGTCGTTATAGAAGACACGACCACCGAGACTCACACCATCGACGGTGAAGTACGGGTTGGTGACAGACAGCTCAGTATAGGTCTGATAGTCGTTTTTGGTGCCGCTAATCCCGACTGAATAACCGGTACCTAACCAGTTATCCTGCTGAACGCCCGCCTGGAAGCTTACGCCACTTTCAGTGCCGTAACCCACACCGAAGTTAAAGCTACCGGTGTTGCGTTCTTTCACCTTATAGACCACATCAACCTGATCAGGACTGCCCGGAACACGTTGAGTATCGGTATCGACAGTTTCAAAGTAACCCAGACGGTTCAGACGCTCTTTACCCTGGTCAACCAGATCGCTGCCCAACCAGGCGCCTTCCATCTGGCGCATTTCGCGGCGCAGTACGGAATCTTTCGAAGTGTCGTTACCTTCAAAACGGATCTTACGCACATAGAAACGGTTACCCGCATCCACGTTTACACGCAATTTAACGGTTTTGTCTGCATCGTTGATTTCAGGCTGCGACTGTACACGCGGGTAGGCATAACCATAGCGTCCCAGAAGCTTCTTGATATCATCTTCCATTTTGGTCACTTTGGTGCCGTTATAGAGTTCACCCGGTTCGATTTTCGTCAGGGTCTCAATTTCGGCAGAGTGTCCAGCCAGGTTACCACTCACCTGGACCCCAGAAAGCTTGTACTGCTCGCCTTCTGTGATGTTAACGGTGATGTAGATACCTTTTTTATCCGGCGTCAGGCTAACCTGCGTGGAATCGATATTGAAGCGAGCATAACCGCGATCCAGATAGTAACTGCGCAGGGTTTCAAGGTCGCCGGCCAGTTTCTGTTTCTGGTATTTACGATCGCCCACCACGTTCCACCACGGTACTTCATCGCGTAGTTGGAAGTGAGAGATAAGCTCGTCGGTTGTGAAGGCGTGGTTGCCGACGATATTGATCTGTTGGATCTTCGCCGAAACGCCTTCCTGGAAGACCAGTTTGAGGTCAACGCGGTTACGCGGCAACGGCGTTACCACCGCTTTCACACTGGCGCTGTATTTACCGACGCTATAGTAGAAATCTTCCAGGCCTTTTTCGATATCGGCAAGCGTTGTGCGATCCAGAGACTCGCCAACACGTACGCCAGACGCCTCGAGGTTTTGCTTCAGCATGTCATCTTTTACCGATTTGTTACCGGAGAAAGTGATGCTGGCAATCGTCGGACGTTCTTTTACCTGAACCAGAAGGGTATCACCATCGCGCAGGACGCGGACATCCTCAAAGTTACCGGTGGCGAACAGAGCACGAATGGTATTACTGATATCTTCATCATTAACCGTGTCGCCTGTGCGCACCGGCATACTGAGGAGAGCCGCACCAACGGCGACTCGCTGTAGGCCTTCGAAATGAATGTCCTTCACTACGAACCCTTCAGCACCGTATACGGTGGCGCTGCTAAACAGCAGCGACGCTATGAGCAACTTTTTCATCGCCATCGTTATTATGCGTTCTTCCTAACACTCTCTTACAACCGAGAGAAATCATTGAAAAGTGCAAGCCCCATTAACAACACCAGCAAGATAGAGCCAATGCGATAACTAAAGTCTTGAACCCGCTCGGATACCGGACCGCCCTTCAGCTTTTCAATCGCCAGGAACAGCAGATGCCCCCCGTCAAGAACGGGCAACGGAAACAGGTTAATTATCCCTAAGTTCACGCTGATAAGCGCAAGGAACATCAGGTAATAAATAACCCCGAACTCCGCTGACATCCCAGCCCCCTGGGCGATAGAAATCGGCCCACTGAGGTTGTTCAGTTTTACATCACCGGTAATCAATTTTCCCAGCATACTGACCGTTAGCTTCATCAACTGCCACGTTTTATCCGAGGCTTCGAGGATGGCGCTGAATGGCCCATACTGGCGTACAGTCTTATACTCATCAGGCAGAGGGATAATTTTAGGCACTACGCCCGCAAAACCTTCGGCCTTTCCGTTACCCGGTTTTGAATCCGGGGTTAACGTCAAAGACAAGGAATTCCCTTGTCTTTCAATTTCTAGCGCTAGCGGCTTATCAGGATTATCGCGCACCAACGTCACGAACGTCATCCATTGCGTCAGCGGCTGACCATTGACTTTAACGATCCTGTCGCCAGCTTGCAAACCCGCCTTACTTGCCGCGGAGTTAACCTGCACTTCTGACAGCACCGGTTCAATCTGCGGACCACGTGGACGAATGCCCAAACTAGAGACGGGATCCTCTTTGTCTGGCTCAAATGCCCAATGGCGTAAATCCAGCGTTTTGTCCTGTCGCTGGTTACTGCCAAACTGCGCCACGCTGATGGTCGTATGCTCATCGCCAATTTTGGATACCAGTTGCAATCGGACGGTATCCCAATCAGGGGTTTCGATACCATCAACCGCTTTTAGTTCCGTACCTGGCTGAATTTGCGCCTGGGCAGCAATCGAGTTGGGTGTTATTTCACCAACAACCGGGCGAACGCCAGGGACACCGATGATAAAGACCAGCCAGTAGGCAAAAATAGCGAAGAGGAAATTTGCAATCGGGCCTGCAGCAATAATGGCCGCGCGCTGCCCAACTGTTTTATTGTTGAATGCGTAGTGGCGCAGCTCCGGTACAACTGGTTCAGCGCGCTCATCCAGCATTTTGACGTAACCGCCGAGGGGGATTAAGGCGATAACGTATTCCGTACCCTGTTTATCGGTACGGCGCCAAAGCGCTTTTCCAAAGCCAATGGAAAAGCGCTCGACGCGGACTCCGCAGCGCCGTGCAACCCAGAAATGACCAAATTCATGCACGGTGATAAGTACACCAAGTGCAACGATGAATGCAGCCAGATTCCAGAGAATACTCAGCATAAGACCATCCGTTAGAGCGTCCTGAATACCAGTAACAACAGGCAAGCAAAGACCGGCACCGCAGCCGTCAGGCTGTCAATACGATCCAGAATACCACCGTGTCCTGGGATTAAGTGACCACTGTCCTTAATACCTGCTTCACGCTTAAACATACTCTCGGTCAGGTCACCCAGCACGGAGGCCAGGGCTGCAACGATGGAGCAAATGAGCAAGGTGACAGGCGCAACTTCAAGATTCGCCCACATACCATAACCCCACGAGATTACAGCTGCAGTGGCAAGTCCGCCAATAAAACCCTGCCAGGTTTTACCAGGAGAAACCTTCGGCGCCAGTTTATGTTTGCCAAACATCTTACCAAACATATACGCACCTGAATCCGCTCCCCAAACGAGGATCATGACATAGAGCAGCCATAGCGCGCCACTATAATGATTCTCATCATAGTGCCAGGCACGTAGCGCCAGCATTCCCCAAAAGAAAGGAACAATGGTTAACACGCCGAAAATTATGCGTAATGTTTTGGAATTACGCCAGACCGAGGCTGAACCGGGGTAAAACAGCACCAGTAATAGCGCCACGGCCCACCAGCCCAGCGACGCCCAAAGCGACACCTCAACCAGCGGTTGGTGAATGTTATGATGATACTCAGGCAGCAAAAACAGCATCAGTGCCAGCAATAGCCCGCACAAAACCGCCAACCAGACTCGCTGTGTACGAGTGGCAAAACCGCTTAACTGTCCCCATTCCCACGCGGCCAGCATACAGACGACCAGCGTAACAATGGCGAACCCCACCGGCGGCAACAAAAACAACGCCGCGATGACAACGGGTATTAAAACAAAAGCAGAAATCAGGCGATACTTCAGCAAAAGCGACCCCCATCAGGCTTTTTCATCACCGGGCTCGGTGCCGCCGAAACGACGCTCACGATTAGCAAAGGCATGTAGCGCACCTTCAAAGTCTTGTTCATCGAAATCGGGCCAGAGAACATCCGTAAAGTAAAGTTCGGCGTAGGCAATTTGCCACAACAAAAAATTACTAATTCGATGCTCTCCCCCAGTCCTTATCACTAAATCCACAGGAGCCAGCTCATGCATACAAACTTGCTGACCAAGCATCTCTTCATCAATTTGCTCCGGACGCAACAGACCTTCCTGCACCTGTTGTGCCAGTTGCCTGACGCCCTGGACAATATCCCACCGTCCGCCGTAATTCGCGGCAATATTCAGCGTTAACCCGGTATTCTGGGCGGTAAGCGCTTCCGACTTGCGAATCCGTTCTTGCAAACGTGTGTTAAATCGACTGATATCCCCAATAATACGCAGGCGCACGTTATGGCGGTGCAGGTTTTTCACTTCGCTATCAAGTGCCCACACAAACAACTCCATTAACGCACTGACTTCCTGCGCTGGTCGGTTCCAGTTCTCACTGCTAAAGGCATACAGCGTTAACGCATCAATACCGTTATTGGCAGCAAAAGAGACAGCCCGGCGGACGGATTTTGCTCCGGCCTTATGCCCAAAGGCGCGGATCTTCCCTTGCTTTTTCGCCCAGCGGCCATTGCCATCCATGATAATTGCGACATGGCGACAACCATGTGCTGGCAAATTTTCGCTTAATGGTTTAGTTGCAGACAACATAACGCGTTTTTAGTCCCTGAAAGGATTATACGGTACTCAGGAATACTGAAGCCTTTGCGCTTCATCCTTCAGGCTGCCTCTTCGTTGGCTGTGCTTATTCGCCCCTGTCACATACTATTTGTATGCTCCAGGGAACTCATTCACTTGCCGCCTTGATGCAACCTGAATGATTTTGTGCATCCACAAAAAAGCCGTGTCAAACCACGGCTTACCCGATCGAAAAAAAGCAAATACCTGCGATCAGGTGGCGCAGACTATATCACCGAAGCCCAACGCTAACAAATAGCACGATCCCCCACAGAGGGATTATCATCAGCTTGAGAGTCGTGTCACTTGTTTTGTCGCGACATCTCTGGCGATGGCATCGACCCTCAGCACATCATCAACGCTCTGCGGTTCCTGCAAATCCATCTTATCCAGTACAGATAAATTGAGATCGGCGATATCCGTAAATCGAATCTGCTGCGCCAAAAATGCGGCAACGGTAATTTCATTCGCGGCATTCAGCGCAGTTGTCGCAGCCTGTCCTTGCTCAAACGCGTCCATCGCCAGTTTCAGGCACGGATAACGCTGATAATCAGGTGCGGAAAACGTCAACGCACTGAGTTTGCAAAAATCGACAGGCTTAACGCCAGAGCTCACACGTTCCGGCCATGCCATTGTATGGGCGATAGGTGTGCGCATATCAGGCTCACCCAATTGGGCCAGGACGCTGCCATCCTGATAACGGACCATCGAGTGAATAACCGACTGTGGATGGATCAGCACTTCCATCTGACTTGCACTGGCATTAAATAACCAACGCGCTTCAATGTATTCCAGACCTTTATTCATCATGGTGGCGGAGTCGACAGAAATTTTTCGTCCCATCGACCAATTCGGATGACGGCATGCCTGATCGGGTGTCATTAGAGCCAGATCGTGCAATGGCGTTTCGCGGAAAGGGCCACCAGACCCGGTAAGCAGAACAGACACAACGCCGTTTTGCTCAAGGTCAGCGTATCCCAGATTGTGTTGGATAGGTTGCGGTAAACTCTGAAAAATCGCGTTATGTTCGCTATCTACCGGCAAAAGCTGCGCTTTATGGCGTTTCACGTCGTCCATAAACAGACGTCCGCAGGTTACCAGAGACTCTTTATTCGCCAGCAAAATGTTTTTGCCCGCGCGGATTGCCGCAAGTGTTGGCAACAAACCTGCCGCGCCGACTATCGCCGCCATAACCTGATCGACATCATCCAACGCAGCCATATCACAGGCAGCCTGCTGCCCGCACATAACCTCGGTGCGACTTCCATGATCCCGCAATGCGGCTTTCACCAGCGCTGCACTTTTTTCGTCATCCATCACCGCGTAACGGGGTGAAAACTCCAGACATTGCTCCACCATACGGGCGACATTTTTACCCGCTACCAACGCAGCAACACGAAATTTATCCGGGTTATGACGTACTACATCGAGCGTACTGCAACCAATAGAGCCGGTTGAGCCCAGGATGGTTAATTGCTTCATGAGACATCCAGAAGAATTGAGACAGGATAAAAAAGCAAAACGCCGCCATCCAGCCTTCTCAGGCCTTCTAAGCGGCGTTTTTAGCGTACAGGCGAATCAGAACTGCATCAGTTCCGCTTCTTTCTCTGCCAGCGCCGCATCAACTTTCTTGATTGCAGCATCGGTCAGTTTCTGTACGTCGTCCTGAGAACGGCGATCGTCATCTTCGCTGATCTCTTTATCTTTCAGCAGCGCTTTCACTTTGTCGTTGGCATCACGGCGTACGTTACGCACAGCAACACGCGCGCCTTCAGCTTCACCACGTACGATCTTGGTCAGATCTTTACGACGCTCTTCGGTCAGCGGTGGCAGCGGAACGCGGATGTCAGAGCCCGCTGAGCTTGGGTTCAGACCGAGGTCGGAAGCCATAATCGCTTTCTCAACAGCAGGACCCATAGAGCGGTCAAACACGTTGATTTTCAGGGTACGGGAATCTTCAACCGTTACGCTTGCCAGTTGGCGCAGCGGAGTCGGCGTGCCGTAATATTCCACGATAATGCCATCCAGCAGGCTGGGAGAAGCACGACCCGTGCGAATTTTGCTGATTTGATTTTTGAATGCTTCGACGCATTTGTCCATGCGTACTTCAGCATCTTTTCTGATATCGTTGATCACGTTACGAATCCTTGAAAGCTTGTTTCAGTCAGACCATACCCACTACGCAAGGTGTGACAAGTATAGTCTTGATTAATTTTGAGGGACGTATCCCGCGACATTAAAGCGGAATATTACCTGCATTTAGCCGCAACGGGAATTATTCCGTGATTAACGTGCCTTCTTTTTCACCCATCACAACGCGGCGCAACGCACCCGGTTTGTTCATGTTGAAGACACGAATCGGTAATTTGTGGTCACGAGCCAGCGTGAACGCAGCCAGATCCATCACTTTCAGTTCTTTATCCAGTACTTCAGCATAGGTCAGCTGCTCGTACATGGTTGCTGTTGGATCTTTAGCTGGATCGGCGGTAAACACACCATCAACTTTAGTGGCTTTCAGAACCACATCCGCTTCAATTTCAATACCACGCAGGCAGGCTGCGGAGTCGGTAGTGAAGAACGGGTTGCCAGTACCAGCGGACAAAATAACCACGCGGTTGTTACGCAGCAGACTGATCGCTTCTGCCCAGCTGTAGTTATCACACACGCCGTTCAGAGGAATTGCGGACATCAGGCGAGCGTTCACATAGGCGCGGTGAAGCGCATCGCGCATCGCCAGACCGTTCATTACGGTGGCTAACATGCCCATGTGGTCGCCCACAACGCGGTTCATCCCTGCTTTCGCCAGACCAGCACCACGGAACAGGTTACCACCACCGATCACTACGCCAACCTGGATTCCCAGCTCGACCAGCTCTTTGATTTCCTGAGCCATACGGTCAAGTATGCTTGCATCAATACCGAAGCCTTCTGAACCTTGCAGAGCTTCGCCACTTAACTTAAGCAGAATACGTTTGTAGACGGGTTTTGCATTGGTAGCCATGTTTCTTTCCTGAGACTGTCAACGAATGAGATGAGTTAATTCCAGCGACATTGTATGTCGCTTTTCAGCCTTACCACTATAGCGCTTAGCTGAATTTACAAGTCGGACGCAAAAAGAAGCCGCCCTCAGGCGGCTTCTTTTAAAATTAAGACTGCTTGGACATCGCAGCAACTTCTGCTGCAAAGTCAGTCTCAACTTTCTCGATGCCTTCACCCACTTCGAAGCGGATGAAACCAGTTACGTCAGCGTTGTGCTCTTTCAGCAGCTGAGCAACAGATTTGCTCGGATCCATTACGAAAGGCTGACCAGTCAGAGAAACTTCGCCGGTGAATTTCTTCATGCGGCCTTCAACCATTTTCTCTGCGATTTCTTTCGGCTTACCAGACTGCATCGCGATGTCCAGCTGAACCTGGTATTCTTTTTCTACTACTTCAGCAGAAACGTCTTCCGGCTTAACGAATTCTGGTTTGCTTGCGGCGATGTGCATTGCCAGCTGTTTAACCAGTTCTTCATCAGCGCCAGTTGCAGCAACCAGAACACCGATACGAGCACCGTGCTGGTAGCTACCCAGAACTTCGCCTTCCAGGGAAGCAACGCGACGGATGTTGATGTTCTCACCGATTTTAGCAACCAGAGCAACACGTTCTTCTTCGAACTGTGCTTTCAGAACTTCAACATCAGTGATTTTGCCAGCAACGGCAGCGTCCAGTACTTTGTCAGCAAATGCCTGGAAACCAGCATCTTTAGCAACGAAGTCAGTCTGGCAGTTAACTTCCAGAATGAAAGCGATATTGCCGTCGATTTTGGTTTTGATTACGCCGTCAGCAGCAACGTTGCCTGCTTTTTTCGCTGCTTTGATAGCACCGGACTTACGCATGTTTTCGATTGCCAGCTCGATGTCGCCATTAGCTTCAGTCAGTGCTTTTTTGCAATCCATCATGCCTGCGCCAGTACGCTCACGCAGCTCTTTTACCAGGGATGCGGTAATTTCAGCCATTCTAAAATCCTCGGAAGATTTGATCTGCCCGGCATGAAACCGCACAGATTTAAAAGTGAAAAAGGGGCCTGAAGGGCCCCTAACCAAACGTGATACTACCTGGTTTATAAGGGGGCTCTAACGAGCGTGCCTTATTATTCAGCTTCTACGAAGCTTTCTTCCGCCTGGGAAGCCAGATCCTGAGAACGGCCTTCACGAACGGTAGTAGCTACAGCGCCCAGGTACAGGGTCACAGCACGGATTGCGTCGTCGTTACCCGGGATAACGAAGTCAACACCGTCCGGATCAGAGTTGGTATCAACGATAGCAAATACTGGGATACCCAGGTTGTTTGCTTCTTTGATAGCAATGTGCTCGTGGTCAGCATCAATTACGAACAGAGCGTCCGGCAGGCCGCCCATGTCTTTGATACCGCCCAGGCTGTTTTCCAGTTTCTCAAGCTCACGGGTGCGCATCAGCGCTTCTTTCTTGGTCAGCTTTTCGAAAGTACCGTCCTGAGACTGAGTTTCCAGATCTTTCAGACGTTTGATGGACTGACGAACAGTTTTCCAGTTAGTCAGCATACCGCCCAACCAGCGATGGTTCACGAAGAACTGATCGCAGCTGTTAGCAGCGTCTTTCACCGCTTCGCTTGCAGCGCGTTTAGTACCAACGAAAAGGATTTTACCTTTACGAGCAGAGATCTTGTTCAGTTCAGCCAGAGCTTCGTTGAACATCGGTACAGTTTTCTCAAGGTTGATGATGTGAACTTTGTTACGCGCACCGAAGATGAACGGCTTCATTTTCGGGTTCCAGTAACGGGTCTGGTGACCGAAGTGAACACCAGCCTTGAGCATGTCGCGCATGGAAACAGTTGCCATGATTAAAACCTCTATATATAAAAGTTGGGGTTAAGCCTCCACGCATCCCATATTACCGACCCCAAAGGGCACCCCGGAATATGTGTCGATACGTGTGTGTTGTTACACAAAGTGAGATTTGTCGCTCCCGTCCATCGTGTGTAGTCTTCGAATGGATCGGAAGTCCGGCGCGCTTTATACCACAAATACGCCACCGACACCAATAATTGTTGGCGGTCTGTGCTGTATTGAACAATGAATTTCGTGTTACAGACAGGCGGCAAATTTTTGAATCCCCGGGAGCTTACGGCCAGTAAGTGACTGGGGTGAAAAAATGTAGCCAACGCATCTGTGGCACGAAAGGCGAAGTTCAGAATGATTCTCAATTTGGCAGGGTACACTCCAGACTGATACCATTGACGGCACTTACACAATTATTGTCGAAATAATCGACACTGATGGACAGAATTCATGGCTATCTCAATTAAGACTCCTGAAGAAATCGAAAAAATGCGCGTCGCTGGCCGTCTGGCAGCCGAAGTGCTGGAGATGATCGAACCGTTTATCAAACCGGGCGTGAGCACCGGCGAGCTGGATCGCATCTGTAACGACTACATCGTGAATGAACAGCAGGCGATTTCCGCGTGCCTGGGTTATCACGGTTATCCGAAATCCGTGTGCATCTCTATTAATGAAGTCGTGTGCCACGGGATCCCGGATGACGCTAAGCACCTGAAAGAGGGTGATATCGTCAACATCGACGTCACCGTGATTAAAGACGAGTACCACGGCGATACGTCCAAAATGTTTATCGTCGGTAAACCGACCATTCTTGGCGAGCGTCTGTGCCGCGTAACGCAGGAAAGCCTGTATCTGGCGCTGCGTATGGTAAAACCGGGTATTCGCCTACGTACCCTGGGTGCTGCAATTCAGAAATACGCAGAAGGTGAAGGCTTCTCTGTAGTACGTGAATACTGCGGCCACGGTATCGGTCGCGGCTTCCATGAAGAACCTCAGGTCCTGCACTACGATGCAGACGACGGCGGCGTGGTACTGCAGCCGGGCATGACCTTCACCGTAGAACCGATGCTGAATGCCGGTGATTACCGTATCCGCACCATGAAAGACGGCTGGACGGTGAAAACCAAAGATCGCAGCTTGTCTGCTCAGTACGAGCATACTATTGTGGTAACGGAAAACGGCTGTGAAATTCTGACATTACGTAAGGATGACACCATCCCGGCAGTCATCACACACGACGCATAATTTTTTGCCTGATGGCGATGCTCCTGCATCTTATCAGGCCTACAAATTACACCTTTACTCAAAATCATTCGAGTTGCCTCAAGGCGGCAAGAGAGTGAATCTTCAGGAGCGTACATAAGTACGTGACTGGAGTGAACGAGCGCAGCCAACGCAGAAGCAACTTGAAGGATGAAGAGTAAATACGTAGGCCGGGTAAGGCGTTCACGCCGTCATCCGGCTTTTTAATGGGTGGCGCACAATGAATACTCTTCCTGAACAGCACGCAAATACTGCCCTCCCCACCCTGCCTGGCCAACCGCAAAACCCAGGGACATGGCCACAGCACGACCTCAACTGTACCGGCATAAAAGCTCATATCGATAATTTCCAGCACTGGTTGGGGGAAGCATTTGACAGCGGAATTTCCGCTGAACAGTTAATCGAAGCCCGCACCGAATTTATTGACCAGTTGCTGCAGCGCCTGTGGATTGAAGCAGGTTTCGGTCAGATTGCCGATCTGGCGCTGGTGGCCGTTGGCGGCTACGGGCGTGGTGAACTGCATCCGCTTTCCGATATTGACCTGCTGATCCTTAGCCGTAAAAAACTGCCTGACGCGCAGGCGGAGAAAGTCGGCGAGTTATTAACGCTATTGTGGGATGTGCGGCTGGAAGTAGGACACAGCGTGCGTACGCTGGAAGAGTGTCTGCTGGAAGGACTATCAGATTTAACCGTCGCCACCAATCTGATTGAAACACGGCTGCTGATTGGCGATGTCGCGCTGTTCCTTGAGCTGCAAAAGCATATTTTCAGCGAAGGTTTCTGGCCATCCGATAAATTTTACGCCGCCAAAGTAGAAGAGCAAAATCAACGCCATCAGCGCTATCACGGCACCAGCTACAATCTGGAGCCGGATATCAAAAGCAGTCCAGGTGGACTGCGCGACATCCACACCCTGCAATGGGTCGCCCGCCGTCATTTTGGTGCCACGTCGCTGGATGAGATGGTCGGTTTCGGCTTCCTGACGCTGGCGGAGCGCGCCGAACTGAATGAATGTTTGCATATTCTGTGGCGGATCCGCTTCGCATTGCATCTGATCGTGAACCGTTACGACAACCGTCTGCTGTTTGATCGACAGCTCAGCGTGGCACAACGCCTCAATTATGGCGGTGAAGGCAATGAGCCTATCGAGCGGATGATGAAAGACTATTTCCGGGTCACGCGGCGGGTGAGCGAACTGAACCACATGCTGCTCCAGTTGTTTGACGAGGCGATTCTCGCCATGCCGGCCGATGAAAAACCGCGCCCAATTGATGACGACTTTCAACTGCGTGGCACATTGATTGACCTGCGCAATGACGACCTGTTTATCCGCGAGCCCGAGGCCATTTTGCGGATGTTTTATATCATGGTACGCAATAGCGCGATCACCGGAATTTACTCCACCACACTGCGTCATTTGCGTCATGCCCGCCGTCATTTAACGCAGCCGCTGTGCTACATTCCGGAAGCGCGCTCGCTATTTCTCAGCATGTTGCGCCATCCAGGCGCAGTCAGTCGCGGCCTGTTGCCAATGCATCGCCACAGCGTGTTATGGGCCTATATGCCGCAGTGGTCACATATCGTCGGTCAAATGCAGTTTGACCTGTTTCATGCTTATACGGTGGATGAGCACACTATCCGCGTCATGCTGAAACTGGAAAGTTTTGCCAAGGAAGAGACCCGCCAGCGCCATCCGCTGTGTGTGGATCTGTGGCCGCGCTTACGTCAACCGGAACTCATTTTGATTGCTGCGCTGTTCCACGATATCGCCAAAGGTCGTGGCGGCGATCACTCTATTCTCGGGGCTCAGGACGTACTCAAGTTCGCCGAATTACACGGACTCAACTCCCGCGAAACGAATCTGGTTATGTGGCTGGTACGCCAGCATCTGCTGATGTCGGTGACCGCTCAGCGCCGTGATATTCAGGACCCGGAGGTGATTAAGCAATTCGCCGAAGAAGTACAAACGGAACACCGTTTGCGTTTCCTGGTCTGCCTTACCGTCGCCGATATCTGCGCCACTAACGAAACGCTATGGAATAGCTGGAAGCAAAGCCTGTTGCGCGAATTATACTTCGCCACAGAAAAACAACTGCGTCGTGGAATGCAAAATACACCGGATATGCGCGAGCGTGTGCGCCATCATCAGCTTCAGGCGCTGGCGTTATTGCGGATGGATAACATTGATGAAGAAGCGTTGCACCATATCTGGTCACGCTGTCGAGCGAACTATTTCGTGCGCCACAGCCCAAATCAACTGGCCTGGCATGCGCGTCATCTCTTACAACATGACCTCAAAGAACCGCTCATTCTGCTTAGCCCGCAGGCAACGCGTGGGGGAACGGAAATCTTTATCTGGAGTCCGGATCGCCCGTATCTGTTTGCCGCCGTTTGCGCCGAACTGGACCGGCGTAATCTGAGCGTCCACGATGCGCAGATTTTCACCACCCGCGATGGGATGGCGATGGATACGTTCATTGTGCTGGAGCCGGACGGCAGTCCGCTGTCGTCAGACAGGCACGAAGCGATCCGTTTTGGGTTGGAACAAGCCATTACTCAACGCAGTTGGCAGCCACCGCAACCGCGTCGTCAGCCGGCAAAATTACGCCACTTTACTGTCGATACTGAGGTCACCTTTTTGCCGACCCATACCGACCGTAAGTCATTCCTCGAACTTATCGCACTCGATCAACCAGGACTACTGGCGCGGGTCGGGCAGATTTTTGCCGATCTGGGAATTTCGCTGCATGGCGCCCGAATTACAACTATTGGTGAGCGAGTAGAAGATTTATTCATAATCGCCACCGCCGACCGGCGTGCCCTTAATAATGAGCTGCAGCAGGAAGTACATCAACGGTTGACAGAGGCCCTCAATCCAAACGATAAAGGGTAATGTTTTTATTTATTATGGAAAGAGTTTAACAATGCAGCAGTTACAGAACGTTATTGAGTCCGCTTTTGAGCGTCGTGCCGACATCACTCCGGCGAATGTGGATACCGTAACCCGTGAAGCGGTTAATCAGGTTATTTCTTTACTGGATTCCGGTGCACTGCGTGTCGCAGAAAAGATTGACGGCCAGTGGGTCACCCATCAGTGGCTGAAAAAAGCGGTCCTGCTCTCTTTCCGTATTAACGATAATCAGGTTATCGATGGTGCGGAAAGCCGCTACTTCGATAAAGTGCCGATGAAATTTGCCGACTACGATGAAGCACGCTTCCAGAAAGAAGGCTTTCGCGTGGTTCCGCCTGCGGCCGTGCGTCAGGGGGCATTTATCGCACGTAACACCGTGCTGATGCCGTCTTACGTTAACATTGGTGCGTATGTTGATGAAGGTACGATGGTTGATACCTGGGCGACCGTAGGTTCTTGTGCGCAAATCGGTAAGAATGTTCACCTGTCCGGTGGCGTTGGCATCGGCGGCGTACTGGAGCCGTTACAGGCTAACCCGACCATCATCGAAGATAACTGCTTCATCGGTGCGCGTTCGGAAGTTGTGGAAGGCGTGATTGTCGAGGAAGGTTCCGTCATCTCGATGGGCGTGTATATCGGTCAGAGCACCCGTATTTACGATCGTGAAACAGGCGAAGTGCATTATGGTCGCGTACCGGCAGGTTCTGTTGTCGTTTCCGGCAACCTGCCGTCGAAAGATGGCAAATACAGTCTGTACTGCGCGGTGATCGTGAAGAAAGTCGACGCTAAAACGCGTGGCAAAGTGGGTATCAACGAACTGTTACGTACCATCGACTAACAGCAATTTGAAAAAGCGGGCTTAGCCCGCTTTTTTTACATCTGCGGGTGGCATAAACAAGGCTTTTCGTTAATTATTCAATGGTTATAGTAAGCTTAAGGGTACCGCTATGTATGACAATCTGAAAAGTCTGGGCATTACTAATCCTGAAGAGATCGATCGTTACAGCCTGCGGCAAGAAGCCAACAACGATATCCTGAAAATCTATTTCCAAAAGGATAAAGGCGAGTTTTTTGCCAAGAGCGTGAAATTCAAATATCCCCGTCAGCGTAAAACGGTGGTCGCCGATGGCATCGGTCAGGGCTACAAAGAAGTGCAGGAGATCAGTCCAAACCTGCGCTATGTGATCGACGAGTTGGATCAGATCTGCCAGCGCGACCGCAGTGAAGTCGATCTTAAACGCAAGATCCTCGATGATTTACGTCATCTGGAAAGCGTCGTGACCAATAAGATCAGCGAAATTGAAGCCGATCTGGAAAAACTGACGCGCAAATAAGCCATCATATCTTCAGGCCAGGAAACTGGCCTTTCTAAAAAAATATCACACACCCACACTCCCTTTAATTTACTCATCATTTCATTATCCATAAAGATAAAAAAATATATATCCATATCATTAACATCATTGCACACGGATATTATATAAAATGACTTTTATTATCTCATAAAAAATATAAGGTTTATCTATCTTCAACCACTAAATAAGAGATAACCAACTATGAACAATATACTTTTAATGAAATGCTATGCTCTCGAAAAGGCAACATGGCTTAATAAAGAAGGTTTTAATAAAGGGTTACTGCACGATCGTCAGGAATTAGACTTTATTTTGCCCGCGGAGACCATCCTTCGCGTCAGGCAGTCCGACATCAGTAATGGTTCTGCTACCTTGCGTCTATTATGCAATGACTCTGCTGTTGAAAAAACATTAACATTGAAAACTGAATGGCAAGAGATCAGCGCTACTGTTGATACCGTCCCTTTCATTGATACGCTATACATGGAAAATGTTTCTGATTACGACGTTGAATTTGAAACACCAGAAAAATTCCAGACATTGCCTTTTTTTGACAAAAATAGTGATTCTGCTTTATTTTTTTCTTCATGGTCAGAGACCAACGCCCCCTATGCGCTTATCGATACTGGCAGTGCCAAACTATTAGTTCCCTTTGCCGACATGGATAATCTCCAGAATGTAAATACCGACAATGGCATTTACGGACTATTGGACTATTATGAAAAAATTTTTGCATTCTATAATGATTTAGCCGGACTTAGTTTTACGCCAGTAAATTCTCTCAATCAGAACATTGCCAATAAGTATTTCATTAAGGCAGATAAAAACGGTGTGGGTTCCGCCTATTTCAACACCTACTGGTGTGCAGAGACCTCATCAACCATCGCGCAAGGCTGGATTGATAATGTTGAAAACCAATGGACTGTGCTTCATGAAATTGCCCATGGATATCAGGGCAATTTTATGAATGACTCTCGCTTCTCCGCTGGAGAGGTTTGGAATAATATATATGGCGCATGGTTTCAGCAAGTTATGTTGGGCAATAAAAATGAACTGTATACCGATGGATGGTTATATAACGATGGAAACAGAGGTTACACTGAGGATAACTTCCGAAATAATATCTATAATCAAACACCTGTGAATCAGTGGAATCCACATCAAAGATTATTATTATTGATGCTAATGCAATTCAAATCCTCGATGAAAAATTTTGTGCTATTTAATGATAGTTACCGGGCATTGGCAAACAGCGAAAATTTCTCCGCATCAGATCATCACATCCTGGATATGCTTGCAGAGGCAAGCGCCTCTGCCGCAGGATATGATATGACCCCCTATATTGATTTGTGTGGTGTTGAACTTGATGATATCACCCGAGAACGTATTCAGACTCTGGAAACCAAACCGGTTTATCCACTCTTTGATCTCCTGCCTGAGGCGGAATGGGACAACGCGCAGCAAGCAATGGGGCTACAAACGTCTGTTTGGTTGGTTGATAATGCAGAGTTGTCTGTCTTAAACAAAAAAGGCAATGTTACCTTTGATATCATCATTGATAATTTAGCTCAAATTTATGGACGTGATCTCAAAATAATTGATCATTGTGGCAATGATATTACGGTCAGAATTACTAATACTACATTAGAACAGCAATATTTACCCATTGGGGTTTATCAACTTATTCTGCCAAAAGGAAAATCTCAAAAATATACTACTGATCAAAACTGGTTTGTGGTACGTGAAGGCGAAAATAATGTAACGATTAATTATACCCCACTAAATGACACCAGCGGTCGTAACGAAGAACTTATTTTCCTGGGGCTTGGCGATGCAAAGTTTGCAACCCTCACTGTTGAGAATGAGAGCAAAACAATCCAACTAAATGTCACCAGTTCCGCGCCACATTCTTACTATGGCAGTGACATTTATGCGAGCGTCACCATTTTCTCAGCGACTGGCGAGGAAATTTTCAATCGTGATATGCCAGGACAAAATTGTCCAATTACCTATGATGAAATTCCTTTTGAAGATGGGTATCTCATCGAGGTTTATCATGCCGAATGTGGGAAGCGTTTATATAGCCTACCAAATTATCTTGATCTGGTTGTGCACAATGAAAAAATCAATAACTTCAGGATTGATAAAACAGGATTATTTAATACCGCACTAAACAATGACCCGGATGAGGATCTCCGTTCTATTATTGCTGAGTCAGCAGAAAAGCTACGCGTTGAGTCACTTATTTATACTCTACCAGAAAGCACAGAAAAAATTAGTATCTGGCTAATGATTAACAAATTCACTGGCGAGGAGCGTGATTTATTATTGCTTGAATATGCAGATGTCATTCCATTAGATAATAGTGAACCCGACATCCTGACAGGGAGTATTATTCATCTTGAATTACGCGGATTGAGTGACGCCGAATTTTCCGAAATTACTATCGATAACAGTAATTACTTGATGACGGTAAATACTAAATCAGTAATACCACACAATTATTATCCGGAAACCTACGCATGGATACGTGTGTGGAATGAAAATGGGATTGAAATGTACAACCGAAATTATGATGGCTCAATCCGATATCCGACTACAACAGAAAGCATTCCATTACGCAATGGCTATGTTATCGACATCCTTCATTATGAACCATTCAGATGCGTAGCTTCAAACGTTATGCAAAATACAGATTTTCAACTTGCACAGGATAATACATGGGAAGTCATTAGTTCAGGGCTACAAGATTACCAACACCCGGCTTCCAGTGATCCGAAGGCGACAATACGAGGTAATAAATTTCTCTGGAAGCTACTGGGATATTACGATGTACAGTTTGCCAGTATTGATATGGATCTGGTGAATAACCAGGTTGTTTACTCAACAGAGGCCACCACGCCACACAGCATATATGGCGAAGATCTCTATGCAGAGGTCAACATTATCGATAACAATGGTTTTCTCGTTTATCATCAGGAAATACAAAGTAAAGTCCTGCTGGAGAAATACACGAACACTATGACACTGGAAAAAGGATATACTATTGAGGTTTATCATGCAGAAGCATATAAACGCTCGGTTATTCTCAACACCGAGACCGAGCAAAAGTATCCCCAAAAGAAAAAAGTAGTTTATCAGGTTATTGAAAAAGGACTGCTTTTAATTTCTGAAGAGTAACCCGTAGCTCAAAACCACCTCGCTGTGAGGTGGTTTAATGTCTCAATGCTGCTCATCCAGCTGCAACGCCACATACAGTAGCAGTCTGTCGTCAAAATTCCCCAAATCCAGCCCGGTAAGTTCTGAAATACGATTCAGGCGATATTCAAGCGTATTGCGGTGGATAAATAGCGCCTTTGAGGTCGCCAGCGGCTGTACGTTGTGGCGAAACCATGCCGCTAATGTCCTACGCAGCAAGCCGTTGTTATCCATCGCTTTCAGTCGTACCAACGGACGGGCCAGCTCATTAGCCTGCCAACCGCCACGCAGGCTGTCTAACAGCACGGGCAGCATCAAATCCTGGTAAAAATAGCTACGGCTTTCCGGCATGCGCTGCTTACCGACCATCATGGTCGTACGCGCGGTGCGATACGAGCGGGCAATGCTGCCCGGCCCGGTAAAATAGTTACCCAGCGATACGCGAAAGCGTAGCTGTCCGTTCTCTTTCATACGGGCGATCAGCTGTTCAACACGCTTGCGATGATCTTCTGCATCCCAGCGGCCAAACTGATTCAGCGCGGGTTTCAGAACGACCATCTCAGTCAGTGAAACAATCGCAATCAGGTTATTTCGCTCTGGTGTCGTCAACGCATTTTGTAATTGCTGTAGTTCAGCCATGGCGCTGTCTACACCAAGCTGACCGCTGTCGACCTCCACCACAGCTACCACACGTGGTTGGTTCAGATCTATTCCTAGCCGCTGCGCCCATTCCACCAGCGCCGGGGTGTTCTCTTCAGCCTGAATCAGGTTCATCACCAGTTCTTCGCGCAGACGACTGTCCTGAGCGAGCAGATGCATCAAACGCGACTGCTCCAGCATCATTTCGGCGGTCATACACACCAGTTCACCGTACTTACGCAAATGCTCCGGCTCGCCAGTTAAACCAATAACGCCAACAATTTCGCCTTCAAGCCGCAGCGGCAGGTTTATTCCCTGTCGCACGCCGTGCAGATGTCGTGCTACCGCATCATCAATATCGACGACCCGGCCCTGTGAGAGCACCAGCAGCGCACCTTCGTGCAATTCACCAATACGCTCGCGATCGCCACTGCCAATGATCCGCCCACGGGCATCCATTACGTTGATATTGGTATCAATGATGCGCATCGTGCGCGCCACGATATCCTGCGCCATTTTGGTATCGAGATGCCAGCCAGCCATAAAGCCCTCCTGTGAGCAGTGCTCAAGCATAGGGAAGAAAACAGGCCGCGACATTGTGCAAATGCACAAAGCAGAAGAGAGAAGTATGGAGTTGTGGTAGGTATCACAAAAAGAAACCCCTTCCCTGATATGGGAAGGGGTTCAGAGGGATTACTGCATCAACAGATAGATAGAGCTGTCACCACGCTGAATGTTCAGCGCCAGAACAGCTGGTTTACTGTCGAGAATTTTGCGCAGTTCCGCGATGTTTTTCACCGGTTGCTGGTTAGCACCAATGATGACATCCCCTTTCTTCAGGCCAATCTGTGCCGCCGGCGAATTCGGTTTCACATCGCTTACCACGACACCTTTGTCCTGGCCTTTGTTGCTCATATCCGCACCTTCAATGCCTTTGAAGATAGAGCTGGAATCAACCTGAGTCTGGCTGCTCTGCTGCAGTTCCAGGTTCACCGTTACCGGCTTACCGTCTCGCAGCAGGCCAAGGTTAATTTTGCTACCCACTGGCATGGTGCCGACCTGCGCACGCAGGGCAGCGAAGCTGCTGATGGGTTTACCGTTCAGTGATGTAATCACGTCACCCGCTTTGATACCGGCTTTCGCTGCAGAAGAGTTCGGCATAACCTGACTGACGAATGCCCCACGCTGGGCATCAACTTTCATCGCTTTCGCCAGCTCAGAGCTCAGCTCAGTCCCCATAATACCCAGCTCACCGCGTTTAACCTGGCCGAACTCAACCATCTGCGAAGTCAGGTTTTTCACCATGTTGCTTGGGATAGCAAAACCGATACCGATGTTGCCACCGTCCGGCGCGAGGATCGCGGTGTTAATCCCGATCAACTCACCATTCAGGTTAACCAACGCACCACCAGAGTTACCGCGGTTGATCGCCGCATCCGTCTGGATAAAGTTCTCGTAGTTTTCGGCATTCAGGCCACTACGCCCCAGTGCAGAAACGATACCTGAAGTCACTGTTTCACCAAGGCCAAACGGGTTACCAATCGCTACAGTGTAATCACCCACGCGCAGCGCATCAGAATCTGCCAGCTTAATTGCCGTCAGGTTTTTCGGGTCCTGGATTTGGATCAGTGCGATATCAGAGCGCGGATCTTTTCCGACGATCTTCGCGTCAAACTTACGACCATCGCTCAGTTGAACCTTGATCACCGTGGCGTTATCGACCACGTGGTTGTTGGTCACAACATATCCTTTCGCGGCATCAATGATGACGCCAGACCCCAGCGCCATAAATTTCTGCTGCTGTCCGCCGCCGTTGTCAGCACCCGGAGCGCCACCCTGACAGAACGGTGAGCTCTGGAACGGAGAACCGTCCTGGCAGAACGGAGAGTTATCACCGAAGAACTGCTGGAAATTACGCGGCATACGCGGCGTATTGACCGTCGTGCTCCCCTCGACATTAATACTCACCACCGATGGCATCACTTTTTCGAGCATCGGGGCCAGGCTTGGCATCTGTTGGGCAGTTGTTGCTGAAGACGCTGTCTCAGCCGCCGTTGCAGACAGGGGGGACAACGCCAAACCTAAACTCAGAGCCAGTGCACTCATTGCTAATGTGGTTTTTTTCATGTGTTTCGTTCTCGATTAACAGGTCACGCAAAATTGCTGTATACCTCAGAGTCGTTTTATAGCGCTAAGTTCCAGAATGAAGTTTAAGGAAAAAGTAAAATTTTATTGTCCGTCTTTACAAATGAGTATTTATTGTTCTACCGCCATCAGCCGTCTATATTCATCCCAGGCATACAAGTCAGTCATCCCGCTGATATAATCCTGAATTAAACGGCAGCGGTAATAATATTCCATAACCGGGAACTCGGCACTACCCGGCAATATTTTACTGACCGCCTCAACATAAGCAAGACGATGGCGGGTAGACAACTTTTGAAATAATCGAGATTCGATAGGGAACTGTTTTAATCTTTCGTGTTCAACCAGCTCGCTAAAGTCGGATAATGACATTTTTAACAGTGGCTGGTAGATTTCCAGAAGCCCACTGATAACCCGATAGCCTTGCAATTCCAGTTGCTCCACATCTGGATGGCTAAACACATGTTTTACCGCTACATTTTTATAAACCCCAAGTAACTGACTGAAGCTACTGGCATCTTCTAATAAAGCGTGATTAAAACTCCCCTCAAAAATTTGCGGTAAATTATCAATAAAACGCTGAGCGGCGTACGGTACCAGTTTATTCAGCGTGTTAACGCGTAAATACATAAAGAATTGATCTTCCGTACTGCGACTTAATGTATTTGAGCGAGATTTTTCCCAGGCGTTCTCAACAACCTGGCTAAACAGGGAACCTTTTTCATGATGCCCCCACGCCTCATACAGATGGTGGTAAAGCTGCTCAACACTGAAGATTCTTTTCTCAACAGCATCCTCCAGGTCAGCCACACAATAAGAGATATCGTCCGCTGCTTCCATAATCCAGGTTAATGGAAAGCGACTGTAAGGCGCTAATGATAATTCTTTACGTAACCGCTCAATATACGGTTCCTCGGAAAGGTAATATCCCGGTTTCTTCATTAAATAGTTATGCGTCGCCGGCGTACCTCCACGCCACCATGCCGGGCGCGTATATTTTAAAATCCCCCCCACCTGCGACCAGGTCAGGTTCATGCGCATCAGTGTATGCACCAACCGAATGCCCTGTGCATTGCCTTCAAAATGGCACAGGTCCTGACGTACCTTGCGGCGAATATCATTGAGCGACTCTTCACCTTCACGCAAACGTAACGCAGGCACCTGGCAGCGATCGTCGCTTAAGGGCTGGCTTTCAGCATCAGCCGGATAGAGTCGCTGGCGAAACCAGTCATTAATTGCTGCCTCGCCAAAGTGACCAAACGGCGGATTGCCGATGTCATGCATCAGGCAGGACATTTCGACGATGCTTTCAAAGGGACCGGTCAACTCATCCAGGCCGTACTGCTCCAACAATTTTTGCTCTTTCAGTCGACTGAGGATCTCTTTGGCGATATAACGTCCTACCTGCTGAACTTCCATCGAGTGCGTCAGGCGCGTACGCACTGCCGCATTACGCTCCAACGGAAAGACCTGGGTTTTTTGCTGCAGTCGGCGAATAGCCGGAGAATTGATAATGCGTCCACGGTCGCTTTCGAAAATGCGCAGGATCTCATGCTCAGATTTCACGCCCTGCGGCGAACGGTAACGACGATGCCAGTTTATTTTTTTTCGGAAATCGATCTGTGCCATGTCCTCTCCCGCCTGAGAAATGCGCTACCCCTTAAGCGCATGATAGACTATGCCCTCAAATCTGGCTTATCGCGAGTAAATCTATGAAAATCGGCATCATTGGTGCAATGGAAGAAGAAGTTACGCTGCTGCGTGACAAAATCGAAAACCGTCAGACAATTGCTCTTGGCGGTTGTGAAATTTACACCGGCCAACTGAACGGTACTGAGGTTGCGCTACTGAAATCAGGCATCGGTAAAGTGGCTGCGGCGCTGGGCGCTACGCTGCTGCTTGAACACTGCAAGCCAGATGCCATCATTAATACCGGTTCAGCGGGTGGCCTGGCCTCTACGCTGAAAGTGGGTGATATCGTGGTTTCTGACGAAGCGCGCTATCACGATGCTGACGTCACCGCATTCGGCTATGAATTTGGCCAGCTACCGGGCTGCCCGGCTGGTTTTAAAGCCGACCCGGCACTGATTGCTGCAGCGGAATCCTGTATTGCCGAACTCAATCTGAACGCCGTCCGCGGACTGATCGTCAGCGGCGATGCCTTCATTAACGGCTCCGTTTGCCTGGCAAAAATTAAGCATAACTTCCCACAGGCGATTGCCGTTGAGATGGAAGCAACCGCAATTGCGCACGTGTGTCACAACTTTAACGTGCCGTTTGTTGTCGTTCGCGCTATCTCTGACGTTGCCGATCAGCAGTCCCATCTCAGCTTTGACGAGTTCCTGGTTGTTGCCGCGAAACAGTCAAGCCTGATGGTTGAAACGCTGGTGCAGAAACTGGCGCATGGCTAACTTCATCTCCAGGGCGCTGGTCGCCCTGCTTTTCACTCTTCCGGCGTGGCTTTACGCCGCGCCGCGCGTTATTTCGCTTTCCCCAGCCAACACTGAACTGGCCTTTGCCGCCGGTATTACCCCCGTTGGCGTCAGCAGCTATTCAAACTTCCCGCCCGAGGCCAAAAATATTGAAGAGGTCTCAACCTGGCAAGGCATGAATCTGGAACGTATCGTGGCGCTCAAACCCGATTTGGTTATTGCCTGGCGTGGAGGGAATGCCGAGCGGCAGGTTAATCAACTGACTGCCCTGGGAATTAAGGTCATCTGGGTCGATGCCGTCACCATCGAGCAGGTCGCTGATGCATTGCGTCAACTTGCGCCATGGAGCCCCAAGCCTGAACAAGCAAAGCAAGCAGCGCAAACCTTGCTTGATGAGTATGCTTTACTAAAGTCTCAGTATGCCAACAAACCGAAAAAACGTGTGTTTCTCCAGTTTGGCGCAAATCCTCTGTTTACCAGTGGAAAAGGTTCCATTCAAAACCAGGTTCTTGAGGTATGTGGTGGAGAAAACATCTTTTCCGGCAGCCGGGTTCCATGGCCGCAGGTCAGCCGCGAACAGGTCCTGGCAAGAGCCCCTCTGGCAATTGTTGCTACCGGCGGTTCGGGCGAAATTCCTAAAATTGAGCAATACTGGGGAAATCAGCTAAAAATACCGATTATTACTCTTGATAGTGACTGGTTTGAACGCGCGAGCCCGCGTATTATCCTCGCCGCAAAACAACTCTGTAATGCGCTTTCACAAGTAAATTAGCGCCTGCCCCCACCAGGTTTGTTGTGAGGATTTAAAGATGCTCGTCTATTGGCTGGATATTGTCGGTACCGCGGTATTTGCTATCTCTGGTGTATTACTTGCCGGAAAACTGCGTATGGACCCCTTCGGCGTTCTGGTCTTAGGCGTGGTAACCGCCGTCGGTGGCGGTACGATCCGTGATATGGCACTGGATCACGGCCCCGTATTCTGGGTTAAAGATCCCACCGATCTGGTGGTGGCGATGATCACCAGTATGTTGACGATCGTACTGGTACGTCAGCCAAGACGCTTACCGAAATGGATCCTTCCGGTGCTGGATGCCGTAGGTCTGGCGGTGTTCGTGGGTATTGGTGTGAATAAAGCATTTCTCGCAGGAACCGGACCACTGGTAGCAATTTGTATGGGGGTCATTACCGGTGTTGGCGGTGGAATTATTCGCGATGTGTTAGCACGTGAAGTGCCGATGATTTTGCGCACCGAAATCTACGCTACAGCATGCATCATTGGCGGCATCGTCCACGCCACCGCGTTTTATACCTTCAATGTGTCGCTGGAAAACGCCAGTATGATGGGGATGGTCGTTACCCTGCTGATTCGGCTTGCCGCCATTCGTTGGCATTTGAAATTGCCGACGTTTGCGCTGGATGATAACGGGCGTTGATGTGACGATGCAGAACATGTAGGCCGGATAAGGCGTTTACGCCGCCATCCGGCACATTGCCCGGTGACGCTACGCTTACCGGGCCTACACCATCAGACCATCGGTATTACAGACAGCAATCAGATGCTGAAAGAGGAACCACACCCGCAGGTGCTTTTGGCGTTCGGGTTAGTCACAACAAAGCGAGAACCTTCCAGACCTTCGGTGTAATCAACCGCACCGCCTACCAGATACTGCAGGCTCATCGGATCAACCACCAGACCAACACCTTGCTTCTCAATGGTCATATCACCATCGTTTACCTGATCATCAAAGGTAAAACCGTACTGGAAACCGCTGCAACCACCGCCGGTGATATACACGCGTAATTTCAGATTTGGGTTATCTTCATCTGCGATCAGGCTTTTTACTTTATTGGCTGCTGCTTCAGTAAATTGCAGTGGCAGCGCTACGTCATCACTCATATTTTGCTCCAAACGACATTGGCAATTGGGCAAATTATAACCCAATGGTTAAGGCCATTATCTAATACCCTGGTATTTCGTTCAAGTATTCTCGCCCGTGGCGGTACTCTGGCTTTTTGCCGCCTGCTCCGCTTCCTGTTTAGCCAGTGTGCGGGCAAGGATAGTCGAGTATAGCGGTTTTCCACCCATAAACTGGGCTAATAGTGTTGCGCCAAGACAGGTAATAATCATTGGCAAAATGAGCTGATAGTTATCCGTCATTTCCAGCACCAGCACAATGCCCGTTAACGGCGCACGCACAGAAGCGGCCAGCAATGCCCCCATCCCGGCAATAGCAAACGTCCCCGCCTCCAAATGATACTGCGGAAAAGAGGCCGCTGCAGCCATGCCAAATGCAGTTCCCAGCAATGTGCCTAATGCCAGCATCGGGGCAAATATCCCACCAGGCGCGCCGGATGAGAAGCACAGCAGCGTGGTGATGACCCTGGCGATAAAGATAAACAGCAGAAGACCCACACTGAAATTGCCCGCAGCAGCAATCGGGATCAGATTAAATCCACCGCCTGCCGCTTCAGGTTGAATCAAACCGAGGATCCCGCACAGACCGCCGATCACGCCACCCATCAGCACCCATTTTTTAATTTCACCGCCGTGGAAGCGCTGAAACATATCCTGGGTACGCAACACCATGGTATTGAACAACGGCCCGACGCAACCAAAAATAATCCCCAGGATGAGGTACAACCACAGCGTATTAACCGGCGCATTGGAGAGTTTCCCGACCTCAATAATCGGGGCCTCGCCGTTGAAAATACGAAACACAATGCTCGACATAATCACGCCGGTAAATACGGCTTTGATCGACACGAGGTTATAACGAAACTGTGGTCGCATCTCTTCAATAATGAACAGAATGCCGGCCAAAGGCGCATTAAACGCGGCCGACAGACCCGCAGCCGCACCGGTTGCCAGTAAGGTGTGTCGCGCTTCGGCGCTACGCATGCGGAAAATATCCAGCACCATGCGCCCGATATTGCCACCAATTTGCACCGTTGGCCCTTCCCGGCCGAGCACCATCCCGGCACCCAGCGTCCCCATACCACCGATAAATTTTACCGGCAGCACACGCCACCAGCGCACAGGTCGCAATTCTTCTAATGCGCCTTCAATCTCCGGGATCCCCGAACCGCCCGCTTCCGGCGCAAATTTACGCACCAGAAAATAGCCGACCATCGCCAGCAATGCAGAGAGGATAAACGCCAGCGGCCACAGCAGAATGGCATGGTCAGCAACCTGAGCCAGCGCGCCAATACGCTGATTCTGCACCCAGGTAACGGCTTTCTCAAACGCCACACCCACCAACCCCGTCACTGTCCCCACCACGGCGGCCATCAAGAGGATCGCCAACGGCGTTTTGTCACGATCGAGGAGTCGACGGATCTGATCCCTGCGCCGTAAACGCACAATTTGTTGTGCTTCAAAAGAAGGGGTGTCTGTTTTCATCAGATAATCATTAATTGGTAATACAAATACGGAAACGGCATTCTACTCGCACGTTTCGTGAAAATCCCCTGCAAATCGTATTGTTTCAAATACGCAAAACTTTCATAACCTTCTCTGAATAACTAGAATAGCGGGCATTTACTTTTTCTACGAACCAGGACCCCATCCATGAGTAAGTCTGAAAACCTCTACAGCGCAGCACGCGAACTTATCCCCGGCGGCGTTAACTCCCCAGTTCGCGCCTTTACTGGCGTGGGTGGTACTCCGCTGTTTATTGAAAAAGCGGACGGCGCATATCTGTATGATGTCGATGGTAAAGCCTATATCGATTATGTCGGCTCCTGGGGGCCGATGGTGCTGGGTCATAACCACCCGGCAATTCGCAATGCCGTGATTGAAGCGGCAGAGCGCGGTTTAAGCTTCGGCGCACCGACCGAGATGGAAGTAAAAATGGCGGCGCTGGTCACTGAGCTCGTGCCAACCATGGATATGGTACGTATGGTGAACTCCGGTACCGAAGCGACGATGAGCGCGATCCGCCTAGCGCGCGGTTTTACCGGTCGCGATAAGATCATCAAATTTGAAGGCTGCTACCACGGTCATGCTGACTGCCTGCTGGTCAAAGCCGGTTCCGGCGCATTGACGCTGGGCCAGCCTAACTCCCCGGGGGTTCCGGCAGATTTCGCGAAACATACCCTGACCTGCACCTATAACGATCTTGCCTCAGTACGTGCGGCATTCGAACAGTATCCGCAGGAAATCGCCTGTATTATCGTTGAACCAGTAGCGGGCAACATGAACTGCATCCCGCCACTGCCGGAATTCCTGCCGGGTCTGCGTGCGCTGTGCGATGAGTTTGGCGCACTGTTGATCATCGATGAAGTCATGACCGGTTTCCGCGTCGCACTGGCGGGTGCGCAGGATTATTACGGCGTAGTACCGGATCTGACCTGCCTGGGTAAAATCATCGGTGGCGGCATGCCTGTTGGCGCATTTGGTGGCCGTCGTGATGTGATGGATGCCCTGGCCCCAACCGGACCGGTTTACCAGGCGGGTACGCTGTCCGGAAATCCAATTGCGATGGCGGCAGGATTCGCCTGTCTGAATGAAGTCGCCCAGCCAGGGATTCATGAGACGCTGAACGAACTGACGACACGTCTGGCAGAAGGTCTGCTGGAAGCCGCTCAGGAAGCAAATATTCCACTGGTGGTTAACCATGTCGGCGGGATGTTCGGGATTTTCTTCACTGATGCAGAAACCGTAACCTGCTATCAGGACGTGATGTCCTGCGACGTTGAACGCTTTAAGCGCTTCTTCCATATGATGCTGGATGAAGGCGTTTACCTGGCACCGTCCGCCTTTGAAGCAGGCTTTATGTCTGTCGCGCACAGCGAAGACGATATCAATAACACCATCGACGCCGCGCGTCGGGTGTTTGCGAAATTGTAAAAGAGAACGTCCAGAAACAACGTAGCCGGGTAAGGCGAAGCCGCCACCCGGCTTTTTTATTGCCGGATGGCGACGCAAAGCGTCTTATCCGGCCTACATGAAAAGAATCAGCCTCAACGGCTCTGCTTACGTAACAGATAGATAAAGTACGGCGCGCCAATAAACGTCGACAACAGTCCCGCCGGGATCTGATACGGAAACAGCACCATACGCCCACACCAGTCGGCAAACACCAGCAGTACTCCACCCGCCAGCGCGGATATCACCATATGCGGCATCGTACGCCGAAAACCTAACATCCGTGCGATATGCGGCGCCATCAGCCCCACAAAGCTCAACGGACCGATTGTCATGGTTGCCGTAGCGGTCAGACCCGCAGCCAACATCAGTAAGCCAACGCGCGACGGTGTTAATGCCATACCGACAGCCCGCGCAGTGTCACCGCCTAACGGTAGAATCGTCAGCCAGCGGCGGCACAGCGGCGTTATCGCCAGCAGAATGATCATCACAATACCGGTACGTAAAACCTGTTCATTGGAAGCGTTATAGGTCGAGCCGGACATCCAGGTCAGAATGCCCGCCATGCGCGGATCGCCGCTGGCCTGCAGCATCATCAGCAGCATTGTGAATGCCGTACTGAGCGCCATCCCCGCCAACAGCATCCTATGCGGAGAGAAACCACCGCGCCCGGCGGCAATCATAATAATAAGCAAGGTGACCGCCGCACCGATACTCCCGGCGGGCAACAGCCAGCCAAACGCATTGCCGGGCACCAGAAACAGCATGAGCACCACGCCGAAGGCCGCGCCGGAGCTAATACCCAACACTTCCGGGCTGGCCATCGGATTACCAGTCAAACGCTGAATAATGCAGCCCGCCACAGCCAGCATTACGCCAGCCACCAGAGCAGCCAGGATACGCGGCCAGCGCCAGGGCATCAGCTCATCCAGCATTGCACCGCTGGCCCAGCTCCAGCCGTGGGCATCGCGACCCAATGACAGCGCAACCACAACCGTCAGCAACAATATCGCCCCCCCAGCCAGCGCGAACATCAACACATGCTGGCGCTCAGCGGCGACACGGTTGCTGGCATTCATATCCGGTGCGCTCATACTGCGAAGGCGCGGCAATAGCCACAGCAGCAATGGCGCGCCAATCAGCGCCGTCACCGAACCGGTGGAGACTTCCATCCAGACGCGAGTGAGTAATAAAATAATTTGATCGGAGAGCCAGAGGATCAGTGCGCCAATCAACGGAGCCAGCAGCAGACGCGCCAGCAAACGCCGCGCGCCGAGCATTTTCGCCAACAGCGGCGAAAACAGTCCCACAAAACCGATAATTCCGACGGCGTTGACCAGCAAAGCACTGAGCACAATCGCCAGCGTTAACGCCGCCAGGCGCGCCAGCGACAGCGCCAGTCCGAGATTGCGCGCCACGCCGTCATCCAGTCCCATCAGCGTCATTGGGCGTAATAGCAGCAGCGTCAACATCACGCCACCCACCAGTTGCGGCCACAGCCTTTGCACCCCGCTCCAGTCGGTTTGCGTTAGCGTGCCGCTGCTCCACAAAAACATGCTTTGCAGCTGGTCGTGATGGAAAATCACCATCAATTGATTAATCGCGCCACAGTACAGGCTGACCACCAGGCCCGCGAGGATCAGCGTCACCGGAGAAAGTCGTTTGCCCCAGGCTACGCCAAACACCAGCGCCCCAACAATACAAGCCCCTGCCAGCGCCGCAAATTGTGTCGTCAGTGCGCCAGGAATAGCCCACAGCGTAGTCACCGTGATGCCCAGTTGTGCCCCGGTGGCAACACCCAGCGTAGTCGGCTCCGCCAGCGGGTTACGCAGTACCTGCTGAAACAGCACACCAACCAGTCCCAGCCCGGCACCGACCAGCAGAGAAATCGCCAGCCTCGGTAGCAGGCTAAAATGGAATACCATCTGCTCAATAACATCGATATCCGGTGACCAGATAGCCTGTTGCCACTGGCTACGCGGCAGAGCAGCGGAAAAGTTAAACCAGGTCAGCCAGCATGCAGCAACAAACAGAACCGCTAGCAGAAGAGTTGGGAGCAGCGCAATACGTTTACTCACGCTTTCCCCCCCAGCGCATTATCCAGAATGCGCGCAAAATGCATCGCCGATAGCGTTGCACCATAGAACCAGACGGCGGGAACACGTTGAAAACGTCCGGCGCGAACAAACGGCATCGCCAGCCACAACGGTGTGGACATCAGTGCTTGCATATCCATGTTGTTACCGTGATCGAAACACAGCACATCAACATCTTTGTAGGCGGCAAGCCTGTCAATCCCTACCGCGGTGCTGCCCCAAAAGTTGGTTTCGCCCTGCCAGGCGTTGCGGATCCCGTACTCATTCAGCACTTCCTGGAACAAGCAGTTAGGCCCAAATACCAGCATATGGCGAGGATCGAGCAGGGTCATCAGCAATAATGGCCGGGAGCCTCGCTGAACAAAGCGCGGTTTCAGGCTGGCAATCAGGTGTTCGTACTGCGACAGATGACGTTCGGCAGCGGTCTGCAGATTCAGCAACTGAGCCAGTTCTTGCAACGACTGACGCGCCACTGCCAGCGGCTTTTTGCCATCACTGAAGTTAAAGCCGCGACCCGGCGCAATACGTGCAAGCTTCTCAGGTGCAGGACCATAACCAGCCGACCAGACCATAAATGAGGGTTTCATTTCAGTCAGCAGTTCGAGGTTCGGTTCAGTACGTAATCCGACATCAATGACGGAGTCCGGCAACGCGGGTTCGTTGACCCACAGTTTGTAGTTTGGAACATCCGCGACGCCGTAAGGTGCAACACCCAGCGCCAATAGCAACTCAACAGGCAGCCATTCCAGCGCCACTATACGCTGTGGATCAACCGCCGCCGCGCGGGCTGTATTCATTTGCCACAGTAGCGGAGATAGCGCCATTGCCGTTAGCAGTCGTCGACGGGAAAGATGAGGTAATCCAATCATTAATAGACAAAACTCACGGGTGCGGCACCGGCCGGATGCGGCAAAATGCCCATCGGGATACCGTAAATCAGTTCCAGGGTTTCACTACGCATCAGTTCCGCAGGTGTTCCCTCTGCAATCATTTCCCCACCGCGCAGCGCGACCAGGTAGTCACAGTAGCGGGCTGCCATGTTGATATCATGCAGTACGGCAACCACCGTCAATCCACGTTGTTGGCTCAAGCGATGTACCAGCGCCAGAACATCAACCTGATGCGCGATATCCAGCGCCGAGGTTGGTTCGTCCAGCAGCAGGCAACGGCTGTCTTGTGCCACCAGCATGGCGATCCACGCACGCTGACGCTCGCCGCCAGACAAGCTATCCACCAGGCGATGCGCCAGAGGTTTGAGTCCAACAAGCGTAATTGCCTCTTCCACTTTCTCCCTGTCAGCCACACCAAAGCGTCCCAACGCCCCATGCCAGGGATAACGCCCAATCGCTACCAGCTCACGTACCGTCATCCCTTCGGCCTGCGGTAACTGCTGGGGTAAATAGGCAACCTTACGGGCAAACGCTTTGCTGCTCCAGCTCTCCAGCGGCTGCTCATCAAGAAGGATTTCACCTTCTGACGGCGGCTGATGACGTCCCAGCATTTTCAATAAAGTGGATTTACCGGAGCCGTTGTGGCCGATAAGACCCGTCACTTTACCCACGGGAAAGGTTAACGAGAGAGGATGCAAAAGCGTGCGGCCAGGCACACGAAAGGAGACATTCTTCAACGCAAACGTCGTGTCGGGATGGGATCTGTTTTCCTGCATAGTGGCCAACTTGTAAAACGGGCACGCAAAGCGTGCCCAAAGAGAAATTAGAAACGGAAGGTTGCTGTTGCAACGACCTGACGTTCTGCGCCCCAGTAACATGCGTATTCGCTATAGCAACTGGAAACATATTCACGATTAAACAGGTTGTTGACGTTTACGGCAACGGACGAACCCGCCATACCGAAACGGGCCAGATCGTATTTCACCATGGCATCAGCAACGGTATAACCGCCCACATTAAACGAATCGTTTTTCTTCCCTGCAGCAGTATCGTTTTTGTAGTAACTCACCGTTGAACCGGTATAACGCACGCCAGCCCCAATGGTCAAACCACTCAGTGCTGATTCATAGAACGTGTAATCGGTCCATAACGAAGCCTGATTACGTGGTACTTCCGCCGGTCGTTGACCTTTAAAGATAGTGTCTTCGGTATATTCCGCATCCGTGTAGCTGTAAGCCGCCGTAACGTTAATATTGGCATTTACGGCTGCTTTTGCTTCCAGTTCAATGCCGCGTGAACGAATCTCCCCAGTCTGGACGCTGTACAGACCCGTAGGATCGTTCGGGTCCGCCGTCAGGTTTTTATCTTTCGTCAGCTGGTACACAGCCGCCGTCAGTACAACTGGCATATCCTTCGGAACACACTTCACACCTGCTTCGTACTGCTTACCACGCGACGGATCGAACGGTTTGCCTTCTTTCGTTGAACCGGATGTCGGTTCAAACGATTCGCTGTAGCTGAAGTACGGAGAAATACCATTGTCAAACAGATAGTTAACACCACCACGCCAGGTAAACTGCTGATCGTTCACTTCGGCCAGTGAATTACTGGAGCGGGTCAACGTGGAGGTGGTTGCAAAATCATAGCGGCCGCCCAACGTCAGCACCCACTTATCCCATTCCATCTGGTCCTGGGCGTAGAGTCCGGTCTGTTCCATACGGTTTAACACGGCGTACTTAGCATACGGTCCGCTGACATCAATATTCGGGTTACCGTACTGAGGGTTCTGCATATTTAATGGATCAGCATCGCCATACAGCGCATTGACATCGTTACGCATACGCGAGTAATCAACACCGGTCAGCAGAGTATGTGCAACATCACCGGTGGCAAAAGCAGACTGGAGCTGGGTATCAACGGTAAATGCATTGAGATCTTCATCAGAACGAACGTATTTACGGATAATCTCACCAGGCTGACTATAGCCAAAACCATATACAGAACGGTAGAGCGTTTTCACCTTGTCATAACGCAGGTTCTGGCGCACGGTGAAGGTGTCGTTAAAGGCATGCGAGAAGTTGTAGCCAACCATCTGCTGGCGGCGAGCCATCTTGTTATCCGCTTCACCTTCATTGAAATCAGTCGGCAGCTTGTGCGGATTACCATTTGCATCGTAATACGGAACAAGCGTACCTTCACGCGGCAACCAGCCATAATAACCCGCGTACGGATCGTTCTGGAAATTACTCAGGAAGGTGAAATCTGTTTTATCATCAGGGCGCCAGCTAAACGCAGGTGCAACTGCGTAGCGCGTTGATTTTGACATCTCCTGCTGAGAGTTCTGGCTATTACCCAACCCCGTTAAACGGTATGACCACACGCCGTCATCATCAATAGCATCGCTAAAATCGAAACCAGTTTGCCAGAGGTTGTTCGTCCCCATTTTAAACTGCACTTCTTTCAGGGGTTCTGTTGTCGGACGTTTGCTCACCATACTGACGATGCCGCCAGGGTTGCTGTTGCCGTACAGCACTGAAGTCGGCCCGCGCATCACTTCTACGCGTTCCAGAAAATACGGGTCCATAGATACTTCAGAGTAGTTATTACCCTGAAGTTTCATGCCATCAAGATACTGGTTGGTGTTGACCGTGGTTGGAGAGGTAAAACCACGAATCGTCACTACATCATAGGTGGAAGAGCTACCACGGGTAGCAAAAACACCGGGTGTATAAGCAATGGCTTCTTTTACTGTAGCCGGTTGCTTGGTATCCATCTCTTCACGCGTCACAACCGAAACAGACTGCGGGGTCTTTTCGATAGGCGTATCGGTTTTGGTGGCAGTGGCGGAACGCTTCGCGGCAATCGTCGGCGAAGGTCCCCATGCGCTTTCTTGTGCGGCAGGTGCTGCGGTTACGGTGATTGTTTCTTCTTTCGGTTGAACCGCCGCCTGTGCATACACAGACATGCCGCTAACCGCTGTGGCTACCACGACTGCAATTTTGCGCAGTGAGGAGTTTGGCTGAGCAGTTTTAAGACGCGCCATTGGTATTTCTCTGATGAAAGTGAATGATAACGTAAACGAGAATTATTATTATAACGGCAGCATAATATTCGAAACTCTGGCGAGATAGCAAGCAATACGCGCCCCTACTAAAACTAAGGGGTTAAGAAATAACCAGATGAAAAGAAAGGGTTAATAAATTAGGCTGAAATGTTTTAACAGAAGACCTGCCGGATAGCGTCATGGCTGCTCAAATTCCGTAGACCTGATAAGCGCAGCGCCATCAGGCAAAACAAAACCGAATGACGCCAAAAGAAAAACCCGCCGGAGCGGGTTTTTAGGTAGATATTGGTAGGTATTAGTTACTGCCAAACATATCCTTGATCCAGCCTGCGACGCCGTCGCTGTCTTTCTTCTCCTGCTGCGGCGGCTGTTGTTGCTGCTGCTGCTGTTGAGGCTGCGACTGCGTTGATTGATCGAACGGATTACCTGACTGCTGCTGCATCTCACCTTGCTGACACAACGAGTCCGGATCGGTGGTCCACACTGGCAGCGTACGCATACCGCCACTGCACACGAAGTTACCGTCGTAATCGACACCCATATCAACAATATCTTCCGGCGGCGTCAGCACCAGCGGGGTTGGTGTCTGGTTCGCCAGATAACGCTGATAAATCGACATCGCCCCGCTGGCACCGTACAACTTGGTTGGCTGGTTGTTATCGCGGCCTACCCAGGTAATCGTCACCTGGCTGCCGTCGATACCGGCAAACCACGTATCCACGTTGTTGTTGGTGGTACCGGTTTTCCCTGCCAGGTGCAGCCCTGGGTACTTCGCGCCCAGTTGACGACCCGTACCGCGTTGAACCACCTGTTGCATGGTCCACAGCGTCATATAGGCCGCCTGCGCCGGAACGGCGCGCTCTGCCTGCGGGAAGCTTTGATACAGCACGGTTCCATCTTCAGCAATGACCGAACGCAGTGCTGATAATGGCGCACGGTTACCCCCGCTGGCGATGGTCTGGAACGCCTGCGCCACTTCAATTGGCGTCAGGTTCAACGCCCCCAGCAGCATCGCCGGAACCGGATTGAGCTGATCTTTCGGAGCGCCCAGTTTCGTCCAGGTATCGGTAACAGCAGGCAGACCCAGCGCCATCCCCAGATTGACAGTCGGGACGTTCATTGAACGCGTTAATGCATCCACCAGCATCACTTTACCGCTTTCGCTATAGCGACGGTCATCGTTCTGCGGTGACCACACCTGGCCGTTCGGCTGGCGCAGCGCAATCGGCGCATCGGCTATCCAGGTATTCAGGCGATACAGCTTCGGCTGGCTGAGTGCCGTCAGATAGGTTGCCGGTTTTGCCAGAGAACCGATGGAACGACGGGCCTGCATCGCGCGGTTATAGCCCGCAAACTGCGGCTCAGCGCCGCCGACCATAGCACGAACCTCGCCGCTAAAGCGGTCAACGACCACAATCGCGGTTTCCAGATCGCTCAGCTTGCGCTGTTTCTTCAGCACCGGAATGCCTTCCACCGCCGCTTTTTCTGCCGCATCCTGCGCCACGGAATCAAAGGTGGTGAAAATTTTCACACCGGAGAGATCTTTGACTTTATCGCCCAGCTTCGCCTGTAGCTCCTGGCGAACCATCTGCATAAACGCTGGCTGTGGTGAAATCACTCCGCCACGCGGCTGCACGCCTAACGGGCGCGCACTCAGCATGTCATACAGATCCTGATCGATAATCTGCTGCTGTTGCAGCAGGCGCAGCACCAGATTACGACGTTCCAGCGCCAGCTTCGGATTACGCCATGGGTTGTAGATTGACGCACCTTTCACCATCCCCACCAACAGCGCCTGCTGGTCAAGACTCAACTCCTCTACCGGGCGACCAAAATAATACAGGCTCGCCAGCGGGAAGCCACGGATCTCGTTATCACCGCTCTGACCGAGGTACACCTCGTTCATATACAGTTCAAGAATGCGGTCTTTGCTGTAGCGCGCATCCATGATCAGCGCCATGTAGGCTTCGTTCGCTTTACGCCAGTACGAGCGCTCGCTGGAGAGGAACAAGTTCTTCACCAACTGCTGGGTCAGCGTACTGGCCCCCTGCACCGTACGACCAGCCGTCAGGTTCGCCAGCACTGCACGTCCGATGGAATAGAGGCTGATACCGTCGTGCTCATAGAAGTGACGGTCTTCTGTCGCCAATAGCGTGTCCACCAGCAGATCCGGGAAGCCGCTACGCGGGACAAACAGACGCTGCTCGCCGTTAGGCGAAGAGAGCATGGTGATCAAACGCGGATCGAGACGGAAGAAACCGAACTGGCGGTTGTTATCCATATTCTCAATGGTATCCAGATGATCGCCATCAAAGGTCAGACGCGCACGCACCTGCCCTTCTTTACTGTCCGGGAAGTCAAACGGACGGCGGATCATCTCAATGCTCTTCGCCTGCACGGTAAATTCGCCAGGGCGCGTCATTTTCGTCACCTGACGGTACTGTGTCGCCTCCAGCAGTTTTACCATCTCGTTCTTGCCGATGGGCATTTCTGGCTCAAGGTTAACCATCCGGCCATAAACAGCCGCGGGCAGTTGCCAGACTTTGCCATCGATACGGCTGCGAATTTTTTGGTCCAGGTACACGCCATATATCGCGATCAGCACCAAAAAGACGATCGACAGTTTTACCAGCAGCCAGAACCAGCCACGCTTACCACGAGGCTTACGCCCTTTGCCTTTACCCTTACGCGGCATCGGTTCTTCATCCTCATAGTCATCATCATCATAATCGTCGTCATACTCGTCATCTCTGAGTTGACGACGGCTCACCTTTTGTTTCGCCGGACGTGACGGTTTCCCTTTACGTCCAATTGGCTCGCGGTCATTCCCCGCCATGCTTTTTCTCCGCAACATTCAGGCGCAAGGGCCCGATTCTCTGTTCTTCCGTCCTGCGACAGAAGAAGAAATCTCTCAATTTTCTGCTGTATTTATGCCGGATGGCGGCGTAAAACGCCTTATCCGGCCTACAGTTGCATTACGAATACTTCTTCGTGCGCCGCGTTGGCGCGGTATTCGCCGGATCGTCCGGCCAGACGTGTTTCGGATAACGCCCTTTCATCTCTTTTTGCACCTCGCGGTACGACCCTTTCCAGAACGCGCTCAGATCGCTGGTCACCTGTAGCGGTCGCTGGGCCGGAGACAGCAGTTCCAGCACCAACGGCACACGCCCCTCGGCGATGGTTGGCGTATTCGCTTCGCCAAACATTTCCTGCATCCTGACCGCCAACACCGGGGGATTATCCTCGTGATAGCGAATGGCTATCCGGCTTCCCGTCGGCACAGTGTAATGCGCCGGCAGCGAACTCTCCAGACGTTGCAGCATTGACCAGTCCAGTAAACCGCGCAATGCCTGAGCCACATTTAATGCTTTGAGTGCGCGTAAAGAGTGCACACCGCTCATATGCGGCAATAGCCAGCTCTCCAGCGTCGACAGCAGCGAGGCATCATCGACAGCAGGCCAACCGTACTCCGGCAACCAGTTTGCCGCGCATTGCAGACGCAACCGAAACTGTTCAGCCTCAGGCGTCCAGTTGAGCACACTTAGGCCTTTATCGCGAATTCCGTTCAACATGGCCTGATGCAACTCGTCTTCCGAAGGTTTAGCCAGCGGCTGTACTTTAACTGTCAGTTGACCAATGCGCATTCGGCGCAGCGCTTTCAGCGTCCCCTGGGTTTCATCCCATTCGATGGTATCTGACTGTCGCAGCAGCTCAGGACACGTCTGTATTAATCTGTCGATATCCAGCGGCAAAGACAGCAAAATACGAGCATCCGGCGAGGCACTACCCTGTAGCAACAGCGGCGCGATAAGCCACTCATGGCGCGCCGATGCATCATCAGCATCCAGCATTGCCCCCATCCCGTTCGCCAGTTGATATCGCCCTTCCTGACCACGACGCCGGGCAATACGATCGGCAAACGCCTGCGCCAGTAAAGGTGCTAACCGTTCGCTATCAGGCTGGCCTCCACGCACATTCAGGCGCTTCAGTAGCTGCTGGCTACGCAGTTGCCAGGCGGGCTGGTGGCGTGAAAATGCTGTTGCCAGATCGGTACTCCCACCGCGCGGTGGTTCTTCCAGAATTGCCGCCAGCTTTGCTGCCGTTGCCGCTTCGTCGTCATTGTTAGCACTGACTAGCATTGCTGCTAAGCGGGGATCGTTGCCCAGTGCCGCCATTTTTTGTCCGGTGGCACTGAGTCTGTCCCCCTCCAGTGCGCCCAGCATCAGTAACAAACGCGTTGCCGCCTGCATATTTACGACTGGCGGCCTATCCAGCCAGCTTAACTGTGCGGGATCGGTGCATCCCCATTGCAACAGTTCCATCAGCAGGCCGGACAGGTCGCTTTGTACGATTTCCGGCTCGCCTTGCGGCGCAGCCCTTTCTGCCTGCTCTTTGGCCAGCAGATGCAGACAAATACCGGGTTCCAGACGGCCTGCTCGCCCTGCACGTTGGGTCATTGAGGCCTGGCTAATGCGTTGGGTAATCAGTCGCGTTAATCCCGTGCGTGCATCAAAACGCGCCACACGCTCCTGAGCGCAGTCCACCACCAGACGGATACCTTCAATGGTTAAGCTGGTTTCAGCAATATTGGTTGCCAGCACGACTTTACGTCGCCCCGCTGGAGCAGGCAAAATGGCCTGTCGCTGCTCGGTCAGCGATAATGCGCCATACAGCGGGCACAGCAAGATATCGCTGCCCACGCGGCCTGCCAATTGCTCCTGCACACGCAGGATCTCCCCCACGCCGGGTAAAAATAGCAGCAACGAGCCACTCTCGTTACGCAGCAACTCCGCGGTGGCAATGGCAACCGCTTCGTCAAAACGTAAATGCGTCGCCAGGGGCTGGTAGCGCCGTTCAACAGGAAACGCACGTCCTTCGGAAACAAGGGTAGGCGCTTCAGGCAACAGCTGTTGTAAACGCCCGTTGTCCAGTGTGGCTGACATAATCAGCAGTTTTAAATCATCCCGCAGGCCTTGCTGCACGTCCAACAGGAGCGCCAGTGCCAGATCCGCCTGCAGGCTGCGCTCGTGAAATTCATCAAGGATCACCAGACCAACCCCCTGCAATTCTGGATCGCGTTGGATCATGCGCGTGAGCACACCTTCTGTGACCACTTCAAGCCGGGTTTGCGGCCCAATGCAGCTTTGCGCGCGCATGCGGTAACCCACGGTTTCGCCGGGCTTTTCGTTTAGCGACTCCGCCAGTCGTTGTGCCACATTGCGAGCCGCCAGACGACGCGGTTCCAGCAGGATAATGCGCCCCGAAATCCCCTGATGCTTCAGAAACTGCAGCGGCAGCCAGGTCGATTTCCCGGCCCCCGTCGGCGCGGTCAGCAGGACCTGCGGTGAGGCATCAAGGGCAGTAAGCAGTTCAGGCACGATGGCGGCAACGGGCAACGACGTCACAAATGACTCCAGAGGGTTAACATTCTTCGCGCTGCATTGTAGCATCGCGTTAATTCATAACCGAGTATCCATCATGTCTGAGCCAAAACGGCTGTTCTTTGCCATTGAATTGCCTACTGAGGTTCGGGAGCAGCTCATCCACTGGCGAGCCGCACAATTTCCACCGGAAGCGGGCCGCCCTGTCGCCGCGGACAATCTGCACCTGACGCTGGCTTTTTTAGGGGATGTCAGTGCGGAGAAACAGCAGGCGCTATCACAGCTGGCCGGACGCATTCGCCAGCCGTCGTTTACGCTCAGGCTGGACGATGCAGGGCAATGGCTGCGTTCGCGGGTGGTATGGCTGGGAATGCGCCAGCCGCCACGTGGGCTATTGCAACTGGCCAACATGCTGCGAGCACAGGCCGCACGCAGCGGATGCTACCAAAGCCCGCAGCCCTTTCACCCGCATATCACGCTCTTGCGCGATGCCAGCCATGCAGTCGCCATCCCGCCCCCCGGTTTTTGCTGGTCATTTCCGGTTACGGAGTTTGCGCTTTACGCCTCGTCATTTGAGCGAGGACGCACTCGCTACTCAACCTTGCAACGCTGGGCGCTGAGCAAGTAATCAAGGGTATTATTCATGCAATTTTCTCCCCCTTTACAACGCGCTACGCTAATTCAGCGCTATAAACGTTTTTTAGCGGATGTGATCACACCTGATGGCACAACCTTGACGCTACACTGCCCAAATACCGGAGCAATGACCGGATGCGCAACCCCTGGTGATACCGTCTGGTATTCAATATCAGAAAATACTAAACGGAAATATCCACATACATGGGAATTAACGCAAACCGGATCTGATGCTTTTATTTGTGTTAACACGCTATGGGCCAATCGCTTAACGAAAGAGGCGATTCAGAATGAACTCATTGCGGAGCTTTCTGGCTACAGTGTGTTGAAAAGTGAAGTAAAATACGGCGCAGAAGGCAGTCGTATTGATTTTTTGTTACAGGCAGATTCCCGGACTGACTGCTATATTGAAGTAAAATCAGTCACGTTGGCGGAAAAAGAGTATGGTTATTTTCCCGATGCCATCACTGAACGAGGTCAGAAACATCTTCGGGAATTGATGAGCGTAGCGGCTGAAGGTAAACGTGCAGTCATATTTTTCGCGGTACTACATTCAGCCATTACACGGTTTTCACCCGCGCGCCATATCGATGCAAAATATGCGCAGTTATTAGTCGAAGCACAGCTAAAGGGGGTCGAAATTCTGGTTTATAAAGCGGAACTTTCTGCCCATGGTATGACTCTTAAAGAACCGTTGCCCATTGCCTTATAATGGTGTGAACAACGGGTTAATTAGTATTCTGGCCGCGTGCGCAAATACGCTTTTCCTCACAGGGTTGTCAAGTGTTACGTATAGATAATTGCTATCCGGAAAAGCATCTGCTATTTATAGCGACCTGATTTTTCCCCCGAACATGGGGATCGATAGTGCGTGTTAAGGAGAAGCAACATGCAAGAAGGGCAAAACCGTAAAACATCGTCCCTGAGTATTCTCGCCATCGCTGGGGTGGAGCCGTACCAGGAGAAACCGGGCGAAGAGTATATGAACGAAGCCCAGCTGTCGCACTTCAGGCGTATTCTTGAAGCATGGCGTAATCAACTCAGGGATGAAGTCGATCGCACTGTGACTCATATGCAGGACGAAGCGGCTAACTTCCCTGATCCGGTTGACCGTGCCGCACAGGAAGAAGAATTCAGCCTTGAGCTGCGTAACCGTGACCGTGAGCGCAAACTGATCAAAAAGATCGAGAAGACGCTGAAGAAAGTAGAAGACGAAGATTTCGGCTACTGCGAATCATGCGGCGTAGAAATTGGTATTCGTCGTCTGGAAGCCCGTCCAACAGCCGATCTGTGCATCGACTGCAAAACGCTGGCAGAAATTCGCGAAAAACAGATGGCGGGTTAATCCCGTAGGCTGTTGCATGCCGGATAGCATTACGCTAATCCGACAATACCTGGGCGGGAGTTTCTCCCGCCTTATTCTTTTATATTATCCATCGACATGACAGACAAACCCTATATTGGCCGTTTTGCCCCTTCACCTTCCGGTGAACTGCATTTTGGTTCCCTGGTAGCCGCCCTCGGCAGTTATCTGCAGGCCCGTGCACAACGTGGAATCTGGCGGGTACGAATTGAAGATATCGATCCCCCTCGTGAAGTTCCCGGTGCTGCAGAGACGATTCTGCGTCAGCTGGAACATTACGGGCTGCACTGGGATGGCGAAATCGTGTGGCAGTCGCAACGCCATGACGCCTACCGTGAGGCACTGGCCTGGTTACAACAACAAGATTTAAGCTACTACTGCACCTGTACACGCGCCCGTATTCAGCGTATTGGCGGGATTTACGACGGTCATTGCCGCGCGTTACGCCACGGGCCGGAAAATGCAGCGGTACGCATCAAGCAACAGCATCCCGTCTTACACTTTAACGACCTGCTGCGCGGCAATATTCACGCCGACCCAGAGCTTGCTCGGGAAGACTTTATTATCCACCGACGCGACGGACTGTTTGCTTATAACCTTGCGGTGGTGGTTGATGACCACTTCCAGGGGGTAACTGAGATTGTACGCGGTGCAGATCTCATCGAACCGACTGTACGCCAAATTTCGTTGTATCAGCAGTTCGGCTGGCAAGTACCGGACTATATTCATCTGCCGTTGGCGCTCAACGAGCAAGGCGCTAAACTTTCTAAGCAGAATCATGCGCCTGCCCTACCGCACAGCGATCCACGCCCGATTCTCATCAAGGCGTTGCGTTTCCTCGGTCAGAGCACTGCAATACCGTGGCAAGCGCTGAGTGTGGAAGAATTACTGCAAACTGCGGTGCAAAATTGGACGCTTTCGACTGTGCCGGGTTCAGTGAATGTAAATCCGGCATTCTCAAATGACTCATGCTGAGCTATGATTAGCCGCGATTTTTACACAGCAACACTTGTTCTGACTGAAGTTTGACACTACCGAGGTGCACTATTTTTACCCGAGTCGCTAATTTTTGCCGCAAGGTGCTAAGCCGCGAGGAGCGCGAGGCCGAGCTTGCCGTCGCCCGTCCGCATATGACGGTAATCCCGCGTGAGCAGCACTCTATCTCCCGCAAAGATATCAGTGAAAATGCCCTGAAGGTAATGTACAGGCTTAATAAGGCTGGATACGAGGCATGGCTGGTTGGCGGTGGCGTGCGCGACCTTTTGCTGGGCAAAAAACCGAAAGACTTTGATGTCACCACTAACGCGACACCGGATCAGGTACGGAAGTTGTTTCGCAACTGCCGTCTGGTTGGGCGTCGTTTCCGTCTGGCTCACGTCATGTTTGGCCCGGAAATTATCGAAGTCGCGACTTTTCGTGGTCATCATGAAGGCAGCGAAGCCGATCGTGCAACGTCACAGCGTGGACAAAACGGAATGCTGTTGCGCGACAACATCTTCGGTTCCATCGAAGAAGATGCCCAACGCCGCGATTTCACCATCAACAGCCTCTACTATAGCGTGGCTGATTTCACCGTTCGTGATTACGTGGGTGGAATGCAGGATCTGGAAGACGGCATCATCCGTCTGATTGGCAATCCTGAAACGCGCTATCGTGAAGATCCCGTGCGTATGCTGCGCGCGGTACGCTTTGCAGCCAAGCTTGATATGCGTATCAGCCCGGAAACCGCAGAGCCGATCCCACGCCTGGCAACACTGCTGAACGATATTCCTCCTGCACGCCTGTTTGAAGAAGCGCTCAAGCTGTTACAGGCAGGCTACGGTTATGAAACCTATAAAAAACTGCGTGAGTACAGCCTGTTCCAGCCGCTGTTCCCAACCATCACCCGCTATTTCACCGAAGACGGTGACAGCGCGATGGAACGCATCATTGCCCAGGTACTAAAGAATACCGACACCCGTATCCACAATGATATGCGCGTAAACCCGGCATTCTTGTTTGCAGCGATGTTCTGGTACCCGTTACTGGAAACCGCGCAGAAAATTGCCCAGGAAAGCGGTCTGGCCTATTACGACGCCTTCGCGCTGGCAATGAATGACGTGTTGGATGAAGCCTGTCGTTCACTGGCTATCCCGAAACGCCTGACGTCGCTCACCCGTGATATCTGGCAGCTTCAGTTACGCATGTCCCGTCGTCAGGGTAAGCGCGCCTGGAAGCTGATGGAGCATCCAAAATTCCGCGCTGCCTACGACTTGTTGGCCCTGCGTGCCGAAGTGGAAAATAACGCCGAGCTGCAGCGTCTGGCGCAGTGGTGGGGCGAATTCCAGGTGTCGGCTCCGCCAGAGCAAAAAGGCATGCTGAACGAGCTTGATGAAGAACCAGAACGTCGTCGTCATCGTCGTCCACGTAAGCGTGCGCCGCGCCGCGAAGGTTCCGCATGACCCATCACGTATACCCTACAAAATTCGAGGCGCATCAAGGCGGTGACACAGATGCAGCTTGAAAGACGACGGGTATATATCGCTCTCGGCAGTAATTTAGCCTCTCCTCTGGAGCAGGTGAATGCTGCCGTGCAAGCGATCGGTGAAATCCCGGACAGCCAAATTCTCGCCGTTTCTTCCTTTTACCGCACCCCGCCATTAGGCCCACAGGATCAGCCCGATTACCTGAATGCCGCCGTCGCGCTGGAAACCACCCTTGCAGCGGAAGAGTTACTTAATCACACTCAACGCATTGAGTTGCAGCAGGGCCGTGTGCGTAAAGCCGAGCGCTGGGGCCCGCGTACGCTGGACCTCGACATCATGCTGTTTGGTGATGAAGTGATTAATACCGAACGTCTGACCGTACCGCACTACGATATGAAAAACCGCGGCTTTATGCTGTGGCCACTTTTTGAAATCGCCCCTGAACTGACTTTCCCGGACGGAACCCGCCTGCATCAACACCTCTCCCAACTCGGTGCAGCAAAACCTGCACACTGGTAAAGTAATCCTTCCCCTTTAGCGTTTACTGCTTTCGCGCCAAACGATTGCTTAAATCAATTGCCCCCCTGAATGTGACTGCTAGAATGCCGTTAAATATGACTTTCACCATCAGGAAATGTTATGAAACCGACAACAATCTCATTGCTGCAAAAATACAAGCAAGAGAAGAAACGCTTCGCAACGATTACGGCCTACGACTACAGCTTCGCGAAACTCTTTGCCGACGAAGGTATCAATGTGATGCTGGTGGGTGATTCACTGGGGATGACGATTCAGGGTCATGACTCTACCCTGCCGGTCACTGTTGACGATATTGCCTACCATACTCGCACTGTGCGTCGCGGGGCACCCAACTGCCTGCTGCTTTCCGATCTCCCGTTTATGGCCTACGCTACGCCAGAACAAACCTTTGCAAACGCGGCGGTTGTGATGCGCGCGGGTGCCAATATGGTCAAGATTGAAGGCGGTGCATGGCTGGTCGATACGGTGAGAATGCTGACTGAACGCGCGGTTCCGGTTTGCGGCCATCTGGGTCTGACCCCGCAGTCAGTCAACATTTTTGGCGGCTATAAGGTGCAAGGCCGTGGTGATGCCGGGCAAACGCTGCTCGACGACGCACTGGCACTGGAAGCGGCTGGCGCTCAACTGCTGGTACTGGAATGCGTTCCCGTTGAACTGGCAAAACGCATCACCGAAGCGCTATCTATTCCGGTGATCGGCATCGGCGCGGGCAACGTCACCGACGGTCAGATTTTAGTGATGCACGATGCGTTTGGCATTACCGGCGGTCATATTCCAAAATTCGCGAAAAATTTCCTTGCCGAAGCGGGCGACATGCGCGCTGCGGTGCGGCAGTATATTGCTGAAGTGGAATCCGGCGTTTACCCGGGCGAAGAACATAGCTTCCACTAAATTTTCTGACGAGATGTAGGCCTGATAAGCGTAGCGCCATCAGGCGGTTCGGCGCACGTTGCCGGATGGCGGCGCAAACGGCTTCTCTGGCCTACAGACCCTCAGGCAACTAAAGGAGTCAAGGTGTGCTAATTATTGAAACCCTGCCGCTGCTGCGCCAGCATATTCGCCGTCTGCGCCAGGAAGGTAAACGTGTGGCGCTGGTTCCCACCATGGGCAATCTACACGACGGCCACATGAAGCTGGTCGATGAAGCAAAAGCCCAGGCCGAAGTGGTCATCGTCAGCATTTTCGTCAACCCAATGCAATTCGACCGACCGGAAGATCTGGTGCGCTATCCGCGCACGCTGCAGGAAGACTGTGAAAAGCTGAACAAACGTAAAGTCGATTATATCTTTGCTCCAGCCGTTGAGGAAATCTACCCACAGGGGCTGGAAGGCCAGACGTACGTTGATGTTCCCGGCCTCTCTACCATGTTGGAAGGCGCCAGCCGTCCGGGCCACTTCCGTGGCGTTTCGACCATCGTCAGCAAACTGTTCAACCTAATCCAGCCGGATGTTGCCTGCTTTGGCGAAAAAGATTTCCAGCAGTTAGCATTGATCCGCAAAATGGTTGCGGATATGGGTTATGACATTGAGATCGTCGGTGTGCCTATTATTCGCGCCAAAGACGGCTTAGCCCTTAGCTCACGTAACGGATATCTGACGGCAGAGCAGCGTAAAATCGCCCCCGGCTTGTACAAAGTGATGAACCGCATTGGCGAAAAATTACAGGCTGGCGAGCGCGATCTGGAAGAGATTATTGCTATTGCCGCGCAGGAGCTGAATGAAAAAGGTTTCCGTGCCGACGATATTCAGATCCGCGATGCCGACACACTGCTGGAACTGACTGAAAGCAGCCAACGCGCAGTGATTCTGGTCGCCGCATGGCTGGGCCAGGCACGGCTGATCGATAATCAAAGCGTTACATTAGCCCTGTAGACAGGGGTTAAAAATCGGGCAATACTGCCTGAGAAATTTCTCAAAGCGGGCCAGTTGTGCCTGCTTAGCCAAGGTAAACGACAGGGTATAGAAGTTATGATTCGCACCATGCTGCAAGGCAAGCTCCACCGCGTAAAAGTCACGCAGGCGGACCTGCATTACGAAGGCTCCTGCGCCATCGACCAGGATTTCCTTGATGCCTCCGGTATTCTGGAAAACGAAGCTATTGATATCTGGAACGTGACGAATGGAAAACGTTTCTCAACCTATGCGATTGCGGCTGAACGCGGCTCTAAAATCATCTCGGTGAACGGTGCGGCTGCACACTGTGCAGATGTCGGTGACATTGTGATTATCGCCAGCTTTGTCACTATGTCTGATGAGGAAGCCCGTACATGGCGCCCGAAAGTGGCTTATTTTGAAGGCGACAACGAAATGAAGCGTACCGCGAAAGCCATTCCGGTACAGGTTGCCTGATAGTAAATAGCCCCGAGATATTCATCGGGGCTATTTATAATAACCATCGACACAGCCAATAAAACACTTTATATATTACATTTAATTAATAACAAAACGAATAACACTAAAAGATTTAACATATCTCAACACAAATTTCAATCGTTCTATTCTAAAACCGTTTTTAATGATACTTAAATTTCTTTATTATTAATTAAATATAATATTATTAATTCCTAATACCCTTAGGACCCCCTTTAATCATTTATGGGGAAATTAATATTTTATATGGATATTATCAACATGAATAAGTTAACCATTGCCGCCGCATCAATTGTTATCGCACTGAGTTCAACATCTGCATTCGCAGACACCGATGTCGGTCTAATCACCTTTGATGGCGCCGTAACCGACACCACTTGCACGATCACCAGCAATAACGGTGTTGATGCTAACACCGTCACCATCAGCATGCCGGTTGTGAAAAGAGCCGATGTTGAAAAGACAACCATTGATACTGGCGTCGGTTCCAAAGAGTTCGAACTGCACTTCAGCGACTGCCCGACTGACCTAACCAAAGCCTCTGCCACTTTCACCTCCCATCAGTTCGCTGACCTGACTAATGGTACGTTGAAAGCCGACCCAAGCGTAAGCGGCCACGCGGAAAACGTAAACCTGGCGTTGTTCAATAACAGCACATCCGACACCGACCGTATTCAGGTTGGCCTGCCGGCAAACAACACACAGATCGCCACACTGACCGAGGGTGAAGGTGTTCTGGCGTTCCGCGTTGCTTATGTGCCAAGCGCTGACTGGGTTTCCGGTACCAACGATATCACTGCCGGTAAAGTAACCAGCAACGCTACTTTTACGATGACTTACGAGTAATCGTTACGTAATCGATTATGTGCCTGCCTTTGAGACAGGCACATTGTGAGGATCAATACTATGCACCGTTTTACCCGTCTTACCTCAGCCTCGCTTTTCTGTATAAGCGCAGCACTTTGTTCGTTTAATGCCAGCGCGGATATCGTCATATCCGGCACCCGCGTGATCTATCCACAGTCGTCCAAAGACGTTACCGTCAAAATGGAAAACCGTGGCAATAAGCCGTTGCTGGTACAGTCATGGTTGGATGACGGTCGCGATGAGGTCAACCCACAAGAGCTGAAGCTACCGTTTATCGTTACGCCGCCGGTATCCCGTGTCGATCCGTCCAAAGGGCAAACTGTGCGCATAACGTGGACACGGCAACCGCTGGCTCAGGACCGTGAGACCCTCTTTTGGTTTAACGTACTGGAAGTCCCCCCGAAGGCAAAAGACGCGGATAGTCAAAACGTACTGCAACTGGCCTTTCGTACCCGTATTAAAATGTTTTTCCGTCCGGATGGTTTACAGGGCGATCCGTCCATAGCCGCAGGTAATGTGAAATGGACCCAGCAAGGTAATGCATTAATCGCGAATAACAGCAGCCCTTATTTCGTTTCGATGTCCAGTGCCACCATCACGGTTAACGGTAAGAAAATAGCAGTGGACTCCCATACCCTCCCGCCATTCGCAAATGAAAATGTGCCGGTAAAAAATGCCGTTAGTATGGCAGGTGGAAACATAGAATATACCACTATCAATGATTTCGGCGGGACAGAAAAGCATCAGTCCACCATTAATTAATGTTCACGCTGAAGGATTTCAGCGAATTTAAAAGATAGGGAAATTATGTTTTTTCGTCGCTCATTATTGTGTACTGCTATATATATTGCACTATCGTCCTCAGTAATGGCTGAAGAAGCGTCTTCATCTTCAACAGATGAAGTTGAATTTAACGATCAGTTCTTATTCAATACGGGTACCAGTATTGACGTTAGTCGCTTTTCAAAAGGCAATCCGGTTCCACCGGGTACCTATAAAACGCAAATTATTTTGAACGGTAAGCCGAAAATGCTCACCGATTTCACCTTCAACGATAACGGCACACCTCGCGCAACCCCCTGCTTCACCGCCAAACTTCTCGCGCAAATTGGGGTTAAAACTGAAGGACTGAATCTTGAGTCTGCAACCTGCGTAGATTTTGCGCAACAATATCCGCAGTCTACATGGAATTATGATATCGGCACGCAAGAATTATCTCTGTCGATACCACAAATTTTCGTCCTCAGAAGCCCTAACGGCTATGTCGATCCTTCGCTGTGGCAAGACGGTATCCCAGTTGCGATGTTCTCTTATGATCTGAACAGTTGGCACACTGAAAGCGACGGCAACAAATCCGACTCTCTCTACGCTGGTCTTAAATACGGTGTAAATCTTGGTGCCTGGCACTTTCGCGCCCGAGGCAACGCTAACTGGAATCAGGACAGCGGCGGCGACTACACCAACCAGGATATTTATCTGCAACGCGATATTGCAGCGTTACGCTCGCAGTTTCTGGTTGGGGATTCATTCACCCGTGGTGATGCTTTTGACTCTTTCAGCCTGCGCGGCCTCCGTTTTTATAATGACGACCGAATGCTGCCCGGTGGAACATCAACCTATGCCCCTGAAATTCGCGGCGTCGCCAAAAGCAACGCCAAAGTCACTATCACGCAAAGTGGCAACAAGATTTATGAAACCACCGTGCCACCGGGGCCGTTTGCCATCACCGACCTCAGTACCACGGGTTACGGCAGCGATTTGGACGTCGCTATAGAAGAAGCCGACGGCAGCATTCGTACCTTCTCTGTCCCCTACTCCTCCGTTACGCAGATGCTGCGTCCTGGCTATGGGCGCTGGGATATTGGCGCTGGCGAGCTGCATGATAGCAACTTGAACGATAAGCCGAAGTTAGGTTACGCCACGGGTTATTACGGACTGAATAACATCTTTACCGGCTACGCTGGCGTGCAATATATGGACGTGGGCTATTATGCCGGGCTGCTGGGTGTCGCGACCAATACCCCCGTGGGCGCTTTCGCGCTTGATGTGACACATTCAAGCACGGCTATTGACGATCTGGACACCCTGACTGGTCAAAGCTACCGCGTTACCTGGAGCAAAATGATCGAAGAGTCTCGCACCTCTTTCAATATCGCGGCCTACCGTTTTTCGACCAAAAACTATATGTCACTGCGCGATGCTGCCACGTTAAGTGAGAACGTAAAACAAAACAGCGACAATTCAGAAAAGGAATTTAGCAATTTCCAGCGCATGAAGAATCAATTCCAGCTCAACGTCAGCCAACCGGTATCTTTTTTAGGTTCCAGCAATGGCAACGTGTATATCAGCGGTAGTTGGGAGGATTACTGGAACAAATCATCATCCACCTCACAGTACTCTGTCGGCTATAGCGACTCCTTCTCATGGGCCAGCTACAGCATTTCGGTTCAGCGTAGCTATAACGAATACGGCGATAAAGATGACAGCGTTTACCTGAACCTCAGTATTCCGCTGGAAAACTTGTTAGGTCGCAATAAAAAGCCGCTGGGGTTCTCAACGGTGAACATGAGTGTTAACAGCGATTTGAAATCAAACAACAGTTTCGCCACCAGCGCTAGCGGCAACTCTGACGACTATCGCTTTAGCTATAGCGTGAATACCACCTCCAGTCGAGGCGATGGTTCATCGATTAACCAACTGGGCGGCTACGGTACCTACAACGGACCGTGGGGACCATTAAGCGTGTCGGCCTCCGCCTCGGATGATAACAGCCGCCAGTACTCCGTAAGTTACAGCGGCGGCATGTTAGTACACCCTGGTGGATTGACGCTGGCCCCCAACAGTATCGGCGATACCGATACGCTGGCGCTGGTACACGCGCCTGGCGCCAAAGGTGCTCGCTTAATCAACGGCGACGGCAATATCGACCGCTTTGGCTACGCAGTCCAGCCTTATCTGTCTGCTTATCGGGAAAACAACGTCGGTCTCAATATCGACTCCATGGAAAACGATGTTGAGGTAAAAAACACCAGCACAGTTGTTGTTCCACGTAGCGGTGCCGTTGTGCAGGTCGATTTTGAAACTGATGAAGGGCGTTCGCTGCTGCTGGAACTGCTGCGCACCGACAACGGTTTTATCCCGCTCGGTGCCGACGTACAAAACGAGAAAGGCGAATCGATCGGGACCGTTGGGCAAGCCGGTATTGCCTATGTTCGCGGCGTTAACGATAGCGGCACGCTAAAGGTGATTTGGGGAAGTGGTATTGAAGGACGCTGCACCGTTAACTACCAGCTTACTGATGAAAACACCAACCAGAAAATTGGCCTTACCCGTCTATTGAGTAACCAACGTTGCCAGATGTAATGGCATTATTTTTACAGGGAATAAGATGAAAATAATGAAGCTAAAAAAACTCTACCTGCTGGGATGCAGCGGCCTGCTGTTTGCAACCGCATTCCCAGGTCAGGCGGCATCGCTGGATGTCACCTTCACCGCCACACTACGGGAAACCACCTGCGATATGGCGATTGAAGGCGGCAGCGGCGATGGCCAAAACAACACTATCCCTATTGGGACAGATGGCACCGTAGGTCTGGACAAAATCATCAACGGCGACAGCAGTGCGCAGACGACCTTTAAGCTGAAGATCACCGAGTGCCCGGCAAGCTTACAGTCACTAAAAACAACGGTATCGGGAACCCAATCAGCCGACTCCGATAAAATCATTGCCAATGGTGCGTCATCTGATGCAGCGACCAACCTTGGTGTTTCAATCGCCAGAGCATCCGCAACTGATGCGCCATTCACCATTAACTCAGCGAACGATAGCACCATGCTGGTATGGAGCAACGACGAAATCAGTAACAAAGAGGTCCCGTTAGTGGCAACGCTGGTTGAAACCTCTGCGGGGAAAGGGACGACAGGTGCCTTTAGTGCGCTTGCTACCTTCAACTTCACCTATGAATAATCATCAGAAAAGGAATATCTTGATGAAAAAAAATCGCTTTTCTGAGCGGCATGGCCGGCGCGTTACTTTTTTCGGCCTCCTCTTTTGCCGCCATTACCGGTACCAGCAGCGTTTCCGCGACGTTTACCTCAACGGTGACATCCGGTACCTGTACAGCACAAATTCAGGACACCAGCGGCAACCCTATCGACACCCTGGACTTCGGCGACGTCTTTAAATCAGACCTGGTCAACCAGAGCCGCAGCGAGCCGTTTAAAGTGGCCTTCACTAACTGCATGGGCGTGAAATCCGCCAGCTATCAGGTTGTTCCAGGCTCCGGTAGTAACTGCACAGGCCCCAATTCAGACGGTGACTCCTTCTCCGCCGGTAACGCTACAGGTTTTGAAGTCTGGCAAGGCGAGTCCGCCACCGGAACGTTGCTCAGTTGCAATACGAAACCCGCACAGTCTCTCACCATCAGCGACAGCACGCTGGATGTCGATTTTGCATCACGTATCGTCATTGCCAAAAGCAGAACGATTGCCAACGTCACAGCAGGTAACGTTAGCGCGCCAGTGACATTTGTTATCACCTATCAGTAAGCCACAAGGAGCAAAGCCGCCATGTCATATTGTATCCGTATTCTCTTGTCCTTAGGGAGAACGCTGTTGGTTGCGGGGGTGACTGGCGGGATATGTACTGCGCCCTGTTTTGCCGATGAGGGGGAAAGCAGTCTGGATGTCACGATCAAAGCGAACATCGTGGAGAACACCTGCCAGATCTCCCTTTCTGATAATGGAACGGTGCATTTACCCACCGTTTCCCGCCATTGGTTTTATAACGATGATGGCTCCACGCGTTTACAGCCTGGCGATGCCGCCAGCGGGACGCTTTTTAGCATCAATGTGGATAGCTGCGCAGGCGATGCCACCACGGTCAATACCATGACCTTTGGCTTCCAGCCGCAAAATGGCATCTGGCCAGCGCAAAGCCAGCAGGTATTTATCAATGAAACGCCTGCAGTCAGCGGTGGTGCAGAAAACGTCGGCGTGGTGATTTTCTCCACCAGCGATAATCGTAACGTCGTCAATAGCGATGGCACTTCTGCTGTGGCAATTGATGTCTCAACGGCGGCTAACTACCTGACCAGCTATGACTTTTACGCGCGCTATCAAAACACAGGGGTTGTGACCCCCGGAAAGGTCACCAGCCACGTACTGGTTGATGCTATCTATCAATAATCAAGGAAGATTGCATGCTTAAATATTTATTATGCCCGATAGCATTACTGGCTCTGAGTTTTCATGCCAATGCGAAAGAATGCCACCTTGCGGAAAATGGTAAATCGGGTACGATGGCGCTCAATGGCGGAGGCCCAAGCAACCCGATAACATTTCATTATGTCTCGGACGATATCACCACCTCCATCTATGAATTGACCTATTTTGACCCGACATTAGATCATGACCTCTGGACCTACTGTGATGCAGGGAGCCAAGGATATGGGTTCTATGCCAACACCAATGCCTCATCAACAACCATGTCAACCGATGGCAGAGCGCTCTATCCCACCAACGTCGATGGCATTTATTATGCGGTAAAAATGTACAGTAGCGGCGGCGGCGGAGGCTATTTCCCCTCAACGAATAATGGTTCATGGGTGTTGGTTGACGGCGGCAGCGAAAGCAAGTGGGACAGCCAGAACATGAAGGCGACGGTGACGCTCTATCAGGACACTGGCTTTCGCGGAAATATAAATGGCGTCACCGCCATTACGCCAAAAGATTCAAGAACGCTGGGGCAAATACGTATCGGCACCGCAGACTCTGATGACAATAACCCCTGGACCATTAACGTCACCCCCAGCAGTTTTCGCATTCCCGTAAAAGCCGCGACATGTGGCTCCCTGTCGGTCAATAGCGGCACTAACAATGTCGATTTTGGCGAGATAATGGTTTCAGAACTAAGGGAGAATTATTGGCCGAATAAGAACTTCACCTTCCAGGTGAAAAACTGCGTTAATACGGTATGGCTGCGCTTTAAGCTAACATCGACCCGCAGCACTACCAATAGTAATGGATATATACTGCTTAAAAATACGCTGAGTGGGAGTTCGGCGGCACAAGGTATTGGCGTTTATGTGCAAGCTAATATCCCGACACGCGATGGTGAACAGGCGTTTAAACCGGGAATGGAAATGTGGAGCCCGATGACTTCTGTCAGCAACGGGGCGTCATTCAATTTCCCCTTTTATTCGCAGATCTTCCGGCTTGAAGACGGCAGCGATCTTACGTTGGGTAATTTCAAAGCTATCGGCACGTTTACTGTCGACTATTTTTAGCTTACCCTTGCGGCTGGTTACTGATCAGCCGCGCCATCGTTTCCAGCGAATCCGTTCTTAAGATGTACAAACGCTTCAGTAAGAACGGATTATCTCCTGGCTTTACCTTCCCCCGCACCGTCGTCACCGCCATATGAAACCCGGCATCGCTCGCCGCTTTTACCGCCTTATCGTTATAACCGCCAAACGGATAAGAGAGATACAGCACATGCGGATTGAATTGCGAAAGCGCGCGGCGCGAACGTTCGAAATCAAACAGAATATTGTGATAGCTGCGACTTAGCAGCACCGGCTGGTTTTTAACACCAATACGATGCAAAAAATGGGTATGCGACTGGAAATCGAACACATCCCGCATTCCCTCAAGTTCCGAAACGCTCATAAATTGCAGCGATTTCGGGTCCCACTTCTGAGGGTGGCGCTTGATACGCGACGAAATGATAAACGCTGTCGCTTTCATCCCGTACTGCTTGAGGACAGGATAAGCATAACGGCTGACCGACTTCAGGCCATCGTCGAACGTCAGCACAACAGCCCGTGCTGGCAGATTCATTTTATTCTGCACGTAGCCTTCCAGTTGATACATCGTCAACGTTGTGTAACCGCGATCCCGTAGCCAGGCCATTTGGTTACTGAACGCACGCACAGAGGTGGTCGTGGAGGTGTGGCGAAAACGGGTATTCTCTTCATCACGCAGAATATGATGGTAGGTCAACACGGGAATACCGTGGTCTTCCTGTGCATCCAGCGCGCTGATATAAGCCAGCCTGCCACCAATGCGAATCTGAAACCAGGTCTGATTGAGTCGGTCTTTAAGCTTACTAATTATGGGATAGCGCAGGTTGTCCGTCAGTACGCCAAACGGAGCACTCCCAACATCCGGGGCATTATAAACGGGTGTGTCTTTCCAGGTTATCAGGCTTTGATTGCTGAGCGGTTTGTTGAGGTCACCTAAACCATCGTCAACTTTCTGCCGCCCCTGAACAGGCTCCAGATGTCCCTTATCGATAAACCCGGTACCGAAGCCAAAGGTGAATTCATAGTAGTCAGCGGCAATTGGCTCTACTGAGAGGATTTGGCCGGCACGAATATTCCCTACCGTCACCATTTTATTACCGATCTGTGCCCAAACAGCAGCCGCTTCGGTCGTTTGCATATAACGAGCTGGTAACGCCGCAGCAACGCTACCGGAGAACAGGAGCAACAAAACCAACAGAACGCGCATCACCATATAAGATAACCGAGGCGAGAAACTCCGATTATTGTAGCAAAATCGCTATCAATACCAATGATTAACACGCATACAAATCATGCAGCAATACGAAAGGCGGATTTTTCTGTTGTTGATGCCAGAGGCTCGAGACGTCAGGCCCACCAAGCGTCACGATACGGTCACGAAAGGCAGAACTGCTCAAAGATTCCCGCGACATTAGCATTTGCTCCAGCAATGCGTAGCTGATACCGGAAATAACTTCACACTGGGGATGCTTATGACTCATCAGCGAGGCGACACGGTACGGCGCAGCGCCAGCAATATCCGTCAGAAAGATGACGCCCTCACCGGAGTCTGTGGCATGCAAAGCATCGCACATCATACGGCTTAACATATTCGAACTGAGTCCACGCCAGAAGCTGACTGCCTGGCACTGTGCCTGTGGACCGTACTTTCTTTCCAGACGCTGCAGCATATCCTGTGCCTTATCGTCATGACAGGTAATTACCCAACCTAGCATCATCATCCCTCCTTTTGCTATAAACCATCCTGACACAGACAAACATGCTTGACAGTGATGGCGATCATCCTGGGTTAATTTATTTTTTTAACGCATGAAATAGCCATTCCCCTCATATTATTAATCGAATCATTAATAAAATTAAATACTTTATTAACAATACACACACTTAAAAACCATAAGGCATAATTGGCGCAAATAATAAATTAAACACCATTCAAATATAGCATGGGTTTATTCCTATTTTTTACCAGCCTCATATTCCAGCAAGCATTATATATTTACTTTAATATAGCAAAATAAGAAAATAAAAACGAAGCAAATGAATTAACACTCTTGATTAACACTGTGTTATTAATAATTAGTCTTAAAGGATTAAGCTCATGAACAAAAAAATGAAAACAATGGTTTTCGCTTCATTATTGATATCCACTTCTGCATTAGCCGATACCGCAAGCGATGGCACCGTCCACATCACAGGGACAATTCTGCAAAACGCCTGTACTGTCAAGACCAGCTCTATTGACGTCACGCTGAAAGACCAGTTTGCCTCCGTTTTTACCGCTGCCGGGCAAACGCAAAGTAATGAAGCCTTCACCATCGATCTGGAAAACTGCGATTCATCAATCTACGAAAATATCCAAACCCGTTTTGAAGGTACGCAGGACCCGTATGACACCAGCGTACTGGCAAACACGGGTGATGCAACCGGTGTAGGCGTGCAAATTCTGGATAGTGCCAATACTGCGCTGGCGTTGAATGATGAATCAGCATGGTCAACGAAATCTACGCTCACCAGCGGCCAGACCGAAATTTCCATGCCATTCTCTGCCCAGTTTATCTCAACCAGCGACACCGTAACGGCGGGCAGCGTTGACGCGACTGCAACCTTCTACCTGCAATACAACTAATCCATAGCGGCCAACGCGGGTTGGCCCTTTTGTTTGTTGAGGTCATGATGAATCCTTTGACGAAGGCAGTTCTTGCTGTCAGCCTTTTCGCCTGTCCTTTTGCTCATGCTGCAGGAATCAACATTGGTGCCACGCGCGTTATTTTTAACGGCGATGCAAAAGATGAGTCAATATCAATAAGCAATAATGACAACGTCCCATACTTAATTCAATCGTGGGTACAGTCAATTAGTGAAACGGGTAAAACAGGTGATGCACCTTTTATGGTAACCCCTCCACTATTTCGACTTGATGGTGGTAAAAGAAATGTTTTACGTGTTATTCGCACAGGTGGAAATATACCCAAAGACAGAGAGTCCCTTTATTGGTTAGATATCAAGTCCATTCCCGGAACTAATCCGGATGATAAAGGCAACAAACTTAAAATTGCGATTAAAGCGGAATTTAAACTGATTTACCGTCCCACGTCATTAAAGCAAACACCCGAAAAAGTGACCAATCAGCTGCAGTGGTCAAGAAGCGGCAGCATATTAACGGTCCGCAACCCAACGCCCTACTACATGAATTTCGGCGAAATAGCGGTCGGTGGCAGCAAACTGAAAGCACCGCGCTATGCACCGCCGTTTGGTAGCGCGCAGTACACATTGCAGTCGGGGGCGAGTGGTGTCATCACCTGGTCAATTATTAATGACTTTGGGGGGACGGGACCAATACATAAACAAGAGCAGTAAAAACACGGCCAAGGATGATTTATGGGCACGAGGAATGGACAATCTGTGCAGTTTTATCTCTCACGCAGTGCTCTTATGGTTGCGCTTCACTGCGCGCTGACGCATCAGGTTTGGGCCAGGGACTACTTCGATCCGGCATTTATTGAAAACCGCGGATCGCAACAGATCACAGCGGCAGATCTCTCCATATTTTCCACTGACCAAAGCCAGCTACCGGGTACTTATTACACCGATATTTTAATCAACAAGACATCACTGGGTTCGCGAAACGTTGATTATCAACAGGTCGCTCTACCCGATGGCCGCCAGGTATTACAGGGTTGTTTACTCACAGCGGAATTAAAAAGCGCAGGAGTAAAGACTGAACTTTTTCCCGCGTTGAATACCGCCAGGGGATGCGCCGATCTTTCACTGATCCCAGGTGCCAGCCAGCAGTTTGATTTTCAGGCACAGCAACTGTTTATTAGCATCCCGCAAATGTACATTGCCAGTAGCGCCCGAGGATACGTGCCGCCGGAAAAGTGGCAGGAGGGAATCCCAGCCCTGTTGCTCAACTACAATTTCAGCGGTTATCAGACCTTCGGAAAAAATCGCGATGTGGCGGATACCGACTCGCAATATCTGGCACTTCAGCCGGGTATTAATGTTGGACCATGGCGTTTTCGTAACTATACCAACTGGAACGCCAACACCAGCGATGGCAACACGCAGCAGAGCTGGAATACCGTATACAATTATCTTCAGCGCGACATTATTGCGCTGAAGAGTCAACTCACCCTCGGCGACAGCAACACGCCCACGGACATCTTCGACAGCCTTGCCTTTCGCGGTATACAGCTAGCATCAGACGATCAAATGCAACCGGACAGCCTACGTGGTTACGCGCCGACAATTCGCGGCATTGCCCGTTCGAACGCGCAGGTCACCGTGCGACAAAATGGCCGGGTTGCTTACCAGACCGCCGTCCCGCCTGGCGAGTTCGAAATTAACGACATGTTCCCCACCGGCAGCAACGGCGACTACGACGTGACGGTCAAGGAAGCCGACGGCAGCGAACAACACTTTATTGTCCCCTACGCTTCACTGCCTATTCTGCAGCGAACCGGGCACGCCAAATATAGCGTAACGGCAGGGAAGTACCGGGACGGCAGCAACCACACCGGCGATAGCTTCACCCAGGCAACCCTGCTCTATGGCCTTCCCTGGGGGATCACACTCTATGGCGGCGGACAGGTTGCCGGGAACACATACCAATCTGCCGCACTGGGGATCGGGCAGAATATGCAGATGCTCGGCGCTATCTCGCTGGACGGAACCTGGTCACATGCCCGGTTTGATGATGGTCACAAAGAAACTGGTCAATCCTGGCGCGTCCGCTATAGCAAAGGGGTAGTCAGTACAGGGACCACGCTTTCACTTGCCGGGTATCGCTACGCCAGCGAACACTACAACTCGCTTGAAGAAGTGCTGGACCCAGACGAGAGCTTCAACGATTACTATGGCAAGCGCCATAATCGTTTTGAAAGCTCATTAAATCAGCAACTTGGTGGAAAACTTGGGTCCTTCACACTGAGCTGGATAAAAGAAAACTATTGGCGCAGTGAACGTAAAATGGAATCACTGGGCGCAAGCTATAACAACCGTTTTGGCGCGGTGAGTTATACCCTGGGTTACAGCTATAACCGCAATACCTATCAGTCCAGCGCAACAGATAACGATCGGTATTATCAAAACGATCAACTGTTCACGCTCTCGGTAAGCGTACCTTTCGCGCTGCTCGATTCGCGCATGTACGCTAACTATATGCTCAGCACCCGTAAGCATGACGCTACCGTTAACAGCACCAGCCTGAGCGGTACTGCCCTTCGAGACGATAACCTGAACTGGTCCATACAGCAAAGCCACAGCACTACCGGCGGCGACTCCGGCGGGTTAAGCGCCAGCTATAAAGGAACGTATGCCAACGTGAACGCCGGTTATAGCCAGTCTCCCGACTCCCGGCAAGTCAGCTACGGTATTAGCGGCGGCATGCTGGCCCACGAAAATGGGCTAACGCTGAGCCAGCCGATTACCGGAGCGGCCGTGCTCATCAAAGCGCCCGGCGCGTCTAATGTCTCGGTTGTCAACCAGACTGGCGTTACGACCGACTTCCGCGGATATACGGTGATCCCGAACGTCACGCCTTACTATCGCTACGATATCGCGCTGGACAGCAGCACTTTTGCAGACAACGTTGATATCCCAATGAATAACCAGACCGTCTACCCGACACGCAATGCCATCGTGCGTGCTGATTACGACGCGCGCAAAGGCTACCGGGCACTCATCACGCTTCTGCGCGCGAACGCAAGCGCGGTGCCCTTTGGCGCGACAGTCAGCCTTACGCAACAAAACGAGAGTCTGGCCAATATTGTCGCTGATAAAGGACAGGTGTTCTTGAGCGGGCTGCCAGAGGAAGGCGTGCTTGTCGTGAGATGGGGAAACAGTGCGAATGAAACCTGCCGCGCCAGCTACCACCTCGACCCGCAAAAAAATCTCAATGGCATTGTGACAAGCCAGGCTCAGTGCCAATAAAGGAATACGATGAACCTGAAAGAATTGAAGTATTGTGCACTACTGTTAGTCGCGCTTTCCGGATGCGCCAGGGCCGAAGACTTTGGCAACGGTACAGGATGGTGCGAATCGACAAGCGGCACCCGAAATTATCCGTTTGATGTCAATCAGACGATCGACAGCACAGACAACAACCAGCGGGGGACGATTATTGAATCGAATTGGTCCGGCAGCGCTACCTACAACGCCGTATGTGATTGCGATAATACTGATTATCGGGGCTATAACTACTTTACCGCCACAACCGGTGACCTGACGCAAAAAGGTACCTACAGTGAGAGCCGCTACTACGGCTATATGTATTATTACGTACTGGTCGCGGGAAAGCTGGAGATCGGCTCTGAAACCTACATCGCTGGCAAACTCGGGCAATTTGTCCCCGTGCCTTTTTCCGCCGTCAGCAATCTTGACGCAACAGGAGGTGGCTGTCCAGGGGCAGAGATGAGGGCGATGACAGCAGGAAACCGCGGCAGGGTCAGGATCTACATTACCCATCCGTTGGTCGGTGAGATAATCATCCCAGAAACCACCATCGTGAACCTGTATCTATCGAAATCCGCCACCGGCGGCGGCGATAACGTACCGCCAGGCGTGCCGCCGGTCGCGCGCGTCACGCTCTCTGGCACGATCACCGTTCCTCAGTCTTGCTCTATAAACGCCGGACAGATTATCGAAGTGAAGCTACCGGATATTCAGGGAAAAGATATCCGCAACCTTGGCGACAGCCCGCAGGAATCTCATGTCACAACCCGCGTCAACTTAACCTGCAGCAACGTTGCCAATGGCACCAATCTCTCGCTGTCATTAGCAGGCACTAACGATCCGCATAACAACGACTATTTGCAAACCGATAATGAGAATATTGGAATTCGTATTTCTGACAAAGAGGACAATACCATCGTGCCGAACGGCAGCACGGAATTGCCCGTCGATGATTATCAGGATGGCAGTGGCAGTTCGACATTTACCACCGCTCCGGTAAATACCACCGGCAAAACGCCACATACCGGACAATATCAGGCAACGGCCACACTGGAAGTACAAATTCGCTAAAAAAAGGCGACTCACGTCGCCTTTTAACATTTAGCTGCGCAGCCCGCGCCCGCGCTGAATCAGATACCAGCACAGTAAATAAAATGCGGCGATAAACACCACCAGCACACCGAAGGTCGTCACCAGCGGCACATCGTGAATGCCGAGGAAGCCGTAGCGGAATCCGCTAATCATGTAGACAATCGGGTTCAGGTGCGACAGTCCCTGCCAGAATGGCGGCAGCAGCGTTAACGAATAGAAAACGCCCCCCAGATAGGTCAGCGGCGTTAACACGAAGGTCGGGATCAGACTGATATCGTCAAAGGTTTTGGCAAAAACCGCGTTCAGCAAGCCCGCCAGCGAAAACAGTACCGCCGTTAGCACCAGCGTCAGCGCCACGAAGACCCAGGAGTGCACCTGGAACGGAACAAAGAACAGAGAGATAGCTGTGACCAGAATGCCCACACACAGACCGCGAGCCACACCACCGCCGACAAAACCGGCGATGATAACGTGCGTCGGTACCGGTGCAACCAACAGTTCCTCAATGTTGCGCTGAAACTTGGCGCTAAAGAACGACGACGCCACATTGGCGTACGAGTTGGTAATCACCGCCATCATGATAAGCCCCGGCACGATAAACTGCATGTAGCTAAAGCCGTGCATTTCACCGATCCGTGAGCCAATCAAATTACCAAAGATAATAAAATAGAGCGTCATGGTGATGACAGGCGGCACCAGGGTTTGCACCCAGATACGCATAAAGCGGTGGATCTCTTTCGCCCAGATGCTTTTCAGCGCGACCCAGTAAAGCTGCATCATGCGCGATCTCCTTGTTTTTCATGAACCAGAGAAACAAACAACTCTTCCAGCCGGTTCGCCTTGTTCCGCATACTCAATACCTGAATACCCTGAGCGCTCAGCTGCGAGAACACGCTGTTCACCCCCTGCTCGCGCAGAACTTCAACTTCCAGCGTTGAGGTATCAACCAGGCGATATTGATAGCCTTCCAGCTTAGGTAGTGGGCTTTTCGCCGCCAGATCGAGAATAAACGTCTCAGATTTGAGCTTGGAGAGCAGATTCTTCATCGAGGTATTTTCTACCAGCTCACCGTGCTGAATAATGCCGATGTTCCGGCACAGCATTTCCGCTTCTTCGAGGTAGTGGGTGGTTAGAATAATCGTCGTACCTTTATCGTTTAAATCCTTCAAAAAGCCCCACATTGAGCGGCGTAATTCAATATCAACACCGGCAGTAGGTTCATCGAGGATAAGCAACTTTGGCTCATGCATCAGCGCGCGGGCAATCATCAGGCGGCGCTTCATCCCGCCGGACAGCATACGAGCACGCTCGTTGCGTTTTTCCCACAGGTCGAGCTGTTTTAGATAAATTTCACTGCGCTTAATCGCCTCTTTATGCTCAACGCCGTAATAACCCGCCTGATTCACCACGATCTGTTGCACGGTTTCAAACGGGTTAAAGTTGAACTCCTGCGGCACCAGCCCAAGCTGGCGCTTGGCATTAACCGTATCTTTATCAAGATCGAACCCGAAGACGCTAACCCGACCGGAGGTTTTATTCACCAGCGAGCTGATAATGCCGATGGTAGTGGACTTTCCCGCGCCATTGGGACCTAGCAGCGCATAGAAATCACCCGCTTCGACTTGCAAATCTATGCCACGCAACGCCTGAACGCCACCGGGATAGGTTTTTTTAAGTTTTTGAAGTTCCAGAGCAATGGTCATGGTTTTTTACTTACCTTACGTTCTGACATTTTATATATAGTTTAAATAATGCTGGAGTTACCCTATATTAGCCCATCGAATTTATCTGGCTTCGGGTTGTACAACTCCATGAAAGACATAGATACACTTATCAGCAACAATGCACTATGGTCAAAGATGCTGGTAGAAGAGGATCCCGGGTTTTTTGAAACGCTGACACATGCACAAAATCCGCGTTTTCTATGGATTGGATGTTCCGACAGTCGCGTTCCCGCTGAACGTTTAACCGGTCTTGAACCGGGTGAACTGTTTGTTCACCGTAATGTTGCTAATCTGGTTATTCACACCGACCTGAACTGTCTCTCAGTGGTTCAGTATGCGGTGGATGTGCTGGAAGTGGAACACATTATTATTTGTGGCCACTATGGATGCGGCGGTGTCCAGGCAGCCATTGAAAATAAAGAACAGGGGCTGATTGATAACTGGTTGCTGCATATTCGCGATATCTGGTTTAAACACAGCTCACTGCTGGGCGAAATGCCGCAGGAACGTCGCATGGACACCCTGTGCGAACTGAATGTCATGGAGCAGGTCTATAACCTGGGCCATTCGACAATCATGCGTTCAGCCTGGAAACGCGGTCAGAAAGTGACGATTCACGGATGGGCTTACGGTATTCATGATGGCCTGCTGCGCGATCTGGACGTCACGGCCACCAGCCGCGAAACGCTGGAACAACGCTACCGACAGGGGTTGTCGAACCTCAGCCAGAAGCACAGCAACCATAAGTAAGGCGATACTGCCGGGTGGCGGTGACGCCTTATCAGGCCTACAAATCAGCGCTGTAGGCCTGATAAGCGAAGCGCCATCAGGCGCTCCAGCCAATTACTCGTCCAGCAACACCACTTTGCCAACATACGGCAGATGGCGATAACGTTGTGCATAGTCAATGCCGTAGCCAACAACGAACTCATCTGGAATGGAGAAACCGATAAACTCGACCGGTACATTCACTTCACGGCGAGAAGGTTTATCCAGCAACGTACAAATCGCCAGAGATTTAGGTTCACGCAGACTCAGGATTTCACGCACTTTAGACAGCGTGTTGCCGGAGTCGATGATGTCTTCAACAATCAGCACGTCTTTGCCACGAATGTCTTCATCCAGGTCTTTGAGGATTTTAACATCACGTGTGGTGGACATTCCGCTGCCGTAGCTGGAGGCGGTCATGAAATCGACTTCGTGGGAGACATGCACTTCGCGGCACAGGTCAGCCATAAACATAAATGAACCGCGTAACAGGCCTACCAGCACCATATCACTGCCGCTGTCCTTGTAACGCTCGTTAATCTGACGCCCCAATTCGGCAATACGCGCTTTGATCTCCGCTTCCGGGATCATGACTTCTACAGTATGTTTCATAAAAGAAATAACTCACTGATTTTTATCAGTTAACACATCATGCAAATCGAAAGAAAGCGCTTACCTTGATACACCGACAGAGAGGCGGTGGCTCGCACTAACCACAAAACTTGCGACAGCATACAAACAATTCAGTGGGTGAAGTATACCAGCAAAGAGACCGCATTCCTCTGATAGTTACTCAGAGAACCTGCGCACGCATTTTAACGCGCGCTGAATACACAAAAGCCGGGCAACGAACCCGGCTTTTAGCGTGAACAAAATCGGACTTTTTCAGGTCAGAACGTTTCCCAATGTTGATCCTGGGTAGTAGAGACAACGCGATCCTGGCGCGGAGCGTCCTGCGATGGTTTTCGTGCCCCGCTTACCGCCTTCTCACGGGTAATGCGAAATACCGCAACAGCCTGCCGCAACTGCTCGGCCTGTTGCTCCAGTGAGGCCGCCGCCGCCGCAGACTCCTCCACCAGCGCGGCGTTTTGCTGGGTAACACTGTCCATCTGCGAAACCGCGAGGCTAACCTGTTCAATCCCCCGACTCTGCTCTTCAGAAGCAGACGCAATTTCGCCCATGATATCGGTCACACGGGTCACCGCCGCGACAATTTCAGCCATGGTTTTACCGGCATCCGAAACCTGCTGCGATCCCATGCCGACACAGTGAGTTGAATTATCAATCAGCGCTTTGATCTCTTTTGCTGCCTGGGCACTACGGCTTGCCAGAGTCCGGACTTCACCGGCTACGACCGCAAATCCGCGCCCCTGTTCTCCTGCTCTGGCCGCTTCTACTGCGGCGTTCAGCGCCAGAATGTTGGTCTGGAATGCAATACTGTCGATAACGTTCGTGATCTGCGCGATTTGCTGCGAGCTGTCCGCTATTTCACTCATCGTATGAACAACGGTATCAACAACACGCCCCCCGCGAGCGGCAGTATCAGAGGCGTTTTTCGCCAATTGGGTCGCCTGTTTCGCATTGTCCGTATTCTGCTTCACTGTCGCAGTCAACTGCTCCATGCTGGCGGCAGTTTCCTCAAGCGAGGCCGCCTGCTGCTCAGTGCGCGAAGAAAGGTCGTTGTTGCCCGAGGATATTTCAGCGGCCCCGGTATGAATTGACTCCGAGCTATTGCGTACGGCAGTGACTGTCGAAATCAGCGACTGTTGCATCTCTTCCAACCCCATCGCCAGTCGGCCCATTTCGTTGCGACCTTCAACATTAAGCTTATGGGTTAAATCTCCACCGGTAATGACGCGAATATGCTCCATAATCTGCGCCAGCGGCTTCAGCAGGATGTGTTGCAACCCGCTCCAGATCATGCCCAGAACGATCAGCACAACCAGAACGATGCCTCCCAGCGTCCACTGCATACGGGAAAAACTGAGCTGATTCTCCGCAGCAGCGTGCTGCAGCAGCGCATTATTCTCGTTTCGCCAGTGGTCATAGCTCGCTTCCATTTCATCCTGCGCTTTCTGGGCATCAAGATCGCCATAGGCCTGATAGTTATTCGCTCGCAGATACTCAATCGATAATTTCATGACTTCGTGCATCTGGCGATATTGCTTTTCCATTTCACTGGCGATCTGCGGATCTTGCCCTGTAACCTGTGGTAATCCCTGATACCGGGCGAAATAACCTTCCGCCTTCTTCATTGAATCACTGGCGGTATTGAGCAGCGTGTTGATCGCGGCTAAAGAAGCAGGATCGCTCTGATTTTTTAAAAAGCGGATGGCGACGCGTGTCACCGTAACACGGGTTTTAATCAACGTATTGACGCTGTCACTCAGATTTTCTTGCTGAGCGTTGAGGGTGCCTGAGTTCTGGAAATTCTGCCTATCATTGTTTACCGCAGAATAAAACAGGCTTCCCGTAACGGCCTGCAGTAAACAGAAAATGGCGAGAACCAGCAGGATACCGGTAATAACACGAATATTTTTAATCACGTTTTTTCATCCATTGAACTCACATTGGGTACATGATGATTATCGGCCCCAAAGGCGATTACTTTATGTTCAATGGCAGAATATGCAGGGGATGCGCCATACCCGGCCGACAAGAAATATCCTGTAGGCCGGGTAAGCGAAGAGACGTCGTTGTTTAAACCGTAAAACCGAGCATCATGCCGGTGTCTTCGTGCTCCAGCAGATGGCAGTGCGCCATATAGGCATGTTCTTTCGGCGCGTCGTGGTCAAACTTCACCAGCACCTCACTGACGCCACCTTCAACACGCACGGTGTCCTTCCAGCCTGCGCGATGCGTGGCCGGCGCTTTGCCATTCTCAGAGAGGATGCGGAACTGCGTGCCGTGAATATGGAACGGATGCAGCATCATGTCACCCTGACCGGAAATGACCCAGCGTTCATGCTGGCCTTTCGCCGCAGCAAACATCGGTTTATTCATATCAAAGGGCAGGCCATTAATCCGATTGGCGTTATGGAAATCAAACGACCCGCCATGTTTCATATTGCTCATATCACCCTGTTTCATGCTGTCCATATTGCCGTGATTCATATTGCCGTGGCTCATGTTACCGTGACTCATGTTGCTGCTGTTCATATGGCCCATCATTTGCCCGTGATCCATCCCGGCCATCGCCTGATCGCCATACTTTTGCATCAGCATCTGCATGCCCATCATGTCGAGCATCGGGTCCATCGACAATTGCAGTTTACGCACCGTCAGTCCATCCAGAGAAGGCAGCGCTGGCAGGGTGGTCAGCGTATCCGGCAGCGTCCCGGAAGCGGTAATAAGCAGCGGTTGAATACGCATCACCGGATGTGGTTTATCAAATGGCGCGATCGCCATCCCCATCTGGCTCACCGGCAGAGTGACCAAATCAAAGGCTTTTCCGTCGCTCACATCCACCAATACTTCAAAACGCTCACCCATCAGCATCGGCAGTTCGGTCACTTTTACCGGCTCAGCTAACAATCCACCATCACTGGCAATCACATACAGGGGACGGTTATCGCTGGCCGCGATATTAAGCGAGCGTGCGTTACAGCCATTCAGCAGACGCAGGCGCAACCAGCCGCGTGGTGCGGCATGTTGTGGGTAAATCGCCCCATTGGTTAGCAGCGTATCGCCAAACCAACCGACGGCGGCGGTCATCATATCCAACTGGTAATTAATTTGTCCGTCAGCGGAAAACTGTTTGTCCTGAATAATCACCGGCACATCGTCGATACCCCACTGCTTCGGTAGCAGTAGTTTGCGGATCTCGTCATCTTCAATCAGCACCAGTCCTGCCAGGCCCATCGCAACCTGACGTCCGGTTTTCCCGTGTTGATGTGGATGGAACCAACAGGTTGCTGCCCGTTGCGCAGGGGTAAAGGTCACTGAACGCTTCCCACCCGCCGGAATAACGCCTTGCGGCCCGCCATCGACTTCACCGGGGATTTCCAGCCCATGCCAGTGCAGCGTCGTCTCTTCGGCCAGTTGATTATGGATATCCACACTCACCGCCTGACCTTTATTCAGTTTTACCGCGGGTCCGAGCACGTTACCGTTATATCCCCAGGTGGTGGCGGTTTTCCCCGCAAACGTCGACTGCCCAGCTTTCACAATCAGCTGTATGCGATTAGAAGCATCCGCAGTTAACAGGTCAGGAATGGGTAACGCAGGACGGTCAGCCGCAAAAACGGTGCGGCTCCACAAAGGTAAAGCTGACGCGACGCTCAGCGCCACGGAGTACTTTAAAAAGTCACGACGTTGCATATTCATTTCCTTATATTCAGCAGCTTAAGCAGGCTATCTTTTAAGCATAAGCCCTCCCCTTACGGGAAGGTCAAGTGAACGGCTGATAATAAAGGTCGTCGCTTCGCTCTCAGTATGCTAACGTTTAATTTCCGTGATGCAGTGGTAGAAGCAATGAAGACGTTTTTCAGAACAGTTTTGTTCGGCAGCCTGATGGCAGTATGCGCAAATAGCTACGCGCTTAGTGAATCCGAAGCCGAAGATATGGCCGATTTAACGGCGGTTTTTGTTTTTCTGAAAAATGACTGTGGCTACCAGAATTTGCCCAACGGGCAGATACGTCGCGCACTGGTCTTTTTTGCCCAACAGAACCAGTGGGACCTCAGTAATTACGATACCTTCGATATGAAAGCACTCGGTGAAGACAGCTATCGCGATTTGAGCGGTATTGGTATTCCGGTCGCGAAAAAATGCAAAGCGCTGGCGCGCGACTCCTTAAGTCTGTTGGCTTACGTCAAATAAGACACCTTGCCCGATGGCGCTACGCTTATCGGGCCTACGAACCAGGAATGACATCGTTGTGCCAGGCCGGGTAGCACAGCGCCCCCGGCAGAGGCGAGAGCGAATTAACGCTGTTGCACAAATTCACGATACGCGGCAACCACCTGCAAGAAATCTTCAACGCCGCACAAAGATAAACTCTCTTCGTCGTAGTAATTCATTCCTTCTTCCATTTCATCGCCCGTGAACTCCAGTTGATTGGCGCGAACCATAACCTCTTCGCCATCCAGCCAGAGCGTGTATTCATGCCCTGCTCGCTGCCAGGAACGTTCACTGCCTTTTACCGCACGCGCTGCCTGTTCCACTTCATCAAGCAAGGCCATGTTCTCTTTCACTTCTTCATTAAACCAGTGCCCCACGACTTCATGGCCCATGGACATACGCACTAAAACCCGCCCGGTAACATCGCGCAGAAATTCGTAATCCATAATGTCTTCCTCTGCTCCCGGCAATGCGCCAATACCGCATTGCACCTTGCTGTAATTATCGCAGCAGCGCGGCAGAAAAAAAGTGTAGCGGGTATAAGGAATAGAAATAAAAATGCCCGGAGAAGTCAGCTTCTTCGGGCATTGATGCGTTTTTACGCTAAATGTGGTCGCGAATTAAACCGCAGTCTGGAAAATCACGCTATCTGCTTTCTCGGTGTACTGAGAGAGCTGGTCAAAGTTCAGATACCGGTAAGTATCCACGGCCGTTTTATCTACCTGCGCCACATAGGTCTGATACTCTTCCGCTGTCGGCAGTTTACCGATCAGCGCAGCAACCGCCGCCAGCTCTGCAGAAGCCAGGTAGACGTTCGCCCCCGTACCTAAACGGTTCGGGAAGTTACGGGTTGAGGTAGAAACGACTGTCGCACCGTCTGCCACACGCGCCTGGTTACCCATGCACAGTGAACAGCCAGGAATCTCGATACGCGCCCCGCTCTTACCAAAGACGCTGTAATAGCCTTCCTCGGTAAGCTGTGCCGCATCCATACGCGTTGGTGGAGCAACCCACAGACGCGTTGGCAACTGGCCTTTATGCGCATCCAGCAGTTTACCCGCGGCACGGAAGTGACCAATGTTTGTCATGCAGGAACCGATGAACACTTCGTCAATCTTCTCGCCCTGCACGTCAGACAGCAGACGCGCGTCGTCCGGATCGTTCGGTGCACACAGGATCGGCTCTTTGATATCCGCCAGATCGATGTCGATCACTGCCGCGTATTCGGCGTCAGCATCGGCTTCCAGCAGCTGCGGATCCGCCAGCCATTTTTCCATGCCCTGTACACGACGTTCCAGCGTACGGCGATCGCCGTAGCCTTCCGCGATCATCCATTTAAGCAGAACGATGTTGGAGCTGAGGTACTCAACGATCGGCTCTTTGTTCAGCTTGATGGTACAACCGGCAGCGGAACGCTCAGCGGAGGCATCGGTCAGTTCGAATGCCTGCTCAACTTTCAGATCCGGCAGACCTTCAATTTCCAGAATGCGGCCAGAGAAGATATTTTTCTTACCTTTCTTCTCAACGGTCAGCAGACCTTGTTTGATCGCGTACAGCGGGATGGCATGAACCAGGTCACGCAGGGTGATACCCGGCTGCATTTTGCCTTTGAAACGCACCAGAACAGATTCCGGCATATCCAGCGGCATCACGCCAGTCGCAGCCGCGAACGCCACCAGACCAGAACCCGCCGGGAAAGAGATACCGATTGGGAAACGGGTATGGGAGTCACCACCGGTACCTACGGTATCCGGCAGCAGCATACGGTTCAGCCAGGAGTGGATTACGCCATCGCCCGGACGCAGCGACACGCCGCCACGGTTCATGATGAAGTCAGGCAGAGTATGGTGGGTGGTCACGTCAACCGGTTTCGGATACGCAGCGGTATGACAGAACGACTGCATCACCAGGTCAGAAGAGAAGCCCAGGCACGCCAGGTCTTTCAGTTCGTCGCGGGTCATTGGGCCAGTGGTATCCTGAGAGCCGACGGAAGTCATCTTCGGTTCACAGTAGGCACCCGGACGGACGCCGGTTACGCCACATGCGCGGCCAACCATTTTCTGAGCCAGAGAGAAACCACGGCTGCTTTCCGCTACATCTTTCGCCTGACGGAATACATCACTGTGCGGCAGACCCAGCGCTTCACGCGCTTTGGTGGTCAGGCCACGGCCGATGATCAGCGGAATACGGCCACCGGCGCGCACTTCGTCAACCAGCACATCGGTTTTCAGTTCGAAGGTAGCCAGCAGTTCGTTGGTTTCGTGGTTACGCACTTCGCCCTTGAACGGGTAAACGTCAATTACGTCGCCCATGTTCAGGTTGCTTACGTCCACTTCAATCGGCAGCGCGCCCGCATCTTCCATGGTGTTGAAGAAGATCGGTGCAATTTTTCCGCCCAGACACAAACCACCGCCACGCTTGTTCGGTACATGAGGGATATCATCACCCATAAACCACAGCACGGAGTTGGTCGCAGATTTACGCGAAGAACCGGTACCGACAACGTCACCCACATAGGCCAGCGGGTAACCTTTTTTCTGTAATGCTTCGATCTGTTTGATCGGGCCAACGACACCCGGCTGATCCGGCTCGATACCTTCACGGGCGTTTTTCAGCATCGCCAGGGCGTGCAGCGGAATATCAGGGCGAGACCACGCGTCCGGGGCCGGAGACAGGTCATCGGTGTTGGTTTCACCCGTCACCTTGAAGACGGTAACGGTGATTTTTTCAGCCAGAGCAGGACGGTTCAGGAACCATTCGGCATCAGCCCAGGACTGCATCACTTGCTTAGCATATTCGTTGCCAGCTTTGGCTTTTTCTTCTACATCGTAGAAGTTATCAAACATCAGCAGCGTTGAAGAGAGCGCTTTGGCGGCAATCGGCGCCAGTTTGGCATCGTCCAGCGCATCAATCAGCGGATGAATGTTATAACCGCCCTGCATGGTACCCAGCAGTTCGATGGCTTTTTCTGGCGTGATCAGCGGAGAGGTAGTGTCACCTTTAGCGACAGCGGCGAGAAAACCGGCTTTAACGTAAGCGGCTTCATCTACACCAGGGGGAACGCGGTTAATCAACAGGTCTAACAGGAATTCTTCTTCGCCCACAGGCGGGGTCTTCAGCAGCTCGACAAGTGCAGCCATTTGGGTTGCGTCTAAGGGTTTCGGCACAATCCCCTGGGCGGCACGCTCAGCTACGTGCTTACGGTATTCTTCTAGCACGACGATATCTCCTCGCTCTCATTGTCATAATGCGGCGCTTTTGTATATGGGCGATTCTCTTCACGCTCCTGTGAGACAGCAGTTAGTAGGGTAAATGCCCGGTACCGCAAAAGGCACAATAACAGGATTTTCGTTGGGTGTTAATCTGTTTACAAAAAAGCAACATAAAAAATTGGCTGAATCGTTAAGGATGGTCTAATGCTCTTCGCAATGGCAGAAGTGGAATGATAATTTTCGCCAGCAATGTTTAGTCACATTATTTAGCTCCCTGATAATAAACTTGCGTTAACGATCCCAAGATTCGTCAAAAATTAAACTATTGTCTCTTTATACTCACGGAACACTGCACCCACTAGCGGCAGGCATAATGACTATGACGATTCTTACTGAGTCGGGAGAGATAAAATGACGTTGCCCTTTAAGCCCCATATCATTGCTCTGGCGTGCAGTGCAGGGTTATTTGTCGGTGCGGGCGTGCTGTTTGTAAACAGCCGCACACCAGAAGCCCCCTCGCAGCCAGCCCCGGCAGTAGCGCCTCAACCGCCCGTTGCTGCGGCTCCCGCAGTCGCCCCGGTTGCGGCAACAACGTATACCACTGCTCAACTCGATCAGTGGGTCGCCCCTGTTGCGCTCTACCCTGACCCGTTACTTTCTCAGGTGTTGATGGCCTCAACGTATCCATCGAACGTGGTACAGGCGGTTCAGTGGTCTCGTGATAATCCGACACTGCAAGGTGATGCCGCCATTCAGGCAGTGTCCGGCCAGTCATGGGACCCCAGCGTGAAGTCGCTGGTGGCATTTCCGCAACTGATGGCTCTGATGGGCGAAAACCCTGACTGGGTACAAAACCTGGGAAATGCGTTTCTGGCACAGCCACAGGACGTGATGGATGCCGTACAACGCCTGCGTTTGCTGGCTCAGCAAACAGGTTCGCTAAAATCCACACCACAGCAAACGGTCACGAACACCCAGAAAACAACCGTGGTTCAGACGCCATCATCATCAACGACGAAAGTGACCAGTAGCGCCCCCACCTCGACGGTTATCAAAATTGAGCCGACCGATCCACAGGTGGTATATGTGCCGAACTACAATCCAACCGTTGTTTACGGCAGCTGGCCTAATACTGCCTACCCGCCCGTCTATCTGCCGCCCCCTCCGGGAGAGCAATTTGCCGATAGCTTCGTCAAAGGTTTCGGCTATAGCCTGGGCGTTGCGACGACCTATGCGCTGTTCAGTAACATCGACTGGGATGACGACGACCATCACCATGATGATGACTACCATGACCATGACGGCCCTCACGGCGGTAATGGCTACCAGCACAACGGAGATAACATCAATATTGATGTTAACAATTTCAACCATATCTCCGGACAAAACCTGAAAGGGCAAAACATTGCCTGGCAGCACAACCCTGCGTACCGTAACGGCGTGCCTTACCAGAACGACGCGGTCGCACAACGTTTTCATCAGACCAACGTTAGCGGGGGTTTAAGCGCCACTCAACATACACCGACCACCGCTGCCACACGAGACAGCCAGCGTCAGGCCGCAATGACGCAGTTCCAACAGCGTAGCCAGACCTCTCCGGCAAACTTGTCGGGTCAGACATCGCGGGATGCTCAACGTAAAGCCGCCTCTTCACAGCTAAATCAAATTGCCCAGCGCAATAACTATCGTGGCTATGACGAAACACAAAACAACAGCCGTCGTGAAGCAGCACAGAAGACGCTGAATAAATCCACTACGCAACAGCAGCACCGCTCTGAACTGAAATCAAAAGCTCAGCAACATCCGGTTTCACAGCAGCAAAGGGAAACCGCTCGCCAACGCGTTGAATCATCCAACTCGCAACAACGTCTGGCCTCCCGTCAGAATACACATTCAAACGTCTTCAGCGGGAATGACAGTCGCTCACCGTCGTGGCAGTCCCAGCAACTGCGTGGACAGGAAAGCCGTCGCGCGAGCAACCTCAACAGCGGGCAGCGCGCTGCGGCACGCGAGAATTTTTCTGAGCACCACGAATTTCGCCGTCGTTAACCGGAGCCGATGATGAAAAAAATTATGTTAAGCGCCCTGTTGCTCTCCTTGCCGCTGGTGAGCTATGCGCAACAGGCGTTCACCTCCCCCGAAGAAGCGGCCAGTGCATTTGCCGCTGCGGTGGCGCAGCAAAATGAAAAGCAGCTCACGGCGCTACTGGGTGAAAACTGGCGACATTTTTTACCACCAGAAGGGGCCGATCCGGAAGCGGTGGCACGCTTTAATCGCGACTGGAAGGTGAGCCATCACATTGTGCTGCAGGACAACATGGCGCATCTCAACGTAGGGCAAGATGACTGGCAGTTACCCATACCGATGGTGAAAACCAGCAAAGGTTGGGCGTTCGATATGACCGAAGCCCAGGAGGAGATCCTCACTCGAACGATCGGTCGCAACGAGCTTTCAGCCATCGAAGCACTGCACGCCTACGTTGACGCGCAGCAAAGCTATTACGCGCTGAACAAATCGTATGCGCAAAAAATTGTCAGTAGCGAAGGTAAAAAAGATGGGCTTTACTGGCCCGCCGCATCAGGCGAAGCGCCAAGCCCTCTGGGACCCGCCTTCAGCCCACAAGAGCCCGGCACGGGTTATCACGGTTATCGTTTCCGCATACTGCCGGACAACGCCAGTGGTTTTGCCATGATTGCATGGCCCATTAGCTACGGTCACACAGGGGTGATGAGCTTTATGATTAGCGGCGATGATAAAGTCTATCAGGCCAATCTCGGCGTTGATTCTCAGCAAAAAGCACAGGCGTTAACCACATTCCATCCGGATAAAAACTGGCAGCCCGTAGCACCGTAAAGCGAGGTTAAGCCGTAGGCCGGGATAGCGCTAGCGCCACCCGGCATGTTGCCTGAAATAACGGGTAGCTTTAGGCAAAAAAAAACGCCTCCGAAGAGGCGTTTTCACAAAAACGAGAAGATTACTTTTTCTTCGCTTTCGGGTTTGGCAGGTCGGTGATGCTGCCTTCGAACACTTCTGCCGCCAGGCCCACAGACTCATGCAGAGTCGGGTGTGCGTGGATGGTCAGTGCGATATCTTCAGCGTCGCAACCCATTTCGATCGCCAGACCGATTTCGCCCAGCAGCTCGCCGCCGTTGGTACCGACAATCGCACCACCGATCACACGGTGAGATTCTTTGTCGAAAATCAGTTTGGTCATACCGTCTGCGCAGTCGGAAGCGATAGCACGGCCAGAAGCAGCCCACGGGAAGGTGGCGGTTTCGTAGCTGATGCCTTTTTCTTTCGCTTCTTTCTCAGTCAGGCCAACCCATGCAACTTCTGGTTCAGTGTACGCGATGGATGGGATAACTTTCGGGTCGAAGTAGTGTTTCTTCCCGGCGATAACTTCAGCGGCAACGTGACCTTCGTGAACACCTTTGTGCGCCAGCATCGGCTGACCGACGATATCGCCGATAGCAAAGATGTGCGGGACGTTGGTGCGCAGCTGTTTGTCAACGCGGATGAAGCCACGGTCATCAACTTCCACGCCAGCTTTGCCCGCATCGAGGTTTTTGCCGTTCGGTACACGACCGATAGCCACCAGTACGGCATCATAACGCTGTGCTTCAGCAGGCGCTTTTTTGCCTTCCATGGAAACGTAGATACCGTCTTCTTTCGCTTCAACGGCGGTCACTTTGGTTTCCAGCATCAGGTTGAATTTCTTGCTGATGCGTTTGGTGAAGACTTTAACCACGTCTTTATCGGCAGCCGGGATAACCTGGTCAAACATTTCAACCACGTCAATCTCTGAACCCAGCGCATGGTACACGGTACCCATTTCCAGACCGATGATACCGCCGCCCATTACCAGCAGGCGCTTAGGAACAGTTTTCAGTTCCAGTGCATCGGTGGAATCCCACACGCGCGGATCTTCATGCGGAATGAATGGCAGTTCGATCGGACGGGAACCCGCCGCGATGATCGCGTTGTCGAAGTTGATGACGGTTTTGCCGTTTTCGCCTTCAACTTCCAGGGTGTTCGCCCCGGTAAATTTACCCAGACCGTTAACCACTTTCACTTTACGGCCTTTGGCCATACCAGCCAGACCGCCGGTCAGTTGAGTGATAACTTTTTCTTTCCAGGTACGAATCTTGTCGATATCAGTTTTCGGCTCGCCAAAAACAATACCGTGTTCAGCCAGTGCTTTGGCTTCTTCGATAACTTTTGCTACGTGCAGCAGCGCTTTAGAAGGGATACAGCCGACGTTCAGACAAACACCACCAAGGGTGCTGTAACGTTCTACGATGACGGTCTCCAGACCTAAATCTGCGCAACGGAAGGCAGCAGAGTAACCTGCCGGGCCTGCCCCAAGTACCACGACCTGAGTTTTGATTTCAGTGCTCATCATGACCTCTTAATTTATACCCGTCGTCCACCGGGTCGTTCTATCCGCCCGTATTTTACAAAATTGTTAACAATTTTGAAACAACAAACGGCAACCGATTTGTCTTTCGCACAATAACCTCACTGACTTCATGAGATTACCAGAAAAAAGCCGGCCGTCGGGCCGGCTTTTTCGCTTACATCACCAGGCGGCGAATGTCAGACAGCATGTTGTTGATGATGGTGATAAAGCGCGCACCATCTGCACCGTCGATTACACGGTGGTCGAAGGAGAGCGAAATCGGCATCATCAGACGCGGCATAAACTCTTTACCGTTCCACACTGGCTCCATAGAGGACTTGGAGACACCGAGGATAGCCACTTCCGGCGCGTTAACAATCGGTGCGAAGTGGGTAGTACCCAGGCCACCGATGCTGGAGATGGTGAAGCAACCGCCCTGCATTTCGCCAGCGGTCAGCTTGCCATCACGTGCTTTCTTGGAGATCACGGTCAGTTCACGAGACAGCTCGGTAATGCTCTTCTTGTTCACGTCTTTGAAGACCGGAACAACCAGACCATTCGGGGTATCTACCGCAACACCGATGTTGATGTATTTCTTCAGGGTCAGACGCTGACCGTCTTCAGACAGAGAGCTGTTGAAGCGCGGCATCTGTTCCAGAGCGGCAGCAACGGCTTTCATGATGAAGACCACTGGGGTGAATTTCACGTCCAGTTTACGTTTCTCCGCTTCGGCGTTCTGTTGTTTACGGAACGCTTCCAGATCGGTGATATCGGTCTTATCGAAGTGGGTAACGTGCGGGATCATCACCCAGTTACGGCTCAGGTTAGCACCAGAGATTTTCTGGATACGGCCCAGTTCCACTTCTTCGATTTCACCAAACTTGCTGAAATCAACTTTTGGCCAAGGCAGCATGCCCGGGATACCGCCGCCAGCAGCGGCTGCCGGAGCAGCTTCAGCACGTTTAACCGCGTCTTTCACGTATGCCTGAACGTCTTCACGCAGGATACGGCCTTTACGACCTGAACCTTTCACTTTCGCCAGATTCACGCCAAATTCGCGCGCCAGGCGACGGATCAGCGGAGTTGCGTGGACGTAAGCATCGTTTTCTGCGAAGTCAGATTTGCTTTCCGCTTTTGCAGCCGGAGCAGGAGCAGCTTGTGCAGGTGCAGCGGCCGGAGCCGGTGCCGCAGCTTGTGCCGGTGCAGCAGCAGGTGCTGCGCCTTCAACTTCGAAGACCATAATCAGAGAACCGGTTTTCACTTTGTCGCCGGTGCTGATTTTGATTTCTTTTACGGTACCCGCGAACGGTGCCGGCACTTCCATAGACGCTTTGTCGCCTTCTACGGTGATCAGTGACTGCTCTGCGGCAATTTTATCGCCCACTTTGACCATCACTTCGGTCACTTCAACTTCGTCACCGCCGATATCCGGTACGTTAACTTCTTTAGAACCCGTTGCCGCCGGAGCTGCCGCTGCAGCAGGAGCCGCAGCCTGAGCCGGTGCAGCAGCAGGTGCTGCGCCTGCGACTTCAAAGACCATAATCAGGGAGCCGGTAGACACTTTGTCGCCGGTGTTGATTTTGATCTCTTTAACCGTTCCTGCGAACGGCGCCGGAACTTCCATAGACGCTTTGTCGCCTTCTACGGTGATCAGAGACTGTTCAGCCGCAACGGTATCGCCCACTTTAACCATGATCTCGGTAACTTCAACTTCGTCACCGCCGATGTCTGGTACGTGTACGTCTTTTGCCGCAGCTGCAGCAGCTGGTGCAGCGGCCGGAGCGGCTGCTTTCTTCTCTTCTGCCGGAGCAGGTGCAGCAGTTGCTGCACCGTCGGCGGAATCGAAAATCATGATCAGTTTGCCGGTCTCAGTTTTGTCGCCAACAGAGACTTTGATCTCTTTAACGATACCAGCCTGAGGAGACGGAACTTCCATAGAGGCTTTGTCGCCTTCTACGGTGATCAGCGACTGTTCAGCTTCAACTTTGTCGCCCACTTTGACCAGGATCTCGGTGATTTCAACTTCATCAGCCCCGATGTCCGGTACATTGATTTCGATAGCCATTATTCTTTTACCTCTTACGCCAGACGCGGGTTAACTTTATCTGCATCGATGTTGAATTTGATGATTGCGTCAGCAACCACTTTCTTATCGATTTCGCCACGTTTAGCCAGTTCGCCCAGGGCCGCTACAACCACGTAGGAAGCATCAACTTCGAAGTGGTGACGCAGGTTTTCACGGCTGTCAGAGCGACCGAAACCGTCAGTACCCAGTACGCGATAATCATCAGCCGGTACATAAGTACGAACCTGTTCGGCAAACAGTTTCATATAGTCAGTAGATGCAACTGCCGGAGCGTCGTTCATCACCTGAGCGATGTACGGAACGCGCGGAGTTTCCATCGGGTGCAGCATGTTCCAACGCTCACAATCCTGGCCATCACGCGCCAGTTCAGTGAAGGACGTTACGCTGTATACGTCAGAACCTACACCGTAGTCGTTCGCCAGGATCTGTGCTGCTTCACGGACGTGACGCAGGATAGAACCGGAGCCCAGCAGCTGAACTTTACCTTTCTTACCTTCAAGGGTTTCGAGTTTGTAGATACCTTTACGGATACCTTCCTCGGCACCTGCTGGCATTGCCGGCATGTGGTAGTTTTCGTTCAGCGTGGTGATGTAGTAGTAAACGTTCTCTTGTTTCTCACCGTACATACGCTCCAGACCATCATGCATGATGACCGCAACTTCGTACGCGTAAGACGGATCGTAAGAGATACAGTTCGGGATAGTCAGAGACTGAATATGGCTATGACCATCTTCGTGCTGCAGACCTTCGCCGTTCAGCGTCGTACGACCGGAAGTACCACCAATCAGGAAGCCGCGAGCCTGCTGGTCGCCTGCCTGCCAGCACAGGTCGCCGATACGCTGGAACCCGAACATGGAGTAGTAGATGTAGAACGGGATCATCGGCAGATCGTTGGTGCTGTAAGATGTTGCAGCAGCCAGCCAGGACGCGCCTGCACCCAGTTCGTTGATACCTTCCTGCAGGATCTGACCTTTTTCGTCTTCTTTATAGTAAGCAACCTGCTCACGGTCCTGCGGGGTGTACTGCTGGCCGTTCGGGCTGTAGATACCGATCTGACGGAACAGACCTTCCATACCGAAAGTACGCGCTTCGTCGGCAATGATTGGAACCAGACGATCTTTGATCGATTTGTTCTTCAGCATCACGTTCAGGGCACGAACGAAAGCGATAGTGGTAGAGATTTCTTTGTTCTGCTCTTCCAGCAGCGCACCGAAGTCTTCCAGCGCTGGCAGTTCCAGCTTCTCAGTGAAGTTCGGCTGGCGGCTCGGCAGGTAACCGTGCAGTTTCTGACGCTGAGCGTGCAGATAGGTGTGCTCTTCAGAACCTTCCGGGAAGGTAATGTAAGACAGGTTTTCAACCTGCTCATCGGTTACTGGCACATTGAAACGGTCGCGGATATAACGCACGCCGTCCATGTTCATTTTCTTAACCTGGTGAGCGATGTTCTTACCTTCGGCGGTGTCACCCATGCCGTAACCTTTGATGGTATGGGCCAGGATTACAGTTGCTTTGCCTTTGGTTTCCTGCGCTTTTTTCAGTGCAGCGTAGACTTTCTTCGGATCGTGACCACCACGGTTCAGCGCCCAAATCTGCTCGTCAGTCCAGTCAGCAACCAGTGCTGCGGTTTCCGGATATTTACCGAAGAAGTGCTCACGTACGTAAGCGCCGTCTTTGGATTTGAAGGTCTGGTAGTCGCCGTCAACGGTTTCGTTCATCAGCTGGATCAGCTTACCGCTGGTATCTTTACGCAGCAGCTCATCCCAACGACCGCCCCACATGACTTTAATCACGTTCCAGCCAGCGCCAGCGAAGATGCCTTCCAGTTCGTTGACAATCTTGCCATTACCGGTGACTGGGCCATCAAGACGCTGCAGGTTACAGTTGATAACGAAGACCAGGTTGTCCAGTTTTTCACGGGTCGCGATGGTGATAGCACCCTTAGATTCTGGCTCATCCATCTCGCCGTCGCCCAGGAAAGCGTAAACGGTTTGTTTAGAGGTATCTTTCAGGCCACGGTGTTCCAGATATTTCAGGAATTTAGCCTGGTAGATAGCACCGATTGGACCCAGACCCATAGATACGGTCGGGAACTGCCAGAATTCCGGCATCAGTTTCGGGTGCGGGTAGGAAGACAGGCCTTTGCCATGTACTTCCTGACGGAAGTTGTTCATCTGCTCTTCAGTCAGACGACCTTCCAGGAATGCGCGCGCGTAGATGCCCGGGGAGATGTGACCCTGGAAGTACACCAGATCGCCACCGTCCTGCTCGTTGCGTGCACGGAAGAAGTGGTTGAAGCAAACATCATATACCGTTGCGGAGGACTGGAAGGATGCCATATGGCCACCCAGTTCAAGATCCTTTTTAGACGCACGCAGTACGGTCATGATGGCGTTCCAGCGGATAGCAGAACGAATACGACGTTCCAGCTCCAGATTGCCCGGGTATTCCGGTTCATCTTCAACGGCAATAGTGTTTACATAATTGCTGGCCCCTGCACCTGCCGCTACTTTCACGCCGCCTTTGCGGGCTTCTGAAAGCAGTTGGTCGATCAGATACTGAGCACGCTCAACACCTTCTTCACGGATGACCGATTCGATCGCCTGTAGCCAGTCGCGAGTTTCGATCGGATCCACGTCATTTGGGAAACGTTCTGACATGGGGGTATTCCTTATCTATCTAATACGTTGAGTTATCTGGAACCTGTCCCATTGTGTTCTCGCTCGCGAGAGCACAATAAGACAGGTTCTGCGTTTAGTTGCCGCGCTTTACATTCGCGCTTGATTTACAACATCTTCTGGTTAACGTTCTGCCAGAAAAATCACTAATTCTTTCGTTGCTCCAGGCGGCGTAAGGCGCGTTCACGACGACTTTCCTCACGGCTTCTGTCCAGGAGAATCTCTTCGATAAATGCCAGGTGACGGTGCGACGCTTCACGCGCCTCCTCCGGCTTCCCGGCGATAATTGCTTCAAAAATACGGGTGCGGTGACTGCTTACCAGAGGCAGCATCTCGCGACGCGCATACAGCAATTCAAAGTTTTGACGGACATTCTGGGCCAGCATCGGCTCCATACACCTTAGCAAATGGAGCAGTACCACATTATGTGCCGCTTCGGTGACAGCAATTTGATACTGAAGTACGGCATCAGATTCACCGTCAAGATCGCCGGACTGTTGCGCAAGCTCGATCGCCTGATGGAGTTCACGGATACGCGTTTTGTCTTCATCCGTGCTGCGCAGTGCGGCGTAATAGGCCGCAATACCTTCCAACGCATGGCGCGTTTCGAGCAGGTCAAACTGGGATTCAGGATGGTCGGAGAGCAGCTCTACCAGTGGGTCGCTAAAGCTCTGCCACAGGCTGCTCTGAACAAAAGTGCCACCGCCCTGACGACGAAGCAGTAAGCCCTTCGCTTCGAGGCGTTGGATCGCCTCACGTAAGGAGGGGCGGGAAACGTCGAACTGTTTTGCCAGCTCGCGTTCCGGTGGGAGTTTTTCTCCGGGGCGAAGTGTCCCCTCAAGAATTAAAAACTCCAGCTGCTGCTCAATCACATCGGAGAGTTTTGGTTGGCGGATTTTGCTGTAGGCCATGATTTCCTGTCTTAAGCCATTTGCCCGGAGTCAATTGGTCTTACCAATTTCATGTTCTTGACGCTAAAGTAACAAAGTATTCACCTTCTGTCCATACAGGTTTTGATTGAAATCAGTAAAGGAGGCATATTTTAACAACATTACAGAAATAACGTTTCAAACATGTAACTATGCACAAATGTTAAATTTACCCATCCCGAGGTAGTTTTAACCGAATTGAAACGAAAAAATATATTATCTGAACCGATTCACCTGCTTATTTATCGATTTATCAATCACTATTTTCGAATAAAAATTCAAATTGGAAATTTTGTGGTAGATAAACTCGCGCTTACAAATGGTTTCTTTTTATTCAACTCATCACTCACGCCGCATAAAGCAGGTGCATTCGCGCTCGCATAACATTATTCTGATCAAGACAAAAGTCTTTAGGCAACATTTCATAATTCATTGCTGTAAATAAATTAATACAACAAACGGAATTGCAAACTTACACACGCGTCACTGCGTGGTTCAAAATATAAGTACTCGAAAGATGAAGAGTAAAACCACACACGAGGTTTCATGATGGAAAGTCAACAGCATGGCGATCAGCTAAAGCGCGGCCTTAAAAACCGCCATATACAGCTTATCGCGCTGGGTGGCGCGATTGGTACCGGGTTATTCCTCGGAAGCGCATCCGTTATTCAGTCTGCAGGGCCGGGTATTATTCTGGGTTACGCTATCGCCGGATTTATCGCTTTTCTGATTATGCGTCAGCTAGGTGAAATGGTGGTGGAAGAGCCAGTGGCAGGCTCCTTTAGTCACTTTGCCTACAAATACTGGGGGAGCTTTGCCGGTTTCTCTTCAGGCTGGAACTACTGGGTACTGTACGTATTGGTTGCCATGGCTGAGCTAACCGCCGTAGGTAAATACATTCAATTCTGGTATCCGGAGATCCCAACATGGGCTTCGGCAGCAGCCTTTTTTGTGATCATCAACGCCATCAACCTAACCAACGTAAAAGTGTTCGGTGAGATGGAGTTCTGGTTCGCCATTATTAAAGTCATTGCCGTAGTCGCAATGATCCTGTTCGGCGGCTGGTTGCTGTTTAGCGGCAACGGCGGCCCACAGGCCAGCGTCAGCAACTTGTGGAGCCAGGGTGGATTCCTGCCGCACGGCTTCACCGGGCTGGTGATGATGATGGCGATTATCATGTTCTCCTTTGGTGGGCTGGAACTGGTCGGGATCACCGCAGCAGAAGCCGATAACCCGGAGCAAAGCATTCCCAAAGCGACTAACCAGGTTATCTACCGTATCCTGATTTTCTATGTCGGTTCGCTGGCGGTTCTGCTTTCCCTGATGCCGTGGACGCGCGTCACCGCTGATACCAGCCCGTTTGTCCTTATTTTCCACGAGCTGGGTGACACCTTTGTTGCCAATGCGCTGAACATCGTGGTGTTGACCGCCGCCCTTTCTGTCTATAACAGCTGCGTATACTGCAACAGTCGCATGCTGTTCGGTCTGGCTCAGCAGGGTAACGCGCCAAAAGCGCTGATGAACGTGGATAAACGCGGCGTGCCGGTTAACACCATTCTGGTCTCCGCACTGGTTACCGCACTGTGCGTACTGATTAACTATCTGGCACCGGAATCTGCGTTTGGCTTGCTGATGGCACTGGTGGTTTCCGCATTGGTCATCAACTGGGCAATGATTAGCCTTGCGCATATTAAGTTCCGCAAAGCGAAACAGCAGCAGGGCGTCGCCACTCGCTTCCCGGCACTGCTCTACCCGCTAGGTAACTGGATCTGCCTGATTTTCATGGCTGCAGTACTGGTGATTATGTTGATGACGCCGGGCATGGCGATCTCTGTGTACCTGATCCCGGTATGGATTGCCATTCTTGGCATTGGCTATCTGTGTAAACAGAAAACGGCCGGGGCCGTAAAAGCGCATTAATCCTTTCCCCCCCCACCTGCACCAGGTGGGGGTTGTTATCTGCTTCACACTTTCCCACAGATGACTGTTTAGTCCATATCAGCGGCGCTATCCTGCAACGCAAAAACACCAGCACCAGACAATAATTCTCTCCATATCACATTAATGGAGTGCGCTTGATGGAAACCAGAAAGCTGTCGGTGAAAGAAAAGATCGGCTATGGAATGGGCGATGCCGGATGCAACATCATATTCGGCGCTATCATGCTGTTTGTTAACTATTTTTATACAGATATTTTCGGTCTTGCTCCAGCACTTGTCGGCGTATTGCTGCTCTCGGTACGCGTTATTGACGCTGTTACTGACCCTATCATGGGGGCAATGGCCGATCGTACTCGCAGTAAATATGGTCGCTTTCGTCCATGGCTTCTGTGGATGGCTTTCCCCTACGCATTATTCAGCGTACTGATGTTTACCACCCCGGAGTGGACGTATAACAGCAAAGTTATCTATGCGTTTGTCACCTACTTCCTGCTCTCTATTACCTACACAGCAATCAACATTCCCTACTGTTCACTCGGTAGCGTCATCACCAACGATCCGAAAGAACGCGTCGCCTGCCAGTCGTATCGTTTCGTGCTGGTCGGGATTGCCACTCTGCTACTCTCACTCACGCTACTGCCAATGGCAGAGTGGTTTGGCGGGGAAGATAAAGCCAAAGGCTATCAGATGGCGATGGCCGTGCTGGCTTTCATTGGTATGTGCATGTTCCTGTTTTGTTTCGCAACCGTGCGCGAACGTGTACGCCCTGCGGTACCCACGAACGACGATTTGAAAGCCGATCTAAAAGACGTGTGGAAGAACGATCAGTGGGTAAAAATCCTGCTATTAACCCTGTGCAACGTCTGCCCGGGCTTTATTCGTATGGCTGCCACCATGTACTACGTCACCTGGGTTATGCAGCAAAGCACACAGTTCGCAACGTTGTTTATCAGCCTTGGCGTTGTCGGCATGATGATCGGCAGTATGCTCGCGAAGGTATTAACTGACCGCTGGTGCAAACTGAAAGTCTTCTTCTGGACCAACATCGTACTGGCGGTGTTCTCCGGCGCGTTTTACTTCTTCGATCCGAAAGCCACCATGATGATTATGGTGCTCTACTTCCTGCTCAACATCCTGCATCAGATCCCTTCTCCACTGCACTGGTCTCTGATGGCGGATGTGGATGACTACGGCGAGTGGAAAACCGGTAAACGTATTACCGGGATCAGCTTCTCGGGCAACCTGTTCTTCCTGAAGCTGGGGCTGGCGATTGCCGGCGCGATGGTGGGCTTCCTGCTCTCCTGGTACGGTTACGACGCAGGCGCGAAAGCGCAAAGTGACTCCGCGATTAACGGCATTATGCTGTTGTTCACTATTATTCCGGGCGTCGGTTATCTGATTACCGCAGGCGTGGTTCGTCTGCTGAAAGTTGACCGCGAATTTATGCAGCAAATCCAGTCAGACCTGGAAAAACGCCGCGCCAACTACCGCGAATTAAATGAGTATCACGACATTAAATCGACTGACCATGTAAGGAAAGCCTGATGAATCAGTGGCCGAATCCCTTTATCGAACAGCGTGCCGATCCGTTTATCCTGCGTGACGGTAACCACTATTATTTCATTGCTTCAGTACCTGAATATGACCGACTGGAGCTGCGTCGGGCTGACTCTCTGGAGGGATTACGCACCGCGGAGCCCGTTGTTGTCTGGCGCAAACCGGACAGCGGCCCAATGAGTCAACTTATCTGGGCCCCCGAGATCCACACTATTGCCGGTAAGTGGTACATCTACTTTGCGGCCACGCACACCCAGGCGCTTGATACGTTGGGTATGTTCCAGCATCGCATGTTTGCTTTGGAGTGCGCAGATGCCGATCCACTAAGCGGAAAGTGGGTTGAGAAGGGGCAAATTAAAACCCAGTTTGATACCTTCGCGCTTGATGCCACAACGTTTAACCATCAGGGGAAACAGTGGTATTTGTGGGCGCAGAAATCGCCTGATATTGCCGGAAACTCCAATGTTTATCTCGCAGAGATGGAAAACCCTTGGACAATCAAAGGTCAGCCGGTGATGCTCAGCCATCCGGAATATGACTGGGAATGTCGGGGCTTTTGGGTCAACGAAGGTCCAGCCGTCGTGGTGCACGGAGACAAACTGTTTGTCAGTTACTCCGCCAGCGCAACCGATGAGAACTACTGCATGGGGTTACTGTGGGTTGATCTCCATGCCGATCCACTAAACCCGGAAAACTGGCACAAATCACCGCGTCCGGTCTTCACCACCAGCTATGAAAACCGTCAGTATGGACCCGGGCACAACAGCTTTACGCAAACGCCGGAAGGGGATGATGTACTGGTGTATCACGCGAGGAATTACACCGAAATAGAGGGGGATCCGCTGTATGACCCGAATCGCCACACCCGACTGAAGCTTGTACGCTGGGATGAGAACGGCATGCCGGATTTTGGCGTGCCACCTGCCGATACGCTTTAAAATGTTTGCCCGGTGGCGCTGCGCTTACCGGGCCTACGGCACTTACATATGGTGTAGGCCGGATAAGCGTTAGCGCCATCCGGCACAACGCTACACTAATGCCCCATAAATGGTGAGCAGCGCAATCACCACAACCACGACAAACGACGTTTTCTTCGCCATTGCAACGGCTGCTTTCGGCGTTTCGACCTTATCAGTATGCGGCTCACGCGCCAGCGAGAACTGCGCCAGACGGGTCAACACCTGATACTGCGAAGTATGCAGATCCGCCAGCGATGCAAACCAGGCGGGCAACGCCTTCTCACCGTGTCCTAACAGCGCATAGACCACACCCGCCAGACGTACCGGAACCCAATCCAGGACATGCAGGATCGCGTCAATACCTGACTGCAGACGCTGATGCGGCGTCTGGTAGCGCGCCAGCCATGACTGCCACGCACGTAAAAAAGCATAGCCGACTAGCGTCACCGGTCCCCACGGACCACCGACGATCAACCAGAATAGCGGAGCCAGATAAAAGCGAAAGTTGTTCCATAACAGCGCATTTTGTAGCTCACGCAGAAACTCTCGTTCATCACAATCCGGCGGCACGCCATGAATCAGCGTCAGCTCACTGGCCATCGCCTCACGGGCGTGCGCATCATTACGTGAAGCCGCATTCAGGTAGGCATGATAATGAAGGCGCACCTTGCCAGCACCGATGCACAGCAAACCAATTAAGATCCACACCACCAACAGCGGAACATTAAACAACAACCCATGCAGCGCGCGCAGTAACAGGAATGTCACTACCATCGCAATAATGGTCATTCCTAACGTTCGCGCCATAGAGAAATGCTTAACCCGCCGGAAAAAAGCCTCAATCCGGTGATCAAGCTGCCAGTGCTCACCCAGCTTAAACAAGCGCTCAACAATCAGCACCAGTAATGTTGTAAACAGCGTCATGTCATCTCCTTGTGTGACGAGGGGGTGACCAGGGCGCGAAACCTTGCCCAGTCAAAAGATGGCCCAGGATCGGTCTTCCGTTCGGGCGCAATATTGCAATGCCCAGTCATGTTGCTGGCAATCGCCGGATAACGCTGAATCAGCGTCTGCGTCACGGCAGCCAGTTGCTGGTACTGAACATCGGTATAAGCCAGCGTATCCGTACCTTCAAGCTCAATACCAATTGAAAAATCATTACAGCGTTCACGCCCCTGATAGCAGGAGACGCCTGCATGCCAGGCACGTTTGTCAAAGGGAACATATTGCACAACCTCACCGTCACGGCGGATCAGGCAATGGGCAGAAACGCGCAAATGGGCAATTTGTGCAAAAAAGGGATGGGCGTTGGGATCAATTGTTCCAGTAAATAACGCGTCTATCCATGGGCCGCCAAATTCACCGGGTGGCAGGCTGATATTATGCACCACCAGCAAAGAAGGGCTTTCGTCATCCGGGCGGCAATCGTAATGAGGAGAGGGAACGCGTCGCGCCTCTGCCAGCCAGCCCTCGTCTAACAACATGCAGAATCTCCTTATTGGTGGTGCTCATATCAGGTTCAGGGTAGCATGTTTCTACCTTATGATTCGTTAGCAATTTGGAGTTTTATCATGCCGCCTCGCCGCTATAACCCTGACTACCGACGTGACGCGCTGTTGGAACGCATAAATCTCGATATCCCTGCCGCGGTTGCCCAGGCGCTGCGCGAAGATTTAGGCGGAGAAGTTGATGCCAATAACGATATCACCGCACAGCTTTTACCTGAGGATATGCGTTCTCATGCCACTGTCATTACACGCGAAGAGGGTGTTTTTTGTGGGAAACGCTGGGTGGAAGAGGTCTTTATTCAGCTTGCTGGCGATGATGTCAGCATCAACTGGCATGTTGAAGATGGCGACAGCATTAAGGCTAACCAACCGCTGTTTGAACTGGATGGCCCTTCCCGCGTGTTGCTAACCGGCGAACGTACCGCACTCAACTTTGTGCAGACGCTGTCTGGCGTGGCAAGCGAAGTGCGAAAATACGTCGACCTGCTGGCCGGGACAAAAACCCAACTGCTGGATACACGTAAAACGCTGCCTGGGCTGCGTACGGCGCTGAAATACGCGGTGCTCTGTGGCGGCGGCGCGAATCATCGTTTAGGTCTTTCTGACGCCTTCCTGATTAAAGAGAACCACATTATTGCTTCCGGTTCGGTACGTCAGGCCGTGGAGAAAGCCTTCTGGCTACACCCGGATGTTCCGGTTGAAGTGGAAGTGGAAAGCCTGGATGAACTGGACGATGCGTTGAAAGCCGGAGCGGACATCATCATGCTGGACAACTTCGAAACCGACCAAATGCGCGAAGCGGTCAAACGTACCAACGGCCAGGCGCGTCTGGAAGTATCTGGTAACGTCACCTATGAAACGCTACGCGAATTCGCGGAAACCGGCGTGGATTTCATCTCTGTAGGCGCACTGACCAAACATGTCCGCGCACTCGATCTTTCGATGCGTTTTCGCTAATCGCTGACTGTTCTGCCCGATGGCGTTTCGCCTACCGGGCTACAGCCCCCAGCCAGATAAGCCTTATACGCCGCAGTCTGGCTGTTTATTCGAGTGCCTTCGCAAATACGTTGTCTGACTCTGTAATTTCGTAAAATTCCTCTGAACCGGTCTTCTCGTTCTATTTTTTGCCCCTCGCCTGAAATCCCTTCGATTTGCCAAAGTAGCGCCAGCTAACTCAAGGAGCAAATCAACAATGGATAAACAACGAGGTTTCACGCTAATCGAACTGATGGTGGTCATTGGCATCATTGCCATCCTCAGCGCTATCGGTATCCCGGCTTACCAAAACTATCTGCGCAAAGCCGCGCTGACGGACATGCTGCAAACCTTTGTCCCCTACCGTACTGCCGTCGAACTCTGCGCGCTGGAGCACGGCGGAACAGAAACCTGTGATGCTGGGACGAATGGGATCCCCTCTGCGACCACCACCCGCTATGTCTCAGGTATGAGCGTTGAAAAAGGTATCGTCAGCCTCACTGGGCAGGAAAGTCTGAATGGGTTAAGCATCACCATGACGCCCGGTTGGGACAACGCCAACGGTATAACGGGCTGGAATCGCAACTGCGCTATCCAGAATGACAGTGCGCTGCAACAGGCTTGTGAAGACGTTTTTCGCTTTGATGCCAACTAAGGAAAAGAGATGAATACCACACAACTGACGGCACTTTGCCAACGTTATCAGGGAATATTGCTGGATGCAGACAATGACGTGGTGCATATCGCCGTTGTGGATGCCCCTTCCCACGAACTGCTGGATGCACTGCATTTTGCAACGACCAGGCGTATCGATATTGTGTGCTGGACACGTCAGCAAATGGAGGGCCACACACACACGCCACATAAAATGCTCCCGGCCATCATCACAGAAAGCAGCGCAACTGCCGCGGGTTTGCTGAACCATGCTTTTCAATCCGCGTTGGCACAGCGGGCTTCTGATATTCATATTGAACCTGCGGAGAATCACTACCGGATCAGGATGCGTGTGGATGGCGTACTACACACATTGCCGGAAGTCACCACAGAGATGGGCATAGCTCTCACCGCAAGATTAAAGGTATTAGGCAGTCTGGATATTGCCGAGCACCGGCTCCCGCAAGATGGGCAATTTACCGTGGAGATTTCAGGTGAACCCATTTCGTTTCGCATCGCCACGCTGCCTTGCCGATGGGGTGAAAAAGTAGTGCTACGCCTGCTTCACCAGGTTAATCAAACGCTGGAGATCAACGCACTGGGCATGCATGAGGCACAGTTGGCTGCGTTTTCACAAGCATTACAGCAACCACAGGGATTGATTCTGGTCACCGGGCCGACCGGGAGCGGCAAAACGGTTACCCTGTACAGTGCGCTACAAACCCGAAACACCCCCGACGTGAATCTCTGTAGCGTAGAAGACCCGGTCGAGATCCCCATTGATGGGCTCAATCAGACACAAATCCATCCTCGCGCCGGGCTTAATTTTCAGGGTGTATTACGTGCACTGCTACGCCAGGATCCCGACATTATTATGGTGGGCGAAATCCGCGACGGCGAAACAGCTGAGATTGCCCTAAAAGCCGCACAAACCGGTCATCTGGTTCTTTCGACACTGCATACCAATTCCACCAGTGAAACACTGATACGGCTGCAGCAAATGGGAGTAGCTCGCTGGATGATTGCCTCCGCGCTGACGTTAATTGTTGCACAGCGATTAGTCAGAAAATTATGCCCACATTGTCGGCGACGACTTGATACTCCCATAACACTCCCGGCAACACTTTGGCCCACGCCACTACCGCGTTGGCAGGCACCCGGTTGCCAACACTGCTATCACGGATTCTATGGGCGAGCCGCTCTGTTTGAAGTACTGCCCATTACGCCAGCATTACGGCAACGTATTGCCGATGGCTCATCCGCAGACGTTGTGGAATCAGATGCTCAGCAAGCGGGCATGAGTACTCTTTTCGAAGATGGCTGTCAGGCTGTGGAACAAGGGTTAACGACATTTGAAGAACTGATCCGCGTACTGGGCATGCCCCATGTCAGCTAAACAGCTATGGCGCTGGCAAGGAATAACGCGCGAAGGACAGCCTGTAGCGGGGATGCTATGGGCTGATACCCGACCATCGCTCCTGTTTGTGCTCGAACAACAGCAGATTACACCGATTCGCATTAACCGGATGCGAGTTAAAACCTCGCACTGGAGCAGAACAAACAGTGCCGAAGCCATACGCCAGTTGGCAACATTGCTTAAAGCGGGATTGACGCTTTCCGCTGGGTTAACTCTGCTTGCTGAACAGCATCCCAGCAACCAATGGCAGGCATTACTGCGCACACTGGCTTACGATATGGAACAAGGCATTGCGCTGTCAGCCTCGCTTTCACGGTGGCAACACGTATTTCCCCCGCTGTACCAGGCAATGATCCGCACCGGAGAGCTAACGGGAAAACTGGACGACTGCTGCTTTGAACTTGCCCGTCAGCAAAAAAACCAACAGCAACTGGCGGATAAAGTTAAAAAAGCACTACGGTATCCCATTATCATTCTTGCCATGGCGATAATGGTCGTGCTGGCGATGCTGCATTTTGTGTTACCTGAATTTGCCGCCATCTATCGCACGTTCAACACACCGCTACCGGCGCTCACTCAATGGATGATTAACGCGGCATATTACAGCAGTCGATGGGGATGGCTGGTAGGGTTGCTCTGCCTGGGGCTGGGAACAGCATACGGGTTGATAAAGCAGAAGCCTTATTGGCTTATTCTACGCCAGAAAATACTGCTGCACTTTCCCATCATCGGGCCGATGGTCAGGGGGCAAAAACTCACACAGATCTTCACCGTACTGGCATTAACACAAAACGCGGGCATTCCCTTTCTGCAAGGCCTGGAAAGTGTCACTGAAACCCTTAACTGCCCTTACTGGGCCCAACGTTTGGCACAGGTGCATCACGATATCAGCGCCGGGGAGCCAGTCTGGCTGGCGCTTAAAAATAGCGGTGAATTTAGTCCACTGTGCTTACAACTGGTGAGAACAGGTGAAGCTTCCGGTTCGCTGGATGCAATGTTGCAAAATCTCGCCCGACATCACAGCGAGTACACGCTGTCCCAGGCCGAAAATTTGGCGGCATTACTTGAGCCGGCCTTGCTTGTCATTACAGGGGTGATTATCGGTACGCTGGTTGTGGCAATGTATTTACCGATATTTCATCTGGGAGATGCAATGAGTGGCGTGGGATAAGTTCAAATGCCGGATGGCGGCGTAAATGCCTTATCAGACCTACACAGAGCATGAGCGTAGGCCTGATAAGCTTTGCGTCATCAGGCATTTAACAGTACGACCAGTTCTTACAGACTATTGAAGACGCGGTTTTCTTGTTCCTGTACGCGAATAAAGGTTGTCCGTTTGGTCAGCTCTTTCAGGCGGGATGCACCGACATAAGTACAGGCTGAACGCAGGCCGCCAAGGATATCACGAGCGGTGTTATCAACCGGGCCACGCAGTGGCAGCTTAACGGTTTTACCTTCAGCGGCACGATATTGAGCAACACCACCAACATGGCGCGTCATCGCAGACTCAGAGCTCATACCGTAGAACAGCATGAATTTCTCACCGTTCTCTTCAACGATTTTACCGCCGCTTTCTTCATGACCGGCCAGCATGCCGCCGAGCATCACGAAGTCCGCACCACCGCCAAACGCTTTTGCCACATCACCAGGCATTGTGCAGCCACCGTCGCTGACAATCATGCCGCCCAGGCCGTGCGCTGCATCAGCACATTCAATGACGGCAGAAAGCTGTGGATAGCCAACGCCGGTTTTTACGCGGGTGGTACATACAGAACCTGGGCCAATACCCACTTTGACGATATCAGCACCGGAAAGGACCAACTCTTCACACATCTCGCCGGTGACCACGTTGCCAGCACAAATCGTTTTTGTCGGCCAGGCCGCACGTGCTTTCGACACAAACTGAACAAAATGCTCTGAGTAGCCATTTGCCACATCAATGCAGATAAAGTTCAGCGCTGGATTCAGTGCCAGAATCTGTTTGGTTTTTTCGAAATCAGTGTCCGACGTCCCGGTTGAAACCATCACGTGTTTCAGTACATCGGCAGAGGAGCCCGCAATGAAAGCGGCCCAGTCTTCAACGGAATAGTGTTTATGCACAGCGGTCAGGATGTCGAAGGAGGCAAGTGCCGTTGCCATGGCAAACGTCCCGACGGTGTCCATGTTCGCGGCGATAATCGGCACGCCGGACCAGGTCTGACCTGAATGTTTAAAGGTGAATTGACGTTCCAGTTCAACATCGGAACGACTTTTGAGAGTAGAACGCTTAGGGCGGATAAGAACGTCTTTGAAACCTAACTTCAGATCTTCTTCGATACGCATGTGCGGATTCCTGGGGTTAATGGCGAAAAATCGAAACTCACAACTCCAGTGACGCTATCATACGCACTAATCAATGCCGCGCAAGACTGCGAAATTCTCTTTTTTTACGCTACAATCCCATAAATTTACCTGGCGATTAGTAGGTTAATCCTGCATCAGCTTCGCCTTTGCATGCTTAATTTTTAACTGTTTGATAATCAAACCAAAACTCCAGGATCTGGATCTATGAGGTATACGGTAGCCTTAACCGGCGGCATTGGCAGTGGTAAAAGTACCGTTGCAAATGCATTCGCTGACCTCGGAATAAACGTGATTGATGCGGATATCATTGCGCGCCAGGTGGTCGAACGCGGCATGCCTGCCCTACGGGCAATTGCAGAACATTTTGGCTCCGACGTTATTGCTGCGGATGGCTCGTTACAACGGCGAATTTTACGCGAACGCATTTTTTCGGATCCTGATGAGAAAAAATGGCTAAATGCCTTACTCCACCCACTTATTCAGCAGGAAACACAGCGTCAGTTTCAGCAAGCGACCTCCCCTTATCTGTTATGGGTCGTCCCCTTGTTGGTAGAAAACGCCCTGTATGAAAAAGCCGATCGCGTACTCGTCGTGGATGTCACCCCTGAGACTCAACTCAGGCGAACCATGCAGCGTGATGATGTTACGCGCGAGCACGTTGAACAAATTTTGGCTGCCCAGGCAACACGTGAAGCGCGCCTTGCCGTGGCAGATGATGTTATTGATAATAATGGCGCACCGGATGCCATCGTCTCGGATGTCGCCCGCCTGCACGCGCTCTATTTGCAACTCGCGTCGCAGTTTGTCTCACAGGAAAAACCGTAATGCACACCCAGGTCCTTTTTGAACACCCTCTCAATGAGAAGATGCGTACATGGCTGCGCATTGAGTTTCTGATCCAGCAACTCTCCATTAATTTGCCCATTGTGGATCACGCAGGTGCACTGCACTTTTTCCGCAATGTGGGGGATTTACTGGATGTATTTGAACGTGGCGAAGTCCGTACTGAACTCCTCAAAGAGCTGGAAAGACAGCAGCGAAAACTTCAGGCCTGGGTTGAAGTTCCCGGCGTCGATCAAAGCAGAATCGACTCTTTACGTCAGCAGTTAAAAAGTGCGGGCAGCATTCTGATTTCAGCCCCGCGCATTGGACAAACCCTGCGTGAAGACCGTCTGATTGGCCTTGTTCGTCAGCGTTTAAGTATTCCCGGCGGATGCTGCAGTTTTGATTTGCCGACTTTACATATCTGGCTGCACCTGCCACAGACTCAGCGTGACGCGCAGGTTGAGACCTGGCTTGCCAGCCTGAATCCTCTCAACCAGGCATTGTCTCTGGTGCTGGATTTAATCCGCAACTCTGCACCGTTTCGTAAGCAAACCAGCCTGAATGGTTTTTACCAGGACAACGGCGATGATGCAGATCTATTGCGTCTACAATTGCCGCTCGCTTCGCAGCTTTATCCGCAAATATCAGGTCATAAGAGCCGCTTTGCCATTCGCTTTATGCCGCTGGATAGCGAGAACGGTCAGGTACCTGAACGCCTCGATTTCGATCTGGCGTGCTGTTAAGGAGTTAAGATGTCTGAACAAACTATCGTAAACTGCCCAACCTGCGGTAAAGCTGTCGTGTGGGCAGAAGTCAGTCCGTTTCGTCCATTCTGCAGCAAACGTTGTCAGTTAATTGACCTGGGTGAATGGGCCGCGGAAGAGAAGCGAATCCCAAGCTCTGGCGATCTATCAGAAAGCGACGACTGGAGTGAAGAGCAGAAGTAATTCTGCTAATACGGTAGGCCGGATAAGGCAACGCCGCATCCGGCCAATTATGGCGGGGGCGCTACGCTTGCCCGCCCTACGTTTTAGTTCGTAGGCCTGATAAGCGCAGCGCCATCAGGCAAAACAACATAAAATGCCGGATGCGGCGTTGCCTTATCCGGCCTGCTACACCATTAGCCAGCAATCAACTTTTCAATGACCGGTGCATTCGCAGGCGGGAAATCGTCCGTATTTAGCGCATCTTGCGCAATCCACTGAGCGGGTTGCCCCTCTTTCCCCCACGGTTCACCTTCCCAGCTTTCAACCAGCCAGAACCACAGTGTGATATGCCGGTCCGGAAACTGGTACTCCAGTTTTTCGAACAGTGAGCAATTAACGGGTGTAATCCCCACCTCCTCCTGTAACTCACGACTTAACGCCTGCTCTGGTGTTTCACCCGGTTCAATTTTACCGCCGGGAAATTCCAGTTTGTTTGCCATGTGAGCATCGGCGGCACGCTGAGTGATAAAAATCTCGTTGTGCTTATTACGAATAATTCCAACCGCGATTTGCAGTACTTTCATATTTATCGTCCATAAAAAAGGCGCAGAATTCTGCGCCTTTTTAGTGAGGTATTTTCTTAGCTCAGACGGCCATGGCACTGTTTGTATTTTTTACCGGAACCGCAAGGGCACGGATCGTTACGTCCCACTTTACGATCGCCGGTCTGTGCAGCCAGCTCTTCTGCAACAGCAGACTCATCATCTTTGTGGCTCAGTTGCTGCATCTGCGCTAAACGCTCAGCATCTTCGCGACGCTGCTGCTCCATTGCTTCGACTTCTTCAGGCATACGCACCTGCACTTTGCTCAGGGTGCTGATCACTTCATATTTCAGTGACTCCAGCATAGAGGCAAACATGGAGAAGGATTCGCGTTTATATTCCTGCTTCGGATCTTTCTGCGCATAACCACGCAGGTGGATCCCCTGGCGCAGGTAATCCATCGCCGCAAGGTGCTCTTTCCACAGGGAATCGAGCGTTTGCAGCATCACACCTTTTTCAAAGTGACGCATCATTTCTGCGCCTACGACTTCTTCCTTGCGATGATAGACCTCTACAGCGTTGGCGAGAATACGTTCACGCAGCGTCTCTTCATGCAGTTCAGGCTCTTTATCCAGCCACTCTGAAATCGGCATTTCCAGATCGAAGTCGTTTTTCAAACGTTCCTGCAGACCCGGAATATCCCACATCTCTTCCAGAGACTGAGGCGGAATGTACGCATCAATAGTCGCTTTGAAGACATCTTCGCGAATACTGTTGATGGTTTCACTAACGTCAGTCACGTCCAGCAGTTCGTTACGCTGGGTATAGATAGCGCGGCGCTGGTCATTCGCAACGTCATCGTATTCCAGCAGTTGCTTACGAATATCGAAGTTACGGCTCTCTACTTTACGCTGGGCATTAGCAATAGCTTTCGTTACCCATGGGTGTTCGATTGCTTCGCCTGGCTTCATACCCAGTTTACGCATCATGCCCGAGACACGGTCGGAGGCAAAAATACGCATCAGCGCATCTTCCATCGACAGGTAGAAACGAGAGGAACCCGCATCACCCTGACGGCCGGAACGACCGCGTAACTGGTTATCGATACGACGAGATTCATGACGCTCAGTACCGATGATATGTAAACCACCGGCAGCCAGCACCGCGTCGTGACGCACCTGCCACTCGGCTTTGATCTGTGCAATTTGCTCTGGCGTCGGATCTTCCAGCTCGGCAACTTCTGCCTGCCAGCTACCACCCAACACGATATCAGTACCACGACCGGCCATGTTTGTGGCAATAGTGACAGCTGACGGGTAACCCGCCTGAGCGACGATTGCCGCTTCGTTAGCGTGGAACTTGGCGTTCAGCACGTTGTGCTTGATACCCGCTTTGTTCAGCTCGTTGGAAACCACTTCAGACTTTTCAATGGAGATCGTACCCACCAGCACCGGCTGACCATTCGCGGTACGCTCTTTAATATCTTCGATAATGGCCTGAATTTTTTCCGCTTCGGTCATGTACACCAGATCCGGTAAATCCTTACGAATCATCGGACGGTTAGTTGGCACCACTACGGTATCCAGTTTGTAGATAGAGCTGAATTCGAACGCTTCAGTATCTGCCGTACCAGTCATACCGGCCAGTTTTTCGTACAAACGGAAGTAGTTCTGGAAGGTAATGGAAGCCAGCGTCTGGTTTTCGTTCTGGATTTCTACGCCTTCTTTGGCTTCAACAGCCTGGTGCAGACCGTCGGACCAGCGACGCCCCTGCATGGTACGACCCGTGTGTTCGTCGACGATGATAACTTCGCCGTCTTTCACAATGTAGTCTACATCACGGGTGAACAGCACATGTGCGCGCAGTGCGGCAGTCACGTGATGCATCAGCATGATGTTGCCCGGAGAGTACAACGACTCGCCTTCATCCATAATGCCTTCTTTCACCAGCAGTTCTTCAATCAGAACCAGACCACGTTCGGTAAGGTTAACCTGGCGCGCCTTCTCATCGACAGAGAAGTGGCCTTCGCCCTGGAACGTGTCAGAATCTTCCTTCTCCTGACGGATCAGGTTTGGAATGATTTTGTTCACTTTCTTGTACATTTCCGAGCTATCTTCAGCCGGGCCGGAAATGATCAGTGGCGTACGCGCTTCATCAATCAGGATGGAGTCGACCTCATCCACCAACGCATAGTGCAGTTTACGCTGAACGCGCTCTTCCGGGCTAAACGCCATGTTGTCGCGTAGATAGTCAAAGCCGTATTCGTTGTTGGTACCGTAAGTGATGTCAGCGTTGTAAGCTTCACGCTTGGCCGGTGCTGGCAGACCTGACATATTGATACCTACGGTCATGCCGAGGAACTCAAACAGTGGGCGGTTATTTTCGGCGTCACGCTGAGCCAGATAGTCGTTCACGGTAACCACGTGTACACCTTTCCCGCTTAATGCGTTCAGGTAGGCCGGCAACGTTGCGGTCAGTGTTTTACCTTCACCGGTACGCATTTCAGCGATACAGCGATCGTTGAGGACCATACCGCCCAGCAACTGCACGTCAAAGTGACGCATACCGAACACACGCTTACTGGCTTCACGGACGACCGCGAATGCTTCCGGGATCAGGCTTTCAACGCTGGCGCCTTTTTCCAGACGCGCGCGGAATTCCGCAGTCTTCGCTTTCAGCTCGTCATCGGAGAGTTTTTCCATCTCCGGTTCCATCGCGTTAATGACGTTGACCACTTTGCGCATACGACGCAGCGTACGCTCGTTACGGCTACCGAATACTTTCGTTAATAATTTGATTAGCATAATAAAATCTCAAACGCCCCGCGGTGCGGAGTCAAAAATTATAAGTTGGAAGGTTCTTTTTTAGCTGAGGCGTTGAGGGCCAGCGCGGATCCCCTGCTGCTGGCTTATCCAGACAGGAACACTAAACGCGGCCTGAGAAGTGAAATGGGCATATGTCACGCGACTGACAGTCGCCGGTGGTCTGCCTTCCTGCGTCAGCAGCGCGCTGAGCGTATTCAGTAAAGCAAGATGATGCGCCTGGATTGGCAAAGGTTCTTCGGCAACGGGCAGTGCCTGAGGAGCCATTGCAAAGGAAAGATGACGTATAACCGTACGAATGGCATGCTGGTGCCAGTAATCGACAGTAAAATTCGGGCGACGGTTAGTGGCTTCCAGCAAAGCAAGCTGGCTAAAGTTAACCTTAGCGGATTGATCGTGGTTGCTGGCGGTCGCTTTCGCGGGCGTATTCGGTTCAGCGGCATTACCGATCGCGGGCAGGCCAAAACTCGCCGCGACCATCCCTAATAAGAGATGCGGCCAGAAGTACCGTCTGCCTAACTGTCGCCAGCGCGTCAGTATTCCACTCACGTTAGTGCCACCTGATCTACCCTGCATTTGGGGTTTTAAATTCAAAACGATTTTTGCGCACAAATCTTATCATTAAAGCGTGCACTCCACAGCAGTAATGACAGCAAGTCGCGGTTAAATATGCTTAAGAAAGCATCGATCGCGCTGTATTTTAATCTGACAGCGGGGAAAAAGTCGCATCGGAAAAGACGGTGAGCTATCGGAGGATAAAAAAAACGACTGGCTCACCTGGCCGGAGAGAGTGCCAGATTAACCAGTCGAATTTATGCGACAGATATACACTTCATCTTTCAAGCTGCCTCTTTGTTGGCTGCTTTCTCTCACCCCAGTCACGTACTAGTGTACGCTCCTGTGGATTCGTTCAGTTGCCGCCTTGATGCAACTTGAATGATTTTGTGTATAGTTATTACGCCAGTACAGTCGAAGGCGCTTTGAACGCCAGCGGCAGTTCTGCGTCGTCCTGGAAGGTCACATATTCCCAGGCTTCCTGTTTTGCCAGGACCGCCTGCAACAGTTTGTTATTCAATGCATGACCGGATTTATACGCGGTAAATGCACCAATAATGTTGTGACCACACATGAACAAGTCACCGATCGCGTCGAGCATTTTGTGACGAACGAATTCATCTTCAAAACGCAGGCCGTCTTCGTTCAGTACGCGATAATCGTCAACAACGATGGCACAATCGAAGCTGCCGCCCAGGCACAGGCCGCGGGACTGCAGATATTCGATATCACGCATGAAGCCGAAAGTACGCGCACGGCTGATCTGGCGCATGAACGCATCAGCAGAGAAGTTCATCGCATAGCGCTGCGTGCTGGAGTCGATCGCCGGGTGGTTAAAGTCGATGGTGAAATCCAACGTAAAACCATTATACGGCTTAAACTCAGCCCACTTGTCGCCATCTTCGACGCGAACAGTCTCTTTGATGCGGACAAATTTCTTCGCACTGTTCAGTTCTTCAATACCTGCGTCAAGCAGCAGGTAGACGAACGGAGCAGCACTACCATCCATGATCGGGATTTCCGGGGCATTAACCTCAATAACGATGTTATCGATACCTAAGCCCGCCAGAGCAGCATTAAGGTGCTCAACGGTTGAAATCCGCACATCATGCTCGTTGACCAGACACGTACAGAGCATGGTATCACGCACAGATTTGGCATCGGCCGGGAAATCTACCGGAGGATTCAAGTCGGTGCGACGATAGATGACCCCGGTGTTGGCCGGCGCAGGGCGTAATGTCAGGGTGACTTTTTTGCCGGTATGTAAACCGACACCAGTCGCCTGAACGATACGTTTAAGAGTCCTTTGTTTGATCATCGTATAATCTCGCCAAATTACCTATCCAACCGAAGTGTACTATACATTCGGTGGGCCAGTTTAGCACAAAGAGCCACAATTCCCAAATTCCAGCTAATTCTTAATCAGCTTGCTTACGCAGGAATGCAGGGATATCCAGATAATCCGGTTCTTTAGTGGTCTGCGGCGTATTGTCGTTAACCACCTTCGCTACCGGCTTCTGCTCTTGCGTCAACGGCGCCATACCGTGCTGCTGGTAACGATCCATTACCGGCTGCTGAACCTGCTTGTTGGTCACCAGTGTGATTTCAGGACGCTTGTCCATACCAATTCCAGTGGCAACAACGGTAACGCGCAGTTCGTCGTTCATATCCGGGTCCAGAGAAGTACCGATAACCACGGTCGCGTTATCCGATGCAAATGCACGAATCGTGTTACCTACGGTTTCGAACTCATCCAGGCGCAGGTCGAAGCCCGCAGTAATGTTTACCAACACGCCACGCGCGCCAGACAGATCAATATCTTCCAGCAGAGGCGAAGAGATAGCCATTTCAGCCGCTTCTTCTGCACGATCTTCACCGCTTGCCACGCCAGAACCCATCATCGCATAGCCCATTTCGGACATTACGGTGCGCACGTCGGCAAAGTCGACGTTCATCAGGCCCGGACGGGTGATCAGTTCAGCGATACCCTGGACTGCGCCTTTCAGCACGTCGTTCGCTGCGCCAAACGCATCCAGCAGGGAGATACCGCGACCCAGTACTTTCAGCAGTTTGTCGTTCGGGATAGTGATCAGAGAGTCCACATGTTTGGACAGCTCGGTGATACCCTGCTCCGCAAATGCCATACGCTTTTTGCCTTCAAAATTGAAAGGCTTAGTCACGACAGCAACGGTCAGAATACCTAAATCTTTTGCCACTTCAGCAACCACTGGCGCTGCACCGGTCCCGGTACCGCCGCCCATGCCTGCTGCGATAAACACCATGTCTGCGCCGTCAAGCGCTGCACGCAGAGCTTCACGATCTTCGTCTGCCGCATTGCGACCGACTTCCGGGTTTGCACCCGCGCCCAGACCCTTGGTGATGCCGCTACCAATCTGAATGGTCTGTCCAACCGCCGTTTTACGCAACGCCTGAGCGTCGGTATTCACCGCGAAGAATTCAACACCTTCGATGCGCTCACGCACCATGTGTTCAACGGCATTACCGCCGCCGCCGCCGACGCCGATGACTTTAATCACCGCGTCATTGGTCAGTTCCATAGGTTCAAACATAGTTTCTCTCTCCGTTGTGCCTGTCGCCTGAGACCGTAATCGATGCCGGTCTCATAAAAAATTAAAACTCTTTTCGCAGCCAGCTATTGAGTCGTTTAATCCACGAGCCAACTGATGCCGTTACACGTTTTTCAACTTCAGCTTCACCACTTAAATGGGATTCTTTCCCGTAATGAAGCAACCCCACTGCCGTTGAATAATACGGCTCCTGGGCATAATCTGTCAGACCGGTAATATTGAGCGGCGCACCAATACGCACCTGCGTATGGAACACGCGCTGAGCGCAGGCCGCAAGACCTTCAATTTGCGCAGCACCACCGGTTAACACAATCCCCGCCGCCAGATGATGTTTCACACCCTGCTGGCGAAGTTGTTCCTGTAATTGCAAAATTTCTTCGTTGACCAGGTTAAGCAGCTCGGTATAACGCGGCTCAATGACCTCAGCCAGAGTTTGACGTTGCAGACTGCGTGGCGGACGACCACCGACGCTTGGCACTTCAACGCTCTCATCTTTGCCAACGATAGAACCCAGCGCACAACCATGACGAACTTTAATAGCTTCAGCATCGCTCGGCGGCGTACCAAAGGCATACGCAATGTCGCTGGTGACCACATTCCCTGCATAAGGGATTACTTTGGTATGGCGCAACGCCCCGCCAGTATAAACGGCGATGTCCATTGTACCACCACCAATATCGACCACGCAGACACCCAGCTCACGTTCGTCTTCCGTTAACACGGAATAACTGGCTGCCAACCCGGCAAATATCAGTTGGTCAACTTTCAGTCCACAGCGTTCAACGGCTTTGACGATATTCTTCGCCATGTCGTTGTGGCAGGTAATCAGATGTACTTTTGCCTGCATACGCACGCCGGAAAGACCGACCGGATTTTTAATACCCTCCTGGTAGTCAATCGCGTATTCCTGTGGAATAACATGCAGTACACGATGCTCATCGCGCACACGTACGGATTTTGCCGTATGCACAACATTTTCCACATCTTCCTGGGTCACTTCCTCTTCGGAAATGGGCACCATACCAATTTCATTCTGACAGCTAATATGTTTACCTGAAAGCGCCAGATACACCGAGGAAATCTGGCAATCTGCCATCAGTTCAGCCTGGTCAATGGCGCGCTGTACGCATTTCACCACTGACTCAAGGTCATTCACCCCGCCTTTATCCATACCTCGCGATGGGCAACTGCCCACGCCAATGATATTGACCATACCGTCGGGCAGAACTTCCCCTACTAAAGCGGCTACCTTCGCGGTGCCAATCTCCAGTCCAACTACCAGTTTTCTGTCCGTCGCCTTGATCATTGTTGTTCTGCCTGTGCCTGATTCTGTTGCTGATTAGATTCCTCAGGAGGCAAGGGAACCCAGCCTACTGCTGCTCCTGAGTCATAACGCAAATCAACGTAGCTAATCCGTTTGCCATCGGTTTGCGCCTGCTGCTGTAAAACCGGGTAGAGTTCCACAAAGCGAGCCAAACGTTTTATCGTATCGCCCCTGCCCAGATTGAGCTTAATATCGTTATTAAGCGTTAACTGCCAGGAACGACGAGCGGTCATCGCCGCTTCCTTCAGGGTGAATCTATCCTTAGCCAGCACCTGCCCCATATCGCGGAACCCTTGCAACACTTCACTTGCGCTGCCTTCAGGGCCATACAACATAGGTAATACCTGCTTGTTAGCCCGACCGGTTGGTATGCTGAACGTATTTCCATCGGCATCCACCATATGTTGGTCATTCCAACGCGCTATCGGCACATATTCAACCAGATGAATCTTCAATTCATCAGGCCACTGCTTTCTGACACTCGCCTGCTTAATCCAGGGGAGACGTTCAATCTGACTTTGGATGATGTTCACATCCTGGGTCATAAAGGTTCCCGGTGCGCCAAGCGCCAGGATGGACTGACGAATATCGTCATTGCGCGTGTAGTGTCGCTCACCGGTCAATACCAGCTTCGACAATGGCAAACGTTGCGCATCTTCCATCCATCCCAACACGACCCAGCCGCTCACAAACACGGTGCACAGCACTGTCAGCAGAAACAGAATTCCTGCAAGACGCGTTCCATTATTGCGGCGTGAGGAGGCTACCTCGTCTTCATCACCGTTTCGCGTGTTCAGCGCAGCCTGCGACATATCAGTCCGCCAACTCCAGAATTCGTACCACCAACTGCGAGAAGCTCAGCCCCGCCTGACGCGCCGCCATCGGCACCAGGCTGTGGCTGGTCATACCCGGAGAGGTATTCGCTTCCAGCAGATAAAACTGGCCATCGCTGTCCAGCATGACGTCAATACGGCCCCAACCTTTACAGCCCAATGCGTTCCACGCTTTCAGGACTAATGCCTGTAATTCGGCCTCCTGGTCAACTTCCAGACCTGCAGGACAGAAATATTGTGTCTCATCAGACAGATACTTCGCCTCATAATCATAGAAGGTTCCCGCGGGTTGGATACGTATTGACGGTAAAATTTCTTCGCCAAGTATCGCAACTGTGAATTCCGGTCCACTGAGCCATTTTTCAATCAGTACTTCTTCATCATGCTGAAAAGCCAATGCTAATGCAGCTTGCAAAGCATTTTCTTCTTCAACTTTTGACATCCCTACGCTGGAACCTTCACGGCTTGGCTTCACAATCAACGGCAAGCCTAACGCAGAAATTCTCGTAACCACTTCATCGCTAAGTCCTTTTTCAAACTCAGCACGGGTCAATGCCACCCATGGCGCAACGGGCAATTCTGCCCCCTGCCACAGCAGTTTGCTGCGTAGTTTGTCCATTGAGATAGCCGATGCCATGACACCGCTACCGGTATAAGGCAAACCAATCTGCTCCAGCATGCCCTGTAACGTTCCGTCTTCACCACCTCGGCCGTGCAGTGCAATAAACACTTTCTGAAAACCCATCGATTTCAGAAGCGTAACGTCGACCTCTTTTGGGTCAACCGGATGTGCATCCACACCGCCTTCGCGCAAACCCGCCAGCACTGCTGCGCCAGAATTCAACGACACTTCTCGCTCTGCGGAGGTTCCCCCTAACAGGACCGCGATTTTATCAGCCATGTTGTTCTTCCTCCGGGTTTTGCGGCTTCAGTTTGATTTCAGCTAAGGAACGCGCGATTTTGCCGATATTTCCAGCGCCCTGCACCAAAATCAGATCATTACCGGTTAATACCGGTGCCAGCATTTCCGCTACCAGGGCCGGATCGGACACCAGAATAGGATCGATCTTTCCGCGACCGCGAATGGTACGGCACAGCGAACGGCTATCGGCCCCCGGAATTGCAGCTTCACCTGCGGCATACACGTCCAACATCAGCAACGCATCAACCTGTGTCAGAACGTTGGCAAAGTCGTCGTACAAATCGCGTGTACGTGTGAAGCGGTGCGGCTGGAACAACATCACCAAATTTTTGTCCGGCCAACCTGCGCGTGCGGCTTTGATCGTGGCATCGACTTCCGTTGGATGATGTCCATAGTCATCGACCAGCATCGCCGTTCCGGCTTTACCGTTTACTGGCTCCAGCGGGAATTCACCCAGGAAGTCAAAGCGGCGTCCGGTACCCTGGAAACTTTCCAGCGCGCGCAGAATCGCGTCGTCTTCAATACCCTCTTCCGTTGCCACTGCCACGGCTGCCGCCGCGTTCAAGGCATTGTGACGACCCGGCGCGTTCAACGTCACACGCAAATCGGCCATCCCCTGACGCAGCAGCGTGAAGTGACCTTGTGGGCCAATCTGTTGATAATCTTCTACGCGAACGTCAGCATCATCGCTGAAACCATAGGTGGTGGTCTGACGCCCGACGCGCGGCAACAACTCGCGGATTACCGGATCGTCGACACACATCACCGCACGCCCATAAAACGGCAAGTTGTGCAGGAAATTAATAAACGTCTGCTTTAAATTTTCGAAGTCGCCATGGTAGGTATCCATATGGTCAGCTTCGATATTGGTGACAATCGCCACCATCGGCTGCAAATGCAGGAACGACGCATCGCTCTCATCGGCTTCCGCAATCAAATAACGGCTGTGACCCAGACGTGCATGCACACCTGCTGCCTTTACCAGCCCGCCGTTCACAAAAGTCGGATCGAGGCCCGCTTCTGCATAAATACTGGAGACCATCGCAGTGGTCGTGGTTTTACCGTGGGTCCCGGCAATGGCGATGCCGTGACGAAAACGCATCAACTCTGCCAGCATCTCCGCACGGCGGATCACCGGGATACGCGCTTCATGGGCCGCAACAATTTCCGGGTTATCCGCAGAAATAGCGCTGGATACCACCACCACGCTCGCATCACGAACGTTTTCCGGGCGATGGTTGAAAAAAATCGTGGCACCCAGATTCGTCAGTTGCTGCGTAACCGGATTCGGCGCTAAGTCAGAACCGCTGATCTGATAACCTTCATTGGCCAAAACTTCGGCAATACCGCCCATACCAGCACCACCGATGCCGACAAAGTGGATGTGCCGAACGCGACGCATTTCGGGCACGATGGAACGCAGTTTTGCCAGTTGTTGTGTATTCATTCTTTAGCCATTAACTTCTCAGTTCATGCGATGCAAAAGGCATCACCACAATTACACCCGGGCAGCCCGGCTCACTTCAGTTGCAACCCGCTCAGTGGCATCCGGTATGGATGCGGCGCGAGCACGCTCTGCCATGGTTAATAAAGTTTCTCGTGACCACCCGGACAGGGTGCTGACGACGGCATCCACAGTAAACTGCGGCTGCTCAAGAATTTTGGCTGCGCCCGCTTTTTCCAGCGGCAGCGCATTCCAGTACTGTTGTCTGTCTTTATGTTGAAACGGCACGAACAGCGCGGGTAAACCTGCGGCAGCAATCTCACTCACCGTCAGTGCGCCTGAACGACAGACCACCACATCCGCCCACGCGTAAGCTGCTGCCATATCATCAATAAATTCAGTGACCTTATGCTGTGGTTGCCCCGCGTCTGCATAAGCCTGTTCCACGGTTTGCTGCGCACCTTTACCACTCTGATGCCAGATAGTCACTGCGTCGCCAAGTTTTGCGGCGACCTGCGGCAACGTCTGGTTCAGCACACGTGCGCCCTGCGAACCACCGACAACCAGCACCCGCACCGGACCTTCACGACCAGCCAGACGTTCTTCGGGTAACGGCAGTGCAAGGACATCAGTACGCACTGGATTCCCCACCACTTCCGCATTCGGGAAAGCGCCAGGGAAGGCCTGCATCACCTTCGTCGCGATCTTCGCCAGCCATTTGTTCGTTAACCCGGCGATACCGTTCTGCTCATGCAGCACGACCGGAATACCTAACGACCAGGCCGCCAGGCCGCCAGGGCCAGACACATAGCCGCCCATGCCCAGCACCACATCGGGCTTAAACTGCTTCATGATGGCGCGGGCCTGACGCCAGGCATTAAAAATACGTACAGGTGCAGCCAGCAACGCGTTGAGGCCCTTTCCGCGCAAACCGGAGATGCGAATAAAGTCAATGTCAATGCCATGCTTCGGCACTAAGTCCGCTTCCATACGATCGGCGGTGCCCAGCCAACGAACCTGCCAGCCCTGGGCCATTAAATGGTGCGCAACCGCCAGCCCCGGGAAAACATGTCCACCGGTACCGCCTGCCATCACCATTAACCGCTTCGGTTGACCACTCATCGTGCACCTCGTGTAAACGCCTGGGCTTTTTCCAGACGCGTTTCATAATCAATACGTAACAAAAACATGATGGCTGTCGACATGATCAACAAACTCGAACCACCATAACTGATCAACGGCAGCGTCAGACCTTTCGTTGGCAGCATGCCCGCCGCCGCGCCGACGTTTACCAGAGCCTGGAAGCTAAACCAAATCCCGATAGAGCAGGCTAAGAAACCTGAAAAACGGTGGTCAATTTCCAGCGCCTTACGACCGATCGACATCGCGCGAAAAGCGACGAAGAATACCATTAAAAGAGCGAGTACCACACCGATATAACCCAGCTCCTCCCCAATAATGGCGAAGATAAAGTCGGTGTGCGCTTCCGGCAAATACTCCAGTTTTTGGACTGAATTACCCAATCCCTGGCCCCACACTTCACCGCGACCAAAAGCCATCAGAGACTGTGTCAGCTGATAGCCGCTGCCAAACGGATCTTCCCAGGGATTCCAGAACGAGGTCACACGGCGAATACGGTACGGTTCGGCGAGGATCAGCAGCACGACAGCGGAAATCCCCATCCCGATGATGGCGATGAACTGCCACAATTTGGCACCAGCCAAAAACAGCATCGCCAGCGTCGTGACGAACAGCACGACCACTGTGCCCAGGTCAGGCTGCGCCAGCAGCAGTACGGCCAGAACCAGAATCACACCCATCGGCTTTAAGAAGCCGCGCAGGTTGTTACGCACCTCATCCACCTTACGCACCAGGTAGTTGGCGAGATAACAGAACAACGACAGCTTGGTAAACTCCGCAGGCTGAATACGCAGTGGCCCCAGCGCAATCCAGCGCGATGCCCCGTTAACCGAGCTGCCTACAACCAGAACGATCAGCAGCATGATGATCGACGCGATCAGCATGGTGGTGCTGTACTTTTGCCAGAACTCCATCGGCAGGCGCAGGGTAATCATCGCCAGACAGAACGCCAGAAAAATATACAGTGCGTCACGCTTAGCAAACAGGAATGGATCGCCTGCCAGACGCTGCCCAACGGGCATTGACGCCGATGTCACCATGATAAAACCGATCGCTGCCAGACCAAACGTCAACCACAACAGCATGCGGTCGTACATGATCAGGCTGTCCGCGTCTTTCTCACGCGAAGCCATCACCCAGCCTTTAAGTGCCGCAAAGACCCACGCCAGGATTCCGAGTCCCGGTACGCGCGGCAGTTTCAGACGAGGGAGAGATAATCGCATCAACCCAACTCCTTCGCCAGGTGGGTAAAGACGTCGCCACGTTGCTCAAAATTCTTGAACTGATCGAGACTGGCACAGGCGGGAGACAGTAGTACCATGTCGCCCGGTTTAACACGCGGGGCGAGCAGACGCATCGCCTGTTCCATGGTTTCTGTTTGTTCCGCCACTTCCGGTCGCAACGCGGCAAGCTGTGCACCATCACGGCCAAAGCAGTACAGTCGAATGCGATCGCCACTCAGGTAACGGCTTAACGGAGAAAAATCGGCTGATTTCCCATCGCCGCCCAACAGCAGGTGCAGAGTACCCTCAACGTGCAGCCCATTCAGCGCGGCTTCAGTGCTGCCGACATTGGTCGCTTTTGAATCGTTGATCCAACGCACACCGTTATGATTCAGTACCAGTTGGAAACGATGCGCCAGGCCGGTAAAGGTAGTCAATGCTTTCAGGCTGGATGCCCGCGGCAGACCCGCAGCATCCGCGAGCGCTAACGCTGCCAGCGCATTGGTGTAGTTATGTTGACCGGAAAGGGTCATCTCTTTCACGTTCAATACTTTTTCACCCTTCACCCGCAGCCAGGTTTCACCCTGCTGGCGGTTAAGGTGATAGTCACCCATATTGATGCCAAAGCTCACGCAGCGCTCATCGGCACCGCGAACCGGCATAGTTAACGCATCATCCGCATTGACTACGCACACTTTCGCATTCTCATAAACGCGCAGTTTGGCTGCACGGTACTGCTGCAGTCCAAACGGATAACGGTCCATGTGATCTTCAGTAACGTTCAAAATGGTTGCCGCGACAGCCCGTAAGCTGGAGGTCGTCTCCAGTTGGAAGCTGGACAATTCCAGAACATACAACTCGCGCTCAGCGTCCAGCAACATCAGTGCAGGCAGGCCGATATTACCGCCTACACCGACGTTTACTCCGGCCGCTTTCGCCATTTCACCAACCAGCGTCGTGACGGTACTTTTACCGTTTGAACCGGTGATCGCGACAATGGGGGCCTGTGCTTCGCGGCAAAACAGTTCGATGTCACCGACAATCTCAATTCCCGCATCTGCGGCAGCGCTCAGCGAAGGGTGCGCCAGGGCAATACCAGGGCTGGCGACGATTAAATCAGCGGCCAACAGCCAGTCATCATTCAGGCTGCCAACATGATGCTCAACCGCTTCCGGTAATTTATCCAGGCCTGGCGGCGTCGCGCGGGTATCCATGACGCGCGGCGTGACGCCACGTGCCAGAAAGAAATCCACGCAGGACAACCCGGTCAAACCCAGACCGATAATGACGACTTTTTTACCCTGGTAATCAGCCATGATTAACGTACCTTCAGCGTTGCCAGGCCAATCAGGACCAGCATCAGCGAAATAATCCAGAAACGCACAATCACACGCGGTTCCGGCCAACCTTTCAGTTCATAGTGGTGATGAATAGGCGCCATACGGAAAATACGCTGTCCGCGCAGCTTAAAGGAACCCACCTGCAGAATGACCGACAGGGTTTCCACCACAAATACGCCGCCCATGATCACCAGCAGGAATTCCTGACGCAGCAGCACGGCAATAATGCCCAGTGCGCCACCCAGAGCCAGTGAACCGACGTCGCCCATAAAGACCTGTGCCGGATAAGTGTTAAACCACAGGAAGCCCAAACCTGCGCCGACAATCGCCGTACAGACGATAACCAGTTCGCCGGCGTGGCGCAGATAAGGAATGTGCAGGTAGTTGGCGAAGTTCATGTTACCGGTCGCCCATGCAACCAGTGCAAAACCGGCGGCCACAAACACGGTTGGCATAATTGCCAGGCCATCGAGGCCGTCGGTCAGGTTGACCGCGTTGCCGGTGCCGACAATCACGAAATACGCCAGCAGGATGTAGAACAGCCCCAGTTGCGGCATGACATCTTTAAAGAATGGCACCACCAGTTCAGTTGCCGGGGTGTCTTTTCCTGCCAGATACAGCGCAAACGCGACCCCTAATGCAATGACCGACATCCAGAAATACTTCCAGCGCGCGATCAGGCCCTTGGTGTCTTTGCGCACCACTTTGCGGTAGTCATCGACAAAACCGATAATACCGTAGCCAACCAGCACCACCAGCACGCACCACACGTACGGGTTGGATGGGTAGGCCCACAGCAGTACGGAGATAACAATCGCAGTGAGGATCATGATGCCGCCCATGGTCGGCGTACCGCGTTTACTAAAGTGTGATTCCGGGCCGTCGTTACGCACGACCTGGCCAAATGACATTTTTTGCAAGCGGGCGATCATACGCGGGCCCATCCACAAAGAGATGAACAGCGCGGTCAGCAGGCTGACGATGGCGCGAAACGTCAGATAGGAAAAGACGTTGAAGCCGGAATAATATTTGACCAAATGTTCGGCCAGCCAAACTAACATGTTCCATTCTCCTGTAATGCGCGTACTACCTCTTCCATGGCGGCACTACGTGAACCCTTCACTAAAATCGTCATGATCTGATGTTCTGCAATCAGCGCCTTAAGATGCGCGGTCAGCGCGGTTTTATCCGCAAAATGCTCGCCAACGCCGCTGGTGTCGCTAATTGCCTGACTCAGTTTCCCTGTACTCAGCACACGGTCGATGCCCGCAGCTTTCGCAGCCATACCCACCTGTACATGGCATGCTTCGCTTTCCGCGCCAAGCTCTGCCATATCGCCCACTACCAGTACTCGGTAGCCCGGCATCTCAGACAGCACCTGTACCGCTGCGGTCATTGAGCCGACGTTAGCGTTGTAGGAGTCGTCCAGCAGCAGCTGATTTTCTGCCAGTTGAACCGGGAACAGACGCCCCGGCACCGCTTGCAGATCCTTCAGACCCGCTTTCACGGCATCTGGCGTTGCGCCTACCGCCATAGATAGCGCTGCCGCCGCCAGGGCGTTAGCAATATTGTGACGACCCGGCAGGGGCAGCAGAACATCAATGCTTCCGGTTGGCGTTTGCAGCGAAAACTCTGTGCCGTGTGAGGTCACATGAACGTTAGCCGCCGAAAAGTCGCTGTTAGCCGCATTCGGCGAGAAGCGCCAGACTTTGCGATCGCCGATGATGCTCTGCCAGTTCAACCAGTCGTTGTTATCGGCATTCATAATGGCGATACCATTCGCTGACAGGCCGGTAAAAATCTCACCTTTTGCCTTCGCCACACCTGCCAGAGAGCCGAAGCCTTCCAGATGCGCGGCGGCCAGGTTGTTCACCAGCGCCGCTTCCGGGCGCGTCAGGCCAACGGTCCAGGCGATTTCGCCCTGATGATTCGCGCCAAGCTCAATCACGGCATAGTCGTAATCGTTGTTTAAGCGCAGCAGCGTCATCGGGACGCCGATGTCGTTATTCAGGTTGCCCGCGGTATACAGGGTGTTACCACACTGGCTCAGAATGGATGCCGTCATCTCTTTGACAGAGGTTTTACCGGACGAGCCGGTAAGCGCCACCACACGAGCCGGAACCTGAGCGCGAACCCATGCCGCCAGCTCGCCAAATGCCAGACGCGTATCTTTTACAATCAGCTGCGGAAGGTCGGTATCCAGTGCACGGTTTACCAGCAGTGCGCCCGCGCCATTTTCTTTTGCCGTATCGGCAAAATCGTGGGCATCAAAGCGTTCACCTTTCAATGCCACAAATAAACAGCCTGGCGTGACTTTACGCGTATCGGTCGTGACCGCATCAAGGGTCAGATCGCCCCCTTTCAGTTCGCCGCCGAGGATTTCCGCCAGTTGACTGAGCGTTACGCTAATCATGCGATAACCCCCAGCAGACGTGCTGCCGTCACGCGGTCGGAGTAGTCGAGACGGTGTGCGCCGACAATCTGATAATCCTCATGGCCTTTGCCAGCGACCAGCACCACGTCATTTTCTTTTGCCTGCATGATGGCGCTAGTGACCGCTTCAGCACGACCTTCCATCACTTTTGCCTGCCCGGCATCCAGCATACCCGCCAAAATGTCATTGATAATGGCGCGAGGCTCTTCGGTGCGTGGGTTGTCATCCGTAACCACAACGACATCGGCAAACTGCTCGGCAATGGCCCCCATCAACGGACGTTTGCCTTTGTCGCGATCGCCGCCACAGCCAAAGACGCACCACAGCTTGCCGGTGCAATGCAGACGGGCCGCCTGCAGCGCTTTTTCCAGCGCATCCGGCGTATGAGCATAATCAACCACAACGGTGGTTTTGCCCGGCGCGCTAAACACTTCCATGCGCCCGCAGACCGGCTGCAGCTGTGCCGCCGTTTTCAGTAAATCAGTTAACGGATACCCCAACGCCAGCAGTGTGGCCAGCGCCAGCAGCAAATTGCTGACGTTAAACGCCCCCATCAGGCGGCTTTCAATTTCCCCTTCTCCCCAGGTGGAGGAAAAGCGAATCGTTGCGCCGCTATCGTGATAGTTCACCTCAACGGCTTTCAGCCAACGACCGTGGCAGTTGGGATTGATATGGTTTTCCATCGAGACAGCTACCGCATCCGGCAGCTTCGCCAGCCAGCGGCGACCCACTTCGTCATCCGCATTGACGATAGCCTGCCCACAGTGGTGCGTGGAATACAGCAACCACTTCGCGGCTTCGTAGTGTTCCATATCACCGTGATAATCGAGATGGTCACGGCTTAAGTTGGTAAATACTGAGGCCGCAAATTTCAGCGCCGCCACGCGATGCTGAACCAGGCCATGCGATGAAACCTCCATCGCGCCAAAGGTCGCGCCCTGTTCAACCAGTCCCGCCAGCACATGCTGAACGTCAACGGCGGACCCAGTGGTATTTTCCGTCGGGATCACTTTACCCAGCAGGCCATTACCTACCGTTCCCATTACCGCACTGGTTTCGCCAAGCAGTTGGCTCCACTGTGCAAGCAATTGGGTGGTGGTGGTTTTACCGTTCGTTCCGGTCACACCGACCAGACGCATATTTTCAGATGGCTCGTGGTAAAAGCGGCCTGCCAGTGCAGATAAGCGTTCGTTAAGCTGGCTGAGATAGATGACCGGAACGCCGTGCATTTCACGGATTTCGCCGTCTGCGGCCTCATCTTTTGCCTCTGCAATAATGGCAGCCACACCTTGCGCTATCGCCTGCGGGATATATCGACGCCCGTCCGCCTGATGACCCACTACTGCGACAAAGAGATCGCCCGATGCAGCCACACGGCTGTCGAGTGTCATCTCTCGCAGTGCTCGCTCCGGTGCACCCGGCACCCATGGAGCAAGAAGGTCGCGCAAATTACGATCTGCCACCTGTTGCCTCGCCTTGATTATTCACAAATTCATTTTTATCGCCCGTTGTCAGCGCATCCGGTTCGATGTTCATGGTACGCAGTACGCCGCCCATGATGGCACCGAAGACCGGCGCGGAAACGGCGCCACCGTAATATTTACCCGCCTGCGGATCGTTGATAACAACAACCAGCGCGAAGCGCGGCTGACTCGCAGGCGCAACGCCTGCGGTATAAGCAATGTATTTATTGATATAGCGGCCATCTGGCCCGACTTTTTTCGCCGTACCGGTTTTAATCGCGATGCGATAGCCTTTAATCGCCGCCTTCACGCCGCCACCACCCGGCAGCGCCACGCTTTCCATCATGTGCACCACAGTGCGTACGGTCGACTCCGGGAAGATACGCTCGCCCGGAACAGGAGGGTCAACTTTAGTAATCGACAGTGGGCGATAAACGCCATAGCTGCCGATAGTTGCGTAGACTCGCGCTAACTGTAACGGGGTTACCATTAGCCCATAGCCGAAAGAGAAGGTGGCCCTCTCTATGTCAGACCACCGTTGTTTTTGAGGATATAAGCCACTGCGTTCTCCGACCAACCCCAAATTGGTCGCTTTTCCCAGCCCAAAACGTGAGTAAGTATCTACTAACGCTGAGGACGGCATCGCTAACGCCAGTTTGGAAACACCGACGTTACTCGACTTCTGCAAAACCCCGGTAAGGGTCAATTCGCTATAACGCGCCACGTCTTTAATTTCGTGACCATTAATTCGGTAAGGAATGGTGTTAAGTACGGTATTTTCACGTACCACGCCACGCTGCAGCGCGGTCATCACCACCATCGGTTTAACGGTAGAACCCGGCTCGAAGACGTCGGTAATGGTACGGTTACGCATTGCGTCTTTCGGCGTACCGGTAAGATTATTAGGGTTGTAAGACGGGCTGTTCGCCATCGCCAGCACTTCACCGGTATTAACATCCACCAGAACCGCACTACCTGACTCCGCCTTGTTAAACGCTACGGCGTTGTTCAGTTCACGGTAGACCAGCGCCTGTAAACGCTCATCAATACTCAGCGCAAGGTTATGCGCCGCCTGGCTGTCGGTAGAGGAAATATCCTCAATGACGCGGCCATAGCGGTCTTTACGTACAATACGTTCGCCCGGTTGCCCGGTGAGCCATTTGTCGAAGCTCTTCTCAACGCCTTCAATCCCCTGGCTGTCGACGTTGGTAAAACCAATGAGGTGAGCGGTCACTTCCCCGGAAGGATAGTAACGGCGGGATTCTTCGCGCAGATGAATGCCTGGCAGCTTCAGCTTCTTGATGTAGTCGGCCATGTCAGGGTTTACCTGACGCGCAAGATAAATAAAGCGCCCTTTCGGGTTGGCATTAATTCTGCTGGCCAACTGGTCAAGTGGCAGGTTCAACGCGGTTGAAAGTGCTCTCCAACGCTCGCCAACGCTCACACCGCCTGCGTCATGAACTTCTTTTGGGTCAGCCCAAATCGCCTTAACGGGAACACTCACCGCCAGCGGACGACCTAAACGATCGGTTATCATACCGCGCGATGTGGCAACTTCCTGTACGCGCAGGGAACGCATATCGCCCTGGCGCACCAGCATGTCTGGCGCGATGATTTGCAGCCAGGCAACACGCCCCAGCAAGAAACCCAGCGCCAGCAAAATACAGCCGCACAGTAACGCAAAACGCCAACTGACAAAGTTGGCTTGTTCTTCCTGACGTTTTGGTTTGTGCGTTTTTGCCGCTGCTTTCATGCGTCGCGTTTATCCTTATTTTTGTACTACGATATTTTCTTGTGAGGGATCAACATGCTGCATTTGCAGCTTTTCCGTTGCGATCCGTTCAACACGGCTATGATCACCGAGCGCGTTCTCCTCAAGGATCAAGTTACGCCATTCGATATCCAGCGCATCTCGTTCCAGAACCAACTGCTCACGCTGCGCGGTCAGTAACCGTGTATGGTGTGCGGTTGTCACGACAGTAACCGCCGTCAAAATAATGCAAATGAACAGGCAGAGTGGCAGCTTCCCAAACCGCAAAAGATCGTCACCGATCACGCCAGGCAAAGCATGGCGCTCGTTGCTTCCTATCGATCCTTTAACTTTGCTGAGGGCTTCTGTCACTCTGCTGATCATGCGTTCGTCCTCTCTGCAATACGCAGAACTGAACTACGGGCACGAGGATTTTCAGCTACCTCTTCTTCACCCGGCATCAACTTGCCTAGTGCTCTCAACTCACGACCGCCCAGTTTTTTGATCTGCGCTTCTGTCATCGGTATTCCAGCCGGAACCTGAGGACCGCGGCTTTGTTCACGCATAAAGCGCTTCACAATGCGATCTTCGAGTGAATGGAAACTAATGATCGAAAGGCGACCACCTGGTGCCAGCACGCTGAGCGAGCTTTTTAGCGCCTGCTCTATCTCCTCCAGTTCACTGTTTACCCAAATGCGCACCGCCTGGAAGGTACGGGTCGCGGGATGTTTGAATTTGTCTTTTACCGGCATTGCTGCTGCAATGACTTCCGCCAGTTCTTTGGTACGGGTCATCGGTTCTATGCGGTTGCGCTCCACGATGGCACGGGCAATACGTTTGCCGAAGCGCTCCTCGCCAAAGGTTTTAATCACCCAGGCGATATCAGCTTCATCGGCGGTTTGCAGCCATTCAGCGGCAGACTGACCGCGCGTAGGGTCCATACGCATATCTAGCGGACCGTCACGCATGAATGAAAAGCCGCGTTCGGCATCATCAAGCTGCGGAGAAGACACGCCAAGATCAAGGAGGATTCCATCGATCTTGCCGGTAAGTCCACGCTCGGCTACATACTCAGCCAGCGCAGAAAAAGGTCCATGAATGATGGAGAAACGGGGATCGGTAATCGTCTGGGCAACGGCAATAGCCTGCGGATCGCGATCGATTGCCAGTAAACGTCCCTCTTCACCAAGCTGTGAGAGGATCAGACGTGAATGACCACCGCGACCAAATGTCCCGTCAATGTAGATGCCGTCTGGACGAATATTCAGGCCATTTACAGCTTCATCCAGCAACACCGTGGTGTGTTTATAATTTTCCATCATCTTATAGAGACAAGTCCTGCAATCGTTCCGACAGCGCGCCGGTCACAGACTGCTCAGCGTCGATATCTTCCTTGACCTGTTGATACCAGGTCGTTTCATCCCACAGCTCAAACTTATTGAACTGCCCAACCAGCATCACTTCTTTTGTCAGTCCCGCGTGTTGTCGCAGAATGGGCGCAATCAATAAGCGACCGGCGTTATCCATCTGACATTCGCTGGCATGCCCCAACAATAAGCGTTGTACGCGACGCTCAGCCGGATTCATGCTCGACAGGCGAGATAGCTTCTGCTCGATAACTTCCCATTCAGGCAGGGGGTACAGCAGCAGGCACGGGTGATGGATGTCAATGGTACAAACCATTTGACCGGTAGCGCTCTCAAGCAGTTGATCCCGATAACGGGTAGGCACCGATAAGCGCCCTTTACTGTCGAGATTAACTAACGTTGCTCCCCGGAACATGCCAGTCTCACCCCCAATCACCACTTTATCCCACAAAATCCCACTTAAAGGAGTTTACGGAGCGGAGGAAAACCTTGTCAAGCAAGTCACGGCGCTCAGCGGAGCAAAAAACCCAATGTTTACGGCTAATATCAGTGTTGAGCAAATTCCGTACAGCAAACGAAGCAAATTAACGTCATGAATATTTGTAAGAAAAAAATCCAACAACTCATCATTGTTTAAAACAACTCAATATCAACCGAGGAAAATATAAAGTGTCAGTTTGCGACGCGAGCGGCATTTTAGGACAATATGCGGCGAGATAACAGTACCAGTTCATCGGTCTGTACGGCCCGTACGGCCAAGGAAGGTGAGAGATTGCCGCAATTCGGCGGCAAAGTGTTTGTTAATTCGGCAAATCCACACAAGCATGTAACAAAATAATACAAACGTAACGCGTCGTTACGTATCAATAACCCAAAAAAGGATAGTTGCGTTTTTAAATTAGGATAATTAAAGAATGAATTTCAGATAATTCTAAAGAATATTCTTAAATATAATGCGGTTATTTCTGAGAATAAAATAGTTGATGGCATCGAAGCATTCTCTCCAATGCCATCAATAGCAGCCACTTAGGTACGGCTAAGGATGCCGCGGCGATACAGATTACGCCGAATGCGCGTTAATCCTGGTTTTGGTTTACGCGGTTCATCAAGGCTTGCAAGGACGATCTCCAACACACGTTCAGCCACATCACGGTGGCGCTGTGCTACTGCCAACACCGGGCATTGCAGGAAGTCGAGCAGTTCATGATCGCCAAAGGTCGCAATGGCTAAATCAGACGGCAGTTGCCCATCACGACGCAAAGTCACATCCATCACCCCTTGCAATAGCGCAAATGAGGTGGTGAACAGCGCCTGAGGCATCGGATGCGTTTCCAGCCATTTATCAAACAGCTGTGCTGCTGCCTCCCGTTCATAGCTATTGGCATACAGGAAGTGCACTTCACGCGGATCGTCTTTCCACGCGGTACGGAAACCCTGTTCACGCAGGAAACTGACCGATAATTCAGGGAGCGCCCCCAGGTAGAGCACAGTTTCAGCAGGGAATTTACGCAATTCCTCCGCCAGCATTTGGGCATCATCCTGATCTGCACCGACAACACTGGTGAAGTGTTCACGATCCAGCGCACGATCCAGCGCCACAATCGGGAATGAGCTGTTCGCCCAACGCTGATAGAACGGATGTTCTGGCGGTAATGAGGTAGACACAATAATAGCGTCAACCTGACGCTGTAAAAGATGCTCAATACAGCGCATTTCGTTATCTGGCTGATCTTCAGAGCAGGCAATCAGCAGTTGATACCCACGCTGACGCGCCTGACGTTCCAGGTAGTTTGCAATGCGGGTATAACTCGTATTCTCCAGGTCCGGGATTACCAACCCGATAGAACGTGTGCGTCCAGCACGGAGCCCGGCCGCCACAGCATTGGGGTGGTAATTATGTTCACGCACCACCGCCATGACTTTTTCGACCGTTTTGTCGCTTACGCGGTATTGCTTTGCTTTGCCATTAATAACGTAGCTTGCAGTCGTTCGCGAAACGCCGGCCAACCGAGCGATTTCATCCAGTTTCACAATTGCCCCTTGCGTAAAATGTACAAACCATAACCTTTAAGATGGCATGGGTTAAATTTATTAACATCTAAGCGCAGAATAATGACTGCGGCAACCGCTTTTGTCTCTGGTTACTGCTGATTTCGCAAAAAAAAAGCGCAACAGGTAGCATCAGCGAAAACGGGTACGTTACCTGTAGGCCGGATAAGGCGTTTACGCCGCCATCCGGCATGACCTCCACGAGGATGCCTGATGGCTCTGTGCTTATCAGGCCTACAGGCGACTATTAACGCATGATTTTATCACCTCGGGAGAGTCCCACCACACCGGAACGGGCCACCTCTACAATCTTGGCGACTTCACGCAGTGTTGCCAGGAAAGCGTCCAGTTTGTCACTGGTTCCCGCCAACTGCACCGTGTAAATAGACGGCGTGACATCGATAATCTGTCCACGGAAAATTTCCGTGTTGCGTTTCACCTCTTCCCGGCCATAACCACTGGCCTGAATCTTCACCAGCATGATTTCTCGTTCAACGTGAGCACCCTGCCCTAACTCACTCACCCGCAGGACATCCACCAGCTTGTGCAGTTGCTTTTCAATTTGCTCAAGGACCTTCTCATCGCCCACGGTCTGAATCGTCATCCGCGATAAGGTCGGATCGTCAGTCGGCGCGACGGTCAGGCTTTCAATGTTGTAACCGCGCTGGGCAAAGAGGCCTATCACGCGCGATAATGCCCCAGACTCGTTTTCCAGTAATACTGATAATATCCGGCGCATAATCAGGTCCTCTCCGTTTTGCTTAACCACATCTCATCCATACCACCACCCCGAATTTGCATCGGGTAGACATGCTCACTGCCATCGACGGTGACATCAACAAATACCAGCCGGTGGTTGCGCACATGTTCCAGTGCTTCACCCAGTTTGCTTTCCAGCTCATCCGGATGATTTATCTGGATACCAATATGCCCATAGGCTTCAGCAAGACGGACAAAATCGGGTAGCGACTGCATATAAGACTGCGAATGACGCCCGGAATAGATCATGTCCTGCCACTGTTTCACCATACCGAGATAGCGGTTGTTAAGGTTGAGTACCAGCACCGGCAGCTCATATTGCAGCGCCGTCGACAGCTCCTGGATATTCATCTGAATACTGCCATCACCGGTAACGCAGACTACCGTTTCATTCGGCAGTGCCATCTTCACCCCTAACGCGGCAGGTAAACCGAATCCCATGGTGCCAAGGCCGCCTGAGTTAATCCAACGACGAGGTTTATCAAACGGATAGTAAAGTGCAGCAAACATCTGATGTTGGCCCACATCCGAAGTGACATACGCATCGCCTTTCGTCAGGCGCCAGATGGTTTCAATGACAGCCTGCGGTTTAATGCTCTCACTCTGGGTGTCATATTTCAGGCACTGGCGGGCACGCCAGTGCTCAATCTGTTGCCACCAGTCACGGTTATCATCCAGCGGTTGCTGTGATTTTTCCTGTGGCAGCAGCTCTAACATCTGCTCAAGCACCAGGCGAGCATCGCCAACGATTGGAATATCCGCGGTGACGGTTTTTGAAATAGAGGTGGGGTCGATATCGATATGTAACACGGTCGCATTCGGGCAATACTTTGCCAGATTATTGGTCGTACGATCGTCAAAGCGAACGCCGACCGCAAATATCACATCCGAATGATGCATAGTCATATTCGCTTCATAAGTACCGTGCATGCCCAACATGCCCAGCGCCTGACGATGCGTTGCCGGAAATGCGCCTAACCCCATCAACGAGGAAACGACAGGTAGGTTCAGGGCTTGTGCAATCTGGCCCAGTTGCTCGTGGCAGGCCGCATTCACTGCACCACCACCAACATAAACCACCGGTTTTTTAGCCGCCACCAGCGTTTGCAGCGCCCGTTTGATCTGTCCCTTGTGCCCTGTCGTCGTCGGATTATACGAGCGCATACTTACTGATTCAGGCCAGCTATAAGGCAATTTCTTCGCAGGATTCAGGATATCTTTCGGCAAATCCACAACTACAGGACCGGGGCGACCGCTTGCGGCCAGCCAAAAGGCTTTCTTCAGCACCTGAGGTATATCTTCCGTTTGCTTGACCAGAAAGCTGTGCTTCACCACCGGACGGGATATCCCCACCATATCGCACTCCTGAAAGGCATCGTAGCCAATCAGAGAGGTAGCCACCTGCCCGGAGAGGATCACCAGCGGGATGGAGTCCATGTACGCCGTTGCAATCCCCGTGATCGCATTGGTTGCACCCGGCCCTGAGGTGACCAACACAACGCCCACTTCCCCCGTGGCACGTGCCAGACCATCGGCCATATGGACCGCGGCTTGCTCATGGCGGACCAGCACATGATCAATACCACCGACCGTATGCAAAGCATCATAAATATCGAGGACTGCGCCCCCGGGATACCCGAATACCTGCTTCACACCCTGATCGATGAGCGATCGGACGACCATCTCGGCTCCAGACAACATCTCCATGGCTTGCCTCCACTCTTATAATGAATAACGGTTTAACAACACATTAACCGCTGACGATAAGGCATGGCAATTGACACCGAAGTGGTGGTGTAACCGCGGATAAGAATAAAACGGAGGAAAGAATCGAATAAACGGAGAATTAAACCAGTATAAGCAAATGAAATGACAAATAATCGCTTAAAAATGGGCACTTACAGCGATTACTCTAATTTTTCACCCTCACAGGAAAAAATCAAAAGCAGATTTCAGCATAAAATTTTAAATAAAAATAAAAAAGCAGAATAAACCAGATGTTTCATCGGATTTACTCTGCCATAGGTCACTGCTTACAGATGGAGACTAACAGCTCTTCCATCCATTGATGCCCTTTATCCCGACCAGCGGCTTCATGCCAGGAAAGATAGCAAGTCCGGCTATTCAATTTTAAAGGTAGCGGTAATATTTGCAGTTCTAAAGCCTCGGAGAACTCTTCAGCTAACCAGCGTGGCGCAATAGAAACCAAATGAGTTTGAGATACAATATTCAGCACACTGATTAATGCCATTCCCTGATAAGCAACGCAGGTTTGTTTATCCTGAGTGTCATACCAGGGCTGACTGAATGACGCAAAGCGATCGAGAGAAACTACGGCATGCTGTTCATTATAGACATCACTTTCCAGCAATGGACCGCTAATGCGCGGGTGTTTTTTACTTGCGACTAACACCATCTCATCATTGAATAACGGAATACTGGTGAATTCAGGACGGCGGAATTCTTCATAACTAATAACGAATTCTGTTTCCTGATATCGCAATTGATGTTCTGTATTTTGGTTGAGCGATGATTTAAATACGACATGAATATTAGGTGCAACTTGCTCAACGCGATTGTAAATCAAGGACGTGAGGATATTATCCAATGGGCTACAGACGCAGAGATTAAATACTCGTGAGCTGCTGGCAGGTTCAAAACCGGACCCTGGCAGTTCATTCTGCACCAATTGCAGTGCCTGACGAACAGAGCCAAATAGCTGAAAAGCCCGTGCTGTTGGCTGGATGCCTCGGCCATAGCGCACAAAGAGCTCATCATTAAACATAACCTTCAGACGTGCGACTGCGTTGCTGACTGCAGGCTGCGACATGCCCAGAGAATGCGCTGCGCGAGTAATATTCTGTTCTTGCATCACCGCGTCAAAAACGGTTAATAAATTAAGGTCAACCATGCGCAGCTGCGGCTTCCCCATCTCTAAAAGATTAGGTTTATCTATTATTTTTACTTCTGGCATATTTAACTCCACTGTCACTCTAAACTCCCTTTTCCCAGACGGAGCTCAGAAATAACCTCCGCTAATATGATTTACCATGCATATAAAATAAGAAAAAGGGAAAGTATTAAAATTAGGAAAACATAAAGGCCCTGACCTGAATGAACAAAAACCAATACGAGCGCAGTGTGGCAGAGGTCACTGCACGATGATTCATACGTTTAAATGTCGAAAACAATATAACCATAACCATGGCGAATATACAATCATGCACTAAGTGAATGTATATTTAAGTTTTAATTAAATTTTTATATCATTAACACCGTGATGCTTAACATTTATTTATCAATCATTTTTCCCACGGCACCTCAAACCTATTCAAAGTTAGTATAAAAAACCGATAAATCATAAAGATAAAAAATCCATACACAAGTTATCCCTTCAATATGCCGTTACAATAGCTGAAAACAAATATGCTCAAATATGTCAAATCGTGAAAAGTATGTAATCCACACGCTGATTTATTTTATACAACCATAAAAATTCAGCACAATTCGCTCAAAGTTCAGGAGATTTTTTCCGCCGACTGGGGGCATTTGTGGGGGATGGGGTTGACATCAATCTTCATATCCAGTACCACTAAAAGCATATCGCATTCGCCTGGAGCTTAATTGATGACTTACATTGCTCGTTTTAACGGTCTACTACTACTAAACGCATTCTCATTGCGCGGTAGACTGGTGGACGACATTCAGCATTAAGTCAGCTCCAGTTAAGACAAAAACCCGCGCCATTGCGCGGGTTTTTTTATGCTCGAAGCAAGGCGCCCTAAACACCAAGGACCTAAACCATGAGCCAGCAAGTCATTATTTTCGATACCACCTTACGCGATGGTGAACAGGCGTTACAGGCAAGCCTGAGTGTGAAAGAAAAACTGCAGATAGCTCTGGCCCTCGAGCGTATGGGCGTTGACGTGATGGAAGTGGGTTTTCCTGTTTCTTCACCGGGTGACTTTGAATCAGTACAGACCATCGCTCGTCAGGTTAAGAACAGTCGCGTTTGTGCCTTAGCGCGCTGCGTAGAAAAAGATATCGACGTTGCTGCTGAATCTCTGAAAGTGGCTGAAGCTTTCCGCATTCACACATTCATTGCCACGTCACCGATGCACATCGCGACGAAATTACGCAGCACGTTGGATGAAGTGATAGAGCGCGCGGTCTACATGGTTAAGCGAGCGCGTAATTACACCGATGACGTGGAGTTCTCATGCGAAGACGCGGGCCGAACCCCTATTGCCGATCTGGCCCGCGTGGTAGAAGCGGCGATTAATGCAGGTGCCAAAACCATCAATATCCCCGATACCGTTGGCTACACCATGCCTTTCGAATTTGGCGCAATCATTTCTGGTCTGTATGAACGCGTACCGAATATCGATAAAGCCATCATCTCCGTACACACCCATGATGACTTAGGCCTGGGCGTCGGTAACGCACTGGCGGCTGTTCATGCGGGCGCCCGTCAGGTGGAAGGCGCGATGAACGGTATCGGCGAACGTGCAGGCAACTGTTCACTGGAAGAAGTGATCATGGCGATCAAAGTGCGCAAAGATATCCTGAACGTGCAAACCCGTATTAATCACCAGGAAATCTGGCGTACCAGCCAGTTAGTCAGCCAAATCTGCAACATGCCGATTCCGGCCAACAAAGCGATTGTGGGTAGTGGTGCCTTTGCTCACTCCTCCGGTATCCATCAGGACGGCGTGCTGAAAAACCGTGAAAACTACGAAATCATGACGCCTGAATCCATCGGCCTGAACCAGGTACAGTTGAACCTGACCTCCCGTTCAGGACGCGCTGCGGTGAAACATCGTATGGATGAGATGGGCTATAAAGAAAGCGAATACAGCCTGGACAATCTGTATGACGCGTTCCTGAAGCTGGCAGATAAAAAAGGTCAAGTGTTCGACTACGACCTGGAAGCGCTGGCCTTTATTAACAAACAGCAGGAAGAACCAGAACACTTTCGTCTGGACTATTTCAGTGTGCAGTCTGGTTCTAATGACATTGCTACCGCCTCCGTCAAGTTGGCCTGTGGCGAAGAAGTCAAAGCCGAAGCGGCTAACGGTAACGGCCCGGTCGATGCTATTTATCAGGCCATTAACCGCGTGACGGAATACAACGTCGAACTGGTCAAATATAGCCTGACCGCTAAAGGCCACGGTAAAGATGCGCTGGGTCAAGTGGATATCGTCGCCAACTATAATGGTCGCCGCTTCCACGGCGTTGGTCTGGCAACAGATATCGTCGAGTCTTCCGCCAAAGCGATGGTACATGTGCTGAACAACATCTGGCGTGCTGAAGAAGTCGAAAAAGAATTGCAACGCAAAGCTCAGAACAACGAGAACAACAAGGAAACCGTGTGATGTCGAAGAATTATCATATTGCTGTTTTGCCGGGTGACGGTATTGGCCCGGAAGTGATGGCGCAAGCATTGAAAGTATTGGACGCAATTCGCAACCGTTTTGGCATGCGCATTACCACCAGCCACTATGACGTAGGCGGTGCCGCTATCGATAACCACGGTCAGCCGCTGCCGCCAGCGACGGTTGAAGGCTGTGAGCAAGCCGACGCCATTCTGTTTGGCTCCGTTGGCGGCCCGAAATGGGAACATCTGCCGCCTAACCAGCAACCCGAGCGTGGTGCGCTGCTGCCGTTGCGTAAGCACTTCAAATTATTCAGTAACCTGCGTCCGGCGAAGTTGTACCAGGGGCTGGAAGCCTTTTGCCCGCTGCGCGCCGACATTGCAGCTAACGGTTTCGACATCCTGTGCGTACGTGAACTGACGGGTGGGATCTATTTCGGTCAACCCAAAGGCCGCGAAGGCAGCGGGCAACATGAAAAAGCCTTTGATACTGAGGTTTATCACCGTTTCGAGATCGAGCGTATTGCCCGTATCGCGTTTGAGTCAGCGCGCCGGCGTCGTCGTAAAGTCACGTCGATTGATAAAGCCAACGTGCTGCAAACATCCATCTTGTGGCGTGAAATCGTCAATGAAATCGCCAACGAATACCCGGATGTTGAACTGGCGCATATGTATATCGACAACGCGACAATGCAATTAATCAAAGACCCGTCCCAGTTCGACGTACTGCTGTGTTCAAACCTGTTTGGTGACATTCTGTCTGATGAGTGCGCCATGATCACGGGTTCAATGGGCATGTTACCGTCTGCCAGCCTGAATGAGCAGGGCTTTGGCCTGTACGAGCCGGCTGGCGGTTCTGCACCCGATATCGCAGGGAAGAATATTGCAAACCCGATCGCCCAAATTCTGTCACTGGCCCTGCTGTTGCGTTACAGCCTGGATGCCATTGATGCGGCAACCGCAATTGAGAGCGCCATCAACCGCGCATTAGAAGAAGGTATTCGCACCGGTGACTTAGCCCGTGGCGCTGCCGCAGTCAGTACCGATGAGATGGGCGATATCATCGCTCGCTACGTCGCTGAAGGGGTGTAATCATGGCTAAGACGTTATACGAAAAATTGTTTAATGCGCACGTTGTCTTTGAGGCGCAAAGCGAAACCCCACTGTTATATATCGACAGACATCTGGTGCATGAGGTGACCTCTCCGCAGGCATTTGATGGTTTGCGTGCGCATGGCCGCCAGGTTCGCCAGCCGGGTAAAACCTTTGCCACTATGGACCACAACGTTTCGACGCAAACGAAAGACATTAACGCCTCGGGCGAAATGGCGCGTATTCAGATGCAGGAGCTGATCAAAAACTGCAATGAATTTGGCGTGGAACTGTACGATCTGAACCACCCATATCAAGGCATCGTCCACGTGATGGGGCCAGAACAAGGCGTAACCTTACCGGGCATGACCATCGTCTGCGGTGACTCGCATACCGCCACCCACGGTGCGTTCGGCGCGCTGGCGTTTGGAATCGGGACCTCCGAGGTTGAGCACGTCCTGGCCACTCAGACCCTGAAACAGGGTCGCGCGAAAACCATGAAGATCGAAGTTAATGGTAAAGCCGCTCCCGGCATCACAGCCAAAGATATCGTACTGGCCATTATCGGTAAAACCGGTAGCGCAGGCGGCACCGGACATGTCGTTGAGTTTTGCGGCGAAGCCATTCGTGCACTGAGCATGGAAGGCCGTATGACGCTGTGCAACATGGCCATTGAAATGGGTGCCAAAGCGGGCCTGGTCGCACCGGATGAAACCACGTTCAACTATGTGCAGGGCCGTTTGCACGCCCCGAAAGGTGACGACTTTGCCAATGCGGTTGAGTACTGGAAAACGCTGAAAACCGACGATGGCGCAACGTTTGATACCGTCGTCACCTTGCAGGCAGAAGAGATCGCGCCGCAGGTGACATGGGGAACGAACCCGGGTCAGGTCATCTCAGTGAACGATAATATCCCCGACCCGGCATCATTTACCGATCCCGTGGAACGCGCTTCAGCAGAAAAAGCACTGGCTTATATGGGGCTGAAGCCAGGTATTCCGTTAACCGAAGTCGCTATCGATAAAGTGTTCATCGGCTCCTGCACCAACTCACGTATTGAAGATTTACGCGCCGCGGCAGAAATTGCCAAAGGCCGTAAAGTCGCCCCGGGCGTTCAGGCGCTGGTTGTTCCAGGTTCAGGTCCGGTAAAAGCGCAAGCGGAAGCAGAAGGTCTGGATAAGATTTTCATTGAAGCCGGTTTTGAATGGCGTTTACCCGGTTGTTCCATGTGTCTGGCCATGAACAACGATCGTCTGAATCCGGGCGAGCGCTGTGCTTCTACCAGCAACCGTAATTTTGAGGGCCGTCAGGGCCGCGGTGGACGCACACACTTAGTCAGCCCGGCAATGGCCGCCGCTGCCGCCGTTACCGGTCATTTTGCCGACATTCGCAGCATCAAATAAGGAAACTACCATGGCAGAGAAATTTACCCAGCATACCGGCCTGGTTGTCCCATTGGATGCCGCCAACGTCGATACCGATGCCATTATTCCCAAACAGTTTTTGCAGAAAGTAACACGCACCGGGTTTGGCGCTCATCTGTTTAACGACTGGCGTTTCCTGGACGAAAAGGGGCAACAGCCTAATCCGGAGTTCGTGTTGAACTTCCCGGAATATAAAGGTGCGTCAATTCTGCTGGCGCGGGAAAACTTTGGCTGCGGCTCTTCACGTGAGCATGCGCCCTGGGCGTTGACCGATTATGGTTTCAAAGTGGTCATTGCGCCGAGCTTCGCCGACATCTTCTACGGCAACAGCTTCAACAACCAGCTGCTGCCGGTGAAATTAAGCGATGAAGAAGTCGATGAGCTGTTCAAACTGGTACAGGCAAATCCGGGCATCCGTTTTGAGGTTGATCTGGAAGCGCAGGAGGTGAAAGCCGGAGACAAAGCGTATCCATTTGACATTGACGCTTTCCGTCGCCACTGCATGCTGAACGGTCTCGACAGCATCGGACTGACGCTGCAACATGAAGCGGCGATTACCGAGTACGAACACAAGCAACCAGCGTTTATGCGCTAGTCATTGTGACGCCGGATGCGCTGCGCTTATCCGGCCTACAAACGCATTCTAACTGTAGGCCGGATAAGCGCAGCGCATCCGGCAACATCATTAAACGTCTTTCACCCGCCCGGTCATCACCAGCGTAACCACAGAAATCGCCGCGATTACCCAGTAAACGGCAAAATGTCCGTAGCTTTGCGCAACAGCCCCCTGAATCACCCCTGCCAAAATGACACCCGTGGAAATGCTGTTGGTGAATAATGTGGTTGCAGAACCCGCGCGTCCCGGCATCAGATCCTGAAACCACAGCATCCCTATCCCAGCGACAATACCGATGAATACGGCGTTAAACAGCTGCAAAATAAGCAGCGCCGTATGGCTGTGAAAGAAAATAAGACCAAGGTAAAACAGCACGCCGGCCGCCACGGCAGTAATCATCATTCGTCGTTTACCAAAGCGCTTCACATAATAGCCCGCCAGAATCATCGCCGGAATTTCCAGCCCGGCAGCCGTCCCCATCAGAATCCCGGCAAGCTTGTCGGGTAAGCCCAGTTCAAGGCTTATCCACAGCGGCATATCGATGATGTACATCGTGTTGCAGGTCCACATTAACGTGGAGGCAATAAACAGCATGCGCACATTTTTATCCTGCCAGCCCCCCGTTTGTTCAAGCGGTAGATCAACAGGTTGTTCCACCCGGGCGACAGAGGGCAGGATCAGCGCAATCAGCACCAGGCTTATCGCAAAAATGCCAGCCGCAATAGAGAACATCACCGTGAAACCGTAATTCAGTGCCAGCATGAAGGCCAGCGGTGGCCCAATCACCCACGCCAGCGAAAGCTGTGCGCGCATCACTGAGCTAAACATCACCACTTCACGCGCTGAGTTATCCGCATACTCCCGCGCCAGCGCAAACAACTGCGGCATCGCAGTATTGGCCAGCGAGGCCAGCAACACACCGCAGGTGATCAACGTGAGATAGTGACGATTAAAGGCAAACAGCAGCGCATTGCCAATTGCCATCAAGCAGCAAAACATGATCAGTTTGCGCCGATCGCCCTGGCTGTCGGAACGTTTTGCAAGCCCGAGGCTAACCACGATCCCGGCAATCGCATTGACGGTATAAAACAACCCGACCCAGAATGGCTGCGCCCCGACTTCACGGCTCAGGAACAGACTCAGCGTGGGTGCCTGCAATGCCCCCGCCACGCCCATCATAAAAGCGACCAGCATAAATGCCGCGTAAACGCCGTTGAGGCGCCGTCCCATGGTCATAATCCAGAGCATTGTTATCCCTATTGGCTGGGCTGATACGAAAAAAGCCAGCAGATAATACCTGCTGGCGCGGCGATTAACACCAATACTCAGTCACACATGATGTCTGCAATTCCCAATTCAGGAGTCAGGCTGTCACCTCCCACTGCATCAGATCTTCGAGCATCTTTAAGCGCTGCGGTGCGCTCAGGCAAGCCAACCAGGACGATTTCTCTGTCGCGGTAAAGTACTTCATATAGAACTGACGCATAGATGACCCCTTCGTTGTCTCATCGCTTCATCGAAATCTATTATTGGCCTAATATAGGGATAATAAAATTGCTGAGTTTTTTGCAGGAGTTCCCCTTTTATGTCTTCAGGTCGTTTGCAACAACAGTTCATCCGTCTGTGGCAATGCTGTGATGGCAAAACGCAAGACACGACACTGAACGAACTGGCGGAGCTGCTTAGCTGCTCGCGCCGCCATATGCGAACCCTGCTTAATACCATGCAGGAACGTGGCTGGTTAACCTGGGAAGCGGAGGTCGGTCGGGGTAAACGCTCTCGCCTGACATTTCTCTATACCGGGCTGGCACTCCAGCAGCAGCGGGCAGAAGACCTGCTGGAACAGGATCGCATCGATCAGTTGGTACAGCTGGTCGGTGACAAAACCGCCGTACGACAGATGCTGGTTTCCCACCTCGGTCGTAGCTTTCGCCAGGGGCGGCACATCATGCGTGTCCTGTATTATCGACCGATGCGCAACCTGCTGCCCGGTACGGCATTACGCCGTTCCGAAACCCATATCGCCCGGCAAATCTTCAGCGCCTTAATTCGGGTAAATGAGGAAAATGGGGAACTGGAAGCCGACATCGCGCATCACTGGCAGCAGATTTCACCTTTGCACTGGCGTTTCTTTCTACGCCCGGGGATCCATTTTCACCACGGCCGTGAACTGGAAATGGACGATGTGATCGCCTCACTGACCCGCATTAATACGTTGCCGCTGTACTCGCATATTTCGCATATCGTCTCCCCCACGGCCTGGACGCTGGATATCCATCTGTCCCAGCCCGACCGCTGGCTTCCCTGGTTATTGGGGCAAGTCCCCGCCATGATCCTGCCGCGAGAATGGGAAACGTTGAATAACTTCTCCAGCCACCCGATTGGGACTGGCCCGTATGCGGTGATACGTAATACCAATAACCAACTGAAGATTCACGCATTTGATGACTATTTTGGCTACCGGGCGCTGATCGACGAAGTGAATGTTTGGGTGTTACCTGACATCGGTGAAGAACCTGGCGGCGGGTTGACGCTAAAAGGTCCCACGGAGGATGAAAAGGCGATCGAGAGCCGCCTCGAAGAAGGCTGCTACTACCTGCTGTTTGATACGCGTACCCGCCGCGGCGCTAATCAGGAGGTCCGCGAGTGGGTAAGCCGCGTACTCTCGCCAACCCATTTAATCTGTCACGCCGACGAACAGTATCAGCGACTGTGGTTCCCCGCCTATGGTTTACTCCCCCGCTGGCACCACGCCAAACCCGGCCATGGTGAAAAACCAGCCGGACTGGAAACGCTGACGCTCACTTACTATCGCGATCATATCGAACACCGGATTATCGCGCAGATCATGAAAACGTTGCTGGCGCAGCATCAGGTGCAACTGAATATTCAGGAGATCGACTACGATCAATGGCATGCAGGTGAAATAGTCAGCGATATCTGGCTAAACAGCGCCAACTTTACCCTACCGCTGGACTTCTCGCTGTTCGCCCATTTGTGCGAAGTCCCGTTGCTGCAAAACTGTATCTCGCGGGACTGGGAAAACGATGCCGCCCGCTGGCGAACCGGTGAAATGAGTCTGGCTGCGTGGTGCCAACAGTTGCTCGCCACAAAGGCCATTGTGCCATTGATCCACCACTGGTTGATCATTCAGGGACAGCGCAGTATGCGCGGGTTACGCATGAACACCCTCGGCTGGTTTGATTTTAAATCGGCGTGGTTTGCACCACCGGATCCTTAAGAGCCTTGTTCAGTAGGCGTAATCGGTGAAGACAGTTTGAACACGGACAGCGCGGAAAAACCGGAACGTACACGTAGTACGCGAGGATTTTGAGCACTGCCCAGGTTCAAACTGGCAAACAAGATAGCCTAATGGACAAGGCTCTTGATTGCCGCCTAGCAACAAAATCACTACACTAACGCCGTTCTCAACGGGGTGCTAAATAAAAACATACACAAAATCATTCGATCTGCGTATGGGCTGAGAGATACCCGTCGAACCTGATCCGGATAATGCCGGCGAAGGGATTTGAGGCTGTAGCTCAAGTCCTTTGCCACCTAACTCGTCATACTTCAAGTTGCAGATGCGTTGGCTTTATTACTCGGCCCATCCATGGGCCTCGCCCTTTCAGGGCCGCTGCAAGCAGCGTTCAAATCTGCTCCCGGCAGGTTTGTCGCTCACCCCAGTCACGTACTACCTGTACGCTCCTGGGGATGTGCTGCGTCGCCGCCTTCCTGCAACTCGAATTATTTAGAGTTTTACTTTATGAGGTGCAAAGTGTTTAAAAAATGTCTTCCGCTTTTACTGCTGTGTGCAGCGCCTGCCTTCGCCAAACCTGTGCTGACCGTTTATACCTACGACTCGTTCGCTGCTGACTGGGGCCCCGGCCCGACAATCAAAAAAGCCTTCGAAGCTGACTGCAACTGCGAACTGAAACTGGTCGCACTGGAAGATGGCGTATCGCTGCTGAACCGCCTGCGTATGGAAGGAAAAAACAGCAAGGCTGACGTTGTACTGGGGCTGGACAACAACCTTCTGGCAGCCGCTACGCAAACCGGGTTGTTCGCTAAAAGCAACGTGCCGGAGAATGCAGTCAGTGTGCCAGGCGGCTGGAAAAACGACACCTTTGTCCCGTTTGATTACGGTTATTTCGCCTTTGTTTATGATAAAAACAAGCTGAAAAACCCGCCGAAGAGCCTGAAGGAACTGGTGGAGAGCGACCAGAAATGGCGCGTAATCTACCAGGATCCGCGTACCAGCACGCCAGGGCTGGGGCTGCTGCTGTGGATGCAAAAAGTCTATGGTGATAAAGCGCCGGAGGCATGGCAGAAACTGGCAGCCAAAACCGTCACTGTCACCAAAGGCTGGAGTGAAGCCTACGGCCTGTTCCTGAAGGGTGAAAGCGACCTGGTGTTGAGCTACACCACCTCTCCGGCCTATCACATCATCGAAGAAAAAAAGGGTAACTACGCCGCCGCTAACTTTAGCGAAGGTCACTATCTGCAGGTGGAAGTTGCCGCACGTACCGCAGCCAGCAAGCAACCGGAGTTGGCGGAAAAATTCCTGAAATTTATGGTATCTCCGGCATTCCAGAATGCGATCCCAACGGGCAACTGGATGTATCCGGTGACGCAGGTCACCCTGCCGCCAGGATTTGAGCAACTGGAAAAACCGGTCAACGCACTGGAATTTACCCCGCAGCAAGTTGCTGCCCAGCGTCAGACATGGATTAGCGAATGGCAACGCGCCGTCAGCCGTTAATTCCCGGCTGGCTGATCCCAGGGCTTTCAGCAGCCACATTGATGGTGGCTGTCGCGCTGGCCGCATTTCTGGCACTGTGGTTTAACGCACCGCAGGGAGAATGGGTATCGCTCTGGCAGGACAGCTACCTGTGGCATGTGGTGCGCTTTTCTTTCTGGCAGGCATTTTTGTCCGCAGCGTTGTCCGTTATCCCGGCGATTTTTCTCGCCAGAGCGCTCTATCGCCGGCGTTTTCCCGGACGTCTGGCCCTGTTGCGCCTGTGCGCGATGACGCTGATCTTGCCGGTGCTGGTCGCCGTATTCGGCATCCTTAGCGTATATGGTCGTCAGGGCTGGCTGGCCTCGCTCTGGCACACATTCGGGCTGGAGTGGACGTTTTCGCCATACGGCTTACAGGGTATTCTGCTGGCGCATGTCTTTTTCAACCTGCCGATGGCGAGTCGTTTGCTGCTGCAATCGCTGGAGAACATCCCCGGCGAGCAACGCCAGCTCGCGGCGCAGTTAGGGATGCGCGGCTGGCATTTCTTCCGTTTTGTTGAATGGCCGTGGCTGCGTCGTCAGATCCTCCCCGTAGCAGCACTTATCTTTATGCTGTGTTTCGCCAGCTTCGCCACCGTGCTGTCGCTCGGCGGCGGACCGCAGGCAACCACTATTGAGCTGGCTATCTATCAGGCACTGAGCTTTGATTACGATCCCGCGCGGGCGGCTATGCTGGCCCTGATCCAGATGGTTTGCTGTTTAGCGCTGGTACTGCTCAGCCAACGGCTGAGTCGCGCCATCGCACCCGGTAATACGCTGGTACAAGGCTGGCGCGATCCCGACGATCGTCTACACAGCCGACTGGCTGACATAATTCTGATTGCTCTCGCGCTGTTGCTGTTGCTTCCACCGTTGCTGGCGGTGATTGTCGATGGCTTAAACCGCAATGTACTGGATGTGCTTACGCAACCAGTGCTGTGGCAAGCACTGGAGACGTCACTGCGTATCGCGCTGGCGGCAGGCATATTGTGCGTCATTCTGACGATGATGCTGCTGTGGAGTAGCCGCGAACTGCGCGCCCGGCAGCAGGTATTGGCAGGTCAGGCGCTGGAACTGAGCGGCATGATGATACTCGCCATGCCGGGTATCGTACTGGCTACCGGGTTCTTTTTGTTGCTCAATAACAGCATTGGGTTACCGGAATCGGCTGACGCCATCGTGATTTTCACCAATGCACTAATGGCGATCCCTTACGCACTGAAGGTGCTGGAAAACCCGATGCGCGATGTAACCGCACGCTACAGTATGTTGTGTCAGTCTTTGGGTATTGAAGGATGGTCACGACTGAAAGTGGTTGAACTACGCGCCCTGAAGCGCCCGCTGGCGCAGGCGATGGCCTTTGCTTGTGTCCTGTCGATTGGTGATTTTGGCGTAGTCGCCCTGTTCGGCAATGAAGATTTCCGCACCCTGCCGTTTTATTTGTATCAACAGATTGGATCTTACCGCAGTCAGGATGGCGCGGTTACGGCGTTATTGCTGCTGATCCTGTGTTTTACGCTGTTTACCGTTATTGAGAAATTGCCGGGACGAAATGTTAAAACTGATTGATATTACATGGCTTTATCACCACTTACCCATGCGTTTCACATTATCGGTAGCGCGCGGTGAGCAAGTCGCGGTGCTCGGGCCAAGCGGCGCCGGGAAAAGCACGCTATTGAATCTGATTGCCGGATTTCTGACGCCTGCCAGCGGCATAATGATGATTGAAGGCGAAGATCACACCGCCACACCGCCCTCTCGTCGTCCTGTTTCCATGCTGTTTCAGGAAAACAACCTGTTCAGCCATCTGAACGTACAGCAAAACATCGGCCTGGGTCTGAATCCGGGATTAAAACTGAACGCGTCTCAGCGTGAGAAACTACAGCACATCGCCCAACAAATGGGTCTTGATAACCTGCTGGACAGGCTCCCCGGCGAGCTTTCCGGCGGACAAAGGCAACGTGTAGCACTGGCACGTTGTCTGGTTCGCGAACAACCCGTTTTACTGCTTGATGAGCCGTTTTCTGCACTCGATCCGGCATTGCGCCAGGAGATGTTATCGCTGGTTGCCGAGGTCTGTCGTGACAAACAACTGACGATGCTGATGGTCTCCCATAGCGTTGAAGATGCAGCACGCATTGCGCCACGTTCAATTGTGGTCGCTGATGGGCGCATTGCATGGCAAGGCAAAACGGACGATCTGTTAAGCGGCAACGCCAGCGCCTCGGCGCTATTGGGCATTAAAGCATAATGCGTTGCCGGATGACGGCGTGAACGCCTTATCCGGCCTACAGGTCGCACATTATGTAGGCCGGATAAGGCGAAGCCGCCATCCGGCAAAGGAATCGTCAGTAACCCACCACTTTGCGCAAAATATCGAGATACACCGGCATCAGTGGATGACGCAATAACGCCACCAGCGCGACTACGCCAATCCCAAGCGTCAGCGGCGCCAGATACAGCAGGCGGCCACGCGGCAAATATGCGGTTAAACGATCGACAGCGGCTTTGCCACTGCGCCACAGTCGCCAGCACAGCCAGCCCCCCACCCACAGCAGCAATGCAGTCGCCAGCAACAGCCATTTGAAATCTCCGCTCTGCATATCGGAAGGAATATCAATTGCCGCGCCCGCCAGAATACCCGGCAGGAAATAGAACGGTGGCCACAGCACACAGCCGATGATATTGGGAACGATGAATTTGGCGACGGGCAGATCCAGCATTCCCGCCACCATCGGTACCAGTGGACGCGTCGGGCCAACAAAACGCCCTACCAAAATAGTAAACATGCTGTGCTGATGTAGCGCGTGTTCGGTCTTGTCCAGCAACGCTTTATTCTTTTTCATGAAGGACCAACGGTGCAACGGTTTTTTAAAGCGCCAGCCCAGCCAGAAAGAGATCCAGTCCCCCAACAAGCAACCGACGATGCCCGCAAGCCAGGCATGCCAGAAATTCAGTTCACCACTGCCAATTAAGGCGCCCAACCCCGCCATCATCACGGTGCCAGGTAGAATCAGGCCAACCAGCGCCAGAGACTCTAAAAAAGCCACCAGAAGCACAGCTATCAAAGAGTACATGGCGGACTGGAGAATAAAGTGTTCCAGCAATGCTTGCATAATGTGTCCGTCAGATTTACGAAGCAGGGATTCTGCAAACCCTTCTCAACTTCGTCAAGCCATCAATTGTCTGAATAGATTGCGAGTTATGACAACTTTCAGGACACATCATTCACTTTTTATTCACATCCAGCACGAAACTCGCTCGGACTGGCACCGGTGCATTTTTTGAAAACGCGGGAGAAATAGAGTTGGTCGTCAAAGCCAACATTGCGACCCACCGTGGCAATAGGCATACGTGTGGTACTCAGCAGTAACTTGGCCTGGCTGATACGCTGATCCTCGCGCCAGCTTAATACGCTGATGCCCAATTGCTGACGGAACAGATGTGACAGCCGGGACGGTGACAGGCAGACATGCTGCGCAACGCTGGCAATATCAAAATTACTGTCCGCCAGATGATCACTGATGTACTGGCAGGCATCGCGCACGCGGTTATCCATCGGCGGATGCAGCGATTCGTTAATCGCGTCCATGCGTCTGAGCAATAATTGCTCCAGCAGGTTTATCGCCAGCAGTTCGGAATAGCGCCCTTCCCCCTGTCCGGCATTAATGATCTGTCCAAACAGTTCGTTAAAATGCGGCTGGTGCGCTTCGTCCGGGCGGAAAAAACCGGTCTGGGCAAAGATTGCCGGCCAGGCCAGCCACTCCTGCCAATAGGCACGCGGTCGGAAGTAGACCCACTGGTGATACCACTCGCTGGCATCAGGATGGCGTCCGTAATGGTGAATTTCGCCGGGTGGGAACAGCAAAATATCACCAGGTCGACAGACAAACTGCTTACCCTGATTATTGATGACCCCTTCACCTCGGATGGTGAGGTTCAGGATATAACCTTTCATACCCAACGGCCTGTCGATAAAAAAATCCAGATATCCGTTCGCCTCAATGGGGGTTAAACCCGCCACTAAATGCGCATTAAACGAATACCCAGGCAGCAGGGGATCGTTTTGCGGTTCAGCCATAATTTCAATACTCCCTCTGTTCTGATAAGAAACAATTTGTCCATATTGTGTGAGACTTCATCACCGCCGTCCCTGCAAGTCGCTATGACGTCAGCAATGCACCATCAACCCCGCTTGTGAAAAGCACTTTGTTAAAAAGCTGTACGATGCCAACGACAAAAACGGCTAACAAAAGTGTCTATAAGTACGGCAGAAATGTCCACATTGAATATTTGCACGGCGTCACACTTTCTGATGCCACAGCATTTTAGTCCATAAGATTAGCGGATCCTGCCTGACGGTTTTTATCCCCACTATCTACTGTTTATCCATACCCGTATTTTTGGATGGAGTAAGACGATGGCGATTGCAATTGGCCTCGATTTTGGTAGTGATTCAGTACGTGCTTTAGCGGTGGAATGTGCCACCGGCGCAGAAATCGCCACCAGCGTAGAGTGGTACCCGCGTTGGCAGGAAGGGCAATATTGCGACGGCCCAAACAATCAGTTTCGCCATCACCCGCGCGACTACATCGAATCCATGGAAGCGGCACTGAAAACCGTGCTGGCCGAACTGAGCGCTGAGCAACGTGCGGACGTGGTCGGGATTGGCGTTGACAGCACGGGTTCGACTCCGGCACCTATTGATGCCAACGGTAACGTGCTGGCGCTGCGTCCTGAATTCGCTGACAACCCGAACGCCATGTTTGTGCTGTGGAAAGATCACACCGCAGTCGAAGAAGCTGAAGAAATTACCCGCCTGTGCCACACACCGGGCAAAGTCGATTACTCCCGTTATATCGGTGGCATTTATTCCAGCGAATGGTTTTGGGCAAAAATCCTGCACGTTACCCGTCAGGACAGCGCTGTCGCCGAGGCAGCGGTCTCATGGATTGAGCTATGTGACTGGGTTCCAGCCCTGCTCTCGAATACCGTACGCCCGCAGGATATTCGCCGCGGACGCTGCAGCGCCGGACACAAATCACTGTGGCATGAAAGCTGGGGTGGACTGCCACCAGCCAGTTTCTTTGATGAACTCGATCCCGTCATCAACCGCCATTTGCAATACCCAATGTTTACCGACACCGTCACCGCCGACCTGCCGGTTGGCACGTTATGCGCTGAGTGGGCACAGCGTCTGGGTCTGCCAGAAAGCGTCGTCATTTCAGGCGGTGCATTTGACTGCCATATGGGTGCCGTAGGCGCTGGTGCGCAACCCAATACGCTGGTAAAAGTCATCGGCACCTCGACCTGCGACATTCTGATTGCCGACAAGCAAAGCGTGGGCGAACGCGCAGTGAAGGGGATTTGCGGCCAGGTTGATGGCAGCGTCGTCCCACATTTTATCGGCCTGGAAGCGGGTCAGTCTGCTTTCGGCGATATCTATGCCTGGTTTAGCCGTGTCTTGAGCTGGCCGCTGGATCAGCTTGCGGCACAACATCCTGAACTGAAAACCCAGATTAAAGCCAGCCAAAAACAACTGCTGCCTGCGCTGACTGAAGCGTGGGCAAAAAACCCATCGCTGGATCATTTGCCGGTGGTACTCGACTGGTTCAACGGCCGCCGTACGCCAAACGCGAACCAGCGTCTGAAAGGGGTTATCACCGACCTGAACCTTGCGACCGATGCTCCGGCCCTGTTTGGTGGTCTGATTGCCGCCACGGCGTTTGGCGCACGCGCCATCATGGAATGCTTTACCGAACAAGGCATAGCGGTCAACAACGTCATGGCATTGGGCGGTATCGCGCGTAAAAACCCGGTCATCATGCAGACCTGCTGTGACGTGCTGAACCGTCCGCTACAAATCGTTGCTTCAGACCAGTGCTGCGCACTCGGTGCCGCAATCTTCGCCGCTGTTGCCGCTAAGGTCCACGCAGACATTCCAGCCGCCCAACAAAAAATGGCGAGCGCCGTAGAAAAGACGATGCAACCTCGCCCAGAACAGGCTCAACGTTTTGAACAGCTTTACCGCCGCTACCAGCAGTGGGCAGTAAGCGCTGAACAACAATACCTTCCGACTGCCATGCCGGCGCAAAAAACACCGGTAAACCAGGCAACCCTGACACATTAAGGACACGACAATGACGATTTTTGATAACTATGAAGTGTGGTTTGTGATTGGTAGCCAGCATCTGTATGGCCCTGAAACACTGCGTCAGGTAACCCAACATGCCGAGCACGTCGTTAACGCACTGAATACTGAAGCTAAACTGCCCTGCAAACTGGTCTTAAAACCGCTGGGTACCTCGCCTGACGAAATCACCGCTATTTGTCGTGACGCCAACTATGACGATCGCTGCGCAGGGATGGTGGTCTGGCTGCATACCTTCTCCCCGGCAAAAATGTGGATCAACGGCTTGGCGATCCTCAATAAACCGCTGATGCAGTTCCACACCCAGTTTAACGCTGCTCTGCCATGGGACAGCATTGATATGGACTTTATGAACCTGAACCAGACCGCGCACGGCGGCCGCGAGTTCGGTTTCATCGGCGCGCGTATGCGTCAACAGCATGCCGTGGTCACCGGTCACTGGCAGGATAAACAGGCACACGAACGTATCGGTTCCTGGATGCGCCAGGCCGTCTCCAAACAGGATACCCGTCACCTGAAAGTGTGCCGTTTTGGCGACAACATGCGTGAGGTTGCGGTCACTGACGGCGATAAAGTGGCGGCACAAATCAAATTCGGCTTTTCAGTAAATACCTGGGCCGTGGGCGATCTGGTACAGGTGGTGAACGCAATCAGCGACGGTGAAATCAACGCGCTGATCGACGAGTACGAAAGCACCTACACTATGACAGCGGCCACTCAGATCCACGGTGACAAACGTCAAAACGTGCGGGAAGCTGCCCGTATTGAACTCGGCATGAAGCGTTTCCTGGAACAGGGTGGATTCCACGCCTTTACGACAACATTCGAAGATTTGCACGGCCTGAAACAACTTCCGGGTCTGGCCGTACAGCGTCTGATGCAGCAGGGCTACGGCTTTGCGGGCGAAGGCGACTGGAAAACTGCCGCTCTGCTTCGCATCATGAAGGTGATGTCAACCGGTCTGCAGGGCGGCACCTCATTTATGGAGGATTACACCTACCACTTCGAGAAGGGCAACGATCTGGTGCTCGGCTCGCACATGCTGGAAGTGTGCCCGTCTATCGCGGTGGAAGAGAAACCGATCCTCGACGTACAACATCTCGGCATTGGTGGTAAAGACGATCCGGCCCGCCTGATCTTCAATACCAAAACTGGCCCTGCTGTTGTTGCCAGCCTGATCGATCTCGGCGATCGCTATCGTCTGCTGGTTAACTGCATCGACACCGTACCCACCCCACATGATCTGCCGAAACTACCGGTGGCAAACGCACTGTGGAAAGCCCAACCGGATCTGCCAACTGCATCTGAAGCCTGGATCCTCGCCGGCGGCGCACATCACACCGTCTTTAGCCACGCGCTGGATCTGAACGATATGCGTCAGTTTGCTGAAATGCACGATATCGAGATCGCAGTGATCGATAACGACACCCGCCTGCCGGCCTTTAAGGACGCGCTGCGCTGGAACGAAGTGTATTACGGGTTCAAACGTTAATCGTCGAAACGGATTGCCCGGTGGCATTTCATTTACCGGGCCTGCAAACCACTGTAGGCCGGATAAGCGAAGCGCCATCCGGCATTCAGGAGTTAACATGTTAGAAGATCTTAAACGTCAGGTACTGGAAGCCAATCTGGCGTTGCCTAAGCACAATCTGGTCACCCTGACCTGGGGCAACGTTAGCGCCGTCGATCGTGAGCGTGGCGTATTTGTGATTAAACCATCCGGTGTCGATTACAGCGTCATGACTGCCGACGATATGGTGGTAGTCAGTATCGCCACGGGCGAAGTGGTGGAAGGCCAGAAGAAACCCTCTTCTGATACACCAACGCACCGTCTGCTGTACCAGGCATTCCCGACGATTGGCGGCATTGTTCATACCCATTCTCGTCACGCAACCATCTGGGCGCAGGCAGGCCAGTCAATCCCGGCCACGGGCACAACGCATGCGGACTATTTCTATGGCGCTATCCCCTGCACGCGTAAAATGACCGATGTCGAGATTAACGGCGAATATGAATGGGAAACCGGGAATGTGATCGTCGAAACCTTTGAGAAGCAAGGGATTGATGCCGCACAGATGCCTGGCGTATTAGTGCATTCTCACGGCCCGTTTGCGTGGGGAAAAAATGCCGAGGATGCAGTACATAACGCGATTGTGCTGGAAGAAGTCGCCTATATGGGCATCTTCTGTCGCCAACTCGCACCGCAGTTACCGGATATGCAGCAAACGTTGCTGGATAAACATTACCTGCGCAAACATGGTGCTAAAGCGTATTACGGACAGTAACCATTGTCGAACATGACAACTGTATAAAATCACAGCCAATCTATCAGAACCAGGCTATAATAATGCCTGGTTTTTTGACGGATACGCAGCGTGGCGCAGGCTGGTTTTATTTTAACCCGACACTGGCGGGATACCCCGCAGGGGACAGAGGTTTCATTCTGGCTGGCAACGGACAATGGGCCACTGCTGGTTACGCTCGCGCCACAGGAATCCGTCGCGTTTATCCCCACACACCAGACGCCTCGTGTAACGTCATTATTACGCACAGAAAACGGCTATCGGCTGACACCGCTCACACTCCAGGATTTCCACCGTCAGCCAGTTTCGGGCCTGTATTGCCGCTCGCACCGCCAGCTTATGCGGCTAGAAAAACTGCTGCGTGAAAATGGTGTGACGGTTTACGAGGCCGATGTCCGCCCACCAGAACGTTATCTGATGGAACGCTTTATTACCTCCCCGGTTTGGGTCGAAGGTACTCCTCAAAACAACACACTCATTAATGCCCGACTGAAGCCGAATCCGGACTACCGACCACCGTTGAAATGGGTATCGCTGGATATCGAAACAACGCGTCACGGCGAGCTGTACTGCATCGGCCTTGAAGGTTGCGGGCAGCGTATTGTCTATATGCTCGGCCCGCCGAATGGCGATGCCTCCCGGCTGGATTTTGAACTTGAGTACGTCGCCAGTCGCCCGCTGTTGCTGGAAAAACTTAACGACTGGATTGCCCGTCACGATCCCGATGTGATCATCGGTTGGAACGTGGTGCAGTTCGATTTACGCGTCCTGCAAAATCATGCTGAACGTTATCGTATCCCACTGCGTTTTGGTCGCGACAACAGCGAACTGGAGTGGCGTGAACACGGTTTTAAAAACGGTGTTTTTTTCGCGCAGGCCAGAGGGCGTCTGATTATTGACGGCATTGAGGCGCTGAAATCCGCATTCTGGAATTTTTCGTCATTCTCGCTGGAAACGGTATCGCAGGAACTCCTTGGCGAAGGGAAGTCGATTGATAATCCCTGGGACAGAATGGACGAAATTGACCGTCGTTTTGCCCAGGATAAGCCCGCTCTTGCTACTTACAACCTCAAAGACTGTGAGCTGGTCACGCGTATTTTTCATAAAACCGAGATCATGCCGTTTCTGCTGGAACGTTCGACGGTAAACGGTCTGCCTGTCGACCGGCACGGCGGTTCGGTTGCCGCTTTCGGGCATCTCTACTTACCGCGGATGCACCGCGCCGGTTACGTCGCGCCCAATCTGGGGGAAGTCCCCCCTCATGCCAGCCCCGGCGGCTACGTGATGGACTCGCGCCCTGGGCTGTACGACTCCGTGCTGGTGCTGGATTACAAAAGCCTGTATCCCTCAATTATCCGTACTTTCTTGATCGACCCTGTCGGACTCATCGAAGGGATGGCTCATCCAGAACCGTTGCACAGCACAGAAGGGTTCCTCGACGCGTGGTTCTCCCGCGAAAAGCACTGCCTGCCGGAGATTGTTACCCAAATCTGGCACGGGCGCGACGAAGCGAAACGCCACGGCAATAAACCGCTCTCGCAGGCGCTAAAAATCATCATGAATGCGTTTTATGGCGTACTTGGCACCACGGCTTGTCGCTTCTTTGATCCGCGACTGGCCTCGTCGATCACCATGCGCGGCCATGCGATCATGCGCCAGACTAAAGCACTGATAGAAGCACAGGGCTACGATGTCATCTATGGCGATACTGACTCGACCTTTGTCTGGCTCAAAAAGGCGCACTCAGAAGACGATGCCGCCAGAATTGGTCGTGAGTTGGTAAGCTATGTCAACACCTGGTGGGCGCAATCGCTGAAGCAGCAAAACCTGACCAGCGCGCTGGAGCTGGAGTTTGAAACCCATTTTTGTCGCTTTCTTATGCCCACCATCCGCGGTGCCGATACCGGCAGCAAAAAGCGTTATGCCGGGATGATCCAGGAAGGTAATGCACAACGCATGGTGTTTAAAGGCCTGGAAACGGTGCGTACAGACTGGACACCGCTGGCACAGCAGTTTCAGCAGGCGCTGTACCTGCGAATTTTTCGCAACGAGCCTTACCAGGAGTTTGTCCGCGAGACCATCGACAAGCTGATGGCGGGTGAACTGGATGAACAACTGATTTATCGCAAACGTCTGCGCCGCCCGTTAAGCGAATACCAGCGCAATGTCCCACCGCACGTTCGTGCGGCGCGACTCGCCGATGAACAGAATGCAAAACTTGGCCGCCCACCGCAGTATCAAAATCGCGGGACGATCAAATATGTCTGGACGGTAAATGGCCCAGAACCCGTGGATTATCAACAATCCCCCCTGGATTACGAGCACTATCTGACCCGGCAAATACAGCCCGTAGCCGAGGGAATTCTTCCCTTTATTGATGATAACTTTGCTACACTACTCACAGGACAACTGGGGTTATTTTGACGCGTGACGAAACCGCCGCCATCCAGTACCATAGCGCCCTTTCCATTCCTGGACCCATTTAACACCACTACCACTGATTTATTAGCCTGGTAGCGGGGTCGTATGCTCTCAAAACCTCGGGCTAGCCCGAAAAATGACGAGTATTACCTGCAATTAAAGATATAGAGCCGAACACATATGCCTTTTACACTTGGTCAACGCTGGATCAGCGATACAGAAAGCGAATTGGGACTTGGTACCGTTGTCGCCATGGATGCGCGAACCGTCACTTTACTTTTCTCATCGACGGGCGAAAACCGTCTGTATGCGCGCAGTGATTCCCCCGTGACCCGCGTGATGTTCAATCCTGGCGATACGATAACAAGCCATGAAGGCTGGCAACTGCATGTCGATGAAGTAAAAGAAGAAAACGGCCTGCTTGCTTATATCGGAACCCGTCTCGACACCGAAGAAACTGGCGTCATATTGCGTGAAGTGCTGCTCGACAGCAAGCTGGTGTTCAGTAAACCCCAGGATCGCCTGTTTGCTGGCCAGATTGACCGAATGGACCGCTTCGCACTGCGCTATCGTGCGCGTAAATTTCAAAGCGAACAGTACCGCATGCCGTGGAGTGGTCTGCGCGGTCAGCGCACCAGCCTGATCCCACACCAGCTTAACATCGCCCACGATGTCGGCCGCCGCCATGCGCCTCGCGTTCTGCTGGCAGACGAAGTTGGTTTAGGTAAAACCATTGAAGCCGGGATGATCCTGCATCAGCAACTGCTGTCTGGTGCTGCCGAGCGTGTACTGATCATCGTCCCTGAAACTTTACAGCACCAGTGGCTGGTCGAAATGCTGCGCCGTTTCAACCTGCGTTTCGCGCTGTTCGATGACGAACGCTATGCAGAAGCGCAGCACGATGCCTACAACCCGTTTGAAACTGAGCAACTGGTTATCTGCTCGCTGGACTTTGCCCGTCGCAGTAAACAACGTCTGGAGCATCTGTGTGATGCCGAATGGGACCTGCTGATTGTCGATGAAGCCCATCACCTGGTATGGAGCGAAGATGCGCCCAGCCGCGAGTATATGGCCATTGAACAGCTGGCAGAGCGCGTGCCGGGTATCCTGCTGCTGACCGCAACGCCGGAACAACTCGGCATGGAAAGTCACTTTGCGCGTTTGCGCCTGCTGGACCCAAGCCGCTTCCACGATTTTGCCCAGTTCGTTGAAGAACAAAAAAATTATCGCCCGGTTGCCGATGCGGTTGCCATGCTGCTGGCAGGTAACAAGCTGAGTAACGATGAGCTAAACATGCTTGGCGACATGATTGGCGAACAGGATATTGAGCCGCTATTACAGGCAGCGAACAGCGACAGTGATGACGCCCAAAGCGCGCGTCAGGAGCTGGTTTCGATGCTGATGGACAGACACGGCACCAGCCGCGTGCTGTTCCGTAACACCCGTAATGGTGTGAAAGGCTTCCCGAAACGCGAACTGCATACCATCAAGCTGCCGCTGCCAACCCAATACCAGACAGCAATCAAAGTCTCGGGCATTATGGGTGCACGTAAGAGTGCGGAAGATCGCGCACGCGACATGCTCTACCCCGAACAGATTTATCAGGAATTTGAAGGCGATACCGGAACCTGGTGGAACTTTGACCCGCGCGTTGAATGGCTGATGGGTTACCTGACCAGCCACCGCTCACAGAAAGTGCTGGTGATCTGTGCGAAAGCAACCACCGCGTTGCAACTTGAGCAAGTGCTGCGCGAGCGCGAAGGTATCCGCGCCGCCGTGTTCCATGAAGGGATGTCGATCATTGAGCGTGACCGCGCCGCAGCCTGGTTTAGCGAAGAAGATAGCGGCGCCCAGGTAATGCTGTGTTCTGAAATCGGCTCCGAAGGGCGTAACTTCCAGTTCGCCAGCAATCTGGTGATGTTTGACCTACCGTTTAACCCGGACCTGCTGGAACAGCGTATTGGTCGTCTGGACCGTATTGGTCAGGCGCATGATATTCAGATCCACGTTCCGTACCTGGAAAAAACCGCGCAGTCCGTGCTGGTACGCTGGTACCACGAAGGTCTGGATGCGTTCGAACACACCTGTCCGACCGGACGCACCATTTATGATACGGTTTATAACAATCTGATCGGCTACCTGGCGGAGCCAGAAAACACCGATGGCTTTGACGATTTGATCAAAACCTGCCGCGAACAGCATGACGCGCTGAAAGCTCAGTTGGAGCAAGGTCGCGATCGCCTGCTGGAGATCCACTCTAACGGCGGCGAAAAAGCACTGGCGTTGGCTGAAAGTATTGAAGAACAAGACGACGATACTAGCCTGATCGCCTTCGCGATGAACCTGTTTGATATCGTTGGTATTAATCAGGATGACCGTGGCGACAATTTGATCGTGCTGACACCTTCCGATCACATGCTGGTGCCTGATTTCCCAGGACTGCCGGAAGATGGCTGCACCATTACGTTTGAGCGTGATGTCGCTCTGTCGCGTGAAGACGCGCAGTTTATTACCTGGGAGCACCCGCTAATCCGTAATGGTCTGGATCTGATCCTCTCCGGCGATACCGGTAGCAGCACCATTTCGTTGCTGAAAAACAAAGCATTACCGGTCGGTACTCTGCTGGTTGAACTGGTCTACGTTGTTGAAGCGCAAGCGCCAAAACAGTTGCAGTTAAACCGCTTCCTGCCGCCAACGCCGGTACGCATGCTGCTGGATAAAAACGGCAATAATCTTGCCGCCCAGGTTGAATTCGAAACCTTTAACCGTCAGCTCAGCGCCGTTAACCGCCACACCGGCAGCAAACTGGTCAATGCCGTGCAGCAGGATGTTCATGCCATTCTGCAACTCGGTGAAGCGCAGGTAGAAAAATCGGCCCGTGCGCTGATCGATGCAGCACGTAAAGAAGCAGATGAGAAACTGACCGCGGAACTGTCGCGTCTCGAAGCGCTACGAGCCGTGAACCCGAACATCCGTGATGACGAGCTTGCAGCCATAGAAAGCAACCGTCAGCAGGTGATGGAAAGCCTCGATCAGGCTGGCTGGCGACTGGATGCGCTACGCCTGATCGTCGTGACACATCAGTAACGGAGCTGAAAATGGGGATGGAAAACTACAATCCGCCGCAGGAACCCTGGTTGGTTATCCTGTACCAGGATGAGCACATTATGGTGGTCAACAAGCCAAGCGGCTTGTTGTCCGTACCGGGTCGCCTGGATGAGCATAAAGACAGCGTGATGACACGTATTCAGCGCGACTATCCACAAGCCGAATCCGTACATCGTCTGGATATGGCTACCAGCGGCGTGATTGTAGTGGCGCTGACCAAAGCAGCAGAGCGCGAACTCAAACGCCAGTTTCGCGAGCGTGAGCCGAAGAAACAGTACGTGGCGCGGGTGTGGGGACATCCTGCACCTGCCGAAGGCCTGGTTGATTTACCGCTGATTTGTGACTGGCCCAACCGGCCAAAGCAAAAGGTGTGCTATGAAACCGGAAAATCCGCGCAAACAGAATACGAAGTCGTGGAGTTTGCCGCGGATAATACCGCCCGGGTGGTGCTAAAACCTATTACTGGACGTTCCCATCAGCTACGCGTGCATATGCTGGCGTTAGGACACCCGATTCTGGGTGACCGTTTCTATGCGCCACCGGAGGCGCTGGCAATGGCACCGAGGCTGCTGCTGCACGCAGAGATGTTAACCATCACCCATCCCGAATACGGCAACAGTATGACGTTTAAAGTCCCGGCGGATTTTTAAATTCAGTTCCCATTTATGCCGGGGGCGCTTCGCTTGCCCGGTCTACAGTTATCAACGTAGGCCGGATAAGGCGCTAGCCGTCATCCGGCATAATTATTATTTAAAGCCTTTCTGTTCTTTAATTAGCTCATACGCTTTTTGAATTTCTTGTGCTTTTTGCTTCGCCATTTCCATCATTTCTGGTGGCAGGCCTTTCGCAACCAGTTTGTCCGGATGGTGCTCGCTCATCAGCTTACGATAGGCGCGCTTAATGGTGGTTGCATCATCTGTTGCTTTTACCCCCAACACGTTACAGGCATCTTCCAGCGTGGGTCCGCGTTGCGCCTGCTGCCAGCCGCCGCCCGCAGATTGCTGTTGATATCCGCCGCCAAACTGCGCCCCACCCTGCATCATGCGGAGGAACTGATCAAACTGGGTACGCGAAATCCCCAGTTCTTCAGCGATGACGTACAGCACTTCACGCTCGTTAGGATGCAACGACCCATCGGCAAATGCCGCCTGGATCTGAATTTCCAGAAACATGCGGATCAGATCGAATCGACCAAAGCAGACACTACGAAACTGACGCATCTTTTCACGTAATGGGTAATTGTCTGATTTTCCCACGCGGAAAGCATGCTGCGCCGCAGTACGCGAATCACCGTGCAAATTCATGCGCTCCATCAACTGGCTGGCGATATGAATATCCGCCTCAGTAACACGTCCCTTGGATTTAGTCAGATGCCCCATCACCTCAAAAGTGGTGGCAAAAAACAGCGCCTGACGCTCTCGTTGGTTGGCGAACCATGCCATTTTGCGCATGCGGGCTTTGTCGAACATATGGCCAACTAACAGGCCTAACACCACACCCCAGAAGCCGCCGCCCATCATTAAGGCAACGGCCACACCAATAATCTTTCCCCAATACTGCATACATTCCCCAAATCTTTATGCTCTTGGCCAGGCTATGTCCCACAATATAAGGTGCTTTTACCGTTTTACGGCTGCGGTCAATTGTGGGACATAGCCTATAATTTGCATTATCATACCTGTCATTCAATGCCGTGCCTAACACCACAAACGCTATACCCGTTGGATTTCGAGTTACGACAAGGCAGCAACGCAGTGACAAATTCGTCTGGAACGAATTTGAACAACCGCAGACTGCCGCCGAAGAGGGATAAAGAAATCCCTCATCGCATCCCCTGACGCTTTACAGTGCAGGTAACTGGGGAAAACGAAGAAGACAACGAATATGCAGCTTGAAAGGTGACGGGCATAAAATGGGCAGGATTAATACTAGCGAAGTGAAGATGAGATAAGTTAGGCTGTGACCGTTTGTCACGCGCGACGCTACTGATGATGGAACAATAAATACAACGTATGAAAAAACGTATTCCCACTCTTCTGGCCACCATGATTGCCAGCGCCCTCTATAGTCAACAGGGCCTGGCAGCCGATCTCGCCTCACAGTGCATGTTGGGCGTGCCAAGCTACAACCGTCCTCTGGTGCAGGGCGACACCAATGAGTTACCTGTCACCATCAATGCCGATCACGCGAAAGGGAACTACCCTGATGACGCCGTGTTTACCGGCAACGTGGATATTGCGCAGGGTAACAGCCGCCTACAAGCCGATGAAGTGCAGCTTCATCAAAAGCAGGCCGAAGGTCAACCCGCTCCCGTTCGTACCGTCGATGCTCTGGGCAACGTCCATTATGATGACAACCAGGTCATTCTGAAGGGACCAAAGGGATGGGCAAACCTGAATACGAAAGACACCAACGTCTGGGAAGGTGACTACCAGATGGTGGGACGTCAGGGGCGCGGGAAAGCGGACCTGATGAAACAGCGTGGTGAAAATCGCTACACTATTCTGGAAAACGGCAGTTTTACCTCCTGTCTTCCGGGTTCCAATACCTGGAGCGTCGTCGGTAGTGAAGTGATCCATGACCGTGAAGAACAGGTCGCTGAAATCTGGAACGCCCGTTTTAAACTGGGCCCGGTTCCGGTGTTTTACAGCCCCTATTTACAACTCCCTGTCGGCGATAAGCGCCGTTCCGGTTTCTTGATCCCGAACGCAAAATACTCCACCAAGAACTATTTTGAGTTCTACCTGCCATATTACTGGAATATCGCGCCCAACATGGACGCCACCATTACGCCGCATTATATGCATCGCCGTGGCGGCGTGATGTGGGAGAACGAATTCCGTTACCTGACCCAGGCAGGTATGGGTCTGATGGAACTCGACTATCTGAATTCCGACCGGGTCTACGACGACGAACATCCGAAAGATGATAATTCACGTCGCTGGCTGTTTTACTGGCAACACGCCGGTGTGATGGACCAGGTGTGGCGTTTCAACGTCGACTACACCAAAGTCAGCGACTCCAGCTACTTTAATGATTTTGACAATAAGTACGGTTCCAGCACCGACGGTTATGCGACACAGAAATTCAGTGTCGGCTATGCGGTGCAAAACTTTGATGCAACGCTCTCAACTAAACAGTTCCAGGTCTTTGACGATCAGAACAACAGCAGTTATTCCGCTCAGCCACAGTTAGACGTCAACTTCTATCAGAATGACGTTGGTCCATTTGATACCCGTATTTATGGACAGGCGGTGCATTTCGTCAATACCAATGACGATATGCCGGAAGCGACGCGTGTGCACCTTGAGCCGACCATCAATCTGCCGCTATCCAATCAGTGGGGAAGTATCAACACTGAAGCGAAGCTAATGGCGACGCACTACCAGCAGACCAATCTGGATTGGTATAACGCGAATAACACCACGAAGCTGGACGACTCCGCTAACCGCGTCATGCCGCAGTTCAAAGTCGACGGTAAGCTGGTCTTCGAACGTGATATGGAAATGCTGGCACCAGGCTATACCCAGACACTGGAGCCGCGTGCGCAGTATTTATATGTGCCGTATCGCAACCAAAGTCATATCTATAACTATGACTCTTCCCTGCTGCAATCTGACTACAGCGGCCTGTTCCGTGACCGCACCTATGGCGGTCTGGACCGTATTGCCTCCGCAAACCAGGTAACGACCGGCGTCACATCTCGCGTTTATGATGACGCGGCCGTTGAACGTTTTAATATTTCTGTGGGTCAAATCTACTATTTCACCGAGTCTCGCACTGGCGATGACAACATTAAATGGGAGAATGACGACAAAACCGGTTCACTGGTATGGGCTGGCGATACCTACTGGCGCATCTCCGATCGTTGGGGTTTACGCAGTGGGATTCAGTACGACACGCGTCTGGACAGTATCGCCACCAGCAGCAGCAGCATCGAGTACCGTCGCGACGAAAACCGTATGCTGCAGTTGAACTACCGCTATGCCAGCCCGGAATATATCCAGGCGACCCTGCCCTCGTATTACTCTACGGCAGATCAGTATAAAAACGGGATTTCTCAGGTGGGTGCAGTGGCGAGCGTGCCGATCGCTGAGCGTTGGTCAATCGTCGGGGCTTACTACTTCGATACCAATGTGAACAAAGTGGCGGATTCCATGCTGGGCTTGCAGTACAACTCCTGCTGTTATGCCATTCGCGTCGGCTACGAACGTAAGCTGAATGGTTGGGATGACACCCAGAAACACGCGGTATATGACAACTCGATCGGCTTTAATATCGAACTGCGCGGCCTGAGCTCTAACTATGGCCTTGGCACCAACCAGATGCTGCGTTCGAACATTTTGCCGTATCAAAGCTCTTTATGATCTGATTGATTTACAACGTAATCCGCATTGCGGTTAATTGAAATGGAAAAAGTATGAAGAACTGGAAAACGCTGCTTCTCGGTATCGCCATGGTCGCGAATACCAGTTTCGCTGCCCCACAGGTGGTCGATAAAGTCGCAGCCGTCGTCAATAACGGCGTCGTTCTGGAAAGCGACGTCGATGGCTTAATGCAGTCAGTAAAACTTAATGCGGGTCAGGCAGGTCAGCAATTACCGGACGATGCCACGCTGCGTCATCAGATCCTGGAACGTTTGATCATGGATCAAATCGTTCTACAGATGGGTCAGAAGATGGGTGTAAAAATCTCTGATGAGCAGTTAGATCAGGCTATTGCCAACATTGCCAAGCAGAACAATATGACGCTGGATCAAATGCGCAGCCGTCTGGCTCAGGATGGTCTGAGTTATTCGACCTATCGCAACCAGATCCGTAAAGAGATGACCATCTCTGAAGTGCGTAATAATGAAGTTCGCCGTCGCGTCACGATCCTGCCACAGGAAGTTGATGCCCTGGCGCAGCAAGTTGGCAACCAAAATGATGCCAGCACTGAGCTGAACCTGAGCCACATTTTGATTCCATTACCGGAAAACCCAACGTCAGACCAGGTTAACCAGGCGGAAAGCCAGGCGCGTTCTGTGGTTGACGAAGCGCGTAGCGGTAGCGATTTTGGCAAGCTGGCCATCACCTATTCTGCTGACCAGCAGGCGCTGAAAGGCGGCCAGATGGGCTGGGGACGAATTCAGGAACTGCCCGGTATCTTTGCTCAGGCATTAAGCACCGCGAAAAAAGGCGATATTATTGGCCCGATTCGTTCAGGTGTCGGCTTCCATATTCTGAAAGTCAACGATATGCGTGGTCAGAGCCAGAGCGTCTCCGTGACTGAAGTTCATGCCCGCCATATTCTGCTGAAACCGTCGCCGATCATGACCGATCAACAGGCTCGCCTGAAACTGGAACAAATCGCGGCTGATATTAAGAGCGGTAAAACGACCTTTGCAGCAGCAGCAAAAGAGTTCTCTCAGGATCCGGGCTCAGCAAACCAGGGCGGTGACCTGGGTTGGGCTGCAGCCGATATTTTCGATCCTGCTTTCCGCGATGCACTGACCCGCCTGAACAAAGGTCAGATGAGCGCGCCGGTGCACTCTTCCTTCGGCTGGCATCTGATCGAGCTGCTGGATACGCGAAATGTTGATAAAACTGACGCGGCACAGAAAGACAGGGCTTATCGCATGCTGATGAACCGTAAATTCTCGGAAGAAGCAGCGACCTGGATGCAGGAACAACGCGCCAGTGCGTACGTTAAAATTCTGAGCAACTAATGACTCGAACTCAACGTGTTGTGATCACTCCCGGCGAACCTGCCGGGATTGGTCCGGACCTTGTGGTCCAGCTTGCACAGCGCGAGTGGCCGGTAGAACTCGTTGTTTGTGCTGATGCCACGCTACTCCGTGACCGGGCAGCCATGCTCGGTTTACCGCTCTCGCTCCTACCCTACTCTCCAGATACCCCAGCCAAACCACAATCAGCCGGTACGCTGACGCTATTGCCGGTTGCGCTGCGCCGCACGCCTGTCGTCGCGGGTCAACTGATGGTAGAGAATGGGCAATACGTCGTCGACACGCTGGCTCGTGCCTGCGATGGTTGTCTACAGGGCGAATTTGCAGCGCTGATAACCGGCCCCGTCCACAAAGGCGTGATCAATGACGCTGGCGTGCCGTTTACCGGGCATACTGAGTTTTTTGAAGACCGCTCACAGGCGAAGAAAGTCGTGATGATGCTGGCAACGGAAGAGCTGCGTGTTGCTCTGGCGACCACACATCTGCCGCTTAAAGCCGTTGCTGACGCCATTACCCCGGCATTATTGCGGGAAGTGATCGGCATTCTGCATCATGATTTACGTACCAAATTTGGCCTGAACGATCCGCATATTCTGGTTTGCGGCTTGAATCCGCATGCGGGAGAAGGCGGTCATATGGGGACGGAAGAAATAGACACCATCATCCCGGTACTGGATGAACTGCGTGCGCAGGGGATGAAATTAAACGGTCCACTGCCTGCAGATACCCTGTTTCAGCCCAAATATCTCAACAGCGCGGATGCCGTGCTGGCAATGTACCACGATCAGGGCCTCCCCGTGCTAAAATACCAGGGATTTGGTCGCGGAGTGAATATCACGCTGGGCCTGCCCTTTATTCGCACATCCGTTGATCACGGCACCGCACTCGAACTGGCGGGTCGTGGGCAAGCAGATGTCGGCAGTTTTATTACGGCGCTTAATCTCGCCATCAAAATGATTGTTAATACCAATGAATAATCGAGTCCATCAGGGCCATTTAGCCCGTAAACGTTTCGGGCAAAACTTCCTCAACGATCAGTTTGTGATCGAAAGTATTGTCTCTGCTATCAACCCGCAAAAGGGTCAGGCAATGGTCGAAATCGGCCCGGGCCTTGCTGCATTGACCGAGCCAGTTGGCGAACGTCTGGACAAGCTCACGGTCATCGAACTGGACCGCGATCTGGCTGCACGTCTGCAAACACACCCGTTTTTAGGGCCAAAGCTGACTATTTATCAGCAAGATGCCATGACCATGAACTTCGGTGAGCTATCACAAACGATGGGTCAGCCGCTGCGCGTATTTGGCAACCTGCCGTACAACATCTCCACACCGCTGATGTTCCATCTTTTTACCTATACTGATGCCATTGCCGACATGCATTTCATGTTGCAAAAAGAGGTGGTCAATCGTCTGGTTGCAGGGCCAAACAGTAAAGCGTATGGTCGATTAAGCGTCATGGCGCAATATTACTGCAATGTGATCCCGGTGCTCGAGGTTCCACCGTCGGCTTTCACACCAGCACCGAAAGTAGATTCCGCCGTTGTACGCCTGGTCCCTCACGCGACGATGCCGTACCCGGTTAAAGATGTTCGCGTCCTGAGCCGAATTACCACCGAAGCGTTTAATCAGCGCCGTAAAACGGTACGTAATAGCCTCGGTAATCTGTTCAGCGTTGAAGTACTGACAGAGTTGGGCATCGACCCGGCAATGCGAGCGGAAAATATCTCTGTCGCGCAATACTGCCGGATGGCTAACTATCTGTCAGAAAACGCGCCTTCGAAGGAGAGTTAAGCATGATCAATTCGCCCCGAGTGTGTATTCAGGTACAAAGCGTCTACATTGAGGCGCAATCCTCACCTGATGATGAACGTTACGTTTTTGCTTATACCGTGACTATCCGCAATTTGGGGCGAGCGCCAGTGCAGCTGTTGGGGCGTTATTGGTTGATAACCAATGGTCATGGGCGCGAAACCGAAGTTCAGGGTGAAGGTGTAGTTGGCGTTCAGCCTCACATCGAACCTGGCGAAGAGTACCAGTACACCAGCGGTGCCGTTATTGAAACACCGCTGGGCACCATGCAGGGTCATTACGAAATGATCGATGAGCAGGGCATCGCCTTTACTATCGATATTCCCGTATTCCGACTTGCCGTTCCAACACTCATTCATTAAAACAATATCTATGGCAACATACCTGATTGGCGACGTTCATGGTTGCTACGATGAACTGACAGCATTGCTGCATCAAGTAGACTTTACCCCTGGAAAAGACACCTTATGGCTCACCGGCGATTTGGTCGCACGTGGGCCAGGATCGCTGGACGTCCTGCGCTATGTGAAATCGCTGGGCGACAGCGTGCGCCTGGTATTGGGTAATCACGATTTACACCTGCTGGCTGTGTTTGCCGGAATCAGTCGTAATAAACCAAAAGACAGAGTCACATCGCTGCTCGAAGCACCGGATGCTGACGAATTAATTAACTGGCTTCGCCGTCAGCCGCTGCTGCAGGTAGACGAAGAGAAAAAACTGGTCATGGCGCATGCTGGCATTACCCCTCAATGGGATTTGCAGACCGCGAAAGACTGTGCACGGGACGTGGAAGCCGTGCTGTCGAGTGACTCTTATCCGTTTTTCCTTGATGCTATGTACGGCGACATGCCGAACAACTGGACGCCGGAGCTGACGGGGCTGGCCCGCCTGCGTTTTATTACTAACGCGTTTACCCGCATGCGTTACTGCTTCCCCAATGGCCAGTTAGATATGTACAGTAAAGAGTCGCCAGAAGATGCACCTGCCCCGCTAAAGCCGTGGTTTGCTATCCCCGGCCCCGTCAGTGAAGCCTATAGCATTGCATTTGGACACTGGGCATCGCTGGAGGGAAAAGGCACACCGGAAGGTATTTACGCGCTGGATACGGGCTGCTGTTGGGGGGGAGATCTCACCTGTCTGCGCTGGGAAGACAAGCAGTACTTTGTACAGCCGTCAAACCGCCATCTGAATCTGGACCCGGGCGAGGCGGTCAACGCCTGATAAGTCGTCTGCCGGATGCGGTGCTCGCACCTTATCCGGCCTACGCATATGTCACCCTGTAGGCCGGATAAGCGCAGCGCCATCCGGCAGTGACATGATTAACGACGCTCCAGAATCTCGAAGCAGTAGCTGTGGGAGTTTTGCGCGTCGGCATCGTGGAATTCGCTGAACACCGATTCCCAGTCATCCGGTTCGTAGTCCGGGAAATGCGTATCCCCTTCCACTTCCGCATCAATATGTGTCAGATACAGTTTCTGCGCTTTCGGCAGGAACTGCTCATACACGCGCCCACCACCAATCACCATAATTTCAGGTTCATCGCCACAGGCTGCAATCGCCTCATCGACAGACTTCACCCACTGCACGCGATCGTCGGTGCCGGGTTTGCTGCTGATGACGATATTTTTACGCCCAGGCAGCGGTCGCCCGATGGATTCCCAGGTATGGCGTCCCATGACAACCGGTTTGTTTAAGGTATTACGTTTAAACCAGGCGAGATCGGCAGGTAGGTTCCACGGCATGGCGTTCTCCATACCGATGACGCGATCTACCGCTAACGCCGCAATCAGACTGATCATTGATTATTTCCCGGATACAAAAAAATTGTCGCCACTATACGGAAAGCGCAATCTTTCGTCGACTAGCCAAAGGAAGATGTGCAGGAAAATTTTCTGTTCTGCTGGCGAGTCCGTGAATTCTGAGTGGACTCCCAGCATTACAGTCGTTCAAAAACAGTCAACTAGCAGTAAAGTTTGCAGAACATCACATTTTTCCCCTACGCTGACGGTTTCACTTCCGGCTCATCGGCGGTGTCGCCCGTATGTTTACCTTCATCCGTGCCTTGCCAGCCATGGCGTTGAATTAACGATAAATGTTGACGATCTTCGGCAATAATTTCACTCAGCATTGCGCTGGTACGCTTATATACAGCCGCACGGGAAATCGCGTCATCTTCGCCTTTCACCATCTCCTCAACCATCAATATATTGAAGCGCCGGAAGACGTCAGCGCGCTCACGTGCTTCATAACGCCCAAGCCCGAGACTTTCCAACGCCAGTCGTCCGGTTTTTAATGCGCCTTCGAAGGTTTCACGTTCCGGCATTTCCACCCCGGCCTGGCGCAGACGAATGTAGTGATCCACATCGCGCGCTCGGGCAATAATTTGCAGATGCGGGAAGTGATCTTTCACCATCTCGGTCAGTTGCAGGCTGGTTTGGGGATCGTCGATGGCATTAATGATCACTTCCGCTTTGGCTGCTCCCGCAGACTCCAGCAGATCCATTCGCGTCGCATCACCATAGAAAACCTTCATACCAAATTTGCGCAACGTCTCAACATGATCCGGATCGTGATCAAGGACCACCATCTTGACACCACTCGACAGCAGCAGACGACCGGTTATCTGCCCGAAGCGTCCAAATCCAGCGATGATGACTCGCGGTTGCTCTTCATCAATTTCATCTGCTTCACGTTCTTCACCGGTAGCCGATTTTTCCAGACGCGTCAGGACAACCAGTAAAATCGGCGTAGCCGCCATCGATAATGCCACCGCCAGCGTCAGTGCTTTCGCCCATTCGGGATCGAGCACATTTGCCATTTGCGCCGCGCCAAATACCACGAAAGCAAATTCACTGCCCTGCCCTAATAATACGGCAAACCAGCGACGCTGCTTACCCGGCACCTGTAATGGCCGGGCAATAAGCCACAGCATCACGGTTTTAATTACCAGGAAACCGACCAACAGAACGATAATACGCAATGGGTTATCAATCAGCGTACCAAAATCGATAGACATACCCACGCCGATGAAAAACAGCCCCAACAGCAGGCCTTTAAACGGCTCAATGTCGCTTTCCAACGCATGACGATACTCAGAGCTCGCCAACAGAACGCCCGCCAGAAACGCGCCCATCGCCATTGATAACCCGACTTCTTCCAGCAGCAAGCCAAAGCCGAAAACAAGAAACAGCGCGACGGCGCTGAACACTTCTCGCAGGCCCGAGCGGGCGACAAAACGCAATGCCGGACGCGTGACATAACGCCCTAACAGCACCACCAACGTCAGCGCCCCCGCCACTTTAAGCGCCGACAGCGCAAATGCCCCCAGTGTTGTCGATGCACCGCTCGTCGCCAGTAGTGGGATCATCGCCACCAGCGGAATGGCCGCGATATCCTGGAACAACAGCACGGCAAACGCGCTACGCCCCATTTGCGAAACCATCAGGTTACGTTCATTCATTGCCTGCATCGCAATCGCGGTGGATGAAAGCGCCAGCGTCATACCGATCAGCTCCGCCACCTGCCAGCGCAGTCCGAGGAACATACAGAACAGGCCAATCAGCCCTCCACAGACCACCATCTGCAGTGCACCGCCGCCAAACACCGAGGCCCGCAGCTTCCACAGACGCTGTGGATCCAGCTCCAGACCAATAACAAACAGCATCAGCACTACGCCGATTTCCGCAAAATGCAGGATAGATTCGGCGTCCGTCACCAGCCTCAAGCCCCACGGGCCGATAATGCACCCGGCGATGAGATAGCCCAACACCGACCCTAAACCCAGGCGCACGGCGATGGGTACAATCAGCGCTGCCGAACCGAGATAAATCAGCGCCTGTATCAGCGTATGACTATCCATGGTGTTCCTCCTGCCATTCCATCAGACGTTGTTTATAGTGGCGCGCCTGCGCCTGTAGCGTTTCATCATCACAGATGAACGTACAGTGCATGGCAAACGGTGGCAGCCATTTGAGTCCGCAGTATAACGCCGTGGCCTGTAAAGGCTGGGAAAGCACGTCAAACCCGGGGTGGGAACCGATATCAAAGTGGTTTTCACCGCCGCCAGTGGTTACTGCCCACATCAGGTGTTTGCCATGCAGCGCGGTGCCGCCGTGACCATACGCCCAGCCGTGGGAGAGGACCTTATCCATCCACAGTTTGAGTAACGGAGGTGTGCTGTACCATTGCATGGGATGTTGCCAGATAATCAGACTCGCACGTGACAGCGCGTCCTGTTCTGCGGCGATATCGATATTGAAATCAGGATAGAGTTCGTAGAGCGAACGAACCTCCACTCCCTCCAGTGTCCTTACCTGCTCAAGCATCCGCTTATTCGCATGCGAATGCTGCGGATAGGGATGTGCATAAATGATGAGAATCATGATTAGCCTGCGATCACTGCATTATTGTAATAACAGTGAGTTTAGTCAGTTAATCCGCAGGCTAAAAGCCAATATTATTGAGTAGATGAATGTAGAAAACTGAACTAGTTGTCCAGCTCGCTCATATTCTTAACCTGATCGCGGTTAATTTGTTCCGTCTTACCCGTTTCCGCATTTTTATACGAGACCAGGCCCGTATCTTCATCCACTTGCGGTTTGCCATCGGTGACGATCGTTTTACCGTCGGTCGTTTTGACCGCCTGATTAGAGGAACAACCGGCAACGGTAAACAGTGCTGCGGCGGTAAAAATGGAGGTGATCAGAATATGTTTTTGCATGGTGTTCTCCCTGCTTTTCAGTCATTTTCAGTGATATACCCGTTAACTGTAGGCTAACTAACTGAGTCACAGGGAAAATACAGAACACTCTTAGCCACTCGCTCTGGACATCGGTTTTCTACGAATCGTCATTTGACTGGTTTGCGTCAGCGTCAATCCTCGCGTTTCTGGCGCGAAGGCAATAGAAACCAGCAGGCCAATCAACGAAATCCCTGCCCCCATTAACATCACGGAGTTGATCCCATATTTCGTGATGAAGATCGGCAGTGCCCATGTTGAAACAATGGTTCCGATGCGGCTCAACGACATGATCACACCAACGGCAGACGCACGAATATCGGTAGGGAACAGTTCATTAGGATACAACCATTGCAGGTTCCCTGGCCCCCCAGAGAAAAACGCATACACAGCGAAGGCCAGCACCACCAGCCAGGCCCCCATATCCGGGATCAACCCCAGAGCGGCCAACGCCAGCGTCATCATGATAAAGCTGCCAATCAACAACGGCCGACGACCTACGCTATTGAGCCAGAACATCGGTGGAATACAGCCCAGCATGAAACACAGGCTGATCACCACATTCCCCAACGCGGCGCTTTTTCCAACACCAAGGCCCAGCAAGCCAACAATCTGCGGACCAAAAGTGTAAATAGCAAACATCGGGATCACCTGGCAGGTCCAGATAGCCGCGACAAACAAAACAAATGGAAAGTGACGACGATTAAACAACTGAAGAAAACGGGTTTCCTGTGGCGCTTCTTCGTCGAACACCACCGGTTCGCCGAACAGTTTGATCATCATCGCTTCACACTCTTTCACCCGGCCTTTGCGCAACAGCCAGCGCGGCGATTCAGGAAGATCAAAACGGCCAATCAGGATCAAAATGCAGGGGATCACCGCGCTGCCGAGCATCCAACGCCATCCGCCCTCAACATCGTACAGCCAGTAGCCGACCAGATCGGCGCAGGTGGCACCGACATACCACATCGCGGCAATAAAACCGATGGAGAACGCGCGTTGACGGGTATTGGAAAACTCGGTGATCATCGAGGTCGCAATCGGGTAATCGGCGCCAATAACCACCCCAATTAATACACGCATCACTAACAACTCAACGGGCGAGGTCACAAACATCGTCGCCGCCGATATCACGCCAATGGCGATAATATCGATGATGAACATTTTGCGCCGCCCGACCTTATCGGAAATGTAACCAAACAGCGACGTACCGACAAATAGCCCGGCCAACGTTCCGGCACCCAGCAGGCCAATCCACTCGGCATCCAGTTTTAACGCTGGCGTGAGCTGCTCCAGCGCAACACCAATCATCACCAGCACATATCCATCCAGGAATGGTCCACCGCTGCCCCACAGCATTATCCGGCGGTGAATAGAGGTAAATTTGATGTCATCAAAGTTCCTGGGCTGCTGCATAGCGACTTCCTGTTTCAACACGGGCAAAGCGTCATCTGTAGGCCGGATAAGGCGTTTACGCCGCCATCCGGCATTGGCGCCACATGATTGCCGGATGGCGATGCTACCGCATCTTATCCGGCCTACGGGGCACAACCTCGTACTTATTAGCCGTAGCGGAACTCCACGCCAAACGTCCCGCGCGGGTATTCCCATTTCTCCAGCGCCGTATCAAGTCCGAGAATTCGGCACGTCCCGCACTCAAGGCACCCGGCATAATCAAAACGCACGCTGCCATCATCCTGCTTTTTATACAGCCCCGCCGGACAGGCCTTAATCAGCACCTCCAGTACCTGTTTATCCGGCTGCGTTTTCAGAATGATATGTGGGCTCTCTTCATCCACATTGAATTTATTGACGCCCAGTTTGACGTCCACATTGACGGGAGATGTCATAATACGGTCACTCCTTTCAGGCCATCTTTCATCAGGTTGATGAAACCCACTTTCTTCGCATGGCGCAGGATTTTTTTACGCATGGGCACCGGAGCGGAACCATCGACGGTGAATAGATCGCGGGCAATACTGACCGCCATTTCGGGATAGGCGGTAAACATGCGTGGATTATCAAGAAATGCAGGCAGCTTTTGATACATGCGCATGTCGCGCATCGGGCCATCATCCAGGTGCTGATGGTATTCACCGAGCGACTGTTTGCTAAAGTCGTCACGCGTCATGGCAGAAAGCACTGTCTTCGCCGCGGCCTCACCTGCCGATATCGCTAAATCCATACCGCGGATGGTGAAGCCGAGATTCATACACATCCCGGCAGCATCACCGGCAATCAGGACGCCATCGCCTACCAGCTCAGGCTGCATATTCATTCCGGCTTCAGGTACGACGTGCGCGGCGTATTCCACCAGCTTGCCACCGGCAATCAGCGGCGCTACAGCCGGATGCTGTTTGAAATCTTCCAGCATTTGCGGGACCGATTTTTTCGCGTCTTTCAGATGATGAAGACCACAGACCAGACCCAGAGAGAGCGTTGTTTCATTTGTATACAGGAAGCCGCCTCCCATCAGGCCATCGGTTGGCGACCCGGCAAACAGACAGGCGGCGCCTTCGTTACCCTGCAACTGAAAGCGATCCTCAATCACCGACTTTGGCAACTCGATCAGCTCTTTCACGCCAACGGCGACATGTGCAGCCTGAACGCGCTTTGCCATTCCCAACTTTTCTGCCAACAGAGAATTCACCCCATCGGCAAGGATCACCACTTTCGCTTCCAGAATATCGCCATCGGCTTCCACGCCCACGACTTTGCCATCGCGCTGCACGACGTTATCCACACGAATACCGGTAATGAGCTGAGCGCCGGCTTCTTCGGCCTGCTCCATCAGCCAGGCGTCAAACTTACTGCGTAATACGGAGTAAGAAACCTGCGACGATGCAGCATCCTCACCGTTGCAATAGTCGATAGTCATCGCCCCTTTGTCGGTCATAAAGGCGAGTTTTTCGTGGGTAATCACACGTTCAATCGGGGCTTGTTCGGCAAAGCCTGGGATAATGCGCTCCAGACTATGCGCATACATGCGCCCGCCGGTGACATTCTTCGCGCCAGCAGAATTTCCGCGCTCGATAACCAACACTTGTGCGCCTTCGCGGGCGAGCACCAGCGCCGCAACCGAACCGGCCAGGCCTGCACCCACGATGATGGCATCAAAGATATCTTCGGACATAACAAACTCCTCTCTGCAGCAGGGTACTCTCGTACCCTGCCCGATATGGTTTAGCGCGCTAAGGCGGCCGTCAGCGCAGGCAGGATCTTCAGTGCATCACCAACGATGCCGAAATCCGCGTACTGGAAGATCGGTGCATTTTTGTCTTTGTTGATAGCGAAGATTGTCTGCGCGCCGTTGGCGCCAACCATATGTTGGATCTGCCCGGAGATCCCCACGGCCAGATACAGTTCAGGTTTCAACATCAGGTTAGAAATACCAACGTAACGCTCGTGTTCCATCCACTTCTCGTTCTCCGCTACCGGGCGGGAACAGGCCAGCTCAGCGCCAATCGTCTGACACAGCGCTTCAGCCAGAGAGATATTTTCTTTGCTGCCGATACCACGTCCCACGCTGACCACCAGACGAGCCTTGTCAAGATCGACACTGTTGCTCTGACGCGCCTGAGTTGCCGTACGGGTCACGGCAATGGCCGGAGCCTGCCATTGCACGGTGTGCATCTCGCCGTTACGGGAGGTATCTGGCTGTTGGGCGTCAAATGTCCCGCTACTAAGCGTCAGTACGGCAAACGGTGACGCGATGGTTTCCGCTCCCATTGCCAGGCCACCGTAGACCATATGTTTGACCGCTGCTTTCCCGTCCTGCAATGTCACTGCACTGGCATCATTGGAAACTGCCGCTGACAAACGAAAACCCAGTTTTGCCGCTAACAACTTGCCGCGACGCGTATTCGGTAGCAGTACCGCACCCCCTTCGCTGTGCTGACGAATCGTCTCAGCCATTACCCCGGCATAATCCTCCACCATGCGATCTTCTGGTTTACCGCTAAGCAACCAGGCATGATCCGCACCCAATTGGAATGCCATCGCGCTATCAGCGTCATTCAGTACGAATGTGTTAACCTTTTCACCTAAAGCCTGCGCACCACTCATCAGTTCCGGCAGACGAGAAGGGGTATCGCTGAATACCCAGACACTGGAAAACTTGTTCATAACATCCCCTGATAATTAAATGATTTTGCGAAGATTCTCGACAAATGCGGCAATCTGTTCTTCACCGTCGCCTTCAATCACAACGCGTTGACGCTCGCGTTGTTTCGGTGCGGCAACCTGTTGTACGGAATACGCCTGTGCGCCAGTAAATCCAATGTCCGCTGGCGACCAGACCTGAACCGGCTTTTTCGCTGCACCGAGAATGGCTTTCATCGAAGGGATTTGTGGCGTGTTGATGTCAGTTGAGACCGCAATCACCGCCGGCAGCGGTATGCTCAGGGTCTCAATTTCATCTTCCAGTTCGCGTTCTACTGTAAGGGTGTTATCCGTTAGGGACAGGATCTTGCTTACACCGTTAATCGCCGGGATATTCAGTGCTTCGCCCACCAGCAGACCAACCTGCTGTGCGTACAAATCGGAAGAACCATCACCACAGATAATCAGATCAAAGCCTGATTTTTGTGCGGCAGCGGCCAGTGCGCTCGCGGTATGTTGTGGCAGCGCCTGTTCAAACTGCTCGTCAATCACCACAATCAGTTCATCAGGGCCACGGGAGAGCACATCTTTACGCCCTTTGGCGTTGGTCAGTGCTTTTCCCCCCACGCTCATGGCGACAACCTGTGCTTCTCCTTGCTGCTGTTTTAACTGACACGCAGCTTCGATTGCATTCAGATCATATTGGCTGATTTTGCCATCCGCTTTACTGAAATCCAGTGAACCGTCAGCATTATTAATTGCAATATCCTGTTCATCAGGTACGCATTTGTAGCAAGTAATTATCTTCATTGCATCTCCAGAAATCATGAAGGAAACGTTATTTATATCGGCGGTGTTAAATACAAATATCACGCTCTTTAATTCGGAAATAAAACATTAATCACCAATATTGAAAATGTCACACATTGATATTCATAACTTTCAATAGTGTTATGCATCTCACCAATATTGAAAGAAACGTGTCAAAAAGGAAAATTTTCAATATTGTTTGCTGGTTCAACAATATTGAAAGATAAACACTTAAAAAAGTTAAAAAACCAATCACAAACAATTGAATATCAAGGATTAATATTGATATTTAAGCCAAAATTGCCAGCATAAAAAATCGTGATACACATCACAGAACCACCCGTTACGAATACCCATTATGAGTTACTCACTGAGGCGCCCCAGAGGTTAAATAGTTATCAACAAATCATTAATAATAAATAAACAAAAGATTACAAACGGGAACGCTAAATAAATTTCGTTTTCACACTGGAATTCAATTATGAAAAATGAAAAGAGAAAGTCGGGAATTGAACCTAAGGTTTTCTTTCCGCCATTAATAATTGTCGGGATACTTTGCTGGCTAACAGTAAGAGATCTTGATGCCGCTAATGTGGTTATTAATGCGGTATTTAGTTATGTCACCAATGTCTGGGGTTGGGCATTTGAATGGTATATGGTCATCATGCTCTTCGGCTGGTTCTGGCTGGTTTTTGGTCCGTACGCCAAAAAGAAATTAGGCGACGAAAAACCAGAATTTAGCACCGCCAGCTGGATTTTTATGATGTTCGCTTCCTGTACATCCGCTGCCGTACTGTTCTGGGGCTCGATAGAGATCTACTACTATATCTCTACGCCCCCCTTTGCTCTCGCCCCGAACTCGACAGGTGCGAAAGAGATAGGCCTGGCATACAGCCTGTTCCACTGGGGGCCGCTGCCATGGGCAACCTATAGCTTCCTCTCCGTTGCCTTCGCCTACTTCTTCTTTGTGCGCAAAATGGACGTCATCCGCCCCAGCTCTACACTGGTGCCGCTGGTTGGCGAAAAGCATGCAAAGGGCTTGTTCGGAACGATCGTCGATAACTTCTATCTGGTGGCGCTGATCTTTGCGATGGGTACCAGTCTCGGTCTGGCGACACCGCTGGTAACCGAGTGTATGCAGTACCTGTTCGGCATTCCGCATACGCTGCAATTAGATGCCATCATCATTACCTGCTGGATCATCCTGAACGCTATTTGCGTAGCCTGTGGCCTGCAAAAAGGGGTCAAGATCGCCAGTGATGTGCGTAGCTACCTGAGTTTCCTGATGCTCGGTTGGGTGTTTATCGTCAGCGGTGCCAGCTTCATCATGAACTACTTCACCGACTCCGTCGGGATGCTGCTGATGTATTTGCCGCGCATGTTGTTCTATACCGATGCTATCGGCAAAGGCGGATTCCCGCAGGGCTGGACCGTCTTCTACTGGGCATGGTGGGTCATTTACGCCATCCAGATGAGTATCTTCCTTGCACGTATTTCTCGTGGTCGTACCGTACGTGAACTGTGTTTCGGGATGGTGCTGGGTCTGACCGCTTCGACCTGGATCCTGTGGACTGTCCTTGGCAGTAACACGCTGCTGCTGATGGATAAAAACATCCTCAATATCCCGCAGTTGATTGAACAACACGGTGTGGCGCGCGCCATTATCGAAACCTGGGCCGCCTTACCATTTAGCACCGCCACGATGTGGGGATTCTTTATCCTCTGCTTCATTGCCACTGTCACTCTGATTAACGCCTGTTCCTATACCCTGGCGATGTCGACCTGTCGCGAAGTTCGCGACGGTGAAGAACCACCGCTGCTGGTCCGTATCGGGTGGTCCGTCCTGGTGGGCATCATCGGTATTGTTCTGCTGGCACTGGGAGGATTGAAGCCGATTCAAACTGCCATCATTGCCGGGGGATGTCCGCTGTTCTTCGTCAACATCATGGTAACGCTGTCCTTTATTAAAGACGCCAAAGTGCACTGGAAAGACAAGTAATTCTCATTAACCCAATTGATCAAGAGGCTGAAAGATGGATTTCAACTTAAATGACGAACAGGAACTGTTTGTCGCCGGTATTCGTGAACTGATGGCCAGTGAGAACTGGGAAGCTTATTTTGCCGAGTGCGATCGCGACAGCGTCTATCCAGAACGTTTTGTAAAAGCACTGGCGGATATGGGGATTGATAGCCTGCTGATCCCGGAAGAACACGGTGGTCTGGAAGCGGGTTTCGTCACCGTTGCCGCCGTCTGGATGGAACTGGGTCGTCTTGGCGCACCGACTTACGTGTTGTACCAATTGCCAGGAGGTTTTAACACTTTCCTGCGTGAAGGCACACAGGAGCAAATTGATAAAATCATGGCGTTCCAGGGAACCGGTAAGCAGATGTGGAACTCCGCGATCACCGAACCGGGAGCGGGATCAGATGTCGGTAGTCTGAAAACCACTTATACACGTAAAAATGGTAAGGTTTATCTTAATGGCAGTAAGTGTTTTATCACCAGTAGCGCCTATACCCCGTATATCGTGGTGATGGCGAGAGATGGTGCATCGCCGGATAAACCTGTTTATACCGAGTGGTTTGTTGACATGAGCAAAGCAGGTATCAAGGTCAACAAGCTGGAGAAACTTGGTCTGCGCATGGATAGCTGCTGTGAAATCACCTTTGATGACGTCGAACTGGATGAGAAAGACATGTTCGGTCGGGAAGGTAATGGTTTCAACCGCGTAAAAGAAGAGTTTGACCACGAACGTTTCCTCGTCGCTCTGACCAACTACGGTACGGCAATGTGCGCCTTTGAAGACGCAGCGCGCTACGCTAATCAGCGTGTACAGTTTGGCGAAACTATCGGCCGTTTCCAGCTGATTCAGGAGAAGTTTGCGCATATGGCGATCAAACTGAACTCCATGAAAAACATGCTACTGGAAGCCGCATGGAAAGCGGATAACGGCACCATTACCTCGGGTGACGCGGCAATGTGCAAATACTTCTGCGCCAATGCCGCGTTCGAAGTGGTAGACAGCGCTATGCAGGTACTGGGTGGCGTGGGTATCGCGGGCAACCATCGCATTACCCGTTTCTGGCGTGACCTGCGTGTTGACCGTGTTTCTGGTGGTTCTGACGAAATGCAGATCCTGACGTTGGGTCGTGCGGTACTCAAGCAATACCGCTAAGTGGGATGCCGGATGGCGCTGTGCTTATCCGGCCTACAACTAACTGCCAGGAGCAAAAGAATGAATCATTTACCAATGCCAACCTTTGGGCCGCTTGCCGGGCTGCGGGTTGTCTTTTCAGGAATTGAAATTGCCGGGCCGTTCGCTGGGCAAATGTTTGCCGAATGGGGTGCGGAAGTTATCTGGATAGAGAACGTGGCATGGGCCGATACCATCCGCGTGCAACCCAACTACCCGCAGCTTTCACGCCGTAACCTGCACGCACTCTCGCTCAATATTTTCAAAGATGAAGGCCGGGAAGCATTTCTGAAATTAATGGAAACCACCGACATATTCATCGAAGCCAGTAAGGGCCCGGCCTTTGCCCGTCGCGGCATTACTGATGAGGTATTGTGGGAGCATAACCCGAAACTGGTTATCGCCCACCTTTCCGGCTTCGGTCAGTTTGGCACCGAGGAGTACACCAATCTTCCGGCTTATAACACCATCGCGCAGGCATTCAGCGGCTATCTGATCCAAAACGGCGACGTTGATCAACCTATGCCCGCCTTCCCATACACCGCCGATTACTTTTCTGGCATGACCGCAACCACCGCCGCGCTGGCTGCGCTGCACAAAGTGCGCGAAACAGGGAAAGGGGAAAGCATTGACGTTGCCATGTACGAAGTGATGCTGCGTATGGGTCAGTACTTCATGATGGATTACTTCAACGGCGGCGAAATTTGCCCGCGCATGACCAAAGGTAAAGACCCCTACTACGCCGGTTGCGGTCTGTATAAATGTGCTGATGGCTACATCGTTATGGAACTGGTTGGTATCACGCAAATCAACGAGTGCTTTAAAGATATTGGTCTGGCTCACATCCTCGGTACCCCTGAAGTCCCGGAAGGCACTCAGCTTATCCATCGCGTTGAATGCCCATACGGCCCATTAGTCGAAGAAAAACTGGATGCCTGGCTGGCGGAACACACGATTGCCGAGGTCCAGGCACGCTTTGCCGAGCTGAACATCGCTTGCGCGAAAGTACTGACTATTCCAGAACTGGAAGGCAACCCGCAGTACGTTGCCCGTGAATCCATTACTCAGTGGCAAACGATGGATGGTCGCACCTGCAAAGGGCCAAACATCATGCCGAAATTCAAAAATAATCCGGGGAAAATCTGGCGTGGCATGCCATCACACGGCATGGATACCGCCGCCATTCTGAAAAATATCGGTTATAGCGAAGCAGACATAAATGAGCTGGTCGGCAAAGGCCTGGCCAGGGTTGAGGAATAAACGCGACGCGCTAACCCACGGGTTTGGTTAGCGCTCACGCCTGTTTTCAGTGGATAAAGCAATATGGATATCGTTGGCGGACAAAACTTACGTCAGATGTGGGACGACCTGGCCGGGGCGTACGGAGATAAAACGGCACTTATTTTCGAATCCTGCGAAGGAAACGTTCAGCAGTTTAGCTATGCCTCGCTCAATGAAGAGATTAACCGCACGGCAAACCTGTTCCATTCCTTAGGGGTCCGCAAGGGCGATAAGGTCGCATTGCATCTGGATAACTGTCCGGAGTTTATTTTTTGCTGGTTTGGACTGGCAAAAATCGGTGCCATTATGGTCCCGATCAATGCCCGTCTGCTGGGTGAAGAAAGCGCCTGGATCCTGCGAAACAGTCAGGTGCGCCTGCTGGTCACCAGCGCCCAGTTTTATCCTATGTACCGCCAGATACGCCTGGAAAACGAGACACCACTGAATCACATCTGTCTGATTGGCGATCGGCTTCCGGCGGATGACGGTGTGAGCCACTTTTCCCTCCTGAAAGACCGACAGTCGGCCACGCTATGCTATACACCTGCGCTATCCACTGACGACACGGCAGAAATTCTGTTTACCTCAGGCACCACCTCGCGGCCTAAAGGGGTGGTGATTACCCACTACAACCTGCGTTTTGCAGGTTACTACTCTGCCTGGCAGATCGCCCTGCGCGATGATGATGTGTACATGACGGTGATGCCCGCCTTCCATATCGACTGCCAGTGCACGGCTGCAATGCCGGCATTTTCATCAGGGAGCACTTTCGTGCTGATTGAGAAGTACAGCGCCCGGGGCTTCTGGGACCAGGTACGTAAATATCAAGCGACGGTGACGGAATGCATCCCGATGATGATCAGAACGCTGATGGTACAGCCCGCCTCACCGACGGACAGGCAACATCATCTACGTGAAGTGATGTTCTACCTCAACTTATCAGAGCAGGAAAAAGACGACTTTACCGGTCGCTTTGGTGTCAGGCTGCTGACCTCCTACGGTATGACAGAAACTATCGTCGGCATTATTGGCGACCGTCCAGGAGACAAACGGCGCTGGCCTTCAATTGGTCGTGTCGGCTTTAGCTATGAAGCAGAAATCCGCGACGACCAAAACCGCCCCCTGCCCGCCGGTGAAATTGGTGAAATATGCATTAAAGGCGTGCCGGGTAAAACGATTTTTAAAGAGTACTACGCTCAGCCAGAAGCAACGGCTAAAGCGCTGGAGCCGGAGGGCTGGCTACATACCGGTGATTCGGGTTACCAGGACGAGGATGGCTTTTTTTATTTTGTCGACAGACGCTGCAATATGATTAAACGCGGCGGAGAAAATGTCTCTTGCGTTGAGCTGGAAAATATCATTTCTGCACATCCGAAAATTCAGGACATTGTTGTTGTCGGTATCAAGGACACTATCCGTGATGAAGCGATTAAAGCATTTATTGTCCTGAATGAAGGTGAAACATTAAGCGAGGCCGAGTTTTTCAGCTTCTGCGAACACAATATGGCGAAATTTAAGGTTCCCTCTTTTATGGAGATCAGAACCGACCTGCCGCGAAATTGTTCAGGGAAAATAATTAAAAAAAATCTGAAATAACCTCTCTGGCAGGAATATCTCCTGCCTGAAAACCTATTTATCTGGAGATGAACCATGAGTGAATCATTACATCTGACCCGCAATGGCCCGATTCTGGAAATTACGCTGGACAGGCCCAAAGCAAATGCCATTGACGCTAAAACCAGCTTTAAAATGGGCGAAGTTTTTCTTAATTTCCGTGACGATCCTGAATTACGCGTCGCCATCATCACCGGTGGCGGTGAGAAGTTTTTTTCCGCAGGTTGGGACTTAAAAGCCGCAGCGGAAGGTGAAGCACCTGATGCCGATTTTGGCCCAGGCGGCTTTGCCGGTTTAACCGAAATATTCGATCTCGATAAACCGGTCATCGCTGCGGTAAACGGCTATGCATTTGGTGGTGGTTTCGAACTGGCGCTGGCGGCCGATTTGATCGTCTGCGCAGAAAACGCCAGCTTCGCCCTGCCGGAAGCAAAACTCGGTATCGTGCCGGACAGTGGCGGCGTACTGCGTCTGCCGAAACTGCTGCCGCCGGCTATCGTCAACGAAATGGTGATGACCGGCAGACGCATGAGCGCCGAAGAAGCGCTGCGTTGGGGGATTGTGAACCGTGTCGTTAGCCAGAGTGAATTGATGAACAGCGCCCGCGAACTGGCGCAACAACTGGTTAATAGCGCCCCGCTGGCTATCGCCGCGCTGAAAGAGATTTACCGTGCGACCAGCGAAATGCCGGTGGAAGAAGGCTACCGTTACATCCGTAGCGGCGTACTGAAACACTATCCGGCTGTCCTGCACTCTGAAGATGCGCTGGAAGGGCCACAGGCATTTGCGGAAAAACGCGATCCGGTGTGGAAGGGCCGTTAATCAAGACATGCCGGATAGCGGTATAAACGCCTTATCCGGCCTACGAACACGGCATCTCAGCCCGATAAGCGCCATCCGGCAAAAAAGCGAGGAACAACCATGAGTTATTACGCCTTTGAAGGGCTGATTCCGGTCGTACACCCGGATGCGTATGTCCACCCCAGCGCCGTGCTGATTGGCGATGTGATTGTGGGGGCCGGTGTGTATATAGGCCCGCACGCGTCACTGCGTGGTGATTATGGCCGTCTGATCCTCGAGGCAGGCTCTAATCTGCAGGATGGCTGCATCATGCACGGCTATTGCGACACCGATACCATCGTGCATGAGAATGGACACATCGGTCATGGCGCTATTTTACATGGCTGCGTGGTCGGTCGGGATGCTTTGATTGGCATGAACAGCGTCATTATGGACGGCGCAGTGATTGGCGAAGAGAGCATTGTTGCCGCCATGAGCTTTGTCAAAGCCGGATTTCAGGGGGAGGCAAGACAGATGCTGGTTGGCTCACCGGCTCGCGTACTGCGCGAAGTCACCGATCAGGAACTACACTGGAAACGGCTGAACACCAAAGAGTATCAGGATCTTGCCATTCGCTGTCAGACTGGCTTACACGAAACGCAGCCACTAACGCAGGTCGAAAAAAACCGACCGCGCCTGAAAGGCACGACGGATGTGAAGCCGAAATCAGCACAGTAATTGATGCCGGATGCGCTCACGCTAATCCGGCCTACGCGTCAATCACCGTTTGTACCGCCATCAGGCAAACTGACCATTAGCGACGCATGCTCTTGGAGAGCATCATTTGCCATTTCTGCTCACGGTTGAGCTCTGTTGGAGGAACCGCTGACAGGCGCGGCGTTTTCGCCATGCTCACCTTTTTTTCCTGCAAATTGTGATTCAACCTGCTGTAAAGATGAGAATCAATACTCACAACTTTCACCAGTCGCTGGCACTGACAGCCCCGACCGGCAATCTGATTGGGGATCATCTTAACTTCACAAACGATTTCCCCTACTTCGGACAGAATATAGGAGAGCGTATTAATCGCTTTGCAGTGTTCAATATCAAAATGGCGGGAAATTTCCTTTGCAGTGATCCAACGATCCTCAGCCATCATCCAGTCAGCAATTAACAAATAAAGCGGTCTTTCAACATATTTTTCACACATAAGCACACCATTTCACAAATTAAAAATCTGGCTACGGCCTGTCCAAATTAATAAAAACTAAGCCATATTAAAATTGTGGATATAAAGGATAGTATGCGACTTGAATGTTGATTAGTGTGAGCTATATCGTGCTTATTACATTGAAAATGTGGTTATGAAAGTGCATTTGGCCAGGAATGACCTTACTCGAATTTAAAAAAGGGTTTCTTTACAGAAACCCTTTCAAAATTATATTGCAGGTCAGGTTAACGCAATTATCACCGAACCTATTTTTTATGACTTTTTGATCTGCGCGTGCATTTCCTGGACAGAAGTCACCTTCTCGGTCGCATCTGCATTCAGCGCCATCGCCGTGGCAAAACCGCCGTTCAGCGTTGTGTCGTAATGCACCTTATACTGCAGCGCACTGCGGCGAATCAGCTTGGAGTCCTCAATCGCCTGACGACCTTCAGTGGTGTTGATGATGTAGGTGTATTCGCCATTCTTGATACGGTCCTGAATGTGCGGACGGCCTTCATGCACCTTGTTTACCAAACGTGGATTAATACCCGCTTCACCCAGCACAATCGCCGTGCCGTGTGTAGCATCCAGCTCGAAACCAAACTTCAACAGTTTCGCCGCCAGGTCTACTACACGTTCTTTATCGCCTTCACGTACGGAGAGCAGCGCACGGCCCTGTTTTTTCATGGTAGAACTGCTGCCCAACTGTGCCTTAGCGAACGCTTCGGCAAAGGTACGCCCCACGCCCATGACTTCACCGGTAGAGCGCATTTCTGGCCCTAACAGCGGGTCAACACCTGGGAATTTGTTGAACGGCAGCACCACTTCTTTCACGGAGTAGTACGGCGGGATAATTTCTTTGGTTACGCCCTGCTGTGCCAATGTTTTACCCGCCATCACACGTGCCGCCACTTTCGCCAGCGGTACACCAGTGGCTTTAGAGACGAACGGTACAGTACGCGCTGCACGTGGGTTAACTTCAATCAGGTAAACTTCGTTGTTCTTCACGGCAAACTGGACGTTCATCAGGCCACGAACCTGCAGTTCGAAGGCCAGTTTCTGCACCTGTTGACGCATGACGTCCTGAATTTCCTGACTCAGCGTATAAGCAGGCAGAGAACATGCGGAGTCACCAGAGTGCACGCCCGCCTGTTCGATGTGTTCCATGATGCCGCCAATCAGCACCATTTCACCGTCACAAATGGCATCCACGTCAACTTCTACCGCATCGTCGAGGAAGCGATCCAGCAGCACTGGCGCGTCGTTGGACACGCTAACTGCCGTCTGGAAGTAACGACGCAGGTCGGCTTCGTCGTAGACAATTTCCATCGCGCGGCCGCCGAGAACGTAGGACGGACGCACCACCAACGGATAACCGATTTCTTTTGCTTTCTCAACAGCTTGCTCGATAGCGGTTACGGTGGCGTTGGCCGGTTGCTTCAGCTTCAGACGGTCAACCGCCTGCTGGAAACGTTCACGGTCTTCGGCACGGTCAATCGCATCCGGGCTGGTACCGATAACCGGAACACCTGCAGCTTCCAGCGCACGAGCCAGTTTCAGCGGAGTCTGACCACCGTACTGAACGATAACGCCTTTCGGCTTCTCGATACGCACGATTTCCAGTACGTCTTCCAGCGTCACCGGCTCGAAGTACAGACGGTCAGACGTGTCGTAGTCGGTTGAAACGGTTTCCGGGTTACAGTTGACCATGATGGTCTCGTAACCGTCTTCACGCAGCGCCAATGAAGCGTGTACACAGCAGTAGTCGAATTCAATCCCCTGGCCGATACGGTTCGGACCACCACCCAGAACCATAATTTTATCGCGGTCTACGGACGGATTCGCTTCACACTCTTCTTCATACGTGGAGTACATGTAAGCAGTATCGGTAGCAAATTCTGCGGCACAGGTGTCAACGCGCTTGTAAACCGGGTGCAGCTTATACTGTTCACGCAGTTTGCGAATTTCTGCTTCGCGCACGCCAGCCAGTTTAGCCAGACGCGCATCGGCGAAGCCTTTGCGTTTAAGCATACGCAGGAAGTCAGCGTCGAGGCCGTTAATGCCCACGTCTGCCACTTTTTCTTCCAGACGCACCAGTTCTTCAATCTGCACCAGGAACCAGCGGTCAATGTTGGTCAGGTTGAACACACCATCGACGGACAGGCCAGCACGGAACGCATCAGCGATGTACCAGATACGCTCAGCGCCTGCGTCTTTCAGCTCACGGCGGATTTTAGTCAGTGCTTCCGGGTCATCCAGGCTTACTTTCGGGTCAAAACCGGTCGCGCCCACTTCCAGGCCACGCAGCGCTTTCTGCAGGGATTCCTGCTGGGTGCGGCCAATCGCCATCACTTCACCAACAGATTTCATCTGGGTAGTCAGACGGTCGTTTGCGCCCGCAAATTTCTCGAAGTTAAAACGTGGAATCTTCGTCACAACGTAGTCGATGGACGGCTCGAAAGATGCCGGAGTACGACCGCCAGTGATGTCGTTCATCAGCTCATCGAGGGTGTAACCCACCGCCAGTTTCGCCGCTACTTTCGCAATCGGGAAGCCTGTTGCTTTAGACGCCAGCGCTGAAGAGCGGGAAACGCGCGGGTTCATTTCGATGACAATCAGGCGACCATTTTTCGGATTCACCGCAAATTGCACGTTGGAACCACCGGTTTCCACACCGATTTCACGCAGTACAGCCATCGAGGCGTTACGCATGATTTGGTATTCTTTGTCGGTCAGTGTCTGCGCCGGGGCAACCGTGATGGAGTCGCCAGTATGGATACCCATCGCGTCGAAGTTTTCGATGGAGCAGACGATGATGCAGTTGTCGTTTTTATCACGCACCACTTCCATCTCGTACTCTTTCCAGCCAATCAGCGATTCATCAATCAGCAGCTCGTTGGTTGGGGAGAGATCCAGACCGCGTTCGCAGATTTCTTCGAACTCTTCGCGGTTATAGGCGATACCGCCGCCGGTGCCGCCCATGGTGAAGCTGGGACGGATAATGCACGGGAAGCCAACATCAGCGGCAACCGCCAACGCTTCTTCCATGGTGTGGGCGATGCCTGAACGCGCAGTGTCGAGGCCGATTTTCTTCATCGCGATATCGAAGCGACGACGGTCTTCTGCTTTATCAATGGCATCTGCCGTCGCGCCAATCATGGTCACGCCGAACTCAGCCAGTACGCCCTGACGTTCCAGTTCCAGCGCACAGTTCAGCGCCGTCTGGCCGCCCATGGTCGGCAGCACCGCATCCGGGCGCTCTTTTTCGATAATTTTGCGTACCACTTCCCAGTGAATAGGCTCGATATAGGTTGCATCGGCCATTTCCGGGTCGGTCATGATGGTTGCCGGGTTGGAGTTCACCAGAATGACGCGGTAACCCTCTTCACGCAGCGCTTTACACGCCTGCGCACCGGAATAGTCAAACTCACACGCCTGACCGATTACAATCGGACCCGCGCCCAGAATCAGGATACTTTTTATGTCTGTACGTTTTGGCATGGCTCTTATACTCCTGATTATTTCGCGGACTGACGGTATTGCTCAATAAGCTCGATAAAGTGGTCAAACAACGGCGCAGCGTCGTGCGGACCTGGACTCGCCTCCGGGTGTCCCTGGAAGCTGAATGCCGGTTTATCGGTACGATGAATCCCCTGCAGGGTGCCGTCGAACAGTGACTTGTGGGTCACGCGCAGGTTGGCAGGCATGGAGGCCTCATCAACCGCAAAACCGTGGTTCTGCGCGGTGATCATCACGGTATTGTTATCAATATCTTTCACCGGATGGTTGCCGCCGTGGTGGCCAAACTTCATCTTGATGGTTTTTGCACCGCTCGCCAGCGCCAGCAGTTGATGACCGAGGCAGATGCCAAATACCGGAATATCGGTTTCGAGGAATTTCTGAATCGCGGTAATCGCGTAATCGCATGGCGCCGGGTCGCCAGGACCGTTGGACAAGAAGATACCGTCAGGATTCATCTTCAGGACCTCTTCTGCAGAGGTCTGCGCCGGTACTACCGTCAGGCGGCAACCGCGATCCGCTAACATACGCAGAATGTTGCGCTTGGCACCAAAATCATAAGCCACAACGTGGAACGGGAGTTCATCAGCAGATTTTGCTTCCGGTAAGTCACCTGCCAGCGTCCAGCTACCCTGCGTCCAACTATACGGCTCCGCAGTGGTCACTTCTTTCGCCAGATCCATACCGTTCAGGCCCGGAAATGCTTTGGCTTTTTCCAGCGCCAGTGCCGCATCCGGGTTGTCACCCGCAATAATGCAGCCGTTCTGTGCGCCCTTTTCACGCAGCAGGCGCGTCAGCTTACGGGTATCGATATCGGCAATCGCCACGATGTTATGGCGCTTCAGGTAAGAAGAAAGGTCTTCAGTATCGCGGAAGTTGCTGGCAATCAGCGGCAGGTCGCGAATGACCAGGCCTTGCGCATGTACCTGAGAAGATTCTGCATCGGCTTCATTGGTGCCGACATTACCGATATGAGGATAAGTAAGAGTGACGATTTGGCGGGAATAGGAAGGATCAGTGAGGATTTCTTGATAACCGGTCATTGAAGTATTGAAAACGACTTCCCCAACCGCCGAACCTGTTGCCCCTATGGCCCGACCGTGAAACTGGGTTCCGTCTTCCAGAACCAATAGCGCTGACTTAATCAAAACACCCTCCAGAGAATATTCACTCACTTTATTTGCATATTAATTCATTAACACACCGTGAATCAATGCAAATTTGCTTACCTATGGATTTCTGGCAAACGGCGGCATTCTAGAGATAGCCCACGTAAAAGTCTACCCAAAAGGACAATTTTTATTATTATTTTGCGCCATTGACGAATTAACCCGCCTCCAGGCATCAAAAAGATCAACTAACTTAGAGTGGAAAACGCTTGCGGAGCAGGAAGAGTATCAAATCTCAGAAACAAGAGATAAAAAGTAGACCAAATGGTCAAAATTTACATTTAACCAACAAAAAAAGACAATGAAACTTATAAAAACAAGGCACTCAATTTAAAAACAACATCAAATAGATAAAATAAAGGGCAATAAAATATTGCCCTATGTAATCAAATAATTATGACTACAATAACCACATCACGAAGGGTAATAAACCTTACAAATTGCGTAAATCAAGCACATCTCGCATATCAAAAAGACCATTTGATTTAGATTTCAGCCAAATAGCCGATCTCACAGCACCGTTGGCGAATGTCATACGACTGGAGGCTTTATGCGTAATCTCGATGCGCTCACCGATATCAGCAAACATCGCGGTATGTTCCCCAACGATATCTCCCGCACGTACCGTCGCAAAACCGATAGTGCCCGGCACACGTTCACCGGTATAACCTTCACGCGCATAGACGGCACAGTCTTTTAAATCTTTATCCAGTGCCCCGGCTATCGCCTCGCCCATCGCCAGCGCGGTACCAGACGGCGCATCCACTTTATGGCGGTGGTGCGCTTCAATAATTTCGATATCGGTATAGTCCCCCATGACTTTTGCGGCTTTCTCCAGCAGCTTCAGCATGACGTTAACACCGACGCTAAAGTTAGCGGCGAAGACGATGCCAATATCCTGTGCGGCATCGTGAATAGCCTGTTTTCCCGCCTCATCGAAGCCGGTGGTGCCAATCACCATGCCTTTACCGTGCTGGCGACAAAACGCCAGATGTGTCAGCGTACCTTCCGGGCGGGTAAAATCGATAAAAACGTCAAAATCATCTTTTATCGCTTCAAGGCTGCTTTGCACGGTCACGCCCGTCTTTCCTGCGCCCGCCAGTTCCCCGGCATCGCTACCCAATAAGGAAGAGCCTTCACGCTCCAGCGCCGCGCCAAGCTGTACGCCGTCCATGCCAAGAGTGGCCTGAATCAACTGACGCCCCATGCGTCCTCCGGCTCCCGCGATGGCAACGCGGATTTGTGCATCATGCATAGCTATTCTCTTTTGTTAATTTTACGTAAATCGTTTTCAGATTAACCAGCGCATCGCTGCGCCGCCAGCCGAAAACGTCGATAATTAGAATTTAATGATAAACAGGGAAAGATATCAGTAAAAGGCATGACGCCACGGAATAAGCAGCGTCATATCGTTATATAGCGTGGAAATCAGGGGGCCAGTGCCAGAACGTGCGCCACCCACTGCTGGAATCCCTCAACGTTCAGCCCCAGTGCCACCTGGGCATTAGCGGGTTGTCCCAGCCGCCCTTCGATATCTACTACCGTTGTACCAGCGGTATATTCCCCCTGCGTTTCAACGGCGACAAAACAGGGCTTGAGCGTAAAGAGATCCGGGCGCACCAGCCAGGCAATCGCACAGAGGTCGTGCATTCGCAGCCCCGTATTCATGCTACCGCTACGGTAATGACTGAACAGCGCATGCAGCATTTTTCCGGTCTGATTAAGCCCTGGTAACGTCGCCAGATAATCCGGCGCAAGCATGGCCTGGTTGGTCACGTCCAGCCCGCACATTACAATCTCCAGCCCACTCTGGAATACTTTCGCTGCCGCTTCCGGGTCGATAGCAATATTAAACTCAGCGTTTGGCGTGAAGTTCCCGCGCCCAGCCGAACCGCCCATAATCACCAGGCGGTGAATATTGAAGGTACACTCAGGATAATGAGTGAGGAGCAACGCAATATTCGTTAAGGGGCCAATGGCGACCAACGTCACCGGTTGTGGGGCATGCATCAACGCGTCACGGATAGCCTGAAAAGCAGGTTTTGCCAGCGGCTGGCGGTCGTGCTCGACAAATTCGTACCCTTCCATGCCGGACTCCCCGTGTACAGAAGCAGCATCGCGCAACGGGCGCACCAGCGGCATGGATGCGCCCTGCGCCAGGGGAATATCCGCCTTCCAGAAATGCAGTAACTGCAACGCATTACGGGTGGTTTTTTCCACCGAAACATTGCCTGCTACCGTGGTCATTAGTTGTAGATCCAACTCAGGGGCAAACAACGCAGCGGCAATTGCAGCGGCATCATCAATGCCGGGATCGGTATCAAGAATGATCGGTAAGCGCATGGTTTCTCCAAAAAAAATGCCAGACGTTAAGTCTGGCATCTTCGCATAATCGTGGCGTGAAAGACTTACTCTACTTCACGAACATCCACACGCAGTTCTTTAGGCACTTCGAAAACGATATTCTCTTCACGGCCTTCAAGGGGGATAGCTTCTCCACCGCCCAACTCCTGCAGACGAGCAATCACATTCTGAACCAGAATATCGGGTGCCGAAGCACCGGCCGTTACGCCCACACATTTCGCGGCTTTCACCCACTCTTCCTGGATATCAGTCGCATCATCAATCAGATACGCGGCTTTCCCCATCCGCTGCGCCAGTTCAGCCAGACGGTTAGAGTTAGACGAGTTTTTCGAGCCAACAACCAACACAACATCCGCCTGCTCCGCCAGCGCACGTACCGCTTCCTGACGGTTAGTGGTGGCATAGCAGATATCGTCTTTTCGCGGCCCGACGATTTTCGGGAAGCGTTGGCGCAGCGCGTCGATGACATCCGAAGTATCGTCAACGGAGAGCGTGGTCTGCGTCATGAAGGAAAGTTTACCTTCATTTTTCACGTCCAGTTTCAGCACATCTTCCGGTGATTCAACCAGATACATCCCCCCTTGCGGGTTGCTGTATTGGCCCATCGTACCTTCAACTTCCGGGTGCCCGGCGTGACCGATCAGGATCGACTCTTCGCCGCGACGGCTGGCCCGGGCGACTTCCATGTGCACCTTGGTCACCAACGGACAGGTCGCATCAAAAACTGTAAGGTCGCGGCCTTTGGCTTCGTTACGCACTGCCTGAGATACGCCGTGGGCTGAGAAAATCAAAATTGAGCCGTCTGGCACTTCACTGATTTGCTCAATAAAAATAGCGCCGCGCTCACGCAGGCTATCCACCACGTAGCGGTTATGCACCACTTCGTGACGGACATAAATCGGCGCGCCGTAAATAGCCAGCGCGTTTTCTACAATGCTGATAGCGCGGTCTACGCCAGCGCAGAAACCGCGCGGGTTGGCCAACAGGATCTGCATTTTACGCCTCCAGTACTGGTTCGACTTCCAGCACTTCAATATCAAAATGAACGGTATGCCCAGCCAGCGGATGGTTGAAATCAACCGTGATCGAATCACCGTTGATTTCGCGGATAACACCTGGCATCTCACTGCCGTCCATTGCGGTAAAGAGCATGATTGCGCCAATTTCTGGCTCACCCGCGTCCATAAATTCCCGACGCGAGAAATACTGAATTAAGTCCGGGCTGGTGATGCCAAAGGCCGCATCCGGTTCCAGGGAGAACGTGGTTTTATCGCCCTCTTTTAACCCCAGCAGGTGCTGCTCCAGTCCTTCAGACAGAGAACCATCGCCCAGGCGAAACAGCGCAGGCTTGCCGTTATTGCGGGTTGACTCTGCGGTGGAGCCATCGTCGAGCTTGAGGGTGAAGTGCACCAGCACCGCACTGTTACTCTGTACTGATTTAGACATGCAGGTTGCTCTTTAAAATTGCTGCCGACTGTTTGCCCGGTGGCGCTACGCTTACCGGGCCTACAAGGATCGCAGTATATTGTAGGCCGGATTAGCATAGCGCCATCCGGCATTTTTTATGCGGCTTTTTTCTCTTTCGACGGTAAGAAGCCTTCAAGAACAATCAACGCCGCGCCGATACAAATCGCCGTATCTGCCAGGTTGAAGGTCGCGAAATGCCAGTCTCCGACGTAAAAGTCAATCATATCAACCACAAAGCCGTGCCACAGGCGGTCGAACAAGTTGCCCAGCGCACCGCCAATGATTAACGCATACGCGATGTTATTCAGCTTCTGCGTCGCCTTCGAGCGATACATCATCACCATCAGGATGACGCAAATACCGATGGCAATGCCGGCAAAGAACCAACGCTGCCAGCCACCGCTATCGGCTAAGAAGCTGAACGCCGCACCGTAGTTACGTGCATAGTGCAGATTAAGCGACGGGAACAGCGACACCGTATCCCCCAGAGCAAAGTTCTGGAGGATCAGGTATTTGCTGCCTAAGTCAATAATCAGCACGGCTACCACCAGCCACAGCCAGCGTAGCCCTGTTGAACAAAGAGGCTTACTCATCAGGCAAACTTACGTTGTTCGCCATCACCGGCGATGTTGCTGACACAGCGTCCGCAGATATCTGCATGTTCCGCCACCTGGCCGACGTCAGTGGTGTAATGCCAGCAGCGCGGGCACTTCTCACCTTCGGCTTTACTCAGTACGATCTTCAGCCCTTTGAGCAATTCGCTCTGCTGAGCATCAGCAGGTGCTGCGGCATAATCCGCAACAGTCGCACCGGAGGTCAACAGGACAAAACGCAACTCTTCGCCTAGTGCGGTCAGTTTCGCCGCCAGTTCAGGTTCGGCGTACAGGGTCACTGCCGCTTCCAGAGAACCGCCGACTTTCTTATCCGCACGCGCCTGCTCGATAACCTTGTTCACTTCGCCACGTACTTTCAGCAGCTCGTCCCAGAATGCGTCGTTCATGGCTTCGGTTTCGCCTAAGCCAAACAGACCGTCGTACCATTCACCAGTGAAGACGTATTTCTCGCGGGAACCCGGCAGGTAACCCCAGATTTCGTCTGCGGTGAAGGACATGATCGGTGCCATCCAACGAACCAGCGCTTCCGCAATATGGAACAGCGCAGTCTGGCAGCTACGACGCGCCACGCTGTCCGCTTTCGCGGTGTACTGACGGTCTTTGATGATATCAAGGTAGAACGACCCCATTTCTACGGAGCAGAAGCGCATCAGACGCTGTACCACTTCGTGGAAGTCATAGGCTTCGTAAGCTTTCAGGATCTCTTCCTGAGCCGCTTGCGCACAACCTACCGCCCACCTGTCCAGTACCACCATATCTTCCGGTTTCACCATGTCTTTCACCGGATCGAACCCGTTCAGGTTCGCCAGCAGGAAGCGCGCGGTGTTACGGATACGACGATAGCTGTCAGCGGCACGTTTCAGAATTTCATCGGAAACAGCCATTTCACCGGTATAGTCGGTCGATGCCACCCACAGACGCAGAATATCCGCGCCCAGTTTGTTCATCACATCCTGCGGAGAAACAGTGTTACCGATAGACTTGGACATCTTACGGCCCTGACCATCAACGGTGAAACCATGAGTCAGTACCTGGCGGTAAGGCGCTTTGCCTTTCATGGCGGTGGAGATCATCAAAGAAGACATGAACCAACCACGGTGCTGGTCAGAGCCTTCCAGATACATATCTGCCGCATGGCCTGCAAACTCAGGACGCACGTCAACGACGGATGAATGGGTTGAACCGGAGTCAAACCACACGTCCAGCGTATCCGGTACTTTGACGTACTGATCAGCTTCATCGCCGAGGATATCTTTCGGGTCGAGATCCCACCACGCCTGGATACCGTCTACCTCAACACGTTTGGCAACTTCTTCCATCAGTTCGATAGCGCGCGGGTGCAGCTCTTCGGTGTCTTTGTGGACAAACAGAGACATCGGCACGCCCCACGTACGCTGACGGGAGATACACCAGTCAGGACGGTTAGCAACCATCGATTCAATACGCGCCTGGCCCCAGTCAGGGATCCACTGTACGCCTTTGATCTCTTTCAGCGACTGCGCACGCAGGCCTTTCTGATCCATGCTGACGAACCACTGCGGAGTTGCGCGGAAGATGATCGGCGACTTGTGACGCCAGCAGCATGGATAGCTGTGCTGCATCTTCTCAACGTGCAGCAGCGCGCCTTTTTCACTCAGCAGCGCAACAATTTTGTCGTTAGCTTTAAAGACGTTCACACCATCGAGTTCCGGGTAGGTGCCCGCCAGGTATGCGCCGTCCGGGCCAACCGGGTTAGCGATTTCCAGACCGTATTTCTGGCTGATGACGTAGTCATCCGGGCCGTGGCCGCCAGCGGTATGGACCGCACCGGTACCCGCATCCAGCGTAACGTGATCGCCAAGGATAGCCGGTACGTCAAAGCCCATAAACGGATGGGTAAAGCGCAGCAGTTCCAGCTCAGCGCCTTTTACGGTGCCAAGGATAGTGTATTCAGCCGCGCCAATACGTTGCATTACGCTTTCAACCAGATCTTTTGCCAGAATTACCGCCTGGCCGTCCATCTGTACCAGCGCATAGTCAAAGTCAGGTGCCAGAGAGATCGCACGGTTAGCCGGTAACGTCCACGGGGTGGTGGTCCAGATAACCAGAGAGATTGGGCCATTGACATCAGAGACGCCAAATTTTGCTTTTACTGCGTCCGGGTCGGCCGCATGGAACGCAACGTCGATAGATGGAGACGTTTTGTCATAATACTCAACTTCCGCTTCCGCCAGCGCAGAACGACAGTCAACGCACCAGTGCACGGGTTTCGCGCCTTTATGCAGGTGGCCGTTACCGATGATTTTACCCAGCGCGCGAATGATGTTGGCTTCAGTTTTGAAGTCCATGGTCAGATACGGATGCGACCAGTCGCCCAGCACGCCAAGACGAATAAAGTCTTTACGCTGACCGTCAACCTGCGTTGCAGCATATTCGCGGCACTTAGCACGGAACTCCGCAGCGGTGAACTTCTCACCGGGTTTACCGTATTCCTGCTCCACTTTCAGCTCGATAGGCAGACCGTGGCAGTCCCAGCCCGGAACGTAAGGCGAGTCATAACCCGTGAGTCCTTTGGACTTCACGATAATGTCTTTCAGAATCTTGTTAACCGAGTGACCAATATGAATGCTGCCATTCGCATAAGGAGGGCCATCATGCAGAATGAAGGTTTTTTTGCCTTTTTTGGCCGCACGAATGATGCCGTACAGGTCATCATCAGTCCAACGCGCCAGCATTCCCGGTTCACGCTTGGCGAGATCGCCGCGCATCGGGAACCCTGTTTCCGGCAAATTCAGGGTTGATTTATAGTCACTCATCAGATTCTCGGTTCCGTATTTAAAACTCGTATAGGCATTAAGCCGGTTTTGTTAGCCCAAAAAAATCGCGGGCAGTTAACTCATCACGCGCAATCTGCGCTTTTAGTTCATCCAGCGAAGCAAATCGCTGTTCGTTGCGTATCTTTTTACGCAGTACTACATCTATATGGCGACCGTAGAGGTCCATTGCAACATCCAGTAGATGCACTTCCAACTGCTGACGTACACCGGCAACCGTCGGACGGGTGCCAATGTTAGCTACGCCGGGAAAAGGCTTTTCACCCAATCCCATCACTTCAACCGCATATACCCCTTTCACTGGGGAAACCTGGCGACGCAGCGGTAAATTTGCCGTCGGGAAACCGATAGTTCGCCCCAGTTCATCGCCATGTACGACGCGTCCTGAAATGGTAAAAGGGTGTCCAAGCAAACTTTCGGCCAGTTGCAGGTTATCGTCTGCCAGCGCCTGACGCACAGCGGTGCTGCTGATCCGCACACCGCCTTCACAGAAGGTTTGGGTACTGGTGATATCAAAACCATACTCAGCGCCCGCTTCCTGTAATAACAAGAAATCGCCCGCGCGGCTAGCGCCAAAGCGGAAATCATCACCAACAGCAAGAAATTGTACACCAAGGCGCTTCACCAGCAGGTCGCTGATAAAGGTCTGTGCCGTTAATGCGGCGAAACGCCTGTCAAAACGCACGCACAGCACGTAATCCACGCCGCATTCGGCCAGATAACGCAGTTTTTCCCGCAGGCGGGTAAGTCGCGCAGGTGACTTATCCGTCGCAAACAGTTCCAGCGGCTGTGGCTCGAAAATCATCACCATCACTGGCAGACCGCGTTTGCGCCCTTCTTCCTGCAAGCCCTGCAACAAGGCACGGTGGCCACGGTGCACGCCGTCGAAATTACCAATAGTCAGCACACACCCATGCGGGGCCTGACTGAGATTATGTATGCCTCGTATCAGCTTCATGTCTGGCTCAAAACAGTGAAAATCGTGAAAGTATACCCTGTACAGCGGTCAAGGTTAACCGGCGATTGTTTCCTCGAAACAGAAAGAAGATTGTTTTCATTGTTATGAAACAAATTGATGCCCTTCACCGGTAAACCAATTCAATTTTTCTCATCGAAAAGCTGTATTCACAGCACGCAAGCTGGTAGAATCCTGCGCCATCACTACGCAACGAGTGCTGCAATTTAAACGGCGCTTATTTGCACAAATCCATTGACAAAAGAAGGCTAAAAGGGCATATTCCTCGGCCTTTGAATTGTCCATATAGAACACATTTGGGAGTTGGACCTTGGCTAATATCAAATCAGCTAAGAAGCGCGCCGTTCAGTCTGAAAAGGCCCGCAAGCACAACGCTAGCCGTCGCTCTATGATGCGTACTTTCATCAAGAAAGTATACGCAGCTATCGAAGCTGGCGACAAAGCTACTGCACTGAAAGCATTTAACGAAATGCAACCAATCGTGGACCGTCAGGCTGCTAAAGGTCTGATCCACAAAAACAAAGCTGCACGTCATAAAGCAAACCTGACTGCACAGATCAACAAACTGGCTTAATCGTCTGCTTGTTGTCGCTTTGTAAAAAAACCCGCGTAAGCGGGTTTTTTTATGTCTGCTTATTTGCTCACTGGCGTAAAGAGCGCGGAATAGTCCGCATTACAAATACGCTGCACCGCCGGGTGCTGGATCATTCTCTCCGCAAAAATGGCATGGTATTCCTCCATCACATTCTCCACACGTCCAATCTCCACAATCGAATCATCGGCATAGAAATTGTTCGAATAGAGCGTTGGGGCAACGAAAATAGCATTGTGCGTGGCACCGAAGGCTTTCATCAATGCGGCATCATCAAACTCCCCGAGGATTTCAACATTCAGCCCCTGAGAGTTAATCCAGTTCAGCAACTTACGCCCCAGCATTGAACGACGGCCTGGGATCAGCAATCGCCGCTCTTCAAGACAGGCCGGAAATGGCTTCTCAGGCAAGGGATTCGTGCACCAAAAACTGACACAACACTCGCCTATTTTCACCGAGAACAGACCTTCCTGCTGCGTCGAATCAATCGGACAATCTGAGATAATCATATCCAGCTTGTGCTGACTGAGCTGCTCTAGCAGCATCTCGTGCGTAGATTCAAAGCAGCGCAGGTGGATTTGTTCATCTTCCACCACAGCGGCATCCAGCACACTGCTGACCAGCTGTTTAGACAACGCATCCGCCACACCGACATCGAACAATAAATTAGACTCTTTGCGATAGTTCACGATATCCAGCATCTCCTGGCTTAACGTGAACATTTTATCCGCATAGCGAAAGACTAATTCGCCCAGTTCACTGGGCTCCAGTCCGCGCCCCTTACGCTTGAACAATTTTCCCTGTAAGCGTTCCTCAAGCGCTTTAATCTGCCCGGTAATGGTCTGTGGCGTCAGATAAAGCGCTTCTGCTGCACCAACCACCGAACCTTCCTTATACACATGCCAGAAGTAATACAGGTGGTTGTAATTGATATGAGACATACTCTCTCCCTGAAAATTGTCACAAAAGCGTCAGCCGATCAGGCTGACACGTTCAATCGAGTGCGTAACCAGCAATAGCCGATCACTGCCGACAGCAAAGAACCGATCAGGATCCCCAGTTTTGCCCAGTTAATCAGCTCTGGATCAACGCTGCCGAACGCCAGGCTGGCAATGAAAATCGACATGGTGAAACCAATGCCGCACAGAATACCTACCGCCATGATCTGCTGGAAATTCGTGCCTTCTGGCAGCTGTGCCAACTTCAGGCGGAGCGCCAGCCAGCAGAACAGGCTAATCCCCAGCGGCTTACCGATGAGCAGGCCAGCGATAATTCCCAGTGGCAGAATCGAGGTCAATCCATCCAGCGTAATGCCCTGCAGCGAAACACCTGCGTTAGCAAAGGCAAACAGCGGCAGAATCAGATAAGCCACCCACGGATGCAGGACGTGCTCCAGACGCTTCGCCGGTGAGCGCCCATGTTTTTCCTTTAACGGAATGAAGAAGCCCACAATCACCCCGGCCAGAGTCGCGTGCACGCCAGATTTCAGTACCGCAGTCCACAGCACAACGCCGACCAGAATGTAAATACCCGTCCGTCTTACGCCACACAGATTCAACGCAGCCAGAATAACAATGGCCAGAGCGGCAACCCCCAACGAAAGCAGTGAAAGATCGCTGGTGTAGAACAATGCAATAATCACAATGGCGCCGAGGTCATCAATAATCGCCAGCGCCATCAGGAAGATTTTCAGCGCCAGCGGGACACGACTGCCCAGCAGCGCCAGCACGCCTAACGCAAAAGCAATATCCGTTGCTGCAGGGATAGCCCACCCTTCACGAGTGACGGGATCGGCATAGTTAAATGCCAGATACAGCAACGCCGGGACAATCATGCCGCCAATCGCCGCAATGATCGGGAACGCTGCCTGACGCAAACTGGCAAGCGATCCCTGCATCAGCTCACGCTTCACTTCCAGACCGATCAGCAGGAAAAACACCGCCATCAAGGCATCGTTGATCCACAACAGCATATTTTTGTTGATCTCAAGCGCGCCAACCCGCAGTTGAACAGGCGTCTCCAGAAAGGCGTGGTACCATCCACTGGTGACCCCGATATTGGCCATCAACATGGCTACCGCTGCAGCGATGATCAGAATTATGCCGCCCGAGGCGTCGCTACTAAAAAAACGATGTAGATGTTTCACTTTTATTCTCTCTATTGGGTGAATACTTCGTAATTACTATCTTACTCCGCATAATTCATCGTTAATATTAGATTATTCATGATGAATAGATCGGTTTTTACGAATAAAAAAGCCCAACTGTTCGTTGGGCTGAGAAAAATTCACGCTGGAGCGTAAAACACACACTTAAGCATAGAGATTCATTTTGTACACACGGAAACTGGTGATGTCATAGCGATAACCTGCGCCATTAACGTCTTCACTCTTATAGTAACCGGAGGTCATCGTCGCTTCAAAAAGCACCGACTTCGTCTCTGGATCGATCTCCTGCAGGAGCAAGTTACCCATTGCTTCACTTCCCGCTCGTGGGTCATCAATATCACTGTCTCCCGGCTGGCAAGAAATAGCGAGTCCATTTTCATCAAACGTACAGTCGCCAAAATGCACCACAATATTCCCGTTTTGCTGTACTTCTTTAGCGCTCACACAGCTGCTATAACCGCGAGATCCCAACTCTTTCCCATACGCGAAAGGACGCATAACCGTCATCAAATTCAGATCAACGATGAAATGCACAACCTGGCTGTAGTTATCTGGCGGGAGAAGACTTTTACTGTCTTCACGGGAGCGAAAGTTACCGTTGTCAAAGACCATAAACTCAACAATTCCCGGTTCGTCATTAGCCACCTCAACCACGTTATGCTGCCCCCACGACCAAAAATCTCGGTTTGCAGCATCCACATCATCTTGATTACTGAGGTCGTAAAGAGGAATGCCTTCGCTGTCGACAGGAGTAAGAAGATAAGGCTGATAATCCTCTGTCCAATCCTCATGCGTGGACATAATAAACTGCAGCGCTTCAGTTTCCAGATCGATACCAAAAACAGCACTCTGATGGCGTCCTGAGGCAATTAGCAAATTATTCGTTTCATTAACATAGCTCTGGTTGATATGCAGCCAGTCCTGAACGGTCGCGTCTTCACCTGGAGCGGTCCCTGTTGGACGCGCTGTACGGGAGGTATCCAGAATCGTTGCCATATCGTAATAAGCAATCTCCTGTCCCGTTGAAAGATCAACCACAGATACGCCATCCTCATTCGTTTTCAGCGAATCAGGACGACCAGAAGTATATTCAGAGGGCGCAACAATAGTATTACTGTCCCACTGCCAAATTGAATGGTGGAACTGGTTGTCCAACATATAAAATGTATACAGCCGCCCCATCATGTCAAACTCATACATATCCAGATAGGTATTTTTGGCTTCTGAGGTTGCCAGGAAATGACCATTATCCACACGAACCAAATTGAAGGATGGGAAGTCTTGTGTAACATACCAGCGCACCACGCCATCCTGATCCAGAGCGTAATTATAACGATCGAAATGTGTAATAAAATAACAGCCCGGCGCAAGCATATCTGTGTCAGTCGCCGATTGCGTCACATTAACAATGGGGAACCCAAGCTGCACATCTGCAGAATCTGTTTCAGGCAAAGGTTGAGTTGCAATCGTGTAAGTCGCATTGATCTCCTCGTCAACCAATAGGGTAAGTAGGTTATCGGTATCAGCCACCAGACCCAGTACAGGCAGCAAATTTTCCCCCACACTCAACGTAACCTCTTGGGTAATCAACATCGCATTTTGCGCCAAATCCTGAATGTTTAACGTAATGGTGCGTACTTCATCGCTCCAAACACCGGCATAAGCACTTAAGGGAGCGGTGCCATAAGGATTGAGAATAATAAGTGCATTATCTAGTGTATTCTCGTCAGTGATCTGCGCCAGACAATCTTGGTAAATAGCTGTATGACTGAGAACTATCTCATTATTAGTGTCGATACCCTGATTCACTGCCGGGCGAGGAGTCGGTAACTTAAGATTCTGCGCAGGAATATTTTCCATTATAAATCTCCATTGTATTCATTTCACCGTTCCACAGCGGAACAATAAAACAAATACATGGAAAATCATCAATCAGATAATAAAAAGGCATCAATTACTATCAATGTAAAATATGTTATAGTGTGATGTTTTTGTTATATTCAAACTTTAAGTAATTCAATACCATTGTGACATTTGCTGGCGACAAACGACTGAGTTGTAAGAAAAATGGATGTACCTGTAAAAACTGGATGAATTTTGTTGCTCCGGTTAGGGTTGCATAACGCAGCATACTCGTTTTTTTATTCCCTGTTAGATTACATACGGCTTTAGCATAACCGCGAGACGAAAAAGAACGCCAGACATTATTACGTATTCCACCGCTACGAAATACACGATAGGGAAAGTTTGCATCCGATGGCAAGTCACCCATTTCTCTTACAAATGAGATATGACAACGGCTTTGTCGAATAGATTTCAAATTCGCCATCATACATCCCCCTAATATAAAACATTCATGATCAATGTAGTGCTGAACATTAAGGGTTCGTTCATCTGTAAGTTCTTTGACCAACTCAAAATGTCGATATGCAGGGAGGACGGGTTTTACCAACATTCCGGGATCGTTTTTGTGCAACGCGGCGGGACCATAATCCACATCAAATAATGTGTTTCGTCGCATTGTCATGAGTTCTTTACGTTGGACAAGATGCGCTAGCGTGCCGGATGGTAGGCGTTCTTCATAGTCAGAAATATACTGATATTCTTCTTCTACAGCCTGAGTGGAATAATTGGTTGTCACAGCAATAACTCTACCACTGCTTTCCTCTGCCGTAACCAGAACATACAGGCTGTGGTCGCCACCGTTAAATTTAACCCGAAAAGCGCGTGTGCTCATGGCCAAATCGAATGCTGGAAATGTGAATTCTCGTTCGGATTGATTTACGCTGCGAGATAATTTTTGTAATGCACGGTTCAGTCCTGTGCTGTCTAATGAAAGCGTCGTTCTGATATCTGCCAATGAGGCACCTTCCAGGATAAGTCTGGCAAGGCTTTCCTGGCGGACATCCGCTTTATGCCGACCAAGGAAAACAAAGGTTTTATGACACTGAAGACAGTACAGTCGGGCCTCTCCCTGGGCGGAAAAACCGTACTTTTTCAATGACGAACTGCCACAACCAGGACAAGCCTTAATTAGCCCTCTCCAGGGCAGGTTAGCCGACAGACGGAAAAGATTGAGCGAACGTTCAGAAATGACCGGGAATGAGAATCCACATTCTCTGCACAAAATGTCCTTACCTTGCACCAAATAATCCGGGCTGTTGAGGATACCCATATTTTTGCACTCAGGCGTTTTACAAGCATCGACATTGATTTGGAAAAACATATTCACTCCCTGCGAATATTACTGTCATACAAATATTGTTTTTATCTCTGCGGGTGAAATATTATTTTCACAGAGCGTCTTCATCGCCCCCATCGCCAATGCTGTATGGGCAAAAAATGCCTGATAACCAGCGCATAAATAGTTCTGATTCAACATCCCTGAGGCCGAAGGTAAAAAACGGTGTTTGGGGCATCCCCCATGGCAGGCAAATTGCCACTGACAGGAGTAGCATTCTTGCGCCATTGTACGGTTTTTATCATTGCCGAATTGCCGGTTCTGCTCGCTATTGTTCATTGCGCGTAGCGTCGTATGCTGAATATTTCCCAACTTGTACTGTGGATAGACAAAGTGATCGCAGTTATAGACATCACCGTTCATTTCCATCGCAAACGCACTACCGCATGTGGGAGCAAACACGCAGACTTGCGGAGGTAGACCACACCAGGCCCCAAGCGTCTGCTCAAAGAGTTGTATGCCAATATTACCAATGTCCTCACGGATCCAGACATCAAAAATGGCATTGAGGAAGTGGCCGAACTGAAGGGAATCAACAGACCACGGCATCATGGTTATCTGTTTATCATCAGGATGTGCCAACCTGCCATCCTCGCTAGCGCTGCATCGTTCAACGAGCGGGATAAATTGCATATATCGGCTGCCAATACTTTTCAGGTATTGATAGACCTGCAGTGGGAAACGCATATTAGTGTGATTAACAACCGTCAGTGTATTAAATTCGACGCCATGGCGTACCAGACATTCAATGGCCTGTTCAACTTTTCTGTGCGTCGGTTTACCCGAACGAGTCACACGCCATTCATCATGTAGCACGGCATCACCATCAACAGAGATCCCGACCAGGAAATCATTCTGCCGGAAAAAAACAGCCCATTCATCATCGATTAAAATGCCGTTCGTCTGGAAAGTATTAACAATGCTCTTCCCTCTCGCGTAATGTTGCTGAAACTCAACCGCTCGCTGATAAAATGCGCGCCCCATCAGTGTCGGTTCTCCACCTTGCCATGCAAAAATGACTTCATCCACATCCTGTGCGGCAATGTGTTGTTTGATGAATAATTCCAGCATGGAATCTGACATCCTGTAATTACCTTTTCTGTCTGGATACAGTTTTTCTTTCTCCAGGTAAAAGCAGTATTTACAGTCCAGATTGCATACCGACCCTGTCGGCTTAATCATTACCTGGCAACTTTTCCTGTGCATCGCGAAGGTCCATAAATAAAAGAACCCAGCCCAGCACCAAAGTGCTGAGCCAGGCGGGCATAGCCCTAAGTGGCATACACTGTATTTTTATTATTATCCGGTTAGCCCCAGGTGACCGGAGTCGGTTTCTCGCCTCGAGCTTTCATCAATGAATCGTTATCAATATCCTTTTTGTACTTCAGGAATTTACCGTACATCTGTTTTTCAATATCAGGCTGTTTGCCAATCAAGTTAAGCGTTTCAAACCGATCCTGTTTCAGGTTATAGAGATACTTCGGCTTATTCTCACGATCGATGATCATTTTCCAGTCACCATCACGCATAGCCCACTCATCGGTAGGGTCGTCCTGGAATGGCATATCAATACCGAAGATCAGCGGTTTTTCACGGTTTAACGTTTTCTGCTCAAGCAGCGGCACCAGAGACTGCCCATCGTAGGAACGATCTGTTGGGAGTTTGAAATTCATCATGTTGGCCAACGTCGGCAACCAATCAAGACCGTAAACCGGCGTATCAGAGACCATCCCTTGTGGAATATGTTTGCCATATTTGATAATTGCCGGAACGCGGATCCCGCCTTCCCACAAGTTATCTTTACGGCCACGCAAGCCATCGGTCTCACCCGCCAGATTCAGCTCATACACTTTACGTGCTTCACGAGTGACAGGTCCGTTATCACTGGTAAAGATAACAATGGTGTTATCTTCTTCGCCCATCGCCTTGATCTTATCCATCACTTTACCGACCTGAGCATCCATATAGCTGATGTTAGCGTAATACTCTCCCGTACCGCGCCACGGTTTATCAGCCCAGTCACCATAGAACAGATCCGGATGCTGTTTTTGATAATCACTCATGTATTGCGAGTACATATCAAGGTATTTTTGGGGTGAAGCCAGTGGGCTGTGAACCTCTGTAAACGCAACATATAGAAAGAACGGTTTATCATCTTTCTTATTATCCAGCCAGTTCACAACTTCGGAGCTGACCAGTTCACCGCTATAGGTGTCCGCTCTGCCAATCGATTTGCCATTACGCACAAACCCAGTGGGATGCACGGTGCCATAGCGTGGACGTTCTTTGGCATTATCCAACGTAGAATCGGTCACAAAGCCGGAAGCATTGACCAGACCATAGTCAAAACCCATATCTTTTGCCTGTGGTTGGTCAGTACGGTCGCCACCAGCATTAAGATGCAGCTTACCCATCATCGCCGTATCGTAACCCTGTTGCTTCAGCAAGTTAGCAATAGTCAGTTCATTTCGACCTAACGCAACATTAGTGCCTTCAGGGATCCAGGAGCGAATCCCTGTACGAAACGGCATTCGGCCAGTAAGCAACCCAGCTCGAGAGGGAGAACACAGAGGAGCTGGCGCATAATAATCGGTAAATTTCACCCCGTCCTGAGCCAGTTTGTCGATATTAGGCGTTTTAACGATTCGATGGCCATAAGTCGCCAGATCGCCATAACCTAAATCATCTGCAAGAATGATGACTAAGTTAGGGCGTTTATCCGCAGCGGCTTGTACGGTTGATAATGCACTCCCGGCACATAGAGCCAATCCGATCATGCTGGCAACGACAGTTCTTTTCATTCCAACTCCTTTGAATTATCACATAGTCAATTACGCGACAGATCTACCAAAAAATTAAATTTCTGTTTAATTTCCACCCTCGCTATTACATGGCGATGTAATAGCGACAGAAAAACAAAGAACAATATACATTCACAGATATTATATTAATCACGAAAGCCATATTAACAATATAAATACCAGACTTATCTATATAATGCAGCGAAGAAAAGTTTATTAGAAATGAATACGCCAACAAGTGATGAAGATCCCAAATGTTATGGGATACATTTTCCTTTACCCTTCTAATGTCAGTATATGTTGTTTTCTCATCGCTAACCTATTAATCTCCAAGGAATAATACTTAACAGATAAAAAAAATAAAATACCGAATAAAAAATCCATGTTACTGTTGTAACACTGAACACTTTCAAAAAACATCAAGTTGCCATTTAAAAAACAACACTAATTGACACCTGGCACCGTTAACACTCAATCACTGACATTTTTGCGACATCTATCACTCACGAATAAACCCCCAATCAATAGACTCTCATTTTTTCCGCACATTATTAGTATCTTTACCTCATGGAGTTGAGCATGAATAAAATATATATTAAGAGTCTACTTGCTGCATGCGTTATCTTATCCACCTTCAATAGCCATTCTGCTGAACTAAAACGCGTCTATGGAAAGATTAGCCTCGGCTACGGTGACTGGAATAAAGGATTTGTGAACGTCGATCGAGGTGAAGTATGGAAAGCTGTTGCTGATTTCGGCGCTGTTTTTGATAGAGGTGAATTCGCCTCATTTTACGAAATGAATGTACTCAACCATCCAGTAGAAGGACGTAACCATACGACTCAATTTCTTGGACATTATCGTCCGATAGAAGGGTCTGATTTTACGTTAATGACTAAACTTTATATGTCGATGGAAAACAAATTTGGTGATGAGTTGAACATGATGTATGGGGTAGGCTACCTGGGTCTGGTAGAGAAATCATGGTTTATCAAACCTTATGTCGCGATACATAATTTATCCAGCGACTATAACTCTGCAAAATACGGTCAGGCTAATGGATTTAACGGCTATGTCCTTGGCTGGGTTGCTGCATATAATTTCGAAATGCTTAATGAGAAATTTGCCATTTCAAACTGGAATGAAGTTGAAATGGATCGTAATGATGCTTATGCAGAGCAGCAAGGTGGGAAAACGGGTCTAAATGGTGCCGTTACATTTACCTGGAAATTTATGCCCCGCTGGACAGCCTCTGTATCCTATCGTTACTTCAATAATAAATTAGGGTATCAGGATTATGGTGACCGTATGAATTACCTGGTGGGTTTTGAATTCTAATTCATCAGCAGAAAAGTAAACTCTATAGTTAGCAATTAATCTTAGATATATGTTTATCAATAAATTAGACATAGACCGATGTTGTATATTTAACAAATGGATGGTTAATATGAAAAAGAAATTTTCAGTATCATTACTTTCTCTGTGTATCGGGTTATCATCAGCCGTAACGTTCTCCGCTGATGCCCGAGATATCACAATCTATTACACCAATGATTTACATGCCCACGTCTCTCCAGAAATTATTCCTTATGTGTCTAAAACCCGTGAAGTTGGTGGGTTTGCGCCCATTTCGAAAATTGTTAAAGATGCAAAAGCCAAAGAAAAAGATGTTTTTTTCTTTGACGCTGGTGACTATTTTACCGGACCGTATATCAGCACCTTAACCAAAGGTGAAGCCATTATCGATATACTGAATACTATGCCCTATGATGCCGTCTCAGTAGGGAACCATGAGTTTGATCACGGGCATGAGAATTTGGTCACACAACTCAGCAAACTTAAATTTCCGGTGCTGCTCGACAACGTTTTTTACAGCGGAACGGAAAACCCGTTGATTAAAACACCGTATACCATCGTCGAAAAAGATGGCTTAAAAATTGGTGTTATTGGTATGCACGGTGTTTCCGCGTTTTATGAAGCGATTGCAGCAGGTGTACGTGAAGGTGTGGACTGCCGGGATCCTGTTCCTTATGTGAAAAAACAGCTGGAAGAGTTAAAGGGAAAAGTTGACCTCACTGTGCTTCTTGCGCATGAAGGCGTCCCAGGCCGCCAGTCCAGTGGTGGTGATGATGATGTTGCTCGCGCGCTGAAGACCGATGTTGAAATGGCTAAAACGCTTGAAGGTTACGGGTTGAACGTGCTTATCACCGGTCACGCTCATAAGGGTACACCGGAGCCGATTAAAGTCGGAGATACGCTTGTCGTCTCTACTGATGCCTATACGATTGAATTAGGTAAGCTGGTACTTGACTGGAACCCTGAAACGAAAAAAGTGGATAGCTACAACGGCAAACTCATCACGATGTACGCAGATACCTACAAACCCGATCCACAAACACAAGCGAAAATTGATGAGTGGAATAATAAGGTTAAGGCCATTACTGACCGCGTCGTTGCCCACTCACCGGAAATTCTGACCCGCTCCTATGGTGAATCAGCAACGACAGGTAACTTAATAACCGATGCATTGTTGTATAAAGTGCCTTACGCCGATGCTGCCTTCTATAATGCTGGCGGTATTCGTTCCGAACTACCAAAAGGCAATATTACCTATGGTGATGTATTGAGTATGTACCCATTTACCAATGATGTGATGAGCATGGATATCAGCGGCAAAGATCTGAAAGCCATTATGTCGCATGCAGCCGATCTGAAAAATGGTATTCTGCATGCTTCTAAGACCGTACAATTCAAATATGACAGTACGAAACCGCAAGGCCAGCGCATTGTTGAATTCAATATTAAAGGCAAGCCGGTAGAAGACAATAAATACTACTCTGTTGCGCTCGACTCATTCATTGGTAAAGGCGGTGGTGGGTTTACCTTCACCAAGGGTAAAAATGTAAAATATATCAAGGGACTGCAAACTGCTCAGGCAATTGTTGATTACATGGAACATATCAACAACATTACACCTGATCACACCATGCGTGTCGATGATATTAGCAAGTAGTGACTTAGCCTCAAGTATTTAAACATCATGCGGCCATAAAATGGCCGCATTTTCTATACCTAATTAAAAGAGTGGCAATTTATAAACTCTGAATGCTGAGATATCATAGCGATAATCATCCCCATTGACTTCAGCATTCTTATAATAGCCCGATGTTACGGTTGCCTCGAACAGCAGTTGTTTGGTTTCCTTATTGATTTCTTGCAGTACCAGCATACCCAGTGCCTGACTACCATCCAGCGGATCTACAATATCACTATATCCTGGCTGGGCGGATAAAGGGCGACCATTTTCATCCATAGTGCTTGCGCCAAAATGGATGACCAGATTACCATTACTGAGTAAATGCTTGGCACTGACAAAACTGCTATATCCCCGGCTTCCCACCTCTTCTTTACCATATTCATACGAACGTGATACCGTCATTGTATTCAGATCGATTCTAAACTGAACCACCCGGCTAAAATTATCAATCGGTAGCAAACTTTTGGCATCATCCCGGGAACGGTAATTTCCATTGTCAAACACTAAGAACTCCAGAATACCACTCTCTGTATTTGGGATTTCAACGATATTATGCTGACCCCATGTCCAGAAATCACTGTTCGCTGAATCAATTCCTTCCTGAGTAGAAAAATCGAACAACGGATTACCTGATTCATCAACTGGGGTAAGTAGATATTCTTCAAAGTCAGAGGCCCAGTCCTCGTGATCTGCCATAATAAAGCGCAATTGCCCCGACTCAACATCAACCCCAAAAACAGAACTTTGGTGGCGCCCGGATGAAACCAGCAAATTGTTCGTCGTATTAATATAGCTTTGGTTGATATGCAACCAATCATCCATCGTCACAGATTGACCTGGCGCACTTCCCGATGGGCGTGGAGAACGTGAATAGTCCATCACTTTCAACATATCATAATAAGCGACTTCAAGCCCGGTAGTCAGATCGATAATGGAAACACCATCCTTGCCTGTTGAATAATCGTCAGGGCGTCCATTGGTATACTCCGAGGGAGCAATAGCAAGATTGTTCTCTAATGGCAGAATAGAGTGATGAAACTCATTATCAAGCAGATAGACTGTATACACTCGTCCCATTACATCAAATTCATACATGTCCAGGCAATGATTGACACCCTGTGATGTCGCCAGAAAATGTCCATTGTCTATTCGAACAAAATTGTAGGAAGGAATCTCCTGAGAAACATACCAACGAACGATACCATATTGGTCAAATGCCAGATTGTAACGGTCAAAATACGTAGAGAAATAAAGGCCATCAGCTACTAATGAAGATTCATCAACGGCTTTGGTTACAGTAATAACCGGGAAGCCAAGAGTAATATCCGCAGAATCCGATGGCGGTAATGCTGCAGGCGTTACCGTGTATTGCCCTACAATCTGCGTGCCGGAGATCAAGGTAACGATATTATCTTCGCCAGCAACTAACCCCGAAACAGGAACCAGGTTAGCGCCAGTTTGCATGCTGTATGTCCATGAGACGGCAACGGTGCTCTCCTTACTATCCTGAACAGTAACCGTTATATCTTCATTCAGTACCCCCCATATCCCTAAATAAAGACTTAAAGGCGCAGTTCCATAAGGATCTAAAGTAATTAACGGATTCTCATAGCTATCCGTGTCCGTCACTGCCGCGAGCAGACTTTGATAGATTGCATTATGTGAAAGTACCATCGCATTATCAACGTCAATTTGTTGGTTAATGGGTGTGCGAGGAGCTGGCTGGCTGATAGATAACTTATTGATGTTCATATTTCCACCTTTCCATAAAATAGTATTCATTTCTTGTCAGCAACATAATACCGACGTTTCAAAAATAATAAGATAGACACCGTGGCACAAATAAATAACAATAAAATATTATGATTTAACATATCATGAACGTATAAGTAATAAATAACATTGCATAGCGCTTCTCACGTTGTGGCTAAAATACTATAAATTGCCATTTGACCTACGCCAGAAATCAGCACAATATTTATAGCCACTGACTAATGACTAATTTAAAACATAGCATGTATTTAATTAAGTATTCATTCAAACTAAATTAGCGTTAGTTTCTGTGATCTGTCTCCTTTTTATATGCAAATGGTATATATATACATTGAACAATTGATTTTTAGAACTTAGTCTTCCTGAACACTCTTTAACAAAACCTGGTATATAAATGACCATTTACATTATTAAAAATAGCTGTATATACGATAACATCAATCATGAGTTAAAAAGCAAAGATGGGACCCGGGCGATAAAACTTACCCACATGCGGTCTAAGTGTTTAGATTTTATTCTAACTAATGCACAAGAATTGGTGATTAGAAAAAATCAGATTTCAGCTGTACTATGGGAAGAAAGAAGTGAATTTATAAACGATGCAAATTTAACACAACTACTATACCTGGTCAGAAAAGACCTGAAGTTTTTTGGTATTGATAATTTGTTTGTAACAATCCCACGTCAGGGGATCCAGCTTAATGGGGATATAGAAATTAAATGTTTGGAAAACAAACAGCACATTTTCCAGAATCGTTTTATTTATCCTATAACAATAGCTCTGATCGCGCTAATAATTCTATATGCCGTACTGAACTTTTACTTATCATAAAGCAGTAATGCCCATGGATGGGCAATACCACTCACTTAACAAAAATTTGTGCTAACTTATCTTTCAACATTTTCAATACAGGTCCTGCAAACACCCCACCCAGCCCGGACAATATAAGTATCATATGAGTCCCTGCGCCTTTATCAAGGGCAATGCTGGATAGCAAAAAACCAGTAAAACATGAAATAACAACTTGTTTTAGACATCCTTTAATATTTTTCTGCGTTCTCCTTCGAGTTTCTCTCATGAGGTAACTCACAACGCCTCCCCATGCGCTTACGATGATAACCGCAAGTATCGTTTCAAGCTCGATGATACCTCGAACAGTAGGTTCCGAACCAATTATCATTGTCATAAAAATATCCTTATCATTTTATGGATGAATACTTAGACTGCAACATAAAAATCCATTGTCGAAGCACAGCATAGTATTTATTATATTTATATAAAGAAGCATAAATAGGTAATGTTTTAAATAACAACTCTTCGGGTAGTGTCAGTATTTCAATGTGATATCCCATTGAATGCTTAAAAAAAGAGGCCAATTCAGAAGGTATAATACAGATCATCTCTGTCGTTTCTACTATGTTTACCACCCCTAGCATCGAATCACTACGATAACCTATTTTACGCATCATTTTATTCTCGGTGTTACCTATTGAATAGCAACACTCATCTATTATATCTGGTGAGAATATATCAGATTGATATACAGCATGCGAAAAGGAATAAAAATGATGTAACGATATTTTATCGAGGACTGACAATGGATTATTTTTACCACAAATACAGACATATTGTCTAAAGACATCCACAAGATGAACTTCAATATCCATGTCTTGTGGCGGAGAAATGTTAATTAATATATCTCCCATGCCGGAAAATAGCATATCAGCCAACTTTGTTTTATCATTTTTACTCACTGCATAATGATTTATTGTATACGCCGCAGTTAACTTACTATCATTAATAAAATGTGACAGATAGTAATGCTCTACGATATCGTTACCTAATACCGTTATGACTGAAGGATTATCATTATCTGTTGAAGGAGAATAGGTATCGTTGATGGTATTCAGGACGTGGCAGTAGACTTTATGAAGTTCTAACCCTTTCTTAGTCGGTGTCAGTCCTTTACGGGTTCGTTCGAAGAGTTTAAACGAATAGATACTCTGTAATCGGCTTAATGACTGGGAAACAGCTGCTGGTGTTATTGATAGCCTGGCAGAAGCTTTGGAAGCGTTTCCTGATTCAACAACAGCGTTAAATATCTTAATTAAATTAAGGTCAAAATCATTTCTTTGAACAAGCATCTTATCCATTATTCCTCCGGGTAAGTCGGGGAACAAAATAGAAGAAAATCTTTATCTTAGGAAATCATTTCTCATCATTTATCCTGCACATTCATTTTTATCGCTAATGAACCAATTTTAGTATTGAATACTAAAATAAAAAAGCCTGGGACTCTGTCGAGGCCCAGGCTTTTTATCAGATGTAATGCAGTAATTATCGCGTCAGATCGTCAAAGAACTTCTTCACACCGTCGAAGAAGCTTTTGGAGCGCGGGCTGTTTTGCTCGCCCGTTGGACCACCAAAACTGTCCTGCAAATCTTTCAGCAGTTGCTTCTGCTTGTCGTTCAGGCCCACTGGGGTTTCAACCACCACACGACACAGCAGATCGCCCTGTGCACCACCGCGAACAGATTTAACGCCTTTACCACGCATACGGAACAGTTTGCCCGTTTGCGTTTCACCCGGAATTTTTAACTTCACACGGCCGTCCAGCGTCGGGACTTCAATCTCGCCACCCAGTGCAGCCATCGCAAAGTTAATCGGCACTTCACAGTACAGGTTATTGCCTTCACGTTCGAAAATTGGGTGCTGTTTCACCTGCACCTGAACGTACAAATCACCTGCCGGTGCGCCATGCTCACCCGCTTCACCTTCACCCGCTAAGCGGATGCGGTCACCAGTATCAACACCAGCCGGGATCTTAACGGACAGCGTTTTGCTTTTCTCTACACGACCATGACCGTGGCATTTGTTGCACGGATCTTTGATCAGCGTACCGCGGCCCTGACAGTGTGGACAGGTCTGCTGTACGGCGAAAAAGCCCTGACGCATCTGCACCTGACCAGAACCATGACAGGTTGGACAAGTCTGCGGCTGAGTGCCTGACTTCGCACCGCTACCGTGGCAAATGTCACACTCTTCCAGCGTAGGAATGCGGATCTCTTTGGTGACGCCACGCACGGCTTCTTCCAGAGTGAGATCCATGTTGTAACGTAAATCAGCACCACGTGAGGCGCGCTGACGACCACGACCGCCGCCAAAAATATCGCCAAACACGTCACCAAAGATATCGCTGAAGTCAGCCCCGCCGCCAAAACCGCCGCCGCCGCCCATACCGCCTTGCTCAAATGCTGCATGGCCGTACTGATCGTAAGCCGCACGTTTTTGCGCATCAGTCAGGATCTCGTAGGCTTCTTTGATCTCTTTGAACTTTGCTTCGGCCTCTTTATCACCCTGGTTGCGGTCCGGGTGAAATTTCATGGCCAGGCGCTTGTAGGCCTTTTTGATTTCACGCTCTTCCGCTGTTTTGGAAACGCCTAAAATCTCGTAATAGTCTTGCTTTGCCATTGTTGTTTTTCAGCCCTTTAACATACAAGCACGGGCGTGGAGAGATCTCTACGCCCGTGCCGATTAATTACCCTGCATCAGGGCGATTACTTTTTGTCTTTCACTTCTTCAAACTCAGCGTCGACAACGTCGTCATCTTTCGCGTTGTTTGCAGAAGCATCAGCGCCTGCTGCACCCGCTTGCTGCTGTGCATGCTGCTGCTGAGCGATTTCCATCAGCTTCTGGGAAACCTGCGCCAGTGCCTGCATTTTCGCTTCGATATCCGCTTTGTCTTCGCCTTTCAGAGAAGTTTCCAGCGCGGTCAGTGCAGACTCGATGGCAGTTTTGTCGTCAGCTGGCAGTTTATCGCCGGCTTCTTCAACCTGCTTACGCGTGCTGTGCAGCAGATGGTCGCCCTGGTTGCGAGTCTGAACCAGTTCTTCGAACTTACGGTCAGATTCCGCGTTCGCTTCTGCTTCGCGAACCATTTTCTGGATTTCTTCTTCGTTCAGACCAGAAGAAGCCTTGATGGTGATCTTCTGCTCTTTACCGCTGTTTTTATCTTTCGCGGAAACGTGCAGGATACCGTCGGCATCGATGTCGAAGGTCACTTCGATCTGCGGCATACCGCGCGGTGCCGGGCTGATACCATCCAGGTTAAACTGACCCAGATCTTTGTTATCAGCAGCACGTTTACGTTCACCCTGCAGCACGTGGATGGTTACCGCAGACTGGTTGTCTTCAGCGGTAGAGAACACCTGGCTGTGCTTGGTCGGGATGGTGGTGTTTTTCGCGATCAGTGCGGTCATCACACCACCCATGGTTTCGATACCCAGAGACAGCGGGGTAACGTCCAGCAGCAGTACGTCTTTCACATCACCGGTCAATACACCACCCTGAACAGCAGCACCGATTGCCACAGCTTCATCCGGGTTAACGTCTTTACGTGGTTCTTTACCGAAGAACTCAGCAACTTTCTTCTGAACCATTGGCATACGAGTCTGACCACCGACCAGGATGACATCCTGAACGTCAGAAACAGACAGACCAGCATCCTGCAGAGCAACTTTCAGCGGCTCGATAGAACGGTTCACCAGGTCTTCTACCAGGCTTTCCAGTTTCGCACGGGTCACTTTGATGTTCATGTGTTTCGGACCGGTCGCGTCTGCAGTAATGTACGGCAGGTTCACGTCGGTCTGCTGAGCGGAAGACAGCTCAATCTTTGCTTTCTCAGCGGCTTCTTTTAGGCGCTGCATCGCCAGCGGGTCGTTACGCAGGTCAATGCCCTGATCTTTCTTAAATTCGTCAACCAGGTAGTTGATCATACGGCTGTCGAAGTCTTCGCCACCCAGGTGGGTATCACCGTTGGTTGCCAGAACTTCGAAGGTTTTTTCGCCGTCAACTTCGTCGATTTCGATAATAGAGATATCGAAAGTACCACCACCGAGGTCATAGACTGCAATAGTACGGTTGCCGACTTCTTTATCCAGACCGTAGGCCAGTGCTGCGGCGGTTGGTTCGTTAATGATACGTTTAACTTCCAGACCTGCGATACGGCCGGCGTCTTTGGTTGCCTGACGCTGAGCATCGTTAAAGTATGCAGGAACAGTGATAACGGCTTCAGTTACCGGTTCACCCAGGTAATCTTCAGCGGTTTTCTTCATTTTTTTCAGCACTTCAGCAGAAATCTGCGGCGGTGCCATTTTCTGACCTTTTACATCAATCCATGCATCACCGTTGTCAGCACCGATGATTTTGTACGGCATGATGGCTTCATCACGCTGTACTTCTTCGTCCTGGAAGCGGCGGCCAATCAGGCGTTTAATCGCAAACAGGGTGTTTTGCGGGTTTGTCACTGCCTGACGTTTAGCCGGCTGACCAACCAGAGTTTCACCATCCTGGGTATAAGCAATGATAGAAGGCGTGGTGCGATCGCCCTCGGCGTTCTCCAGCACACGTGCAGTAGTGCCATCCATAATCGCTACACAAGAGTTGGTAGTACCCAGGTCGATACCAATAATTTTACCCATCTAAACGTCTCCACTAAAAATTCGGTCATCATGTGGTTGTGAATCTGTAATAAGGGCGAAACGTGCGGTTTCAACTACCCTGAATCGTTTTTTTTCAGACTCACCACTGCGGTTGTCTACAAGATGGGGTCGTAACCCACGTCATCAAGGGGGGCATGAAAATTTTTTTTAGCGTCGTGGCAATAAAATGAGGGAAAAACGGTTGAAAAGTACAATTGCGAATAATCACCACTCAAAATTTATTCATAAAACCAATAATAAAAAATCAGCCATTCACCAAAAAATTGTAATAAAAAGAAAAGATTACAGGAATGAATCGTTTTTCTGGCAGCGTTAAGATGACGGCAACGAACACATTTTTGAATCCGTCAAAGAGAAACACCATGAAAGCCGCATTAACGCTTCCCGCCAGCCTGTTGGCGGGTCTTCTACTGAGCAGCGCCGCGCACGCTAACGATCATAAAGTTCTCGGCATGATTGCGATGCCCAGAAATGAAACCAACGACCTGGCACTAAAAATCCCCGTTTGTCGCGTAGTGAAACGCATCCAGCTTACCGCTGACCGTGGCGATATTCATCTGAACGGTGCATCTGTTTATTTCAAAGCTGCACGCATGTCCAGTCAAAGCCTGAATGTCCCTTCATCCATTAAAGAGGGACAGACCACCAATTGGATCAATATTAATAGCGACAACGACAACAAACGCTGTGTATCCAAAATTACCTTCTCTGGTCAGTCGGTAAACTCGTCTGATATGGCGACATTGAAAATCATTGGCGACGACTAGTCCCTTCTGCATAAGTAGAACTCAGTATGAATGTCACGTATTTGAACGACGACGATCTCGCTTTTCTCCAGCATTGTAGTGAGGAGCAGCTCGCCGACATTACGCGTTTACTTACCCACAACGAAAAAGGGAAAGCCCGTCTGTCGAGCGTTCTGAGTCATAACGAATTGTTTAAATCGATGGAAGGACACCCGGAACAGCACCGCCGCAACTGGCAATTAATCGCTGGCGAGCTTCAACATTACGGCGGTGACAGTATTGCCAACAAATTGCGCGGGCACGGGAAATTATACCGGGCGATTTTGCTGGATGTCTCAAAGCGGCTAAAGCTCAAAGCAGATAAAGAGATGTCTACGTTCGAAATTGAACAATATCTGCTGGAACATTTTTTGCGAAATACCTGGCAAAAAATGGATGCTGAGCATAAGCAAGAATTTCTGCAGGCGGTCGATGCAAAAGTCTCCGAGCTGGAAGAACTGTTGCCGCTATTAATGAAAGACCGCAATCTGGCGAAAGGAGTGTCTCACCTGCTCTCCGGCCAGTTATCCCGGATTCTGCGTACGCACGCTGCTGTTAGCGTCATCGGACACGGACTCCTGCGCGGCGCAGGGCTTGGAGGCCCAGTGGGTGCAGCCTTAAACGGGGTAAAAGCCGTGAGTGGAAGTGCCTATCGGGTCACCATTCCGGCCGTGCTGCAAATCGCCTGTCTGCGCCGAATAATCAACACCTCACAAGCGTGATGCTCGTCACAGGGGAAAATAATTCATTTTCCCCTTATTAGATCATAGACAGTCCTCTCTCCCCTGATTATCATGCCGCGCCCCGAAGGCTGTGATCGTTATTCGGGGAAACTATTTCACCATTCAATCAATGATGATTTTGAGGAATTATGGGCAACACTAAGTTGGCTAATCCGGCACCGCTGGGCCTGATGGGCTTTGGCATGACCACCATTCTGCTTAACCTGCACAACGCGGGTTTCTTCGCCTTTGACGTTATTATTCTGGCGATGGGAATTTTCTACGGCGGTATCGCGCAAATTTTTGCCGGCCTGCTGGAATATAAAAAAGGCAATACCTTCGGTTTAACCGCCTTTACCTCCTACGGTTCTTTCTGGCTGACGCTGGTTGCGATCCTGATCATGCCGAAAATGGGCCTGGCAGATGCAACAAATGGTCAGTTCCTGGGCGTATACCTGGGTCTGTGGGGCGTGTTCACTCTGTTCATGTTCTTCGGAACGTTGAAAGCCGCCCGTGCATTACAGTTTGTCTTCCTGAGCCTGACGGTGCTGTTCGCGCTGCTGGCTGTTGGCAACATTGTCGGTAACGAAGCCATTATCCATGTTGCAGGTTGGGTTGGCCTGGTGTGTGGCGCAAGCGCCGTTTACCTGGCGATGGGTGAAGTACTGAACGAACAGTTTGGTCGTACCATCCTGCCGATTGGTGAAGCGCACTAATCGACGTTATCCCCCCTTACGGGGGGATATTCCTTACAAGCGCTGTAGCTCCCCCTGCACGCTCGCATCACGATGATAAATATCCTGTCGCAGCCATATCCCCAGACCTAATCCCACCAGCGACAACGCCAGCACATACCAGGCCGGAGCCATTGGCGACACGCTCATTAGCATTGTTACTGCAATCGGCGTCAGACCACCAAAAATGGCATAGGAAACGTTGTAGGAAAAGGAGATGCCGGTAAAGCGCACTTCTGCTGGGAACGCCCGCACCATGACATAAGGTACTGCACCCACAACACCAACACACAACCCCACCAGCCCGTACAACAGGAAGAGATACTCAGGGTGGCTGCCGGTCAGGTGATAGAAGAACCAGCTGGAACAGGCCAGCAGCAGGCTACCGATAATAAAGGTTTTGCTGGCACCAACCCTGTCGACAATAAATCCAGCCAGCAGACACCCGATACACAGCATAATGGTGGCGACACTGTTCGCCTGTAACGTCAGCGCGGGGGCAAACCCATACTGTTTCTGCAACCAGACGGGCGACATCAGAATCACCACCACAATCCCGGCTGATAACAACCAGGTCAGCAGCATTGAAATGACCACGGCCTTTTTATGTTTACTGACTACCGACTTCACCGGCAGTTCCTGCGCCAACGCCTTACGTTGCTGCATTTCAAGGAAGATAGGTGTTTCCTGCAGCCAACGACGCAAATACATCGCCACCAGCCCAAACGCCCCGCCCAACAGGAAAGGGATACGCCAGCCGTAGTCATGCACTGCCTGCTGCGTCAGCGTGGTATTCACCAGCGTCGCAACCACCGAACCTAACAAAATCCCCACCGTCAGCCCAGCAGTCAACGTTCCGCATGCGATGCCAATGCGACGTTCCGGTACATGTTCAGCCACAAATACCCACGCCCCCGGAACTTCGCCACCAATGGCTGCGCCTTGCAAAATACGCATCAACAACAGCAACAGCGGAGCCAGAATCCCCATTGAGGCGTAAGTGGGTAGCAAACCAATTGCCAGTGTTGGTATTGCCATCAGCAAAATGCTCAGGGTGAACATTTTCTTGCGCCCGACCAGATCGCCAAAGTGCGCCATGATGATGCCGCCGAGCGGACGCGCCAGATAGCCTGCGGCAAAAATACCGAAGGTTTGCACCTGACGTAGCCATTCCGGGATGTCTGTGGGGAAAAAGAGTTCGCCAACGACGGCGGCAAAGAAGACAAAAATAATGAAATCATAAAACTCCAACGCTCCACCGAGGGCAGCAAGCGTTAGGGTTTTATAATCCTGGCGATTCAGCGGTCGAGAGTGTTGTGACATAGCAAACCATGAGTCAGTGGAGTAATTGAATCTGTTCGTCGATATATGTAAAGCAAAAATTACTATATCGTAAACAATTCAATACTCCACCGTGATTGCTATTTATATCACGAATAGACTACTTTCAGGCGTTTGTATCGCGTATTGCACTTTTAGGGCGAAAAGATGCTACGACAGCCGGTGCAGTTTCCACATACGGCCCATCCAACAACTGTATACAATACGGTACACTCGCAAAGATACCCGGCACGATAACCTTACCGTCAGCATCTTTTACGCCTTCGAGCGTTTCTTTGATCGATTTAGGCTGCCCAGGCAGATTCAGGATCAGCGCCTGCTTGCGAATGACCCCAACCTGACGGGAAAGGATCGCCGTCGGTACAAAGTGCAAACTAATCTGGCGCATTTGCTCACCAAACCCAGGCATTTGGCGATCGGCAACAGCCAGCGTGGCATCAGGCGTCACATCGCGGCGTGCCGGACCGGTACCACCGGTGGTCAGCACCAGATGGCAGCTCATTTCATCAACCAGTTCGCATAACGTTTGCTCGATGATTGCCTGCTCATCCGGGATTAACCGCGTTTGCAGCTCAAAGGGGGTAGTCAGAGCCGATGCCAGCCACGCTTCAAGAGCAGGGATACCCTTATCCTGGTAAACGCCACTGGAGGCGCGATCGGAAATGGAAACCAGGCCAATGCGTAAAGTGTTCATGATTATTCCGTTTAAACAGTCTCGTTAAACAGAATGATACACTGCGAAGGGAAGGACAGACAGGTTTCAGAAGAGGTAGCGTGACCCATATCAGGGCCACGCCTTAATGATTACAGTAGATCGCCGATCATTTTTTCCAGTTTACTCTGGTCTACAGCAAACTTACGGATACCGTCCGCCAGTTTGTCTACAGCCATCGGATCCTGGTTGTGCTGCCACAGGAACTCAGCTTCAGTGATGCGTGCAGGACGCGCTTTCACTTCGCCAGAGAAGGACAGTTTACGTTCGATAGCGCCTTCGCTTTCCGCCAGCTCTTTCAGCAGTGCCGGAGCAATCGTCAGACGATCGCAGCCCGCCAGCTCAATGATTTCACCGATGTTACGGAAGCTTGCGCCCATGACGACGGTTTCGTAACCGTGCTGTTTGTAGTACTCGTAGATTTCCGTTACGGAAACCACACCCGGATCTTCTGCCGGTGCGTACTCTTTCTTGTCAGTATTGGCTTTGTACCAGTCAAGAATACGGCCAACGAACGGAGAAATCAGGTATACGCCAGCTTCAGCACATGCACGCGCCTGCGCGAAGGAGAACAGCAGAGTCAGGTTACAGTTGATACCTTCTTTTTCCAGCTGCTCTGCAGCACGGATACCCTGCCAGGTAGAAGCCAGTTTGATCAGAATGCGATCGTTGCTGATGCCAGCATCGTTGTACAGTTTGATCAGACGTTTCGCTTTCGCGATAGACGCCTCGGTGTCGTAGGACAGGCGAGCATCAACTTCAGTAGAGATACGACCCGGGACCAGTTTCAGGATCTCCAGACCGATATTTACCGCCAGTTTGTCCGTCGCGTCGACGATCTGCTGAGCACGATCGTCGCTCTGCTGCTTAGCCCATGCCACAGCGTCATCGATCAGCTTGCGGTATTCTGGGATCTGCGCTGCGTTAAGAATGAGAGAAGGGTTAGTTGTGGCATCCTGAGGCTGATACAGCTTCATTGCCGCGATGTCTCCGGTGTCGGCCACTACTGTGGTGAACTGACGAAGGGAGGTCAATTTGTCCGTCATGATAGCGATTCTCTTTAAACAGCTTGTTAGGGGGATGTAACCGATCTTCCCTGATGATAGCACGACGCACTCTCAGCGCAACCGCCGGGATTGTCCAACTCACTGCTCATTCCCGATTACGCATCTTAAAGCCCCTGATGCGCAATTAAGGGTTATACCCATTGTTATGGTAAACTCCCGCAATCAATCTCCTGACAAGGTATATACTGTTCGATAATTGGTAGCGCTTACATGGGAATATTCGCGCGTACCGGCATCAACAAGAGGGATGTTAATGCCTGATTTTTTCTCGTTTATTAATGAAATACTCTGGGGATCGGTGATGATCTACCTCCTGCTTGGCGCAGGATGTTGGTTCACCTGGCGTACCGGGTTTGTTCAGTTTCGCTACATTCGCCATTTTGGCAAAAGTCTTAAAAACAGCCTCAGCCCACAACCGGGTGGCTTAACCTCGTTTCAAGCATTATGTACCAGTCTCGCTGCTCGTATTGGCAGCGGAAACCTCGCTGGGGTTGCCCTGGCGATCGCCGCGGGTGGCGCAGGGGCCGTCTTCTGGATGTGGGTCTCGGCGATCATTGGCATGGCGACCTCCTTTGCCGAGTGCTCACTCGCGCAACTGTATAAAGAACGCGATAGTAAGGGGCAGTACCGCGGCGGGCCAGCATGGTATATGGCGCGCGGTCTGGGGATGCGCTGGATGGGCGTACTCTTTGCCCTCTTTTTGCTCATCGCATACGGCCTGATTTTTAACAGCGTACAGGCAAACTCTGTCTCCCGCGCATTGGCATTTGCGTTCGACATCCCTCCCCTCGCATCCGGCATCGCTTTGGCGATACTGTCATTCCTGGTGATCATTGGCGGTATTAAAGGTGTTGCCCGTCTGATGCAATGGTTTGTGCCGATCATGGCGCTGCTGTGGGTCGGTTGCAGCATTGCTATCTGTCTTTGGCATATCGGGCAGATCCCCGAGATCATCGTCAACATCGTAAAAAGTGCTTTAGGGTGGCAGGAAGCTGCTGCCGGCGCGGCCGGTTATACGCTGAGTCAGGCCATTGCCAGCGGTTTTCAACGCGGTATGTTCTCTAATGAAGCGGGAATGGGATCAACACCTAACGCAGCAGCTTCAGCTGCCTCCTGGCCACCGCATCCCGCGGCGCAAGGCATTGTGCAAATGATCGGTGTATTAGGTGATACGCTAATTATCTGCACAGCCAGCGCCATGATTATTCTTCTGGCGGGGAATGGCACAACCTATATTCCAATGGAAGGCATCCAGTTGATGCAGAAGGCCATGGTCTCACTGACCGGCGAATGGGGGGCTGGGTTTGTCGCATTTATTGTGATTCTGTTTGCTTTCAGCTCTATCGTGGCTAACTACATTTATGCGGAAAACAACCTGGTCTTTTTACGTCTGGACAATATCCGGGTTATCTGGCTGTTGCGCATTGCTACCGTCAGTACCGTGATCGCAGGCACCTTAGTCAGTTTCCCGCTAGTCTGGCAGCTCGCCGACATCATCATGGCCTGTATGGCGATAACTAACCTGACGGCGATTTTACTGCTCTCCCCGGTTGTTCATACCCTTGCCAGCGACTATCTGCGTCAGCGCAAACTCGGTGTGCGCCCGGAATTTGATCCGCGCCGTTATCCTGAGATCAGACAACAGCTTGCACCGGATACCTGGGATGAAATGCCGCGCAGTTAGCGCGGCAATCACAACCATCGATCAATTCTGTCGTTTTTTTTGCTAAAGTCGCAGTAAATCTCCTGCAAGGACTGGATATGCTGATTCTGATTTCACCTGCAAAAACGCTCGACTACCAAAGCCCGCTGGCTACCACACGCCATACGCTGCCTGAACTGCTGGATCACTCCCAACAGTTAATCCACGTGGCGCGTCAACTCTCTGCGCCGCAGATCGGCAAGCTGATGGGAATTAGCGATAAGCTGGCGGATCTGAACGCGACTCGTTTCCATGATTGGCAGCCAGACTTCACACCGGACAATGCGCGTCAGGCTATTCTGGCGTTCAAAGGTGACGTGTACACCGGATTGCAGGCAGAAACCTTCAGCGAAGCGGATTTCGATTTCGCCCAGCAGCACTTACGCATGCTGTCCGGGCTGTATGGCGTTCTGCGCCCACTGGATTTAATGCAACCCTACCGTCTGGAAATGGGCATTCGTCTGGCCAATGCGAAGGGTAAAGACCTCTATCAGTTCTGGGGAGATACTATCACCGATAAGCTTAACGAAGCGTTGGAAGCACAAGGTGATAATGTGGTGATTAACCTCGCCTCAGACGAGTATTTTAAATCCGTGAAGCCGAAAAAACTGAATGCAGAACTGATCAAACCGGTATTCCTTGATGAGAAGAACGGCAAATTCAAAGTCATCAGCTTCTATGCCAAAAAAGCCCGCGGCCTGATGAGTCGCTACATTATTCAACATCGCCTGACTAAGCCTGAGCAACTGACTGCGTTTAACAGCGACGGCTATTTCTTTGATGAAGAGGCATCAGGGAGTGGAGAACTGGTGTTTAAGCGTCACGAGCAATAATGCAGCACATGTCGGATAAGGATGTACCTTATCCGACAGCACAAACTTAATGGTGCCCGTTCGCTCCCGGACGGTGGTCGTCGCGGCGATCGTCATGCCGATCGTTATGATGATCATCATAGCGATTGTGGTGTGGCTGTGGACGCGGTCCGTGAGGTTGCCAGCGATGATCCCGCCACTCATAGTGTTTTCCCCACCAACCGTGATCGCGCCAGTTCCCGCCATCCCAGTAGTTACCCCGGCTGTCACGATCGCCAATCTGTAATTTAACTGCCGGTACCAGAGTAATTTCAGCCGCCTGCACGGCAAGGGGAGCAACCAGCATCATAGAAAGCGCAAGAAGCACAGGTTTGAATTTTTTCATTGGTGACTCCTTTTTATCATTGCCCTTATCGGGTCGATAAAAGGAGATTACGTGAAGGGAATAGAAGTTATTATTCTCCGCAATCCTAATCTCTAAGTTAGCGCATTTATTGGGAATTTCTCCTTTTTCGCTACCTATTTCCTCCTTATTTTCTCCATAAAAAAAGCCGGGTAAAACCCGACTCAGATTGTTAGCAAGTATCGCCTACCTGTTACCGGATAACAGGTGTCGTCGGCCCGATAAGCAGAGCGTCACCGGGCACAACAATTAACTGCGGGTCATCATTAACTGACGCAGCGCAGCAAAATCAGCAGGCAGATGGTGAGAGAGCAGCGGTAAATCTGCACGTTCAGCCAGCTCTTTTGGTAGATCCAGCGTGACATTCAGAATCTGTTCAACGCTTTCTTTAAATTTCGCCGGATGTGCGGTGCCAAGGAACAGGCCATATTCGCCCGGATTCAACTGGTCACGCAGTGCACGATACGCCACCGCAGCATGCGGTTCTGAGGTATAACCTTTCTGCTGCAGCTCACGCATGGTGTCCTGCGTAGTTGCATCATCCACAGTTGCATAGCCCAACTCATTCAGGCGCCATATTTTACGGCGGAACAGTTCCTCCACACGCGGCCAGTTGTTTGGCTGGCTAACGTCCATGGCATTCGATAAGGTCGCCTGAGTCGCTTTCGGTGCCCACTCGCCTTCGGCAAGAAAACGTGGAACCGTATCGTTGACGTTGGTAGCCGCAATAAAGCGCTTCACTGGCAAGCCAAGTGATTTCGCCAGCAGACCCGCGGTCAGATCGCCAAAGTTACCGCTGGGAACAGAAATAACCAGTTGGTTACGCGCTTCCTGCGGCAGTTGAGCCACGGCTTCAAAGTAGTAGCAGATTTGCGCCAGCAGGCGGCTGATGTTGATGGAGTTAGCGGAATTCAGACCCAAAGCTGCCTTCAGCTCTTCATCATCAAACGCCTGTTTCACCAGTGCCTGGCAGGCATCAAAGTCACCATCAATCGCGACGGTTTCAATATTGCCGCCCAGCGTACAGAACAGTTTCTCCTGCAATGGGCTGATCTTGCCATTTGGGTAGAGGATCACCACACGCACATTTTTCAGGCCATAAAAAGCATGTGCAACCGCCGCCCCGGTGTCTCCGGATGTCGCGGTCAGGATAGTCACCGGTTTGTCACCGCTGATGTGCGTTAGCATTTGCGCCATAAAGCGCCCGCCAAAGTCTTTAAACGCCAGTGTCGGACCATGGAACAGCTCCAGACAGCCGACATCACCTTCGACCTGAGCAACCGGTGCCGGAAATGCAAATGCCGCACGCACACGTTCTTCCAGGATCTCTTGTGGGATCTCGTCACCAATAAATGCGGAAAGGATCTTAGCACTGCGGCTAACGAAGTCCTGGTTCAGCATCTCATCCACTTCTGTCAGATTGAATTCCGGCAGATCGTGCGGAAAAAACAATCCCTGATTCTTGCCAAGCCCTTGCGTGACGGCCTGCGCAAAGCTGACCTGTTCGTTGTGATCTTTCAGATTATAGAGTTTCATTGATTATCCCAGTACCCGTGCGCCTGCCGTGTCCAACCGGCAAATATGAACAAAGCCTTCCTGATTTTGCAGGTAATTTTTACCCAGCCAGTCTGCTACGCGCTGTGCCGTATCCGGCTTATCGCATAAGGCGAACAGCGTCGGCCCCGACCCGGAAATGCCGCTAGCCAGCGCGCCAATTTCCGCTACCGCCTGACGCGCCTGACTAAAGCCGGGCAGCAAGCGGGTACGATACGGCTCAGCGATGACATCTTTCATCAGCTTCGCGGCCAGAAGAGGCTGACGGGAATAGCAGGCATGGATAAACCCAGCCAGATGCCGCCCGTGGGCAATACAGTCCTGACGACGATACTGCGCAGGTAAAATCGCCCGCGCTTCCGCCGTCGACACTTTAATTCCCGGATACGCCAGTACCCACAGCCACTCATCAAAGCCTGGCACCTGCTGGCTGATAATGCCGTTTTCTTCGATCATTAACTGCATGCCGCCTAAAAAGCACGGGGCGACATTATCGTAGTGAATACTGCCGGAGATCCGCCCTTCCAGCTCGCCCATGATCGCCAACAGCCGCGTATCGTTGAGCGGTTTACCACAAAATTCGTTCATCGCCACCAGTGCGGCCACAACGGAACAGGCGCTGGAGCCTAACCCGGAGCCAATCGGCATATTTTTTTCCAGCGTCATCGCCACCGGTACGGCTTTACCCAGTTCCTGACAGAAGCGCTCCCAGCACTGATAGACAATATTTTCCCGCGGCGCTGATGGCAGCTTATTCGCAAAGCGCCCCAGGTTATTCAGGCTGAACTTGTCAGCCGCCTCAACCGAGACCACGTCACCCAACAGTGAGCCATCTACGGGGGTTACCGCCGCGCCAAGCACATCAAACCCGACGCTCATATTGGCACTGGAAGCCGGGGCATAAACTCTCACCATGTCAGACTCCTAACTTCCATGAAAGGGTGCGAAGAAGATCGGCAAATACACCTGCCGCCGTAACATCATTACCCGCACCATATCCGCGCAGCACCAGCGGTAATGGCTGATAGTAATGGCTGTAGAACGCCAGCGCGTTTTCACCGTTTTTCACTTTGAACAGCGGATCGTTACCATCCACTTCAGCGATTTTCACCCGGCAGACGCCGTTTTCTTCGATATTGCCAACATAGCGCAATACTTTACCCTCATCACGAGCTTTCGCGACGCGAGCGGCAAACTCATCGTCCAGTTGCGACAAATTCGTCATAAACGCGGAAACATCACCAGAATCATCAAATGCTTCTGGCAGCACCGGCTCAATAACAATGTCAGAAAGCTCCAGTTCGCGGCCAGTTTCACGCGCCAAAATCAGGAGTTTACGCGCCACATCCGTACCAGAGAGATCATCACGCGGATCGGGTTCGGTGTACCCCAACTCCCGTGCCAGCGTGGTGGCCTGCGAGAAGCTCATCCCTTCATCCAGTTTGCCGAAAATAAACGACAGCGAACCGGAGAGGATACCGGAGAAACGTTGTAGCTCATCACCCGCGCTAAGCAGATTTTGCAAGTTTTCAATAACCGGCAAGCCCGCACCCACGTTGGTGTCGTACAGGAATTTACGACGCGACTTCGCCGCGGCGAAACGCAGCTGATGGTAGTAATCCATCGACGACGTGTTGGCTTTTTTGTTCGGGGTGACCACGTGGAAACCTTCACGCAGGAAATCGGCATATTGGTCTGCCACCGCCTGGCTTGAGGTACAGTCGACGATCACCGGATTAAGCAGATGGTATTCTTTTACCAGACGAATCAAACGGCCGAGGTTGAAAGGCTCTTTCGCGCACTCCAGTTCCGATTGCCAGTTTTCCAGGTTCAGACCGTGAACATTCGTCAGTAAGGCCTTCGAATTCGCCACACCGCACACACGCAGATCGATGTGTTTGCCCTTCAACCAGCTTTGCTGACGCTTGAGCTGCTCAAGCAGTGCGGAACCTACGCCGCCAACGCCAATAACAAAGACTTCGATCACCTGGTCCGTATTGAACAACATCTGATGGGTCACACGCACACCCGTGGTTGCGTCATCGTTATTGACTACCACCGAAATGGAGCGTTCAGACGAGCCTTGCGCGATAGCCACGATATTGATGTTGGCGCGGGCCAGCGCGGCGAAGAATTTCGCCGAGATACCGCGTAGCGTACGCATGCCATCACCAACCACTGAGATGATCGCCAGGCGTTCAGTTACAGCCAGTGGCTCCAGCAGCCCTTCTTTCAGCTCGAGGTAGAATTCATCCTGCATCGCCCGCTGCGCCCGTATGCAGTCGCCTTGCGGCACGCAGAAACTGATGCTGTATTCAGAAGAAGACTGCGTGATCAGCACCACTGAGATACCGGCACGAGACATCGCCGCGAAAACGCGAGCCGCCATGCCTACCATGCCTTTCATTCCAGGGCCGGAGACGCTAAACATCGCCATGTTATTGAGGTTAGAAATACCTTTTACCGGCAAATCGTCCTCATCGCTGCTGGCACCGATCAGTGTACCTGGCGCTTGTGGGTTTCCGGTGTTTTTAATCAGGCAAGGGATTTGGAACTGAGCAATCGGGGTAATGGTTCGCGGGTGTAATACTTTGGCGCCGAAGTAAGAAAGCTCCATCGCTTCCTGATAAGACATCGACTTTAACAGCCTGGCATCAGGAACCTGGCGCGGGTCGCAGGTATATACACCGTCAACATCGGTCCAGATCTCACAACAGTCCGCGCGTAAACAGGCAGCCAGCACAGCGGCAGAGTAGTCAGAGCCATTGCGCCCCAACACCACCAACTCACCTTTTTCATTCCCGGCAGTAAAGCCTGCCATCAAAATCATATGATCTGCTGGAATACGGCTGGCTGCGATGCGACGCGTAGATTCGGTGATATCAACGGTAGATTCGAGGTAATGACCTACCGCCAGTAGTTTCTCAACCGGATCGATAACGGTAACGTGATGCCCGCGCGCTTCCAGCAGGCCTGCCATGATAGCGATCGACATTTTTTCGCCACGGCAAATAAGCGCAGCGTTAATGCTGTCCGGGCACTGTCCCAGCAGGCTGATACCGTGCAGGACATGTTTAATTTGGGCAAATTCTTGTTCAACGAAGGCTTTAAGCTGCGTTAGCGGGAAACCCGGCTGCGCGGCTGCGAGGCCAACCAAAAGCTCTGAGAAAATACGTTCGGCGTCACTGATATTGGCTAAAGCGTCCTGACCACCGATGGTCTTCTCAATCATCGCCACCAGATGGTTCGTAATTTTTGCGGGGGCAGAAAGAACAGTCGCGACCTGCCCCTGCCTGGCATTGCTTTCCAGAATATCGGCAACTCGCAGAAAGCGCTCTGCATTTGCCACTGATGTACCGCCGAACTTCAACACTCGCATGGTTTACCTCGTTGCCTTTGGTCGAAAAAAAAGCCCGCACTGTTTAGGTGCGGGCTTTTTCTTGTGTTTCCTGTACGCGTCAGCCCGCACCGTTACCTGTGGTAATGGTGATGGTTGTTGTAATGGTGATGCTGATGCGTTTCATGATGTTGTGTGCTCTGTAATTATGTACCCTAAATAATTCGCGTTGCAGGAAGGCGGCAAGTGAGCGAATCCTCAGGAGCATAGAAAACTATGTGACTGAGGTAAGCGAATGCAGCCAACGCACATGCAACTCGAAGTATGACGGGTAATCTGTCTGTCTTGTATTCTTTTAGGGTTAAAGTATCTGCTGACCTAAGTCAATAAATTTTTAAATTGATCACATTCCGAAACTTGTTCACGAGCGACTGCTTGCCCTTTTATTTTCAACCAATACAGCATGCGCACCCCACTTGAAGTCAGAATCAAACGCTAAAAAACAAAACAAAGAAGACATTTTATTTTGTAATATTTTTTTCGATATCATGTAAAAAACGGTGCAACATTGCTGTATCTCGCTGTCCTAACAACCCCATCCGCTGCTGTAGCCAATCCGTGAGCTTGATATCATCCGCAACGTCCAGCGTGGTTAATAATTGCAAAACCCGGGCACGTAACGCCTGCAACTGAAGCTCATCCGTCACCTCAATATTTTTTGCCGGTTGTTGTATTAAACCTGCTAATTGATAGCAATACACCATCACCGCCTGACCCAAATTCAGTGAAGGGTAGTCAGCCACCATCGGCACGCCGGTTAGCACATCCGCTAGCGCTAATTCTTCATTTGTCAGCCCCGAATCTTCACGGCCGAACACCAACGCGGCGTGATCCATCCACGTTGATTTTTCCTGCAACAAGGGAACCAGCTCGACCGGAGTGGCGTAATAATGGAACTTCGCGCGGCTACGAGCCGTGGTGGCGATGGTAAAATCAACGTCGTGCAACGCATCGGCTAACGTTGGAAAAACGTTAATATTATCAATAATGTCACCTGAACCATGTGCCACCCATCGCGTCGCAGGCTCCAGATGAGCCTCGCTATCAACGATCCGCAATTGCGTGAATCCCATGGTTTTCATAGCACGCGCTGCCGCGCCAATATTTTCGGCTCTGGCTGGAGCAACCAGAATAATTGTTAAACGCATTTTGATACTCTTTTTGACCGGCCTGCAGATAATTATGTGATGTGCATCAACATATTACGCAGCGCGAATTTACATATTTTTAACAGAAATCACTGAAAAAGCATTTCACATTCAGTAAAAAATGCTAAACTATTTCCTGCCTGTACTATTGCTTTTTATGTTAACAGAAGTTGCATATCCTTCTGTTTATCCATGATAATTTAATTTAGAATGGTTCTCATAGATTGGATTCATTACATTTATTAATTAGCGCGTGCAACTAGTTGTAATATTGCAATTTTGTGATGAAAGCTATCATTTAGATACGTTGATTTCATCAAACTGTTAACGTGCTACAATTGAACTTGATATATGTCAACGAAGCGTAGTTTTATTGGGTGTCCGGTACGTCTTAGCCTGTTATGTTGCTGTTAAAATGGTTAGGATGACAGCCGTTTTTGACACTGTCGGGTCCAGAGGGAAAGTGCCCACGACCAAGCTAATGATGTTGTTGACGTTGATGGAAAGTGCATCAAGAACGCAATTACGTACTTTAGTCATGTTACGCCGATCATGTTAATTTACGACATGCATCAGGCAGGTCAGGGACTTTTGTACTTCCTGTTTCGATTTAGTTGGCAATTTAGGTAGCAAACATGCAGACCCCGCACATTCTTATCGTTGAAGACGAGTTAGTAACACGTAACACGTTGAAAAGCATTTTCGAAGCGGAAGGCTATGATGTATTCGAGGCGACAGATGGCGCGGAAATGCATCAGATCCTCTCTGAATATGACATCAACCTTGTGATTATGGATATCAATCTGCCAGGTAAAAATGGTCTTCTGTTAGCGCGTGAACTCCGCGAACAAGCTAACGTTGCACTGATGTTCCTGACGGGCCGTGATAACGAAGTCGATAAAATTCTCGGCCTCGAAATCGGCGCTGACGATTACATCACCAAGCCGTTTAACCCACGCGAACTGACTATCCGTGCTCGTAACCTGCTGTCCCGTACCATGAATCTGGGCACAGTGAGCGAAGAGCGTCGTAGCGTCGAAAGCTACAAGTTCAATGGTTGGGAGTTGGACATCAACAGCCGCTCTCTGATTGGTCCTGACGGCGAGCAGTATAAACTGCCACGTAGCGAATTCCGTGCCATGCTTCACTTCTGTGAGAATCCGGGCAAGATCCAGTCTCGCGCAGAACTGTTGAAAAAAATGACCGGTCGCGAACTGAAGCCGCATGACCGTACCGTTGACGTAACAATCCGCCGTATTCGTAAGCACTTCGAATCCACGCCGGATACACCAGAAATCATCGCTACCATTCACGGTGAAGGCTACCGTTTCTGCGGCGACCTGCAGGATTAATATCATCCTGACTGGTATAAAAACGGCGCTTTATGCGCCGTTTTTCATTTCACTACACCCCTATTTCCACAACCGTAATTCATCGTCCTCAGTTGCGTTCTCCGTTTTGGGCTTTGGCTGTGCAAGTGCGTGCCAGTCAAGATGACGCGTCAGGAACATGACACCACACAGCGCCAGTAACAGTACCCCCGTTCCCAGCAGTAAAGCGCTATCCTGCGAACGCAACAGTGCCCACATCACGCCATCCAGTCCCAGCAATGCTGCGGTAAAAAACAGACTGTTACGCCATCCCTGTAGTATCGCCTGTAAATACACGCCGTTCATCAGCGCGCCAACCAGGCTGGCGACAATCCATGCGGCAGTAAAACCAACATGCTCCGACAGCGCCAACAACAGCAAATAGAACATCACCAGAGATAATCCCACCAACAGATATTGCATCGGGTGCAGTCGAAGGCTGGTCATACTTTCGAGCACAAAGAAAGACATAAAAGTTAGTGTAATCAATAAAATGGCATACTTTGTCGCTCTGTCTGTCAATTGATACTGATCCGCAGGCGTAGCCACAGCGACGCTAAATGCGGGCATACCCTGCCAGCCAATCTTCTCATCGCCAAAGCGCTCTCCCAGATTATTCGCGAACCAGCTACTTTGCCATTGCGCCTTAAATCCTGACTCACTGACTTCACGCTTAGCCGGAAGAAAATCACCGAGGAAGTTAGGATGTGGCCAGTTGCTGGTCACGGTCATTTCGCTATTACGCCCAACCGGAACAACGGAAAAATCACCTGTTCCACTCAGATTAAGCGACAACACGACACTGAGACTTTTTTCCGCCCAGCCGGCGTCCGGTAGCGGAATGTGGATCCCCTGAGCACGACCATCCAATCCTGTACCAGGTTCGACCGCCAGCGATGTTCCATTAATCTGAGAAGCCTTCACGACGCCAATACCGCGCGCATCGCCCACCCCAACCACCACAAAAGGTGTGCCGATGGTGATATTGGGATGGTTCAGTTCACTGAGGCGTTCAGCATTAAACTCGGCCTTCACCGACAAATCGTTGTGCCAGACCTGTCCTTCATAAATACCTATCTTACGGGCTTCAACATTCTGGTCACCCTCAACAACCAGCGATTCCGGCAACCAGAAGTGGATGTAGCTACGCTTTCGCTGGATCTGTTTGTCACCTTCCAACTCGGTATACAGTTCCGTCACCGGGACGGCAATCAGCGGACCTACCACCTTTTGCGGTCCGCTGGTGCTCTGTCGGATAGCATCTTCTACCTCACTACGATAGTCCGACCGCTCAACAATTATCTGCCTGACCATCGTCAGTGGAATTAACAGCAGCAGCATAGCGCCACCTAAGGTGACTATTTTCCAAAACAGGGGTGATTTAAACATAGCGTTCTCCTTTGCGATGTCAGCAAGGTAGAACAGCTATGTGCGGGGAATTTGAAGTTATGTGAAGTGACGGTGAAGTGTAAACGAGGCCTGCACCCCGCCTTCTGGTCGGTTGCATAACGTCACGTCACCTCGATGCAATCGCGCAACCTCACTGACAAACGCCAGCCCCAGCCCACTGCTTTTATGCCCATTCTCGCGGGGCAGCGAATAGAAACGCTCAAAAATACGCGGCAACGCAAAGTCAGGTATGCCACTGCCGTTATCACTGACCTGTATTGTGACGCGGTCCTCCTGCGAATGCGCGCTCAATACAATTGTCCCGTTCTCCGGCGTAAAATCGATGGCGTTATCCAGCAGATTACCCAACGCCTGCTCCAGCAGTGCGGCATCGGCGTCAACCGTCAGCGATGAAGGTACGACGGTAAGCGTGATGTTTTTTGCGGCCAGTTGCACGCTACGCACCTCTTTGAGCTGGGAAAATAGAGTATCTACTACCACCGGCGTCAACGTAATATCCTGCCGGTTCTCCAGTCTGGCCTGGCGCAACAAGGTTTCGACCAGCACCTGCATGCGCGCATTCTGCGTCAAAATATTATCGGTAAATCGCGCGGCCACACCGGACGGCGGGCCTTCGCGCAAAATTTCTGCCGCGCCGCGAATCGCCGCCAGCGGGCTTTTGAGCTCATGCGTCAACGCATAGACGTACTGCTCAATGTAATTCTTGCCCTCCAGCTTCAGGCGCATACTTTCCAGCGCCTGCGCCAGCTTGCGTAGCTCACTGCTACCAAGATCCGGAAGCGCAACGGGGCGATTCTCAGTGACAGAATCAGCATAGCGTGCCAGCCGCGCGATAGACCGGTTTATCCACCATACCATTCCTGCGCCAATCATTAAGGCGATCCCCAGTAACACGGCGCTGGCCCACAGTATTCGCCGCTCGCTACGCTGAATAACAGGAGCCATTGCCGCATTTGGTTTGCCGACACTGAGCACACCAATAATACGTCCGCGGTCAACAATCGGCGCGGCAACGTACATCACCGAACTTTCCGCATCGGCCGGGTTCTGTGGCGTACTTCGTGCGCCATACTGCCCACGCAGCGTTAACCATACGTCGTTCCAGCGAGAATAATCTTCGCCTACGGCTTTGTTGGCGGAATCAAACACCACCTTGCCCTGCGCGTCCGTCATGTAGACGTGATACTCATTGCGCACTTTGTTAATACCACTGATATTGGCGCGAAAAGGACGATCATGCAGTTGCGAAAATGCCTGCGCCAACCTGCCGTGGGAGGGAGAGCCAGAAAGCAAATCATCACGCGCCAGCGCGGCCAGCAGCGTAGCGGTATCAATCAACGTACCTTCCGTCGCACGACGAACGCCGGGCTTAATCTCCTGTACAAAGATGGACAGAACGAACCAGGCGGCAACGGCGACAATCAGAAAGTAGCCCAGCAGCAAACGCATGCCAATGCGCATCAGGTGCTCCTCAGGCTGTATCCCATACCACGATGTGTATTAATCGGTGAGCACTCCGGGTTGACGGCCCGCAGTTTGGCACGCAGCGTTTTAATGTGCGTGTCTACCGTTCGGTCAAAAGTATCCTGGGCATCGGCCCAGACTAAATCCATTAACTGTTGGCGTGAGTAGACGCGTCCCGGCGACAGCAGTAATGTTTTCAGTAACAAGAATTCATAGCGTGTCAGATTTAACGGCATACCAAACCAGGTAATCTGTGCGGCAAGCTCATTGAGTTCAAAATCACCGCACCGCGTCGCCGGTGAAGGCGTGGAGAATTTTTTCACCCGTCGCAGCAATGTACGCACGCGGGCGCACACCTCACGCGGAGAGAAGGGTTTCGCCACATAATCATCCGCACCGATTTCCAGCCCCAGCAGGCGATCGACTTCATCGCTACGCGCAGTCAGAAAGAGGATTGGCAATGCCGGGTGACGTTCCAGTAATCGCCGGCACAGTTCAAAGCCGCTGATATCCGGGAGTCCGACATCCAGAATGATCGCATCCGGACATCTTTGGCGTGATTTTTCCAGCACGGGCAATCCACGCTCAAAGGCTTCAACGCTAAAACCTTCCTGCTGCAGCATGTAGATAAGCGTATCCGCAATCCCCTGCTCGTCCTCAACCAACCAGATCAGCGCCTGTTGCATTTTGCCTACCTGTTATCGCTGCCACGGCATGATGGGTACCGCACTGATAGCATTTTTGGGCGATCCATCAACCACCTTATCTGAATAGGCCAGATAGGCCAGCGTGTTGCGTTTCGCATCATAAAAACGCACGACCTGTAAGGATTTAAACACCAGAGACGTACGTTTCTTAAAGACCACCTCGCCCTGGGCTTTGCCGTTTTTAATTCTGTCGCTCAGCTCCACCGGCCCCACTTGCTGACAGGAGATAGCCGCGTCGGAAGTATCTTCAGCCAAACCGAGCCCACCTTTAATGCCACCCGTTTTGGCGCGGCTAACGTAGCAGGTCACATTAGTGACATCAGGATCATCAAATGCCTCGACCACAATTTTATGATCCGGTCCAAACATTTTGAACACGGTATCGACAGATCCAATCTGCTCCGCATGGGCAACCTGCGCCATCATCAGCAGAATTGAGGAAATGACTAAGCTCTTATATTTCATATTGTTACCATTCTTAAATGTTACTCTGTGTAATTATTAGACATTCTAAGATAAAACGTATACAGATCACAGGATTACAATAATCACGCTTTCGTATGTGCGAAAAAAGCACTTATGAGCAAAAAAAACACTGAATGCTAAAACAGCAAAAAATGCTATTATCCTCATACCTGACGTCAGGTACTCGTTGTTGAAAGGATGAGGATATTTTATGGATCAGGCTGGCATTATTCGCGACCTCTTAATCTGGCTGGAAGGCCATCTGGATCAGCCTTTGTCGCTTGACAATGTGGCGGCAAAAGCAGGCTATTCCAAGTGGCATCTGCAGAGAATGTTCAAGGACGTGACGGGCCACGCTATTGGCGCCTATATCCGTGCTCGTCGTTTATCGAAGTCCGCAGTGGCGCTACGCCTGACTGCGCGTCCAATACTGGACATCGCCCTGCAGTATCGCTTCGATTCCCAACAGACGTTTACCCGCGCGTTCAAAAAGCAATTTTCCCAGACGCCTGCGCTGTATCGTCGTTCACCGGAATGGAGCGCTTTCGGTATTCGCCCTCCGATGCGCCTCGGGGAATTTGCCATGCCAGCGCATGAATTCGTCACGCTGGAAGATACACCACTGCTGGGTACCACGCAGAGTTATTCCTGCTCGCTTGAGCAGATTTCAGATTTCCGTCATGAAATGCGAATCCAGTTCTGGCGCGACTTCCTTGCTCAGGCTCCTGCGATCCCGCAGGTTCTGTACGGACTCAACGAAACGCGTCCCAGCATTGAGAAAGATGACGAACAGGAAGTGTTTTATACCACCGCGCTCACACCAGAGCAGGCCAACGGATACGTGCAGTCGGCGCAACCCATCCTGTTACAGGGCGGCGAGTATGTGATGTTTACCTATGAGGGTCTGGGGACGGGCGTGCAGGAGTTTATCCTGACGGTGTACGGCACCTGCATGCCAATGCTGAACCTGACTCGCCGTAAAGGGCAGGATATAGAGCGATACTACCCGGCAGAAGATGCCAAAGCGGGAGATCGCCCTATTAACCTGCGCTGCGAATTCCTGATTCCTATCCGCCGTTAACGCTGTAGTTCATCCAACGCAGGGGCATCCAGATGCGAGATGTCCCCTGCCGTTTCAACTACCCAGCCCGGCGCCAGCCATAAACTTTCCTGGTAATCGACACGAGAAATAGAGCAGTTGCGCAGACGCAAACGACGCTCAGCCCATGCAGGTAATCCCAGAATAGTACTTACCAGGCAGCCCAGCGCAATACCATGACTCACCAGCAATGGACGACTCCCCGGCGGCAGTTCCAGGCAGGATGCCAGCGCCGCGTTGACACGATCGCTCAGTTCCTGCATCGATTCCCCTTCCGGAATACGACCATCCACCGTACCGTTCACCAACTGACGACGCCAGCCCTCTTCTTCCGGGGTCAGTGTATCGATATGGCGTTTTTCCAGCACGCCCATATTGAGTTCACGCAGGCGCGCATCATAAGTGATCTCACAGCCACACGCCTGAGCGATAATTTCTGCAGTGCGTCGTGTACGACCTAAATCGCTACTGATAACGTGCGTAATGCCAAACGAGCGGGCGCGTTCACCAACCTGCATGGCTTGCTGCTCACCTTTAGCGGTCAGTGGACTGTCTGACTGGCCTTGAATACGTCGCTCGGCGTTCCACTGCGTTTCACCATGGCGAACAAGGTATACCTGTAACATGCTTTTTTTCCGTTATATACTCGTCGTACTTTGAGTAGACTCTGCGATGAATTTTCAAACTGAGCTTAATTATGCACAAGGTTATCTCTGCGACCACCAATCCTGCCAAAATTCAGGCAATTCTGCGGGCATTTGAAGAGATTTTCGGGGAAGGATCCTGCCATATTGAACCCATCGCCGTCGAGAGTGGCGTGCCGGAACAGCCTTTTGGAAACCAGGAAACGCGCACTGGCGCACGAAATCGCGTTGATAACGCGCGCCGCCTGCACCCGCAGGCTGATTTCTGGGTCGCTATTGAAGCGGGAATTGACGATGACGCCACCTTCAGTTGGGTGGTAATTGATAACGGTATCCAGCGTGGCGAAGCCCGTTCTGCTACGCTGCCATTGCCTGCCGTCATTCTCGACAGAGTACGCCTTGGTGAAGCGCTTGGTCCGGTGATGTCGGATTACACGGGTATTGATGAGATTGGCCGTAAAGAGGGCGCAATTGGCGTCTTTACCGCGGGCAAACTGACGCGTTCGAGCGTCTATCACCAGGCAGTGATTCTGGCGTTAAGCCCATTTCATAACGCAGTGTATCGGTAATTATTTGCGCTATGTTGTAGGCCTGATACGCACAGCGCCATCAGGTATTTCGCTGCAATGTTGCCGGATGGCGGCTTCGCCTTATCCGGCCTACGACGAATCAGCCGTTTTTGAGCAACACCTGCTCCAGCCACTGGCGTAACTCTACGGGTGCCGACTTGAGACTGTTGGAACCACGCGTAATGGTGGCAATCCCGGCCCCAAGTTCGTTTTTTAGCTCGCGCTGGCTCATCTCACCACGCAACAACTCTTCAATGATGCGCACGCGCGTTCCCAGCGCTTCGCGCTCATCCGGCGTTAACATCAAATTGAGCAGTGGCTGATGTAAATCTTGCTCGTAAGCCTGTTTAAGCAGGTCGACAAAACGTAACCACTCCTGGTGACGCTGTTCTGCCATCGCTGCTGAATAGGGTGATTGCTGGGTCATAAAATGTCGCCATCGTTGCGGGGGGAAGCGTGCTTGCTTCCCCCTTTTGTACTCTTTAACGAGTACGATAGCATAACACACTCAACGCGATCAGTAACGACGTTGCCATTCTGCGTCGCTCATCAACGTCGGTTTATCCCCGAGGAAATAACGGTAGTAAGCATCGTATGCCAGCACGTTCTTCACATATCCTCGCGTTTCCGAGAACGGAATACTTTCGACAAACGCCACGGCATCAATACGACCTGCGCTATTGCCAAGCCAGGTACGAACGCGTCCCGGGCCGGCGTTATACGCCGCAGAAGCAAAGATACGGTTGTTGCCAAATTGCTGGTACACGTACTGCAAATAGCTAGTACCGATGTTGATATTGGTATCAGGATCTAACAACTGATTTGGGTTGCTGTAACCTGGAATCGAGAACATTTTCACCGTATGCGTCGCCGTGCCCGGCATAATCTGCATCAGCCCACTGGCACCTACCGGCGATTTTACTTTCGGGTTCCAGGCGCTTTCCTGACGTGCAATGGCCATCGCATAACTCTGTGGAATATCTTTTCCGCGGGTATAGCGGGTAAACAGATCCTGGTAAGCCAGCGGGAAACGCTCTTCCAGATGATCCCAAAGCTTACCGGCGATCGTGGCCTGAACGCTCAGATCCCACCAGTGGTTATTAAACGCATAACGCGCCAATTGTGCCTGCTCAGACTTGGCGCGGCTGGTGACCAGGTTCGCCCACTCACTGCGTGCGGTATTGTCCAGGTTCCAGTACATCAGTTCACGAACACGCGCCATTTCCGGCCCCTGAGTCAGGGCAGAGTCAACATTCGCTGGCGCTTTATCCACTTTCAACGCGTACTCTTCTCCCAGCCTTTGCGCGGCCACCATCGGGTAGAAACCGCGCTGCTGCATGAGCTGATGCAGGATCTCTTTCGCTTCATCATTGCGTCCCCGCTCCAGCAGCAGATCCGCCTGCCAGTAGCGCCACTCATCTTTTTCTTTCGCCTCCATCGGCAGGCGGGCCAGCCAGGTGTTCAGCCCGCGACGGTCCCCGGTCCCCAGCGCCATACGCACGCGGCGCTCCACAAGCGAGGTGGAATTGGAGCGCATAATCGCGTCATCACGCCATTTGGCCTGCTCGTCGGTGACGTCATTGCCCATCAGACGCCAGGCGACAATGTCGCGCAGTTCCTGGGTTTGCTCGTCATTCAACTGCTGCGCCTGCACCAGGGAAGGGATCATCAAACGCGCATTTTCCGCATCCTGACGGGCTACGCTGGCAAAAGCCACCGCCGCCATCTGCCGCGTAAAATCTGTTGCACCGGTTGTGCGCGCAAAGGTCATCACCGAATTAGGATCGTTCGCCAGCGCGATGATTGCCTGCGCGATTGTCTGATACTGTGCTGGCATCTGTCCGGCCAGCGCAGTCACCAGTCCGGTATTCCCCGCCTTCATCGCCAGACGGATACGTTCCAGATACGCCAGCGGGTCCTGAGTGCCGGAAGCGCGCCATACGCCGAATAATTTGTCACACGCATTCGGCTGGCTTTTGCCGGTTAACCACAACTCTTTTGCGCCCTGCCAGGCCTCTTCGATTTGCCCGGTGCTCCATTTCGCATAGTAGTAGTTACATTGCGCCTCAGTAGTGCCAGGCTTATCCGGGCTAAATGCCAGCAGCCCGCGCCAGTCTTCCCGACGCGCCAGTTCGTTCACAAAACGCGATTGCAGAGTACGTGCCGGTGGGAGCGTCGGGTTAGCGCGCACAAAGTTCGTTACGGTGATGGTAGGCTGATTCATCAAGTCGTCAGTGATCTGGCGATATTCCAGATAGGGGTACAGAGGATAGTTCTTCAGGCCGGGCATCATCTGCTCTACGACGTCCATTTGTCGGTTATCCCAGGCCTGCTTAATTTGCGCATAGCGATTGCGCTGCTCATCCAGGGAATCGGCTCGCGCCACTTGACTGACCGTCAGCAGACATACGCTGGCAGCCAGCAGGCGCCAGGTAAATTGTTTGGCTTTGTCCACAAGCTCTTCCTCTTGTCGTTTACGTCTGTGCAGCATCATGCCGCTTAATTAGTTCATGCTAACCAGACATTGCAGAATGTGCCACGTCACGGACACTTTTTTACTTTTGTTGCGAGTGAGATCTGCTGGCTGGGATTGGGCAATGAAAAAGGCTACACTTCGCCTTTGATAACTATTTACCAATAATTAGCCCTAAATAATTCAAGTTGCAGCGAGGGAGTGAATCCCCTGAGCGTACAAAAGTACGTGACTGGGGTGAACGCACACAGCCAACGCATCTGCGGCTTGAAGTATGACGGGATAAACATAGAGGCGAGTCCAACGTGGCCCAATTCGTTTATACCATGCATCGTGTCGGCAAAGTCGTTCCGCCGAAACGTCATATTCTTAAAAACATCTCTCTGAGCTTCTTCCCAGGCGCAAAAATCGGGGTGCTCGGTCTGAACGGTGCGGGTAAATCTACCCTGCTGCGTATCATGGCCGGCATTGATACCGATATCGAAGGTGAAGCACGTCCGCAGCCGGGTATCAAGATCGGTTACCTGCCACAGGAACCGAAGCTGAACCCGGAACACACTGTTCGAGAATCCGTTGAAGAAGCGGTTGCCGAAGTGGTTAACGCACTGAAAGGCCTGGATGAAGTGTATGCGAAATACGCAGAGCCAGACGCAGATTTCGATAAACTTGCTGCGCAACAGGGCAAGTTTGAAGAGATTATTCAGGCGCATGACGGTCATAATCTGAATGTGCAGCTCGAACGTGCCGCCGATGCCCTGCGTCTGCCGGACTGGGATGCCAAAATTGAGAAGCTCTCCGGTGGTGAACGTCGCCGCGTCGCACTGTGCCGCCTGCTGCTGGAAAAACCAGACATGCTGCTGCTCGACGAACCGACGAACCACCTGGATGCCGAATCCGTCGCGTGGCTGGAACGCTTCCTGCACGACTTTGAAGGGACCGTTGTGGCGATTACCCACGACCGTTACTTCCTTGATAATGTTGCCGGATGGATTCTGGAGCTTGACCGTGGTGAAGGTATTCCGTGGGAAGGTAACTACTCCTCATGGCTGGAACAAAAAGATCAGCGTCTGGCTCAGGAAGCCTCTCAGGAAGCTGCGCGTCGTAAATCCATTGAGAAAGAGCTGGAGTGGGTACGTCAGGGTGCTAAAGGCCGTCAGTCTAAGGGCAAAGCCCGTCTGGCACGCTTTGAAGAACTCAACAATACCGAATACCAGAAACGTAACGAAACCAACGAACTGTTTATCCCACCTGGACCACGTCTGGGCGATAAAGTCGTTGAAGTCACTAATCTGCGTAAATCCTACGGCGATCGCGTGCTGATCGACGATCTGAGCTTCTCTGTACCGAAAGGGGCTATCGTCGGCATCATCGGTCCGAACGGCGCGGGTAAATCGACCCTGTTCCGTATGATGTCCGGTCAGGAACAGCCTGACAGCGGCACCATTGAACTGGGTGAAACCGTGAAGCTGGCGTCTGTTGACCAGTTCCGTGATGCCATGGACAACAGCAAAACCGTGTGGGAAGAAGTCTCCGGCGGGCTGGATATTATGCGTATCGGCAACACCGAAATGCCAAGCCGTGCCTACGTAGGCCGCTTCAACTTTAAAGGTGTTGATCAGGGTAAACGCGTAGGCGAACTGTCCGGCGGTGAGCGTGGTCGTCTGCACCTGGCGAAACTGCTGCAGGTTGGCGGTAATATGTTGCTGCTCGATGAACCGACAAACGACCTGGATATCGAAACCCTGCGCGCGCTGGAAAACGCCCTGCTGGAATTCCCAGGCTGTGCGATGGTTATCTCGCACGACCGTTGGTTCCTTGACCGTATCGCCACCCACATTCTGGATTACCAGGATGAAGGTAAAGTCGAGTTCTTTGAAGGTAACTTTACCGAATACGAAGAGTACAAAAAACGCACGCTGGGCGCTGATGCGCTGGAGCCGAAGCGTATTAAGTACAAGCGTATTTCTAAGTAATTACCGTTAAGCGCCGGATGGCGGCGTTCCGCCTTATCCGGCCTACGAGATTAGTACGATTTGTAAGCCGAATACGCGCAGGTCATCCTGCCAATGAGGTTAGTGCGACTTGTAGGCCGGATAAGCGCAGCGCATCCGGCATTAAAACCTACCTCTGCTCACCCATCAGTTCTTTCACCAGCTCCACGCAGCGCAGGAACCGGCCATCATAGTCAGGCTCTTCCACGTGGACAAAATCGATATTGTTTTCCTGTAGCATCTCCACTAGCAGAGACTGAAATGCCTTACGGTCAACCGAACTCCCAAGGCTGCGTAATCCATCCGCCACCCACGGAGTATTGTTTTCCAGCAGGATCACCAGGTCAAAGCGGTATTCGTCAATCAATGCCTGCACAAACGGATGCTCACGCCCTTCGTACTTTTTACAGAATGCCTGAGTGGTCACAAAGTCAGTGTCGATAAATGCCACTTTATTGGCATATTTCACTGCGAAATCAATGTACTGTGCCTGTCCCAGCGCAATCTTGTCGTAGTCCGAGTATTGCAACGCCATCTCGTCGCCCCCCAAATGGGAAAAGACGTAATCACGGCCATATTCCCACGCACTGGTGGTGTTGAAGATATTGGCAAGCTTATTCACCAGCGTCGATTTGCCGCTCGACTCTCCACCGAGGATCGCCACGGTGCGCACGAAAAACGGTTTCACTTCAGTCGGGATATATTCCCAGTAGCGGAATGGGTTTTCTCGAATTTGCCCGCCGCTGATGCTCATAAATGTCCGTTTGGGATCAACCAGTACCGTTTCAATGCCCAGATGTTCAAGATATTGCGGGGCATCAGATTCTTCAGAGGTGTAAATCCAGTTAGGCTGAATCCCCTTCTCCTGCATAAACGTTTTGATGCCATTGCTCCAGACATCCCAACCGTGCGGATAAGGCTCCATGCCTTCCTCATTGAAGGCATGGATACGGATGTTTTTCTGATATTTGAAGGTCTGCAACAGCCAGCGCAGACGGTCAGAAACCGTTGGCTGTTGTGACATGGCACTGTCTTCAAACAGACTGCGGTCGCGCGTATCGTCATAGCCCATGATGATATGCAGTTCATCTACCTGACTACAGGCGCGCTGAATAAGATAGATATGACCGGTATGCAGCGGATAAAACTTGCCAAATACCACACCGATGTTTTTCTGCTGACGGGGAAACTCAAGCCCCAAAAAACGGTGCAGCGCCTCCAGTTTTTGCGCGCTGGGGCTTTTGATTTTGGCATTCAGCAGTTGGCTTAAATATCCCTTGGTCATGCCACTGGCATCCGCCACCTGTTGCAGGGTACAGCCCTTTTGCTTTATGGCGGTTTTGAGATAGTCGAACGATGACACAAGAGCCTCCTGCTGGAAAAATCGCGTAACACTGCCTGATGGCGCTTCGCTTATCAGGCCTACAACATCAATCCGTAGGCCGGATAAGACGCATTGCGTCACCATCCGGCAAATTATACAACATCACTGCATACAGAGGATTATAAGTCGTCAAACACGCTTAGCGCATCTGCAAGCTTTTTCACGCCAAAAACCTGCATTCCTTCCGGTACTTTTTTCGGTACGTTGGCGGCAGGCACAATCGCCCGGCGGAAGCCGTGCTTCGCCGCTTCCGAAATACGTTCCTGACCGCTGGGCACCGGGCGGATTTCGCCTGCCAGCCCCACTTCACCAAAGACGACTAAATCCTGCGGTAGCGGTCTGTCGCGTAAGCTGGAAACCATCGCCAGCAGCAGCGCCAGATCGGCACTGGTTTCAGTGACTTTTACGCCACCCACCACATTGACGAACACGTCCTGATCCGCCATCTGCAAACCACCGTGACGGTGCAGTACTGCCAGCAGAATCGCCAGACGGTTTTGTTCCAGTCCAACCGCCACGCGACGCGGATTCGACATCATGGAGTGATCGACCAATGCCTGGATCTCCACCAGTAATGGACGTGTCCCTTCCCAGACCACCATTACTGAGCTGCCGGAGGTAACTTCATCACCGCGACTTAAAAAGATAGCAGAAGGGTTACTGACTTCGCGCAGTCCCTGTTCGGTCATCGCGAAGACACCCAGCTCATTCACCGCACCAAAACGGTTCTTATGGCTACGCAGGGTACGAAAACGGGAGTCGGCATCACCGTCGAGCAGCACCGAGCAGTCAATACAGTGCTCCAACACCTTTGGCCCGGCCAGCGACCCGTCTTTGGTGACATGGCCGACCATAACAATCGCCACACCACGCGTTTTAGCAAAGCGCGTCAGGTAAGCGGCGGTTTCCCGTACCTGCGCCACACTGCCTGGCGAAGACTGAATATCCGCCATATGCATCACCTGAATGGAGTCGATAACCATCAGCCTCGGCTGTTCTTCTTCTGCAATCAGGCAAATTTGCTCAATGCTGGTTTCCGACAGCATATTCAGATTCGCCGTCGGAAGACCCAGTCGGTGTGCGCGCATCGCAACCTGCTGCAAAGATTCTTCCCCTGTGACGTACAAGGTTTTCATCTGCTCGGCAAGTTTGCACAACGTTTGTAGCAGCAGCGTCGACTTCCCTGCTCCGGGGTTACCGCCAATCAGAATGGCGCTACCCGGCACCACACCGCCACCCAGTACGCGATCGAATTCTTTAAAACCGGTAGAAAAACGCGGCAACTCCTCGAGGCTAATATCAGACAGCTTCTGCACCTTTGCGACACCCGCATTCCCGGCATAGCCGCTGAGCCGCTCGTTACGCGCCACCGTAGGCGACGCCGCAAGACGTACCTCGGTAATGGTGTTCCAGGCCTGACAAGCGCTACATTGACCCTGCCAGCGCGGGTAATCGGCCCCACATTCATTACAAACAAAGGCGCGTTTTGGAGCTTTTGCCACGTTTAACCTCTTTTGTTAATGCTTTTGTCGGATGGCGCAGCCGTCATCCGACATCAAAATTATTTCTGGTTCATGCTGCCGGAGAGAATGCAGAACACGCCCATCAGATCAGCGTGACGGATAGTGATCTCCGTCTTTTCATTCACTTTCGGTTTTGCATGGTAGGCGATCCCCAGACCTGCCGTTTTGATCATCGGCAGATCGTTGGCACCATCCCCGATCGCCACCGTCTGCACCATCGGGATTTCATACTCTTGCGCCAGGCGTGTCAGGGTATTGGCTTTGTACTGCGCATCAACGATATCGCCAATCACATTGCCAGTGAATTTACCGTCCATGATTTCCAGCTCATTCGCCACAACGGCAGTCAGTCGCAGTTTTTCACGCAGGTATTCCGCAAAGAAGGTAAAACCACCGGAGGCAATAGCCACTTTCCAGCCGAGCGTTTCCAGCTTCAACACCAGTTGCGTCAGGCCAGGCATCAGCGGTAAGTTTTCGCGCACCTGTTGCAGAATGTTGGCATCGGCCCCTTTCAAGGTGGCAACCCGGCTGCGCAGACTGGCGGTAAAATCCAGTTCACCACGCATCGCGCGTTCGGTCACTTCCGCAACCATTTCGCCCGTTCCGGCCAGTTTGGCGATTTCGTCGATACATTCGATCTGGATAGCCGTAGAGTCCATATCCATCACCAGTAGCCCTGGCGTACGCAGATGGGGGATTTTACCTAATGGCGCAACATCCAGCTTGGCGTCATGCGCCAGTTTTGTCGCGCGCGGTGTTAACGACCCCGCGAGGCGAATCACTTGATAATCCTCAACGCACCAGGCGGCTACGATCACCATCGCCGCCCCCAGTTTGCTCTGGTATTGCGTTAAACGCTGTTTATCCAGCCCACGACCATACAGCAGCCAGCCACTGCGGCCCGCGTGGTAGTCCAGCGGCATGACTTCATCACCGCTTAAAGAAAGGGGCAGACCTGGCCACAGAGAGACATCTTCAGGTAGATCGCACCAGGTAATGTTAGGCATTAAAGCTCCTGTAAAATCGTTCGGGTCGGAATCATCCAGGGGAAAATAACGCATGAGGCTACCCTGTAACCAGCGCTTCTGGCAACATTAAGCCTCAAATTTTCAGCAGGTGGAATATGGCTCGCGCAAAACTGAAATTCCGACTTCATCGTGCAGTGATTGTATTGTCCTGTCTCGCGTTGCTTGTCGCCCTGATGCAGGGTGCATCCTGGTTTAGTCAAAGCCACCAGCAGCAACGTAATCCGCAGTTGGAAGAACTGGCCCGGACACTGGCCCGCCAGGTCACCTTAAACGTCGCGCCGCTGATGCGTACCGAAACACCGGATGAAAAACGCATCAAAGCCGTACTCACACAGTTAACGGAGAGTAGCCGTATTCTGGATGCTGGTGTGTACGATGAACAGGGCGATCTGATTACCCGCACCGGTGAGAGCGTCAATGTCCGTGACCGGCTGGCGCTCGATGGCAAAAAGGCCGGGGGCTATTTTAATCAGCAAATCGTTGAGCCCATTCAGGGGAGAAACGGTCCGCTGGGTTATCTGCGCCTGACACTCGACACCCACACGCTTGCCACCGAAGCGAAGCAGGTAGACAACACCACCAACATCTTACGCCTGATGCTGCTCCTGTCACTGGCTATTGGCGTAGTCCTCACTCGCACATTATTGCAAGGCAAGCGTACCCGCTGGCAGCAATCCCCTTTCCTGCTGACCGCGAACAAACCGGTACAGGAAGAAGACAACGAGAAAAAAGAGTAATTCAAAGAAAGGAAATCGACCATGACCACGCTACGCCTGCTTATCTCTGACTCTCACGATCCCTGGTTTAACCTGGCCGTTGAAGAGTGCATTTTCCGCCAGATGCCCGCCACGCAGCGCGTCCTGTTTTTATGGCGTAACGCCGATACGGTGGTTATTGGCCGCGCGCAAAACCCATGGAAAGAGTGTAACACCCGCCGAATGGAAGAGGACAACGTGCGGTTGGCACGTCGCAGCAGTGGCGGTGGTGCGGTATTTCACGATCTCGGGAATACCTGCTTTACCTTTATGGCCGGCAAACCGGAGTATGACAAAACCATCTCCACAGCTATCGTATTGAATGCGTTGAATTCACTGGGTGTAAACGCCGATGCCTCCGGGCGTAACGATCTGGTGGTTAAAACCGCCGAGGGCGACCGCAAAGTCTCTGGTTCCGCATATCGGGAAACCAAGGATCGTGGATTTCACCACGGAACACTGCTGTTGAATGCCGATCTCAGTCGACTGGCCAACTACCTGAACCCCGATAAAAAGAAACTCGCCGCGAAAGGGATTACCTCTGTGCGCTCGCGAGTTGCCAATTTGACTGAGTTGTTACCGGGCATCACCCACGAACAGGTGTGTAAGGCTGTTACAGAAGCCTTTTTTGAACACTACGGCGAACGCGTAGATGCCGAAATTATCTCTCCTGACAAAACGCCGGATTTGCCGAATTTTGCCGAAACCTTTGCCCGCCAGAGCAGTTGGGAATGGAATTTTGGTCAAGCTCCAGCGTTTTCACATCTGCTGGACGAGCGTTTCACCTGGGGTGGCGTTGAGCTGCATTTCGACGTTGAAAAAGGTCATATCACGCGCACACAGGTGTTTACCGACAGTCTCAATCCCGCGCCGTTAGAAGCGCTGGCGGGTCGTCTGCAAGGGTGTTTGTATCGGGCGGATAGGCTGCAACAGGCGTGCGAGGCGCTGCTGGTTGATTTCCCACAGCAGGAGAAAGAGTTACGCGAGCTGTCGGCATGGATTGCCGGAGCGGTGCGTTAAGCACTGGCCTGAAAAATGCCGGATGGCGGCTGCGCCTTATCCGGCCTACGAGAACAATGGCAGGCCCGGTCAGCACAGCGCCACCGGGCATCACAACGCTTACTCTTTATCGCCCAGCAGAACGGATTCCAGTGCGATTTTGATCATGTCGTTGAAGGTCGTCTGACGTTCAGCGGCAGTGGTCTGCTCGTGAGTACGGATATGGTCGGACACGGTGCAGATGGTCAGCGCTTTCGCACCAAATTCAGCCGCAACACCATAGATACCCGCCGCTTCCATTTCCACGCCCAGTACGCCGTACTTTTCCATCACGTCGAACATTTCACCGTCCGGAGAGTAGAACAGGTCAGCGGAGAACAGGTTGCCCACGCGCGCGTCAACGCCCAGCGCTTTTGCCGCATCAACAGCGTTACGCACCATGTCGAAGTCAGCGATAGCTGCAAAGTCATGATCTTTAAAGCGGATACGGTTAACTTTGGAGTCAGTGCAAGCACCCATACCGATAACCACGTCACGCAGTTTGACGTCCATACGCACAGCGCCACAGGAGCCTACGCGAATGATTTTCTTCACGCCGAAATCAGTGATCAGCTCTTTGGTGTAGATGGAGCAGGACGGGATACCCATACCGTGACCCATAACAGAGATCTTACGGCCTTTGTAAGTCCCGGTGAAACCTAACATGCCGCGAACGTTGTTTACTTCACGAACATCTTCGAGGAAAGTTTCAGCAATATGCTTCGCACGCAGCGGGTCGCCCGGCATCAATACGACGTCAGCGAAATCACCCATTTCTGCATTAATATGTGGAGTTGCCATCTTCAGTTCCCTTTTAATTTGATGTTATCGCCTGATGGCGGCTACGCCTTATCAGGCCTACAAAACCTATTCAAATACCCTAAGGATTTCGCGTTGTAGGAAGGCGACGAATTCGTGAATCCCCGGGAGCATAGATTAACTATGTGACCGGGGTGAGCGAATGAAGTCAACGCATCTACAGCGCGAAAGACAACGGGTATTACAGCATGTTTTTACCGTAGTCCATTGGCGACGTACCAAAGTAGCTCGCCAGCGTCTGACCGATATCCGCGAAGGTTTCACGGTGGCCTAAAGAACCCGGTTTCACTTTCGGGCCGTAAATCAGCACCGGAATGTGTTCACGGGTATGGTCAGTGCCAGTCCAGCTCGGGTCACAGCCGTGGTCAGCGGTCAGGATCAGAATGTCATCTTCACCCACCAGCTCCATCAACTCTGGCAGACGGCGGTCAAACAACTCCAGACCGGCAGCATAGCCAGCGATATCGCGACGGTGGCCCCAGGAAGAGTCGAAGTCCACGAAGTTAGTGAAGACAATCGTCTCATCACCCGCTTCTTTCATCTCTTTGATGGTAGCGTCGAACAGCGCGTCCAGACCGGTTGCTTTCACTTTTTTAGTGATACCGCAGTTCGCGTAGATGTCCGCAATCTTACCCACGGACACGACATGGCCTTTTTTCTCATCGACCAGTTTCTGCAGTACCGTCGGCGCTGGCGGCTCAACAGCCAGGTCGTGACGGTTACCGGTACGCTGGAAGTTACCGGCCTTGTCACCGATAAACGGACGCGCGATAACACGGCCAATGTTGTAGCCGCCTTCAGTCAGTTCTTCACGAGCGATTTCACACAGCTCGTAGAGTTTATCCAGGCCAAAGGTTTCTTCGTGGCAGGCGATTTGGAACACGGAGTCAGCGGAGGTATAGAAAATCGGCTTGCCGGTTTTCATATGCTCTTCACCCAGTTGGTCCAGAATAACGGTACCGGAAGAGTGGCAGTTACCGAGGTAGCCCGGCAGATTGGCACGCTTAACCAGTTTATCCAGCAATTCTTGTGGGAAGCTGTTCTCATGATCGGAGAAATACCCCCAGTCAAACAGAACCGGAACACCCGCGATTTCCCAGTGGCCAGAGGGTGTGTCTTTGCCGGAAGAGAGTTCATGCGCCCAGGCGTAGGCACCAATCACTTCCGCGTTGCCATCCATACCCGCAGCAATTTTACCCGTCGAGCCTTCGTGAGCTTTCACCAGACCCAGACGAGTCAGGTTAGGCAGATTCAGTGGGCCTTTGCGGCCATTGTCAGCTTCGCCCTTCGCACAGGCTTCTGCAATATGACCCATAGTGTCTGAACCTACGTCGCCAAAGCGATCCGCATCTTCAGTCGCACCAATACCAAAGGAGTCCAGCACCATAATAAATGCACGTTTCATCTTGTTCTCCATACATCTGCGCCGCAAAAAAGCGATCAGATCAGTATACAGTTAATCGGTTATACGACGATAGACTGTCGGTGTAATTTCTGGCGCTTTGTCGTCAAGGCTGATTGCCGCTTTGACCGCTTTCGCCGCTTCCTGCCAGCTGGCTTCGTCTTTGGCGTGGATTACCGCCAGCGGACGCTGACCATCAACACTATCGCCCAGACGCGCCATGTCGGTGAAACCGACGCTGTAATCAATGGTGTCCGAGGCCTGACGACGACCGCCGCCCATGGAAACGACCGCCATACCCAGCGCACGGGTATCCATTGCGCTGACAAAACCTTCGGTATCAGCATATACCGCTTTGCTGAGCATTGCCGTCGGCAGGTACTTCGCATAGTTTTCCACGAAGTCGGTTGGGCCTTTCTGCGCCGCAACCATGCGGCCAAAAATTTCTGCCGCTTTACCGTTATCCAGTACGGCCTGCAACTTCGTGCGGGCTTCTGCGTCATCTTTCGCCAGTTTACCGGAGATCAACATCTCCACGCACAGCGCCATCGTAACGTCGAACAAGCGTGGGTTACGATATTCACCGGTCAGGAACTGCACCGCTTCACGGACTTCAACCGCGTTACCTGCACTGGAGGCCAGCACCTGATTCATATCCGTTAACAGCGCAGTGGTACGAACCCCCGCCCCGTTTGCCACGCCGACAATCGCTTCGGCAAGGGCTTCAGAAAGTTCGTAGGTCGGCATAAAGGCACCACTACCTACTTTGACGTCCATCACCAGCGCATCCAGTCCTTCCGCCAACTTTTTAGCCAGAATGGAACCCGTGATGAGTGGAATGGAATCCACCGTCGCGGTGATATCGCGGGTGGCATAAAAACGTTTGTCCGCCGGTGCGAGTGAGCTGGTTTGCCCAATAATCGCCACACCCACGTCTTTAATAATTTCACGGAAACGCACATCGTCCGGGAAGATATCAAATCCCGGGATCGCTTCCAGTTTATCGAGCGTACCGCCGGTATGCCCCAGACCGCGCCCGGAGATCATCGGGATAAAGCCGCCGCAGGCTGCGACCATCGGACCTAACATCAGTGACGTCACATCACCTACACCGCCGGTAGAGTGTTTATCCACAATCGGGCCGTTCAGCTGCAAACTTTTCCAGTCCAGCACGGTTCCTGAATCACGCATTGCCATGGTCAGCGAGACACGCTCAGGCATTGTCATATCGTGGAAGAAAATGGTCATCGCCAGGGCGGCGATTTGCCCTTCAGAGATGGTGTTGTCGCGAATACCGTTAATAAAGAAACGAATTTCTTCATCACTCAGCGCATGACCATCACGTTTTTTACGAATAATTTCTTGTGCGAGAAACAAGGTAACCCCCAGGGGAAAAGAGTAGAAGGCCGTTGTAGGCCGGGTAAGCAACGCGCTACCCGGCAGTCGTCTTAATGCCGGATGGCGGCTACGCCTTATCCGGCCTACGTCGCTACAGCTCCGGCAATATAAGGCTTAGTAGCTGCTTGCGCTCTTACCGTCGCCGTGACCCAGTGCTTTCAGCAGGCTAGCCAGCAGGCTGGATGCACCAAAACGGTAATGACGGGAATCGGCCCAGTCAGCGCCAAACAGTTCGTCGGCAATGGCCAGGAACTGCTGTGCATCTTCTGCAGTACGCACGCCGCCAGCCGGTTTGAAACCAACCGTTTTAGAAACACCCATATCGCGGATCACTTCCATCATGATGCGTGCGCTTTCCGGCGTCGCATTGACCGGTACTTTACCGGTAGATGTTTTGATGAAATCAGCACCGGCTTTGATGGAGATTTCAGATGCTTTGCGAATCAGTGCTTCTTCTTTCAGCTCACCAGTTTCGATGATCACTTTCAGCAGCACATTGGCTGCTGCGCACGCGTCTTTACAGGCTTTAACCAGATCAAAACCAATCTGCTCATTGCCTGCGATCAGTGCACGATACGGGAATACCACATCAACTTCGTCTGCACCGTAGGCAATCGCGGCGCGGGTTTCTGCCAGCGCGATCTCGATATCGTCGTTGCCATGCGGGAAGTTAGTCACGGTGGCAATACGGATGTCCGGTGTGCCCTGCTCTTTCAGAGTCTTACGCGCAATAGGGATGAAACGCGGATAGATGCAGATTGCAGCAGTGTTGCCAACCGGGGTCTTCGCCTGATGACACAGCGCGATCACTTTCTCATTAGTGTCGTCGTCATTCAGGGTGGTCAGGTCCATCAGTTTCAGTGCACGCAGGCTGCTTGCTGTTAAATCGGTCATAACATTCTCCAACGGCATCGCCGTATAAAATTTCACCTTGCGAGTTTGTTAGTATTCTAACATCCGCTCGCAATCACACTTCGATATACATCACAGTTAATGAAAACCACATACAGATTTGCATTACTCTAATGAGATCTAGTTCAAATAAATGACCTTTACTGGCGGCATGCGGTGACATCAGGCGCATCCGGATCAAAGGTTGTCGCTGCGTTGCTTCCTACAATGGCGCTTAACCTTCAGTACATAAAGGAACCAACGATGCCCACGTCAAGCGAACTCGCGCTGCAACAGCGCTGCCAACAAATCGTGACCAGTCCAGTGCTCAGCCCTGAACAAAAACGTCATTTTCTGGCACTGGAGGCAGAAAACGCTTTGCCGTATCCGCAACTGCCTGCACAAGCACGCCAGGCGCTGGATGACGGGGTTATCTGCGATATGTACGAAGGTCATGCCCCGTTCAAACCGCGCTACGTATTACCCGATTACGCGCGTTTTCTGGCCAACGGTTCATCATGGCTGGAACTGGAAGGCGCAAAGGATCTCGATGACGCATTATCCTTACTCACCATTCTTTACCACCACGTTCCGTCAGTGACGTCGATGCCGGTGTATCTCGGCCAACTCGATGCGTTGCTGCAACCGTATGTTAGAATTCTAACACAAGACGAGATCGATGTTCGAATAAAACGTTTCTGGCGCTATCTCGACAGAACGCTGCCCGATGCGTTTATGCACGCCAATATTGGTCCTGCCGACACGCCCGTAACGCGGGCAATTTTACGCGCAGATGCAGAGTTAAAGCAGGTTTCGCCCAATCTGACATTTATTTATGATCCGCAAATTACACCTGACGATCTGCTGCTCAACGTCGCGCAAAATATTTGCGAATGCAGTAAACCGCACATTTCTAACGGCCCTGAAAATGATAAAATTTTCACAAAAGACCACTATGGCGTCGTCAGTTGTTACAACTCACTGCCACTGGCGGGCGGTGGAAGTACGCTGGTCAGACTCAATCTGAAAGCCATTGCAGAGCGCAGTACCTCTGTCGATGACTTCTTTACGCGTACCCTACCGCATTACTGCCAACAGCAAATCGCCATCATTAATTCACGATGTGAATTCCTCTACGAGAAATCACATTTCTTTGAGAATAGCTTCCTGGTGCAGGAAGGGTTGATCGATCCCGAACGTTTTGTGCCTATGTTTGGCATGTATGGCCTGGCAGAAGCCGTAAACCTGCTGTGCGATAAGGCGGGGGAGAACGCTCGCTACGGCAAAGATGAGTACGCTAATCAGCTTGGTTATCGTATTAGCGCCCAGCTCGCCGACTTTGTTAACAACACGCCGGTGAGATATGGCTGGAAGCAGCGCGCGATGCTGCATGCGCAGTCGGGTATCAGTTCTGATATCGGCACCACGCCGGGCGCTCGCCTGCCTTATGGTGATGAACCCGATCCCATCACCCATCTGCAAACTGTCGCGCCGCATCATGCGTATTATCACGCCGGGATCAGCGATATTCTCACACTGGACGAAACCATCAAACGTAACCCGCAGGCGCTGGTACAGCTTTGTCTCGGCGCGTTTAAAGCCGGTATGCGCGAATTTACCGCCAACGTGAGCGGCAACGATCTGGTCCGTGTGACCGGCTACATGGTGCGCCTGTCGGATCTGGAAAAATATCGTACCGAAGGTTCACGTACCAACACCACCTGGTTGGGTGAAGAAGCCGCGCGCAATACGCGTATTCTGGAACGACAACCCCGAGTGATCAGCCATGAACAGCAGATGCGCTTTAGTCAGTAAGCTGATTCCCTTCTCCTGCGTCGACGGGCCGGGGAGTCGCCTGGCCCTGTTCCTGCAGGGATGTAATCTGCGCTGTAAAAATTGCCACAATCCGTGGACGATGGGACGCTGCAACGATTGCGGGGAATGTGTGCTGCATTGTCCGCATGAAGCGTTGAGTCTGAGCGCGGGAAAAGTATGGTGGCAATCTGATATTTGCCAGCAATGCGACACCTGCCTGCATATGTGTCCTCAGCAGGCCACACCGATGACGCAGACCATGAGTGTGGATGAGGTGCTGCAGCATGTTCGTAAAGCCTCGCCGTTTATTGAAGGAATGACGGTCAGCGGTGGTGAGGCGACAACACAGTTACCGTTTATTGTTGCGCTATTTGGTGCGATCAAAATCGATCCGCAGTTGCAACACCTGACCTGCCTGGTCGACAGTAACGGCATGCTAAGCGAAACCGGCTGGCAAAAGCTGCTACCGGTTTGCGACGGTGCGATGCTCGATCTAAAAGCCTGGGATAGCGCATGTCATCTGCAACTGACAGGGCGCGATAATACTCTGATTAAAAACAGTATTATCTTTCTGGCTGACCAGGGAAAACTCACGGAATTACGCCTGTTGGTGATCCCCGGTCAGGTAGACTATCTGCAACACATCGACCCGCTGTCTGCGTTTATTCATCGCTTAGGTAACGTGCCTGTGCGGCTAAATGCCTTTCATGCGCATGGGGTGTATGGCGAAGCGCAATCCTGGCCGAGTGCCACACCGGGAGATGTGGAGCAACTGGCAAATGCGTTACGCAATCGTGGCGTGGATAATGTGATCTTCCCGGCGCTGTACCTGTGATTACCGAATGCAACGACTTCATGTGTAGGCTGGATAAGGCGCAGCCGCCATCCGGCAAAGATATGCCTGATGCACTTCGCTTATCAGGCCTACGGAGCGCAGGATACCTCACACATTAAACAACGCCGTCGTATTGCGATACAGCACATCTGCTATCACGTCCGCAGGCTCTTGACGCAGTACGCATAATGTCTCAAAGACTCTGACCACCTGCTCAGGACGATTAGGCTGACCCTGAAAACCGTTAAGCGGCATATCCGGCGCATCGGTTTCCAACAGCAGCGATTCCAGTGGCAACGTCGCCATCACCTCACGCGTTTTGCTGGCGCGTGGATAGGTGATGGTCCCACCGACACCTATCTTGTACCCCAGTTGTACAAAACGCGTTGCCTGTTGCAGGCTTCCGGAAAAGCCATGCACCACACCGGTTCGCGGGAGATCATGGCGTTTAAGATGCATAGCCAGCTTGTCATGGGTACGGCGCGAATGGAGGATCACCGGAAGATCGTAACGCTTCGCCAGCTTAAGCTGTGCTTCCAGCACCCTTTCCTGCTTATCAAACTGCGGATCTTCACGCCAGAGATCCAGCCCGATCTCACCGACCGCCACCAGCTTCTGCGATCGTTGCTCCAATTCCTGTTGCAACCTGTCCAGACCGTCATCATCGTGATCTTCAATAACAATGGGATGCAGACCCAGCGCGGCATACAACGAAGGATAATTTTCCGCTAACGCCAGTACGCGTGAAAAGTTCATCGCCTGCGTTGCCGGAACAATAATATGGTGCACACCAACGTCAGCCGCACGCTGGAGGCTGGCTGGCTCATCGCCGGTAAAGGGGGGAAAATCAAAATGACAATGCGTATCGATGAACCGGGGACTCACGCCAGATCCTCATTATTAAACGTCGTATCATTGGCCTGGGGCGCACTGCTCGCAACGGATGCATGGGCGTCGTTGGCAACGGGGGCAGGTGGAACCACCACCGGGCTGGGCACCACAATCTTCGGCGTCTGACGAGGCAACGGCACATTTTTCGCCAACAGTTTACCAATCGTTGCCAAAAAATAGCGCCCGCACAGGCGTCCGGTTTTGTAGTCTTCACGCAATGCCGGAATGCGGCTCCCCAGTGCCATACTATGGAGTGGTTTTGGTGGGTAGATCTCAAAAATACGCAGCTTGCCCGGCGGTTTTTCGATAAAGCGCTGAATAGCGCGGTAGCTGGCTTCATGATGTTGAACCAGATTCACCAGCGGCTGCAGACTGCTCTCCCCCAGCCAACGCTCCATACGTTTGAACCATTGTGGGGTGTAGTACATTTGCGAAGGCACGGTGCGGATCACCACCAACGTCTTCGCCCCTTGCTTCGCCGCCTCCTGAACGGGTATGGCGTCACTGACTCCACCATCCAGATAGTTCACACCATCCAACACAACCCCTGAACGATAGAATCCCGGAATCGCACTGGATGCACGAATGAGATCCAGCCAATTGTGCCGGTTCGGCGAAAAATAGCCCGGCGTGTAGTCATCGCCCCGGCAGGCGCACATATAAAACGCTTTACCTGCCTCAAATAGGCGCTCCGCGTTATCCAGCGCCAGCGGCATCTGCGCAGCGGTGGAGTCCACCAGCCAGTCGAGATCGATGAGATTCCCCCCGCGTACGAATCGTACCGGGTCAAAAAACTCACGTCGGGTGGTGTAGCGCATGATCACCTTGCGCCCGTAGCCGGGTTGGTTACAGAGATAGGCCGACAGATTTTGCGCGCCAGCAGATGTCCCATAGAAGAGATCGAAAGGATTAAATTGCGCACGCATAAACTCATCCAGTACGCCGGCAGTAAAGATCCCCCGTTGCCCCCCGCCTTCGCACACCAGCGCCATACTGCCTGGTTGAAATGGACGTAACGATAACGGCGCTATATTACCGAGCGTGACGGGTATTCTCTGCCCCACCTCTGCCTTCCTGTTTTTTGTAATAGAGCAACAAGGTAACGCAAATTGCCCGGCGCTAAAACCGTAAAAGCCAGTCCAATGGACTGGCATAGTAGCAATTATTCTTTACAGCTAATCCCCAACATAATTCGAGTTACAGGAAGGCGGCAAGTGCGTGAGTCCCGATGAGCTTACTCTGGTAAGTGATTCGGGTACACGCACTTAGCCAACGCACCTGTAACTTGAAGAATAAAGGGGATACGCTAGGGTCGTTTACGCCCGGTAAACAAGCTGACCAGAAACAGGATGATCCCCACCACAAAAACAATTTTTGCAGCGCCGGCTGCGGTACCCGCCAGTCCACCAAATCCCAGAGCGGCGGCAATTAACGCGATAACCAGAAATATGATGCCCCATCGAAACATATGCTTCTCCTTTACCATAGTTAATGTCGACCGCTTGATATGAGCGCTCAGGCAGCTCATCGGCGATATTTTTAGTGTGGTGCACAATACGCCTCCCGACAAACGTCAGGAGGACGAATTAAGTCGAATTACTGAGTTTTGAGGTCGTTTTTGACGCTTTTCACGCCATCAATTGCTTTAGCAATACTCTCAGCTCGCTCACTTTGCGCCTGTGAATCGACGGTTCCTGAAAGCTGGACCACGCCATCGGTCGTCTCTACTTTCACTTTACGAGAAGGGACAATGTCATCGGCCAGCAGCTTGGCTTTCACTTCACTGGTGATAGCCGTATCACCCGCATAGCCTTTTACAGAGGTGTTTTTGCTGTCACGCACGTGCAGTTTGTCGCTAACGGAGGTCACGCCCTCAACGCCTTTCGCAACTTTAACGGCCTCTTCGGCCTGAGCCTGGCTTTCAACGAACCCACTTAACGTCACCACTTTCTGGTCCGTTTTGACGGAGATATCGGTGCTCTTAATGCTTTCGTGGTCCACCAGCGCGGCTTTTACTTTGGCGGTGAGGGTGCTGTCATCCATGAAATTACCGACTTTGTTCATAGAGCTATCGACTTTCTGCCCCGCACTTTCGAGCCCGGATTGCGCTTTATCCATTGTGCCGTTTTCTGCATAGGCAGAACCCGTTGCGACAGCGGAAGTCAGCATCACGGCCAGTAGCGTTTTAGAAATCTTAAGTCCTGTCATTGTCATCGATGTATTCCTGTTTGTTGTGCTTATAGCGATGTTCTGCCACTTAGCGGTCATAACCAGCAACTAATCACATGACTGAAATAAATATCAGCTAAAGAGGCTGAAAAATGCTTAATGAAGAGCATTAAAAGCCGATATTTATGTCATCACATTGTTAAATATAGTTCACGATTTCGTGGCTGATGTCTGAATTGATTAAAAAGCAAACAAAATTCAGGGGATTTAAGAACATTCCGCAAGGGATTTAAAAGACAGGAAAAGTTGCAGGGCGCGGTGAATACCGCACCCTGGAAGGCAGATTAGTGTTCGCGCGTTTTGCGGAACTGAACGTCAGGGTAACGTTCCTGGGTGAGATTCAGGTTAACCATGGTCGGCGCGATATAGGTGAGGTTATCGCCGCCATCCAGCGCCAGCTGAATTTCGTTTTTACGCTTAAATTCTTCGAATTTTTTCACGTCAGAACACTCTACCCAGCGCGCAGTCGCCACGTTGACTGACTCATAAATCGCTTCAACGTTGTATTCGCTCTTCAGACGAGAAACCACCACGTCGAACTGCAGCACACCGACGGCGCCAACGATCAGATCGTTGTTGGCAATCGGACGGAAGACCTGCACTGCGCCCTCTTCTGACAGCTGAACCAGCCCTTTCAACAACTGCTTCTGCTTCAACGGATCTTTCAGACGGATACGGCGGAACAGTTCCGGTGCGAAGTTCGGAATACCGGTGAACTTCATCATCTCGCCCTGAGTAAAGGTATCGCCGATCTGGATCGTGCCGTGGTTATGCAAACCAAGAATATCGCCAGGATACGCCTCTTCCACATGAGAACGGTCACCGGCCATAAAGGTCAGCGCATCGGAGATCACCACGTCTTTACCAATACGTACCTGACGCATTTTCATGCCTTTCTCGTACTTGCCGGAAACCACACGCATGAAAGCGACACGGTCGCGGTGTTTCGGGTCCATGTTGGCCTGAATTTTAAAGACGAAACCGGTGAATTTCTCTTCTGAGGCTTCTACAACGCGGGTGTCGGTTTTACGCGGCATCGGCGCAGGCGCCCACTCCACTAAGCCATCCAGCATATGGTCAACACCGAAGTTACCCAGCGCAGTACCGAAGAAGACCGGCGTGATTTCACCGGCAAGGAACAGCTCATGATCGAATTCGTTAGACGCGCCCTGCACCAGCTCCAGCTCGTCACGCAGTTGCTGCGCCAGGTCTTCACCTACGGCAGCGTCAAGTTCAGGGTTATTCAGCCCTTTAACAATGCGCACTTCCTGAATCGTATGGCCTTTACCGGTCTGGTACAGATACGTTTCATCTTTGTACAGGTGATAGACGCCCTTGAACAACTTACCGCAGCCAATCGGCCAGGTGATCGGCGCGCAGCCGATTTTCAGTTCGTTCTCGACTTCATCCAGCAGCTCCATTGGATCGCGGATGTCACGGTCGAGTTTGTTCATAAAGGTCAGGATCGGCGTATCGCGCAGACGGGTAACTTCCATCAGTTTACGGGTCCTGTCCTCAACGCCTTTCGCGGCGTCAATAACCATCAGGCAGCAGTCCACCGCCGTCAGAGTACGGTAAGTATCTTCGGAGAAGTCTTCGTGCCCCGGGGTATCCAGCAGGTTTACCAGGCAGTCATGATACGGAAACTGCATGACAGAGGTGGTAATTGAGATACCACGCTGCTTTTCCATTTCCATCCAGTCAGACTTGGCATGCTGGCTGGAGCCACGGCCTTTTACCGTACCGGCGGTCTGAATTGCCTGTCCGAATAACAGCACCTTTTCAGTAATTGTCGTTTTACCGGCATCCGGGTGAGAAATAATGGCAAAAGTGCGGCGTTTGGCCACCTCTTGCAAATAAGGAGACAACGTCATAGTCAAATCTTCTTAGGTAAGCACGGCATTGTGCCGCGCAAGTTGAATACGAAAAATTGCGGCTATTTTACCCATCAATGGGGGGGAGGCAATCAGTGTTTACACAGGAGCTGCTCCAGTTCGCTTAACGACACGACAGTCCAGGTCGGCTGAATGCCCGCTGGCTGCTCGCGGCGGTGCGTATTTAGCCAGCAGGTGGATAGCCCGGCGTTAATACCACCAAGAATATCGGACTCTGCGGTGTCGCCCACCATCAGCACGCGGGAACGGTCAGGATTGCCCGCCTGCTCCAGCGCATGGTCAAAAATACGGGGATCGGGTTTTGCCACCCCAACCTGCTCAGAAATCACCAGCAGATCGAAATAGCCGCGCAGGCCCGTACGCTCCAGACGGATTTGCTGTAATGCAGTAAAACCATTGGTAATGATGCCAATCTTTGCTTTACCGCGAATCGCATTAAGCAGCGACACGGCCCCCGGTAACGGCGAACAGATTTCCGCCATGGCATTAATAAACGCATCGTTTAGCTGGCCTGGCTCGACCTTCAGGCGCTCAGCCCAGCTCTGAAAACGAGCATGCTGCAGCTGTAATGAGGTAATTGCGCCGTTTTGATAATCCACCCACAGCGGTTTATTCACGGCCTGGTAGTCCTGAAAATCTTCAGCGGTAAAGGTGATGCTATAGTCGAGAAACATCCGCTGTAAGCCGGTAAACGAGTCAAACGTAAACAGCGTTTCATCGGCATCAAAGAAAATCCAGTCCCACTTCATCATCATTACACCTTGTCTTACATGCTGATTGGCAATGCCATTATGATGGCATCTTCGTGACCATCGGCTGTCGGATAGTAATTGCGCCGAATCGTCGCCTCGTTAAAGCCAAGGCTTTCATACAATGCGATTGCCGCAGCATTCGAGGCGCGAACCTCAAGCCACAGCGTCAGAATACCGCGCTTTTCCAGCTCATCGATCAGGTATTCCAGCAGCTCACGCCCCAGACCCCGGCGTTGAAAGTCAGGATCAACGGCGATGTTGAACAGCGTAGCTTCATCCAGCACGACCTGCGTAATCGCAAAGGCTGCCATCGTGCCGTCAACGGTCAGTTGAAAGTTGAGATAACGATCGCCCTGGTTGCTGGCGAATGTTTTTTCACTCCACGGAAAGGCGTGGGCGCGTTTTTCAATCTGAAATGCTGCAGGTAAATCAGTCGGTTCGAGGGAAGAAATCGTGTTCATATGCGCAGATTTGTTGCCATAACGCGGCGCGTGCCGCTGGGTTATCCCGTAATTCATTAAACGCAGGACTGGCGACCTGAGCGCCCTCCAGCAGCAGCGGCTCTTCGGTTCCCAGCCGCCAGCTATTACAGCGGCTACCTTGCGGCAGCATGGCGACACGATCAGGCGTCAGTTGTAAAACCTGATCCGGACTCACGGTCAATGCGTGTAAAATATCGCTCATTAACGGTTCGGTTAGCGCGGGTAACTGTGCAGCAACCATCACCAAACGGACATGCGCAGGAATTGAAATCGCGATCTCGCCCCGCAGCGCGCCAGGACGGCGCAGCGACCACTGCGTAATGCCCAGTTGCTGTAACTGCCAGTCTCGTCGGGATGTCATAGCGAAACACTCCTGTCTATCAGGGGCGCAAATATAGCAAATTCGTCGAATCAGCGCCAACAAACAACGATACACGTCATCCCGCAGACCGCCTTGATTCAGCTTGAATGATTTTGTGTATATAATCGCACCCTATATAAATTAAGGAGCATTCCATGTCTGCTTTTACCCCGGCAAGTGAAGTCTTGCTGCGCCACAGTGATGATTTCGAACAAAGCCGTATTCTGTTTGCCGGTGATTTGCAGGATGACCTGCCAGCCCAATTCGCAAGCGCCGCCAGCCGCGCGCATACTCAGCAGTTGCACCATTGGCAGGTACTGAACCGCCAAATGGGTGATAACGTCCGCTTTAGCCTCGTCGCCCAAGCCGATGACGTTGCTGACAGCGATACGCTGATCTACTACTGGCCGAAGAATAAGCCAGAAGCCCAGTTCCAACTGATGAATATTCTGTCGCTGTTACCCGTCGGCACCGATATTTTTGTTGTCGGTGAGAACCGCAGCGGTGTGCGCAGCGCAGAGCAGATGTTGGCCGAATACGCGCCACTGAATAAAGTCGACAGCGCCCGTCGCTGTGGTCTTTATCATGGTCGCCTGGAAAAACAGCCCGTTTTTGATGCAGAAAAATACTGGGATGAATACACCATCGACAATCTGACCATCAAAACCTTGCCTGGCGTATTCAGCCGTGACGGACTGGATGTCGGCAGCCAGTTGCTACTCTCTACGCTGACGCCGCACACTAAGGGCAAGGTTCTGGATGTCGGCTGTGGCGCGGGCGTGCTCTCTGTTGCATTAGCCAGTCACTCGCCGAAAGTTCGACTGACCCTGTGCGATGTCAGCGCATCCGCGGTTGAAGCCAGTCGCGCAACGCTTGCGGCCAACGGCATTGAAGGTGAGGTGATTGCCAGTAACGTCTTTTCTGACGTGACGGGTCGCTTTGATATGATCATCTCTAACCCACCGTTCCACGATGGCATGCAGACCAGCCTTGATGCAGCTCAAACGCTGATTCGCGGGGCAGTTCGTCACTTGAACAGCGGCGGTGAGCTGCGTATCGTGGCCAACGCCTTCCTGCCGTATCCGAAAGTACTGGATGAGGTGTTTGGTTTCCATGAAGTTATCGCACAGACCGGTCGTTTCAAGGTTTATCGTACCATCATGACGCGTCAGGCGAAAAAAGCCTAACTGATGCAGGCCAGATAAGGCGTTTACGCCGCCATCCGGCGTGACACCGAGTAATGCCGGATGGCGCTATCGCTTATCCGGCTTACGGTTAGCGCCCATTTTTACATCAATTAATCGCGTCCTGGGCAATTAACTATTGACGAAAAGCTGAAAACCACTAGAATGCGCCTCCGTGGTAACGATACTTTTTGAGTGTCGATGGTATGCGAAGGTGGCGGAATTGGTAGACGCGCTAGCTTCAGGTGTTAGTGTCCTTTCGGACGTGGGGGTTCAAGTCCCCCCCCTCGCACCATAATCCACGTTGATATTGCTCGCACTGGGCGAAGGTGGCGGAATTGGTAGACGCGCTAGCTTCAGGTGTTAGTGTTCTTACGGACGTGGGGGTTCAAGTCCCCCCCCTCGCACCAACGAGGCGATATCAAAAAAAGTAAGATGACTGTGCGAAGGTGGCGGAATTGGTAGACGCGCTAGCTTCAGGTGTTAGTGTCCTTACGGACGTGGGGGTTCAAGTCCCCCCCCTCGCACCAATTATCTTATTTTCCTTTCAGTTTTCATCTCTGTTTTACTCATCCCTGATTCCAGTTCATCATCACCAGAACAATACCGCCGATCAGTGCTGCACATGAAGGTAACAAAACGAAATGCCGTAAGCGTTTGTGGTACAGCATTAGCGAAGTCAGCAGCAGCCCTAATACAATCATCGCCTTCCATGCGTCGAGTGACAGGTCAGTAAATGCCAGCCCGGCAATCACTATCCCCGGCAGCAAAACTCCCCATCCACTGCCCAGCGCACGTTGCAACATGGTTTCACCTATGACATTGATAATGATAACCAATATCATATGATAAATTTTCTCATTTGTCAGCCGGGAAAGGCTATCAATTCTATGAGTTTTACTTAACGATTGATGACATGAATAATTTAAGGTGATAAATTGCTCGCCGGTTAGCTTTTCATCAAAAAACAATAACGACCTGAACGAATGATTTTTCGTTCATCATTTTTCCTTACAAACACACCTTCGTATATTGCAGATAAATAACAATATTTACCTATGACAGTACAATCCTGGCGAACTCTGCGCACTAAGAAATATCAACTCTCTTTACGTCTGTTTCTGCTTCTCAACGCAGTCTCCGCGCTGTTTACGCTTGTTTTCCCACTTTTTGCCGTCAACGCCTTATCTGTCCCGGCGTTGCTCATCCTGGTCGCCAGTACATTGCTGTTGGCATGGCATGGCAAATATGCGAATAAAAGAATTAATCTTCCTTTTATTTCAATCATTTTCGGTTTGTTGTGGGCAGCCCATATTGTGTTGAAATTCACAATACTGGGTAATAACGATTATTATTTTCTGTTAATAGCGCTTCTCAGTGTGTTGTTTATTGGCTCTATCGCTTTTGCCAACAATATCATCGCCTTTACGCTACATTCGTTACCCTCAGTCGTCGTCTGTCTATGGCTTAACGGGAGTGAGCATGGTCTACGCATTTTCTATTTTATGGCATTGCCTATGGCCGGGATTGCCATTCAACATGTGATCCAAAAGCGCTACGACGGCTTTGCCCAACAGCTGATGTACAAACTGCTGGAAGAGCGAGAAACCCTGAACGGCCTCAGTATGCTCGATCCGCTGACGGGGCTGTATAACCGTCGTGGGCTGCAACACCGACTCGATACGTTGCTAGCACTGAGCAACGCGAAGCATTACGTCTTATTGCTGGATATCGATCATTTCAAAGCCTATAACGACCATTACGGACATATGATGGGCGATCAGGCGTTAATTCGCGTTTCTGCCGCGATTCGTGATTCCGTACGCTCCCGGGATGTGGTCGCGCGTTTTGGTGGCGAAGAATTTATGGTGTTACTGACCGCCGTCGATCCACAGCAGGCGCAGGCCGCAGCTGAGCGTATCCGCCAGAAAGTATACGACCTTAAGATCCCTCATATGTTTAATGAGAGCGTAGCAACCAATGTGACGGTCAGCATCGGCATTGCGCCTTTAGTGGATCAGGATATTGACTCCGCGATTACCAGAGCAGACAAAGCGCTTTATGAGGCCAAGAATCTCGGTCGAAACAACACCCTGGTCAGCGATGAGCTGCGGATAAACTGCACCTCTTCCTGAGTTTATCCGTGCGGAACTGCCCGATATTGCGACAAAGATCTTGCCATCGTTTACTCTCGCCTATAGGATTAGCAATCATTATCATTTAGATTAACATCCTTATATCGCTATGGCTTACCGTTCCGCACCCATCGTTGAAGATGTCATCTGGCGCAGCCATCTCCCTTCAGAGATGCCCTCGCTGGCGGCTTCCGTGCGTGCGACCATAGCCCAAACTCGCGAACACTTGCTGGATTTTATTCGTCTTGACGAGACCCCACCGCAAGGTGCAATGACATTATATGAATGGACGCAACCGACAACGTTAAGTTCGCTTCTGGCCGTTTATTCAGACCACATCTACCGCAACCAGCCCACGTTAGTACGCGAAAATAAACCGCTGATCTCCCTCTGGGCGCAATGGTATATCGGCCTGATGATGCCCCCACTCATGGTGGCTCTGCTGACGCAAAAAGAAGCCATTGATGTCGCGCCGGAACATATGCACGTGGAGTTTCACGAAACCGGGCGTGCCGCATGTTTCTGGATAGATGTACATCAGGATCACCAGACCACTGCACTCTCACCGCAACAACGCATGGAAACGCTGATTTTGTCAGCCCTGACACCGGTGGTTCAGGCGCTGGAATCGACGGGTGAGATCAACGCGAAACTTATCTGGAGCAATACCGGGTATCTCATCCACTGGTATTTAACGGAAATGAAGTCGCTGTTAGGTGAAGAACTGCTGACAACATTGCGTCAAACCTGCTTCTTTGAGAAACAGCTCTCCTGTGGTCAGAATAATCCGTTGTGGCGTACCGTCGTTCCACGTGAGGGACTGTTAGTACGCAGAACCTGCTGTCAACGCTATCGCTTGCCCGATGTTCAGCAATGCGGTGACTGCACGTTAAAGTAAGCGAGGAGCCGCAGCCCCTCGCCTGCACGATTACGCTACCTGCTGACTTTCCTCTTCTATACGCTGGGCTTCTTCTTTTTCCTGCGCCAGCAGTTGCTTCTCATAGACCTTAAAGAAGGGGAAGTAGATGATGGCAGAAACCAGCGCCAACACGATCACCAGGATCGCCGCACGATAATCCCAGCCTAACGCCCATGCCGCCCCCACCGGGGCCGGTGCGGTCCAGGGTACTACAGAAATGACACGACCAATCAAATCCAGCTTCATCGCCGCCCAGGCCAGTACGGCATTCACCATCGGCGCAAGCAGGAATGGAATAAAGAACACCGGATTCATTACTATCGGCGTGCCGAAAATCACCGGTTCATTGATATTAAAAATGCTTGGGACGACGCTGAGGCGTCCAATCGAGCGTAGATGGGCCGAACGGCTGCGCAGATAGCAAATCACCAGCCCCATCGTCGCCCCCGATCCCCCCACCACGATGAAGAACGTCCAGAACGCTTCCATAAAGATATGCGGCAAAGGAGCCCCCTGCGCCAACGCCGATTGATTCATGCCGAGGTTGGTCAGCCAGAACATTTGCAGCATCCCGGACACAATCGCCGCCCCGTGAATCCCGGCAAACCACAGCAGGTGGCCTATCAATACCGCCAGCAGTATCGCCGGAAGAGAATCGGCAGCAGACACCAGCGGTTTAAAGATTGCCATAATGGCCTGAGGGATCAGCATATCAAACTGCGACTGTATCACCAGGCTCAGCGGGTACAGCGTCAATACCACAACCAGCACTGGGATCAGGAGATCAAATGAGTTTTTGATCATCGGCGGCACTTGATCGGGTAAGCGGATCCCGATGTTGTGTGCCTTCAGGAACCGCATCATCTCAACGCAATAAATCGCCACGAGGATCGCGGTGAAAATCCCCGTCCCTCCCAGGCTATCAACCGGCATCGAACCTTTGGTTTTCGGTGCAGCAATCAGTAAAAACGCCATGATGGACAGCATCGCGCACATAAACGGATCCAGCTGATACGACTTCACATAGTGTTTACCCAGATTGTAAGCAATGGCGGCACATATATAGACCGACATGATCCCCATCGTCATATCAAACGGCGTGAGTATCTGGCCTTCAAATTGTTTTGCCAGATCCAGCCATGCGCGGGCAAATCCCCAGGTGGTATCCGGCGAAAAAGGAGGATAGGCAAAAACCAGCAGAAAAGATCCGACAATCATAAACGGCATTGCCGAAATGAAACCATCACGTATTGCCATCACATGACGTTGTGAAGAAATGCGCCCGGCGACAGGGCTAACGTAGTTTTCAACAAAGCGGAAAATCACATTAAACACAGCATGGTTAGTAGACATAGCCGCTCTCCTGTTGTGCAAAACCCTGTAAATGTGCTGGTATCAACACCACCACGTAAGGCCCGTTACCACTTTTCGCAACCGTGCCGGGAGGAACGCCAGCGCTACCGCTATTAAAGTTAAGTTTCATAGATGGCTCTTATTATGTGATACAGAGGAAGTGACAGCTTCAGTATTAATCGCCATTTCAACATTCTGCAACCGGTTACTGTAACCGGTTTCTTTGATTGTGAAGGTGATCGAAAAACTGCCGATGTTGCTATGTTGTTACAATAAAATATTTACAGTAACGCTTCCCCTATGACAAATTACGCCAGGCGGTTTTCTGCTATACAGGGCTGCGGATAAGCGAAGGGGAGAAAAGAGTGAGTTTGCAATCAGTGCGGCAGTTTTTTGCGCAACATGCGCCAGATATTGAAATCATCGAATTAGATCAAAGCACCGCCACCGTCGATCTGGCCGCAAAAGCCCATAACGTCGAACCAGGGCAGATAGCAAAAACGCTGTCACTAAAGGTGAAAAACGACATTATCCTGGTCGTCGCCAGAGGAGATGCGCGCCTCGATAATAAAAAACTGAAAAATACGTTTGGTGCCAAAGCGCGCATGCTGAGTAGCGATGAAGTGGTCATCGCAACAGGTCATCCCGTGGGAGGCGTATGTCCTTTCGGCCTGGAGACACCAATATCGGTGTACTGTGATGTCTCGTTGAAACACTACACTGAAGTGCTCCCTGCGGCTGGAGCCACTCATAGCGCGGTTCGCATCACACCAGAGAGAATGGCAGAACTGACTGCGGCGACCTGGGTTGATGTGTGCCAGTGATCGATGTACCTTTCCATGCCAATAACTAAGCTGATACACCTTTTCTCAAGCGCGCCATAACGGGGCAGTACGACGAAAAGATGACGGTTCTGCAGAGCGTACATGCAACAGAATATCGGCAGCGTCCAGTAACCCGGCATCCGAACTCACACCCAGTTTGGACATCACATTAAATTTATGCGCACGAATCGTTTTAATGTTTCGCTCAAGCTCAATTGCGATCTGCAACATCGAATAGCCATTCGACATATAGCGCAGAATTTCACGCTCGGTTGGGCTAAGCATACGACATTGATTGATATACCAGAGTTTTTTTGTATCCTCTGTTTCCCCTCTGACACACTCCAGCGCTGCAAATAATTCTTCCTGTAACACACTCAGCGTGGATGCTTTGCTAATCACGGCATCCAATGGTGACGGTGACAGCGAGCCAATTAACCGCGCCTCATCATCATCATCGGCAATGACTACTCGCTTGATGCGAGGGTGTTTCACAGCCAGTTCCGTCAGGTAAGCCAACCCGGTGCGACGATCGGTTCTTTTCGCGGAAAGTGAAAAAATAACCGCGGAAAATGACGTCTGTGACATCGCCTGGCTGAAGGCAGGCTGTCGTGAAAAGGGATGGAGTCGGTATTGGTTATTCGGTATGGCATTAAATAAATTATAAATACCTACACTGCTCATTACACACTTTTCTACCAGTGCGACATTTCTTTTGATGCTTCTGTCTTCCATTCCGTGGTCTCTCCATAAACTGAAGGTAGATTCAATTCTCGTGCTCCTTGAGAACTATTTATCCAGGCATACATCTCCGCATTGCTGTGTATTGACAGACGACGCATCGCACTATTTTTCTGGGCGCTGATGGTCTTATTACTTTTTTTAAGTAATGTGGCAATCTGATTAATCCCCCAGCCCTTTCCCAGAAGCCGTAGCACTTTCCGTTCAGATAGCGTCAGAATAATTGAATGTACGCTAGGATCCTGTCTTTCTGGTGTTATTACCGGAGAGAGCAATACCGGGCTAATTCTGTCAGCATAAACATTCCCCGCATCAATAGCATTTACTAAACTGTCGATCGGTTCGGCATCGGATAAAAGCGTACTGATTGGACACATCAGCAACTCAACGGCCACAGGATAATAATTTCGAGAAACGAGAAAGACCCAGTGAATATCACGGTATTGGGGTAACAAAGAATAATATTGTTCGCAGATCGTGCGCGGATGACTACAATCTCCGGTTAAATCAGCGATGACCAGATCTGAACGCCGCAGTTGCAGCAATGTCAGTTCTTCTACGGCGCGGCAGTAGGTCAGTTTGTAATCGGAGAAATGCGCCTGCATTACCCCTTTAAGCCCAGTTTGTATGATGGGTAATTTACTAATAATAATTGCGTTCTTGCAGCGTCCCAGCAACATAACTCCTCCATATTCACATGTCTTCAATCTTGCTCGCGCAAGTATCACCTACAATCAAATAAAATAATTAATAAATAGACATGCGTTGAACAATAGATAGGATGAATTATTTATCCCTATTCAGAATAGGGAACGGTGATGCTACATTCCCAATAGCATCACACTATAAATTTATCATGCCATAATTACGCATAAGTACATTCATTGTACAATTAAAATAACTACATTAAATTATTAGCATTCCTTACGTAATTACTGTTCACCGCAGAAAATTTAGCCCTGGTTCAAGAGTAGGTCCACGATACGATTCTCTGCAACCGCCGAGTGACCTGTTTCTTTTTTCAACACAAAGATTGATCTTATCCAGAGCCAACGGACTCGCGCTTCATGATAAAAAGAAGATATTCTTCATTAAGAGAGCATCTTTTAGTCAGAGCGAGCTATGCAAACAGAGCAGTCGTCACAAAGAACGGTTACACGGTTATGTATACAATGCGGGCTTTTTTTACTGCAACATGGCGCAGAAAGCGCGTTAGTCGATGAACTTTCCACCCGTCTGGGTCTGGCGCTTGGGATGGACAGTGTAGAAAGTGCCATATCATCGAATGCCATCGTCCTGACGACGATCAAAGACGGACAATGCCTGACATCGACCCGAAAAAATCAGGATCGTGGCATCAATATGCACGTCGTGACGGAAGTGCAACACATTGTTATTTTGGCAGAACATAATCTGCTGGATGAAAAAGGGGTAGAGAAACGGTTTAACCAAATCAAACCGCTGCGCTATCCCAGATGGCTGGTTGCGTTCATGGTCGGATTGTCCTGTGCCTGCTTTTGTAAGCTCAATAACGGCGGCTGGGATGGCGCGATGATTACCTTTTTCGCCAGCATGATCGCCATGTACATTCGCCAGATCCTGGCTTCCCGGCATTTGCATCCACAAATCAACTTTTGTATCACCGCTTTTGTGGCAACCACCATCTCCGGCCTGCTGCTTACGCTACCGACGTTTAATCACACGCCTACTGTAGCCATGGCCGCCAGCGTGCTGTTACTGGTTCCCGGTTTTCCGTTGATCAATTCGGTTGCGGATATGTTTAAAGGACACATTAACACCGGCCTCGCTCGCTGGGCGATTGCCAGTCTGCTTACGCTGGCAACCTGTATTGGCGTGGTGATGTCTATGACCTTATGGGGGCTTCGCGGATGGGCGTGATCGATTTTATTTTGGCACTCATACAGGACATTATCCTTTCTGCCATCCCGGCAGTAGGATTTGCCATGGTCTTTAATGTTCCACATCGGGCGCTTCCCTGGTGTGCGTTGTTGGGTGCCCTGGGACACGGTTCCCGAATGGTTATGATGACCGCTGGATTCAACATCGAATGGTCCACCTTTATGGCCTCGTTGCTGGTAGGCTGCATTGGGATCCAGTGGTCACGATGGTATCTGGCACATCCGAAAGTCTTCACCGTTGCGGCAGTGATCCCTATGTTTCCAGGGATCTCCGCCTACACCGCCATGATATCCGCCGTAAAGATCGGTCATTTCGGCTATAGCGAAGCGCTGATGATCACCCTGCTGACCAACTTCCTGAAAGCATCATCGATTGTAGGCGCACTCTCAATTGGGCTTTCCGTGCCAGGATTATGGCTGTATCGCAAACGTCCGCGCGTGTAACGAGTGAACCTGTTTACCCCTTTGCAGATGGGGGAACCTTCCCTCATCTGCTGCTCTCCTCTTTCTCTGTGTTACTATAAAAGCAGTCCCTTCTCGGTTGTTGTTCAGTATTGAGAAACATTATGTCCTGCAAAATTTTGACTCCGGACGTCATCAGTATTGACGCCTTATTACACGATCACAACGCGGTGCTGGCGAAGTCGGCGGCTGGCGCTGTGGCTGTTTTTGCCAATAATGCGCCTGCTTTTTACGCCGTAACCCCAGCACGACTGGCAGAGTTACTGGCGCTTGAAGAGAAGCTGTCACGCCCGGGAAGCGATGTAACCTTAGATGCCCAATTCTATGAAGAGCCGCAAGCGGCACCGGTTGCCGTGCCAATGGGTAAATTTGCGATGTACGCTGACTGGCAGCCAGATGCTGACTTCCAGCGTCAGGCGGCGTTATGGGGAGTGGCGCTAAGAGAGCCCGTCACCGCAGAAGAACTGGCTTCATTTGTTGCCTACTGGCAAGCCGAAGGCAAAGTCTTTCACCATATCCAGTGGCAGCAAAAACTGGCACGCAGCATACAAATAGGCCGGGCCAGCAATGGCGGGATGCCCAAGCGCGATGTTAACAGTGTCAGCGAACCTGACAGCCATATTCCACCAGGTTTTAGGGGATAACGATGAAAAACGTTGGCGACCTGATGAAACGTTTGCAAAAAATGATGCCACCCAATGTTGAGCCGGCCTTCAAAACAGGCGAGGAGCTGCTGGCGTGGCAAAAGGAGCAAGGTGAAATTCGTGCCGCTGCATTGGCGCGTGAGAATCGGGCCATGAAAATGCAAAGGACCTTCAACCGTTCCGGTATCCGCCCACTACACCAGAACTGTTCGTTCGAGAACTATCGTGTCGAGTGCGAAGGTCAGATGAACGCCCTAAGCAAAGCCCGCCAATACGTTGAAGAATTTGACGGCAACATCGCCAGTTTTATCTTCTCCGGCAAACCTGGTACGGGTAAAAACCATCTTGCCGCTGCCATCTGCAACGAACTGCTGCTACGCGGCAAGTCGGTACTGATTATTACCGTGGCCGATATCATGTCGGCGATGAAAGAGACATTCAGCAATCGTGAGACCAGTGAAGAGCAACTGCTCAACGATCTCAGCAATGTGGATCTCCTGGTGATCGACGAGATCGGCATGCAGACAGAATCCCGCTACGAGAAAGTGATCATCAACCAGATTGTCGATCGCCGTTCGTCGTCTAAACGTCCAACCGGCATGTTAACAAACAGCAATATGGATGAAATGAACAAACTGCTCGGCGAACGGGTGATGGATCGTATGCGTCTGGGCAACAGCCTGTGGGTGATCTTTAACTGGGAAAGCTACCGGAGTCGGGTCACCGGCAAAGAGTATTAGCGTATTGGGAACACTCCTAAGACAGCCAGCGCTATACTGCGCTGAAAATGCATAACACGAGTTACACATAATGATGAAAACTACCAAACGTCTGCTGTGCTGCGCGGTTGCCGCCAGCACGCTCATTTCCACCAGCGTTTTTGCCGCATCCTGGCAAGATTCTCTCTCTAGCGCAGCCAGCGAACTGAGCAAACAAAGTTCCACCTCGCAGGGCAGTTCCTCGATTTCTTCCCTGACCAGCCTGTTAAATGGCAGCAATCAGTCTCTGACGTCCAGCAGCATGAATAACGCAGCAGGGATTCTGGAATACTGTGCAAAACAGAAACTGGCTTCGGTCACTGACGCGCAAAACGTCAAAAACCAGGTGCTGGATAAACTGGGTCTGAGCACGGCTGAACAGAAAAAAGATACCAACTATCTGGATGGTATTCAGGGAATGCTCAATACCAAAGATGGTCAGCAGCTTAACCTGAGCAACATTGGCAGCACACCGCTGGCCGAGAAGGTCAAAACCAAGGCCTGCGATCTGGTATTAAAACAGGGTATGAACTTCATTTCCTGATGTAACAAATGCCGCGCCCCAGCCATTTCACCACCGGCGCGGCATCAATCAATTCCACCAAGATATATACCTACCAATCAGTAGTGATTGCCCGCAAAAACCCACATATCTAAACCAATTCTGAATAACAACCTCATTTAATGTCACTACAATTGCAGCAATATAACAACGCTATTACATTGTACTCTCAAAAAATGATTAGCCTGCCAGGCAATTGCCTGGTGTTACTGAGGATAGACCGTTGTCAGAATTGCTCTCCATCACTCTGTTTCTCGCTTCGGTACTGATTTATGCCTGGAAAGCGGGTCGCAACACCTGGTGGTTCGCCGCCACGTTAACGGTGCTGGGGATCTTTATTGTCTTAAACATCACGCTGTATGCCAGTGACTATTTCACAGGTGACGGCATCAACGATGCGGTCCTGTACACCCTGACCAACAGCCTGACTGGCGCGGGTATCGGAAAATATATCCTGCCGGGCGTTGGGATCGCCCTGGCGCTGACCACCGTTTTTGTCACGCTGGGCTGGATACTGCGCCGCCGTCGCCATCATCCGCATCATGTCGGTTACAGTCTGCTGGCCCTGCTGCTGGCGCTGGCTTCTGTTGATGCCAGTCCGGCTTTCCACCAAATAACTGAACTGGTCAAATCCCAGTCACGCGATGGCGATCCCGATTTTGCGACCTACTACAAAGAGCCATCAAAAACGATCCCCAATCCGAAGCTGAATCTGGTTTATATCTACGGTGAAAGTCTGGAGCGTACTTATTTTAACAACGATGCCTTCCCGGATCTGACCCCGGAACTCGGCACGTTGAAAAACGAAAGTCTGGATTTCAGCAACACCATGCAACTGCCGGGTACGGATTACACCATCGCCGGCATGGTCGCCTCACAGTGTGGCATTCCGCTGTTTGCACCATTTGAAGGTAACGCCTCGGCATCGGTTTCCAGTTTCTTCCCCAACAATATCTGTCTGGGCGATATCCTGAAGAACTCCGGTTATCAGAACTATTTTGTACAGGGCGCAAACCTGCGCTTTGCCGGGAAAGATGTATTCCTGAAATCCCACGGATTTGATCATCTGTACGGCGCTGAAGAGTTAAAGGGGGTCGTTGCAGACCCCGCTTATCGTAACGACTGGGGCTTTTATGATGATACCGTACTGGATGAAGCGTGGAAAAAATTCGAAGAGCTGTCACGCTCAGGGCAGCGTTTTTCACTGTTTACCCTGACCGTCGATACTCATCATCCGGACGGTTTCATCTCACGCAGCTGTAACCGTAAGCGTTATGATATTGACGGTAAAACCAACCAGTCCTTCAGTGCGGTCAGTTGCAGCCAGGAAAATATCGCCGAGTTTATTAATAAAATTAAAGCCTCACCGTGGTTTAAAGATACCGTGATCGTCGTCTCTTCCGATCATCTGGCAATGAACAACACCGCATGGAAGTATCTCAACAAGCAGGATCGTAACAACCTGTTCTTCGTGCTACGCGGCGATCAACCCCAACAGGAGACGCTGGCGGTGAAGCGTAATACCATGGATAACGGTGCCACCGTACTGGATATTCTGGGCGGCGACAATTTTATCGGCCTTGGACGCAGCAGCTTGTCCAGCGAATCCGTATCGGAAGTGTTCCTGAACATCAAAGAGAAAATGCTGGCGTGGAAGCCCAACATCATCCGTTTATGGAATTTCCCGAAAGAGATGAAAACATTCACCATCGATCGGGACAAAGAGATGATCTCTTTCTCAGGGAGTCATTTCCGCCTGCCGCTGCTGCTCCGAGTATCGGATCAGCGCGTCGAACCGCTGCCGGAAAGTGAATACTCAGCCCCGCTGCGCTTCCAGTTGGCTGATTTCGCCCCGCGCGACAACTTTGTCTGGATAGACCGTTGTTACAAAATGGCGCAGCTGTGGGCACCGGAACTGGCACTCTCCACCGACTGGTGCGTATCACAGGGGCAACTGGGCGGGCAGCAGATCGTACAGCATGTCGATAAAGCCAACTGGAAAGGGAAGACGACATTTAAAGACACGGTCATCGACATCGAACGCTATAAAGGTAACGTCGATACACTAAAAATTGTCGATAACGATATTCGCTACAAAGCTGACAGCTTCATTTTCAACGTAGCGGGCGCGCCGGAAGAGGTGAAACAGTTTAGCGGAATTTCACGCCCTGAATCCTGGGGGCGCTGGTCTAACGCACAGCTGAGCGAAGAGGTGAAAATCGAATACAAGGCTCCGTTGCCGAAGAAATTCGATCTGGTTATCACCGCGAAAGCCTTTGGTGACAACGCTAACCGCCCTATTCCCGTACGCGTCGGCAACCAGGAACAAACGCTGGTATTAAGTCAGGATGTCAGCACAACCATATTGCACTTTGATAACCCGACATCCGCCGACACGCTGGTGATTGTCCCACCCGATCCCGTCGCTACCAACGAGGGCAACATTCTGGGTCACTCGCCGCGTAAGCTGGGGATCGGGATGGTTGAAATCAAAGTGGTTGCTCAGGGCTCGTGACATGAAGTGCTGATAGTGCTTCGCTTATCGGCCTACCGCTAACCACCGTTATTGTCTGAAAAAAAACAGCGCCCAACACCGCACCGGGCGCTGCATGGCAACCTTATTCCAGACTGTTTACTGCCTGACGCATCCCTTGCACCAGAATACTTTCCAGATTTGCCGTCACCTGTGCAGCTAACCCTGGCAGCAATGTAAGATCTTCCCCCCAGTGAGCCGCATCGCCGAGCACAGTGTCCACCAGTTCACGCAGCGTCAGATCGTTGCCGACTCGCGGCCACAGACTGGCATACAGGCTTATCCACTGCTCATCATCCTGTAGTGGGTAGCGTTCGCCCGCGCGTTCCCCGCGATAAAATGCCAATAATGCAGCAAGTGCAAACGTTAACCGTACAGGCCAGCGCCCATTCTGCTGACCAGCCAGCAGTTGCGGTAAAATACGGGTACGGAATTTTGTCATGCCATTCAGCGCGATGGAAAGCAGTTGATGGCGAATATAGGGGTTCTGAAAACGCCCACTCACGGCGCTGGCAAACTCACGCAGTTCATCAGCCGGAAGATCCAGAACCGGGATAATTTCCTCGCCAATTGCCTGCTCAACAAAGCGACGCACGTCAGCATCCTGCATTGCCTCCCCCACGGTATCCAGCCCACACAACCAGGCGACTGGCACCAGCGCCGTATGTGCACCGTTTAGAATGGCAACCTTACGCTCTTTATACGGCTTGATATCGCTCACCACGCGGATGTTCAGCGGGCACTGCGCCAGTTTCAGCTCCCTGGCCAACCACTCTGGTCCCTGAATAACAAACAGGTAAAAATGTTCAGCGGTATCGAGAAAGGCATCGTGATAGCCCAGCGTTTCTTCCAGCGCAGCGGCCTCCTCACGTGGGTAGCCGGTAACAATGCGGTCCACCAGCGTGGAACAGAAGGTATTCGCTGTTTCCACCCAATCGGCAAACGCCGGAGGAAGCTGCCAGGCCTGCGCATATTGCAATACCAGGGCTTTAAGCGCCTCACCGTTATAGTCGATAAGCTCACAAGGAATAATTACCCAACCTTTATCCACCGCACCAGCAAAGTGGTTAAAACGCTCCAGCAGCAGACGCGTCAGTTTGGCTGGAAAGCTGATCGGTGGCACATCATCAACCTTGTCGGCTGCGTGATAGCTAATCCCGGCTTCGGTGGTATTTGAAAACACAAAGCGAATATCCGCATTGTGCGCCAGCGCCAGATACGCGGCAAAGTCCTGATACGGATTGATCTCGTTATTGACCGAGCGGATCAGTCGCGCTTCGCTCACTGCATCACCCTGTTCGTTCAGGCCACGAATCAGCGTGGTATACAGCCCATCCTGAGTGTTCAACGACGGTGGAAAATCGGTATTGATCGGGCGAACAAGAGTGACACCCGCCTGCAGATCCGTTTTCTCGTTCAGGATATCCAGTTGCCAGTCAACAAACGCACGCAGGAAGTTTCCTTCGCCAAACTGGATCACGCGTGTTGGATAGCAGCGCCCTGGAAAGTCACGTCGATTCAATGTTTTCATCACACTCTCCCTATCAGAACGTAATCACGCCTTTAATCAGCTCACGGTTGTTGATCACATCCCGTTCATAGATCTCTGCCAACGTATCAAACGCATAGCGGTGCGTGAGCATCATGTCAGCCGTCAGTTTGCCTTCCGACATCAGACGCCCCACTTTGGCGAAATCTTCCGGTGTGGCGTTACGGCTGCCCATCATGGTGGTTTCTTTCTTGTGGAATTCGGGATCGGAGAACTGTAAATCACCTTTGAACAGCCCGACAAAAACGATGCTGCCGCCGTGGCGAATCAAATTCACCGTGTTGTTCATCGCGTGCTGATTCCCCGTAGCATCAATGACTTTTTGCGCCAGCGAACCGCCAAACTGTGTGCGTAACTGCGCATCAAAATCTGCAGCGGACGGATCGATAACCGGAAGCCCTAATCGGGAAACCACATGCTCTCTGCGTGCTGGGCTGGTATCCGCAACAACCACCTGCGCACCATCTGCTTTGGCGATCGCCGCGGCACCGAGACCAATCGGACCTGCACCGACAACAAGAACATGTTCGCCAGGTACCACCGCCGCCCGACGCACCGCATGGGCGCTAATGGCATAAGGTTCGATCAATGCCGCGGCATGCGGATCAATCCCCTGTGCATCCAGTAGATTCGTTACCGGAACGGATAAGTACTCGCTAAAGCCACCATCCTGGTGCACACCAATCACCGAAATCTTCTCGCAGCAGTTGGTACGCCCGCTCTGGCACGCCGGACACTGCTGGCACGCGACGTAAGGAATAACGGCTACCTGCTGACCATTTTTCAGATCTTGTATATTTTTCCCCAGACCGACAATTTCCCCACATATTTCATGGCCTAACACACGTGGATAGCTGAAAAAAGGTTGATTCCCGCCCCAGGCATGAATATCCGTTCCGCAAATCCCTACGGATTTAATTTTAATTAATGCTTCGCCCTCACCCGGAATAGGTATTTCGCGTTCTTTCCAGACTAATTTTTTAGGTTCCTGGCAAATCAACGTATTCATCGTAGACATGACTCTGCTCTCCTGTTTTTTTGTTGCCTCAGATATCAACGAAAATAAAAACACCGGAGAAAGCGGAAACATAATCTGTGAATCTCAACGCATAAAAATGTTTTAAATCGGGTTTTAATAGGCAAAAAGGAGAAGCCATGAGCCGTTCGCAGAACTTACGCCACAATGTGATTAACCAAATAATTGATGATATGGCGCGTGGTCATATCCCTTCCCCTTTGCCTTCGCAAAGCGCACTGGCAGAAATGTACAACATCAGCCGGACCACCGTGCGCCACATGCTGAGCCATTTAGGTGAATGCGGCGTACTGACGCAAGTCGGTAGCCACTACGTGATCGTACGTAAACCGAACCATGATGACGGTTTTTCGTGTACTACAGCGTCAATGACCGAGCAAAACCGGATTTTTGAGCAGGCGTTTTTCACCATGATTAACCAGCGCCAACTGCGTGCGGGTGAAAGCTTCTCTGAACTGCAATTGGCCAGAGCCGCAGGCGTCAGTCCGGTCGTTGTACGGGAATATCTTTTAAAATTCGAGCGTTACAATCTGATTAAAAATGAAAAGCGCGGTCAGTGGAGCATGAAGCAGTTCGATCAGGCCTACGCCGAGCAGTTGTTCGAACTACGAGAAATGCTGGAGACTCACTCTTTGCAACATTTCCTCAACCTGCCTGACGATGATCCTCGCTGGCTGCAGGCCAAAACGCTGCTGGAGCGCCACCGGATACTGCGTGACAGCATCGGCAGTAGCTTTCGCATGTTCTCGCAACTGGACCGGGAATTCCATGCCCTACTGCTTTCCGCAGCCGATAATATATTTTTTAATCAGTCACTTGAGATTATTTCTGTGATTTTCCACTTCCACTATCAGTGGGATGAAAGCGACCTCAAGCAACGCAATATCATTGCCATCGATGAACATATGACCATCCTCAGCGCGCTGATTTGCCGCAGTGACCTGGATGCTACCCTGGCGCTTTGTAACCATTTGAATTCAGCCAAACAATCGATGATTCGCTCCATCAACCAACGTTGCCATAATGCTTATTAAGAACAGATTAAAAACAGCAAACCATTACCGGGAGCACGGTTTTATAAAAATAAAAACGCCAGAAAAATACCTCTTGCCTATGCTCACGCTAAGTCGACTGCATTAAAAAACTTTCGTGAGCGGTGATGAAAAAATTGATTTATCACCGGTACTTTTTCAATACAGCACAGCCAATCACTGTGTAAAAATAAATTATTGAGGTTCAGGAGTCCGGCGTGGAAAAAAATAATATTACCCTCGACCCGAGTTCTTCGTTTGGCACCTCGTCATCTGCGGATATTAATGTTCCGCCAGAAGGCATGGTGCAACGCAGTAGTCGAATAAAGCGCATTCAGACCACAGCAATGATTTTATTATTTTTTGCTGCGGTGATTAATTACCTCGACCGCAGTTCACTGTCGGTAGCAAACTTAACTATTCGCGAAGAACTGGGACTCAGCGCCACACAAATCGGCGTGCTGCTGTCGGTCTTTTCTCTCGCATATGGTATTGCGCAACTTCCCTGCGGCCCGCTGCTGGATCGTAAAGGTCCGCGCATCATGCTGGGACTGGGGATGTTCTTCTGGTCGCTGTTCCAGGCGATGTCTGGCATGGTGCACAGCTTCACCCAGTTTGTGTTGGTACGTATTGGGATGGGGATTGGTGAAGCACCAATGAACCCATGTGGCGTAAAGGTCATCAACGACTGGTTTAACATCAAAGAACGCGGTCGTCCGATGGGGTTATTCAACGCCGCGTCAACGATCGGGGTGGCCATTAGTCCGCCAATTCTGGCTGCCATGATGCTGGTCATGGGCTGGCGCTGGATGTTCATCACCATCGGTGTGCTGGGTATTTTCCTCGCTATCGGCTGGTACATGCTGTACCGCAACCGCGAACAGATTGAACTGAGCGCCACCGAGCAGGCGTACCTGAACGCCGGCAGTGTCAACGCGCGTCGCGATCCTTTGAGCTTTGCCGAATGGCGCAGCCTGTTCCGCAACCGCACCATGTGGGGCATGATGCTGGGCTTTAGCGGTATCAACTACACGGCATGGTTATATCTGGCCTGGCTGCCTGGTTATCTGCAAACGTCCTACAACCTGGATTTAAAAAGCACCGGATTAATGGCGGCGATCCCGTTCCTGTTTGGCGCAGCCGGGATGTTGATCAACGGTTTTGTCACCGACTGGCTGGTGAAAGGCGGTATGGCGCCGATTAAGAGTCGGAAGATTTGTATTATCGCCGGGATGTTCTGCTCCGCTGCCTTCACGTTTGTCGTGCCACAGGCAACAACATCAATGGCTGCGGTACTCCTGATCGGTATGGCGCTGTTCTGCATTCACTTCGCCGGCACCTCCTGCTGGGGGCTGATCCACGTCGCTGTTGCCTCACGTATGACCGCCTCCGTGGGCAGTATCCAGAACTTTGCCAGCTTTATCTGCGCGTCCTTCGCGCCGATCGTTACCGGCTTTATTGTGGATACCACCAACTCTTTCCGCCTGGCGCTGATCATCTGCGGTTGCGTCACCATGGTAGGCGCGCTCGCCTATATCTTCCTGGTTCGTCAGCCAATCAGCGACCCACGTCAGGAGTGATGCTCTGTAAGGGTCCGGTAATCGTACATTACCGGACCTGCGCCAAAGCCCGCTATACTGCCTCCATGAAAATCACTTTCCGCCCCACAACCCAGGTCGATACCCCAATCCTGCCAGACATCGAACACTCCGCAGGACAGCGCTTCCTGCGCATTCCTTCACTGGCATGGCTCGCCGATGGTCACACCGTTACGCTCTCCCAACATCAGCACTATGTTGACAACGAGATGAGCTGGCTGGCACTGGCAGACAACTCTCCCGTTGGCTTTTTGCTGGCAGAACCGATTGCATCATCGCTGTTTATTGCTGAAGTTTCTCTGCATCTGGGCTGGCAGGGGAAAGGGATTGGTCGGGGGTTGATTCGCTACGTCGCTGAACAGGCGCGGGAAAAAGGGTATGCATCACTCACACTGACCACCTTTCGCGATGTGCCATGGAACGCGCCCTTCTACGCCGGTCTGGGGTTTGAGATGCTGACAGATGAGGCGCTTTCTACACCACTGCGCCAGAAAAGAGAAGAAGAAGCAGCGCACGGCCTGGCGTTTGAATCACGCTGCGCCATGCGCCTGATATTGCGCTAATTGCCCGATGGCAGCTACGCCTTATCGGGCCTACGTAACCTTTCCCCGTAGGCCAGATAAGCGACAGCGCCATCCGGCAACTACGTAACCTTTCCCCGTAGGCCGGATAAGCGACAGCACCATCCGGCAACTACGTAACCTTTCCCCGTAGGCCGGATAAGCGACAGCGCCATCCGGCATCACAGGCTTAAAACGTTTCCCAGTTATCACCGGCATCCGCTACCGCGGCTTTGCGTGGCTGTACGGTTGCTGGCGCGGGTTTTGCGGTCGCGACATCGCGAGCACGCTGTTGATCATGCTGAATACGGAACACCGCAACGGCCTGAGTCAGACGGCTGGCCTGTTCTTCCAATGCGGCAGCGGCAGCAGCGGATTCTTCCACCAGCGAGGCGTTCTGCTGCGTCACGCGATCCATCTCAGCAACGGCCAGGCCCACCTGGTCGATACCACGGCTCTGTTCATCAGAAGCCGAAGCGATTTCACCCATGATATCGGTCACACGGGTCACCGCATTAACGATCTCATCCATGGTTTCACCGGCGCTTTCTACCAGTGTTGAACCCACATCGACACGACTTACTGAATCTTCAATCAGGCTTTTGATTTCGCGGGCAGCCTGCGCACTGCGCTGGGCCAGGTTACGGACTTCACCCGCCACCACCGCAAACCCACGTCCCTGCTCACCTGCACGCGCAGCTTCTACTGCCGCGTTCAACGCCAGGATGTTGGTCTGGAAGGCAATGCCGTCGATCACGCTGATAATATCGGCAATTTTCTGCGAACTGGAAGCGATATCACGCATGGTTTGCACCACGTTATCCACCACTTTTCCGCCTTTCTGCGCCGTTTCTGAGGCACTCAGCGCAAGATGGCTGGCCTGACGGGCGTTTTCGGCGTTCTGCTTCACGGTGGCCGTCAGCTGTTCCATGCTGGCCGCGGTTTCTTCCAGAGATGCAGCCTGCTGCTCGGTACGTGAAGAGAGATCGTTGTTACCCATCGCAATCTCGCTGGCACCGCTATAGATAGCGTTAGCGCCATTACGCACATCACCCACGGTGTTCATCAGCTCACCCTGCATATGACGCAGGCTTTCTGCCAGTTGCCCAATCTCGTTGGACCCTTCCACATCAATACGCTTTACCAGATCGCCGCTGGCGATATGGCGAATGCTGTCAATCAGACGGTTCATCGGAGAAATAAGAGAAAGTTTAATACCGAACCAGACCGCGACAATCGCCGCCAGCACGGTAATCAGCACGCACGCCAGTACCCACATCGCCTGGCTGTAAGAGCTGTTGTTATCTTCAACCGCGATGTCATACAGACGGTCATTCTGCTGCATGTAATTGACATACTGCTTCTCAAAACCATCCTGATAGCTTTGCGTCGGTTGATCAAAGAATGCGTTGATCTTCCCTTCACCCAACAGTTGGATCAGCTCCGCCAGCGCACCATGGTAGATGTCATAGGTGCGGTTGATCTCCTGGAAAGCGGCTTCACTTTGACGCGGGTCACGCGGGAGAGACTCATAGACCGCCCAGTTTTTTTCCGTCAGTTTCAGCGCCGTGCTCGCTACCTGCATCAGTTCAGCAACGGTCGCACCGCTGCCGATATTGCTCTGATCCATCATGTAGCGAATACCCGCCCGGTTAAGGGTGTTTCGCGTTTGCAGCAGTTCAACCCAGGTGGCATTCAGCGCAGACTGCTGCTGGCGAATGGTTTGCAGAACGGTAAAGTTCTCTTTGTCATTCTTAAGTGAGTTAAAGAACAACCCGCCCGAGGCCAGTTGTAAAACGCCAAATAGCGCCAATACCAGCAGTAAGCTGGTAACAATCTTCATTCGTTTTAACATGTTTTCTCTTTCCGCTAGACAGATGTCAGAATTTTCGGCCTGGAAAGGGAAAACTTTATGGAATTCGTGCTAACTGAATCGATCTCAGCATCGACGATTCGTCGATGTCCGCAGTCAACCCAGGATCTAAAGGCGTTTATCAGTGATCTCAATCACATAATTATCCCCACTCACCAGCACCAGGAACCGCTCACTGACACTTGGGACCGCTTAAGCTGACATACAACCACTCACTTATTTACCTTACTTTACGCGCGTAACTCTCTGGCAAGATCCTCCCAACATAGCAGTCAACTTATCTCCTCAAACACACAATCAACCCCCCAGCGGCCTCGGCCAATTATTAGGTTTTACTATGGATACGAAAAAGATATTCAAGCACATACCCTGGGTAATTCTCGGCATCATCGGTGCATTCTGCCTCTCGGTAGTGGCATTACGTCGGGGTGAACACATCAGCGCCCTGTGGATCGTGGTCGCCTCTGTTTCCGTTTATCTGGTGGCCTATCGTTACTACAGTCTCTACATCGCTCAAAAGGTGATGAAACTTGACCCGACGCGTGCCACGCCGGCGGTCATCAACAATGATGGTCTGAACTACGTACCAACCAACCGTAACGTGTTGTTCGGTCACCACTTTGCTGCTATCGCAGGTGCAGGTCCGCTGGTTGGGCCGGTACTGGCCGCGCAGATGGGCTACCTGCCCGGTACGCTGTGGCTGCTGGCCGGCGTGGTACTGGCTGGTGCGGTGCAGGACTTCATGGTGCTGTTTATCTCTTCCCGCCGTAACGGCGCCTCTCTGGGCGAGATGATCAAAGAAGAGATGGGCCCGGTACCGGGAACCATTGCGCTGTTCGGCTGCTTCTTAATCATGATCATCATCCTCGCGGTACTGGCGTTGATCGTGGTAAAAGCGCTGGCAGAAAGCCCGTGGGGTGTGTTCACCGTCTGCTCAACCGTACCTATCGCGCTATTTATGGGGATCTACATGCGATTCCTGCGCCCAGGACGTGTGGGTGAAGTATCGGTGATTGGTATTGTGCTGCTGGTTGCTTCTATCTACTTCGGCGGTGTGATTGCACACGACCCGTACTGGGGCCCGGCGCTGACCTTTAAAGACACCACCATTACCTTCACCCTGATCGGTTACGCGTTTATCTCCGCGCTGCTGCCGGTATGGCTGATCCTCGCGCCGCGCGACTATCTGGCGACCTTCCTGAAAATTGGCGTTATCGTCGGTCTGGCTGTGGGGATTGTTATCCTCAACCCGGAACTGAAAATGCCGGCAATGACCCAGTATGTTGATGGTACGGGTCCGCTGTGGAAAGGTGCGCTGTTCCCGTTCCTGTTCATCACCATCGCGTGTGGTGCGGTATCTGGCTTCCACGCGCTGATTGCTTCCGGTACCACACCGAAACTGCTGGCCTGTGAAACTGATGCGCGCTTTATCGGTTACGGCGCGATGCTGATGGAATCCTTCGTCGCAATTATGGCACTGGTTGCTGCTTCCATCATCGAACCGGGCCTGTACTTCGCAATGAACACCCCACCTGCGGGCCTTGGCATCACCATGCCGAACCTGCATGAAATGGGGGGTGAAAATGCACCACTGATTATGGCGCAACTGAAAGACGTTACCGCACATGCGGCGGCAACCGTCAGTTCCTGGGGCTTCGTGATTTCGCCTGAGCAGATCCTGCAAACCGCGAAAGACATCGGTGAACCGTCCGTTCTGAACCGCGCAGGTGGCGCACCAACGCTGGCTGTCGGTATTGCTCACGTGTTCCACAAAGTCCTGCCAATGGCTGACATGGGCTTCTGGTACCACTTCGGTATTCTGTTCGAAGCACTGTTCATCCTGACCGCACTGGATGCAGGTACCCGTTCTGGCCGCTTTATGCTGCAGGATTTACTGGGTAACTTCGTGCCGTTCCTGAAGAAAACTGACTCCCTGGTTGCCGGCGTCGTCGGCACTGCGGGCTGCGTAGGCCTGTGGGGCTACCTGCTGTATCAGGGCGTGGTTGACCCATTGGGCGGCGTTAAGAGCCTGTGGCCGCTGTTCGGTATCTCTAACCAAATGCTGGCGGCTGTGGCGCTGGTTCTGGGCACCGTGGTACTGGTTAAAATGCAGCGTACCAAATACATCTGGGTGACCGTGGTTCCGGCAGTATGGCTGCTGATCTGCACCACCTGGGCGCTGGGTCTGAAACTGTTCAGCACCAACCCGCAGATGGAAGGCTTCTTCTTCATGGCGAATCAATACAAAGAGAAGATTGCCAACGGTGGCGAACTGACCGCACAGCAGATTGCCAACATGAACCATATCGTCATCAACAACTACACCAACGCAGGCCTGAGTATTCTGTTCCTGGTGGTGGTGTACAGCATCATTTTCTACGGGTTCCGTACCTGGCAGAAAGCCCGCGCCATCAACGGTCGCTCTGATAAAGAGACACCGTATGTACCGGTGCCGGAAGGCGGCGTGAAGACCTCTTCACACCACTAAACTGAAGCCGGGTGGCGCACGCTTACCCGGCCTACAAAATGCACTTAACGTAGGCCGGATAAGGCGTAAGCCGCCATCCGGCTTTATTCATTAACAGGACGATAGAATGTTTGGTACTTTAGGTCAGGCAAAGAAGTATCTCGGTCAGGCGGCGAAGATGCTGATTGGCATTCCGGACTACGACAACTACGTCGAACACATGAAGACCAATCATCCCGATAAGCCGTACATGACCTACGAAGAATTCTTCCGCGAGCGCCAGGAAGCCCGCTACGGTAGCGGCGGAAGCAGTTGCTGTTAGAAGGAGAAGTGAATGACCCCGATTGCAGTTACCCTACTCACCGGTTTTCTTGGCGCGGGTAAAACCACCCTGCTGCGCCATATTCTCAACGAGCAGCACGGTTACAAGATTGCCGTGATCGAAAACGAATTCGGCGAAGTCTCGGTGGACGATCAATTGATTGGTGACCGCGCCACACAGATCAAAACCCTGACTAACGGCTGCATTTGCTGTACCCGCTCCAGTGAGCTGGAAGACGCGCTGTTAGACCTGCTCGACAACCTCGACAAAGGCGCGATCAATTTTGACCGTCTGGTTATTGAATGCACCGGCATGGCCGATCCCGGCCCGATTATTCAGACCTTTTTCTCCCATGAAGTGATTTGCGAACGCTACCTGCTGGACGGCGTGATTGCGCTGGTTGACGCGGTACATGCCGACGAGCAGATGAACCAGTTCACCATCGCCCAGTCGCAGGTCGGCTACGCCGATCGCATCCTGCTGACCAAAACCGACATCGCCGGTGAAAGCGAAAAACTACGCGAGCGCCTGGCGCGCATCAACGCCCGCGCCCCGGTGTATACCGTCACGCATGGCGATATCGACCTTTCGCTACTGTTCGATACCAACGGTTTTATGCTGGAAGAGAACATGGTCAGCGCCAAACCGCGCTTCCACTTTATCGCCGACAAGCAAAACGATATCTCCTCGATCGTCGTCGAGCTGGATTACCCGGTAAACATCAGCGACGTGTCGCGAGTGATGGAAAACCTGCTGCTGGAATCCGCCGAGAAGCTGCTGCGCTACAAAGGCATGCTGTGGATTGACGGCGAACCGAATCGCCTGCTGTTCCAGGGCGTCCAGCGCCTGTACAGCGCCGACTGGGACCGCCCGTGGGGCGACGAACAGCCGCACAGCCAGCTGGTGTTTATCGGTATTAATCTGCCGGAAGACGAGATCCAAGCCGCGTTTGCGGGATTGAAGAAGTAACCCCCTGCTGAATTGCCCGGTGGCGCTACGCTTACCGGGCCTACAAATGGCACTTTCCCGTAGGCCGGATCAGGCGCAGCCGCCATCCGGCATATCTCCCCAACCGTTTATCGCATTCTTGCAGAGCGAGAATGCTGTTTTTCCTCTCTCCAAAAAACATTCATTAAAATGATCTTTAGCGGTAAATGATCACTATAAATTATAAAAATTCGTTATAAATGATCAACTTACAAATTTCTGGTAAAAAGGAGACTATCCACTCGAAGAAAAAATAAGCCTCTTCACAGAGGCCTGGACAGTATTTATGACATCAGGAAATTTCACCCAGACGGCCGCTTTTCTTTGGTCGGTCGCCGACCTGCTGCGCGGCGATTTTAAACAATCACAATATGGCCGCATTATTCTCCCCTTCACCCTGCTGCGCCGACTGGAGTGTGTACTCGAAGACAGCAAAGAGGCCGTACTTGCTCAGGCAGAAAAAATTAAAGCACTCAATTTGCCGGAAGAAGCGCAAGAGAAGATGCTCCTGCGCGCCGCAGATGGCCTGACGTTCTTTAACACCTCGCCAATGGACCTCAGCAAGATGGGGCAAAACGGCATCAAGGCCAATCTGGAGAAATATGTTCAGTCCTTCTCCACCGATGCCCGTGAGATTTTCGATCACTTCAAGTTCAGCGAGTTTGTCAGTCAACTGGAAGAAGCCAATCTGCTGTATAAGGTGGTGCAGAAGTTTGCGACGGTGGATTTAAGCCCGAACGCCATTTCCAACCATGAAATGGGTCTGGTGTTTGAAGAGTTAATCCGCCGCTTTGCCGAAGGGTCTAACGAAACCGCCGGCGAACACTTCACGCCGCGTGATATCGTACGCCTGACCACTTCACTGGTTTTCATCGGCGACGACGACGCGCTCACCAAAGACGGTATTATCCGCACCATCTACGACCCAACGGCGGGAACTGGCGGCTTTCTCTCCTCCGGGATGGAATATCTGCACGAACTCAACCCCAATGCGGTGATGCGCGCTTTTGGCCAGGAGCTAAACCCGGAATCGTACGCTATCTGTAAGGCCGATATGTTGATCAAAGGCCAGGACGTCAGCCGCATCAAGCTCGGCAATACGCTTTCAAACGATCAGTTACCCGCCGAGAAATTCGATTACATGCTCTCCAACCCGCCGTTTGGTGTGGACTGGAAAAAGATCGAAGGCGAGATCGGCGACGAGCATGCACAGAAAGGTTTTGACGGACGCTTTGGCCCCGGCCTGCCGCGCGTCTCCGATGGATCCTTACTGTTCCTGCTGCATTTGATCAGCAAAATGCGCGATGCCCACAGCGGCGGCGGGCGCATCGGCATCATCCTCAACGGCTCCCCGCTATTTACCGGCGGCGCGGGCAGCGGCGAAAGCGAAATCCGCCGTTATATCCTCGAAGCCGATCTGCTGGAAGGCATCATCGCCCTGCCAACGGATATGTTCTACAACACAGGTATCGCCACCTACGTGTGGATCCTCTCCAACAAGAAAGCGCCAGAGCGCAAAGGCAAAGTCCAGCTTATTGATGGCAGCAACCTGTGCGGCAAAATGCGCAAGTCGCTGGGTTCAAAGCGTAATCTGATGGGGGAAGACGATATCCGGCTCATCACCCGAACCTTCGGCGATTTTGAGGCGATAGAGACCACCACGCTGGAAGCGCTGGGGCTGGAGAAAGCGCCGGAGCAAAAATCCAGCCGCGGTCGTCAGGCCACCACCGCGAAAAGCGAAGCGCCGAAAACCTTCGCCAGCAAACTCTTCAGCAGCACCGATTTTGGCTACCGCCGCTTAACCATTGAGCGCCCGCTGCGCCTGTCGGCACAAATTACCGATGAGGCCATTGCCGCATTACGCTTTGCGCCGAAGCCGTTTAACGCGCCGATGGAATGCCTGTTTGACGCATTTGCCACCCACTGGCAGACAGATAGTTACGGTGATTTCTCTACGTTAGAAGCCGAAGCCCGCGCCATAATCAAAGCCGAGTTTGCCGAGCTGAAAGAGAAGCAAATCAAAGACCTGCTCGACAGCAAGCTGTGGCTGGCGCAGCGCGGATTAATGGAAAAAGCCCGACATATTCAGGCCGCGTTTGGCGATAAGCCTGGCGGCATTTCCGGCGTCAGCGATGACTTTAATCAGTTCCAGACAGACTTAAAAAGCGCGCTGAAAACCGCCGGCGTGAAGCTGGATGCCAAAGAGAACAAGCAGTTTATCGACGCGGTAACCCGCAAAAACCCGGACGCCGCGCCGGTGGTGAAGAAGGTATTAAAAGAAGACGCCCAGCCGCTGTACGGCGCGTTTGCCTATCGCGGGCAGGTGGTGGAGTTTGAGCAGGACGGCGATCTGCGTGATAACGAAAACGTGCCGCTCAATCCCACCGTTTCTACCAGCGATTTGATCGAGAGCTACGTCAAAGCGGAAGTGCTGCCGCACGTGGCGGATGCGTGGATCAATGCCGATAAGCGCGATGCGATTGATGGCGAGATCGGCATTGTCGGTTACGAGATCCCATTTAATCGTCATTTCTATGTGTATACGCCGCCGCGATCGCTGGAAGAGATTGATGCTAACCTGGATGCGGTAAGCGCCGAGATTATGCAGCTGCTGCGGGAGGTACACTCCTGATGGCTAAGTATAAGACGTATCCGGAGTATAAGGATTCTGGGGTGGAGTGGTTGGGGGAGATACCAACACATTGGGTAGTTTGTAGATTAAAAAATCTAGCAACCATAAAGAATGGCCAAGATTATAAATCTGTTCAGGTAGAAGATGGCTATCCTGTTATTGGTTCAGGTGGACAATTTACGTTTGCTTCCAAATTTATGTATGACAAGCCATCTGTATTGCTAGGACGCAAAGGGACTATTGATAAACCATTATATATAAATAAGCCGTTCTGGACAGTAGATACAATGTACTACACTGAATTAAATAAAGGTGTGGATGCAAAGTATCTTTACTACCTAGCCCTAACGATACAATTTTCTCGTTATTCAACAAATACAGCTCTGCCTAGTATGACACAGGAACATTTAAGTAATTATAAATTTTCAATACCACGAGTGGAATCTGAACGTAGAGGGATCATTGATTTTTTACATCACGAAACTGCAAAAATCGACATCCTGATCGAAAAACAGCAACAACTCATTGAGCTACTAAAAGAAAAACGTCAGGCAGTGATTAGCCATGCGGTGACCAAAGGGCTAAATCCTGATGTGCAGATGAAAGATTCGGGTATTGAGTGGCTGGGCGCTATCCCGCGAAATTGGAATTGCGTAGCTATAAAAAACATATGCAAGATAGTTAACGGCTCAACCCCTAAATCTAGTATTGAGGAATATTGGGATGGTGATATAGATTGGTTTACACCAACGGATCTGAGTCACAAAGAGACTATACAAGTTAATGATAGTCTGAGAAAGATAACTAATTCTGGTTTTTTATCATGTGGTACCACTATGGTCCCAGCAAATACTGTCATTTTATCATCAAGAGCCCCCATTGGTTCCCTTGCGATCACAAAAAAATCTGCATGTACAAATCAAGGGTGTAAGTCATTAGTTACTTTCAGTGCTCAATTAAGTAAATACATCTACTATTCTCTTTTAACCTTTAACTCCCCTCTAAATAATCTTGGTAGAGGAAGTACATTTTTAGAGTTATCCTCCGATGACTTAGGTGGGTTTAAAATATCACTTCCAAATGATGATATGGGAGAAATAATAAAATATATCGATATGACAATTTTAAAGATTGATAACTTAATCGAAAAACAACTCCAGCAAATCGCCCTCCTCAAAGAACGCCGCACTGCCCTTATTTCCTCCGCCGTCACCGGCAAAATCGACGTCCGCCACTGGCGCGCTCCAGACGAGCAAACCACAGCCGAAGCGGAGGCCATCCTATGACCCCCGACATTACTCGCGAGATAAACCTGCAAAACGATATCATCCGCCAGATGTCCGCCAACGGCTGGATTGTCGGCAAAAGCGACGGCTACGATCGCGAACGCGCGCTCTACGTACAGGACACGCTGCAATTCGTGCAAACCACCCAGCCGCAGGAGTGGGAAAAATTCGCGAAGGTTTACCCCAATGACACCGAACGTCATTTTCTCGATAACCTGGTCACTCAACTGCAAAAAGCCGACATCAACGCCACCGATATGCTCTCGCGCAGTTGGGGCACGCTCGGCGTACTGCGTCATGGCCTGAAAATCCGCAACGCGCGCTTTTTTCTCTGCCAGTTTAAACCGGAACATACGCTCAACCCGGACACCCTCGCGCGCTATCGGCAGAATCTCTGCCGGATCGTGCCGGAGCTGGTCTACAGTCCGTACGCCAGTGCGCCCCAAAAAAACGATCTGAAGGCCAAACGCTGGCGTATCGATCTGGTGCTGTTTATCAACGGTCTGCCGGTTGCCACGCTGGAGCTGAAATCCGAGTTTAAACAGGCGGTACAGAACGCCATCACCCAGTATAAGAAAACCCGTCTGCCGAAAGACCCGGCTACCAATAAGCCCGAACCGCTGCTTACCTTTAAGCGCGGGGCGCTGGTGCACTTCGCCGTCAGCCAGTTCGACGTCTATATGGCGACCAAACTCGCGGGCGACGACACCTTCTTCCTGCCATTCAATAAAGGCACAAAAGTAGGCGGCGCGGGCAATGACATCCCGGAAGACGCGGGCCGCTATGCGACCGACTATCTGTGGAATGAAGTACTGCAGCCGGATAACCTGCTGAAAATCCTCGCCAGCTTCGTACATCTGCAAATCGAAGAGAAAGAGGACTGGAACGGGCAGAAGTACAAAAAAGAGAGCCTGATCTTCCCGCGCTATCACCAGTGGGATGTAGTCAACAAACTGCTACAGGCCGCGGCGCTCGAGGGGACCGGTAACAAATATCTGATCCAGCACAGCGCCGGTTCCGGCAAGTCGAACTCCATCGCCTGGACTGCGCACCAGTTGTCTCGCCTGTATGATGACAGCGGCGAGAAGCGGTTTCACTCGGTTATCGTGGTTACCGATCGCACGGTGCTCGACGATCAGCTGCAGGACACCATCTACCAGTTCGAACATGCCGACGGCGTGGTCGGGCGTATAAATAATAAAGAGGGCGATGGCTCCAAGTCGGAAAAGCTGGGCAGCGCGCTGGAACACTCGCAGCCGATTATTATCGTCACCATCCAGACCTTCCCGTTCGTACTGAAAGCGATTGAAAACAGCGTCAGCCTGAAACAGCGTAAATACGCGGTGATTGCCGATGAAGCGCACTCGTCGCAAAGCGGGTCCACGGCGCGGCAGCTAAAAGAAGTGCTGATGAGTGAAGAGCGGGACGACGACACGGTACTGTCGTCAGAGGACAGCCTCAACGCCACTATTGCCGCGCGTCGCAACAGCGGCAATCTGAACTATTATGCGTTCACCGCCACGCCGAAAGCCAAAACGCTGGAGCTTTTTGGTCGCCTCCCGCACCCAGGCGAACCGGCATCGGCCACCAACAAACCGGCGGCATTCCACGTATACACCATGCGTCAGGCCATTGAGGAAGGCTTTATTCTCGATGTACTGAAAAACTACACCAGCTATAAAGTGGCGTATCAGTTGCTGCAAAAGCTGGAAGATAAAGACCGCGAAGTGGACAGCAACCGGGCCAAAGTCAGGCTAAACCAATGGGTCACGCTGCACGATTACAACGTCTCGCAGAAGGTGAAAGTGATCGTCGAGCACTTTCGCAAGCATGTGATGAACCTGCTCGGCGGGCAGGCAAAAGCGATGGTGGTCACCAGCTCACGCAAGGCGGCGGTACGTTACAAACTGGCATTTGATAAGTACATCGCCGAAAACCGTTATACAAAAATCAGCGCCATGGTGGCGTTTTCCGGCGAAGTCGAGTTTCAGGGGAGCGACCCTAACAGCGACGCATTACTGAACCAGAAGTTCACAGAAGCAAACATGAATCCGGGGCTGAAAGGCCGGGATATGCGCAAAGCGTTCGATAGCGATGATTATCAGGTGATGCTGGTTGCCAATAAATTCCAGACCGGTTTTGACCAGCCTAAGCTGTGCGCCATGTATGTCGATAAAGCCCTCGGCGGCGTTGAGTGCGTCCAGACGCTTTCTCGTCTGAATCGTACCTATCCGGGCAAAGCGGAGTCCGGCACTTTTGTGCTCGATTTTTATAACGAGCCGCAGGATATTCTGGATGCTTTCCAGCCCTATTATCAGACCGCCGAGCTGACCGACGTCAGCGATCCCCAGCAGGTATTTGATCTGTTTGAGAAACTACGTGCCAGCCAGATTTTTCAGTGGAACGAGGTGGATCAGTTCTGTGACGCGTTTTTTACAAAGAATAAATCCAACGCCGCCATCAGTAATATCTGTCGCCCGGCCGTTGAGCGCTGGCAGAAGCGCTACGCCCTCGCTATCGACGCTTATCTGACCGCCAAAGAGATGTTCGAAAGAACCAAAAAAACCGGCGATGTAGTGCTGATCACCAACGCTGAAAACAGCTTCAAAGCCTGCAAGCAGGAAAAAGATCGGCTGGAGATTTTCAAGAAGGATCTCGGCAGCTTTGTGCGTTTTTACGAGTTTATGTCGCAGATCGTCGAATACGATGATAAAGATCTGGAAAAGCTCAGCCTGTTCGCCCGCCATCTACGACCTTTGTTGCACGAACAGCGGCTGGAGGAAGACGAGATCGATCTCAGCAACGTGGAAATGAGCCACTATCGCTTATCGAAGATCCACGAGCAGCATCTGAAATTACAGGAAGATGCTGCAGAATATACGCTCGATCCCAGCAACGACGTGGGTACGGCAAAACCAAAAGACAAGAAAGAGGAATTTCTGTCGCATATTTTGTCGCGCATGAATGAGCTGTTTATCACCGACCATCTGACGGATAAAGATATGCTCAGCAGCGCAATGACCGTGTTTAATAAAATCAGTGAGAATGAAACCGTGATGAAACAAATCAGGAATAACAGTCCCGAGCAGGCGATATTAGGCGATTTTTTCAAGGCGGTGGACGACGCGGTGATGGACAGCGACGAAGCGCGACAAGAATTTATGCTGCAGTATTTATCTAACCCGCAGTGCGCTAAGGGCTTTGCCCGCCTGATGTTTGATATGGCGACGGGTCATTTAACGTTGCCTGCATAATGTGTTGATTATTGCCGGATGGCGCTTTGCTTATCCGGCCTACTTTGTATTTCCCTTCAATATAATTCCCGTATTTATATTTCCAGTTACGCGTTTATTATTGTCTATTTTTAGCTGGCTTTATTTTTATTTACTGGTTATTTTTACAGGTGTTATTTTTCGCAAGGCACCCGTGGTGGAACACGAGCGCCTCGCTAATCACAATCACTATTTCGAAGGAATAGCCATCATGACTACCCCGCATTCTATTGCAGAATTCACCGATCCAGAAGTCTCCCCGGCAAATAACCGTCTGGGCACCGTCACTTATGCGAGTCGTTATCCGGATTACACGCATGTTCCGGCAATTATTATGAAAGGCCAGTGGCTGGAAGCGGCCGGTTTCGCCACCGGCTGCAAATTCGATGTCAGAGTGATGCCCGGCTGCATTGTGCTGACGACAAAGCTGCCGGAGCCGGAAGAGCCCGCGTTATTACAGTCCCTGCATCGGGTGTGCAAGCTGTCCGCGCGTAAACAACAGCAGGTGCAGGAGTTTATCGACGTGATTTCAGCGAGGCCGCGCAAGCAGGGATAACTTCTCAGATGCCAGACGGCGCTCAGGTGTATAAGCGCCGTGTATTGATTGCATTACGGCTCAGGGTGACATCATTTTGTCCTGAGCCATTTACTCAAGACCCTAAGCGATAATCCCAATCATCAGAGTGGACTATATTCCCATCATGATAGTGCCAGGTAATCTTCTTGTAGCGGAACTGGGCAAGTTCAAGATGGGTCTGTTTTTCGTAATAAGTATCTTTAACATCGTGCATCAGTGAAAAAATCGTAACGACTTTCACATCTTCCAGGGTTATCGTAAAATAGACCTCTTCCTGACCAGCATCATTTATTCGATAGAGATCAATAGCCGCTTTCCTTAATGTTTCTCCGGTACTTAATGCTTTATACAAAAGCACACTAGAAGCATCAATTTCCTTTTCAATTAAAAATGGACGATGTTGACGTTTACTCAACACTCTTCCATTATGCAAGTCAGAGTTGTAACTCACATTATGATACAAACCTAAAACCTCGATCTGATTTTCACGGTCTTTTACCATCACACTACCTTTGATAACATTACCAGCATCATCGATTAGTGACATATATCCAGGGATAGCCATTTATAAATCCTTATTAAAGGGAACAGAATTTTCGACAGTATTGATCATGACCGCAATACACCGTTTCCCTTCTGCCGTTTTGATCTTATACATTTCCCTGATGGAGTTAACAAATAGCTTATTCATTTCGTCTTCTGACTGAGGGAAAGAGGCAAATGCACATATCTGCTCAATAGTCAGCAATGGTCTCTTATCGTTGAGAATAGCCAGAACACCGGCTGGATTATGTGGAATGGCTTCAGGGTGATGCTGCCAACTTACTGATTTAGTGTATGATGGTGTTTTTGAGGTGCTCCAGTGGCTTCTGTTTCTATCAGC
>NZ_JASEYC010000005.1:180939-320863 GCF_035064245.1 Citrobacter sp. R-1.5.2 | reverse complement strand
AGCTGATAGAAACAGAAGCCACTGGAGCACCTCAAAAACACCATCATACACTAAATCAGTAAGTTGGCAGCATCACCAACAGCAAGCACGACGTGAATGCGGTTAGCTATGGAGTTTACGAGAATGAATAATTAAATATAATGCCATACATCTTAACTATTCATTATAAATAAATATTAACAAAACTTATATTGATTAATTAAATCTCACTATAAAATACAATTTTCAATTAATTGCTGGCGTAATGTCCCCTTACCATTCGTTCTATTATTGAGGGAAATATATGTCATGGAATAAACACGAAACGGTCTCGTATGCGCGAAGCCACGCACACCAAAAAACCAAGGCTATTGCGCTCGAGCAGTAGCGGTTATTGATACTTTACCAGGACTAAACCAGTACGGGCACACCTGTATTTACGATGGGTCGGGGACCTGGTACTCCGATTTCGTTCAGCGCAGTTTATACCCAGGGCCGCAGTACAGGAAAACCCAGCCCGCCGTTACTCTATACAGGCACAACTGACATGAAAAAATTACTGCTTTTGCTGCTGGTGGCATCATCTGCAATGGTAAGTACCAACGTTCCTGTTAACCAGGCGGTTGCATTTAACAAGTGGTACGTGAACCAAATTAACAATAATAATTTCCCGATTACCGACGGTAAGGATATTGATAAATACGTTACTGCATCAACGATGAAAAAACTAAGGCGAACACAAGATCCAAATTATGAAGATGAGGTTTTCTATGAATGCTGATTTTTTCTCAAGACACAATACATTGGCGATGACTGGCCCGACAATGTCAACGCCATTGCAGGTGATACGGATCCGGTTTGCGTTAATGTTTACGTAGCGTTTGGAAAAAAGCAAAAACACATTGTCATTGACTGCATGGTCAAAGAGACCGGACTCTGGAAAGTGCAGTCTGTCACCAGCCGCCAATTCACACGCAACCTGGAACGTCACTGAGGTCGGCGATATAGCAGGGGGACAAAGAGCAATGCACCTCGCGTATCCCCCTGTCGTATCGCTGTAGCAGACTACAGCACCCTGCATACCGTCAGGTTTGCAGTCCGCGCCACACATCTCTGCTACCCGGTAATGCGCCTGCAATACCGGGAATTAAAACGGGTCTATTTACACAATAGCCGCTACGATTTAATGACGATTAATTGTAAACGATGCACCAATAATTTAATTACCCAATCACTAACTCTGGGACTATTCTTAATTTTCTAAATAAGTAGAATTTTGGACACTTTCCAATATTGATTCTATCTGGTGCAGTGGTAATTTTCACTCAATAAAATACTAACTAATAAGCAACCCTATGTATCGCATAACAATAATAACCAGTGAAACATTTAACCATCGAATAACTATCAATGGCCTGCCAGGTGTCAAGGTATCCACCGCCCTTGGTCACCTCACGTCAAAGGAATCATAACCAGCTGATGTGAAAGAAAAGTAAACTGCAAAGTCGAGATGATAAAACCGTTTTCACTACGCAGCGGTCTATTTCAGCGCATCAGCTTTAATAATAAAAACACTGCATATGGCATCTGTTGAAAATGCCGCTTCACTCACAGGACAAGAGAACATCAAAAAACGCCAGATAGTATTCTATCTAATTTTATTTACGTTGAAGTTCAAACAGCGCCCAACGCAATCTTAAACACTTATATATTAATGATGACATGTATGAAAACCAACTTAATTACTGCTTTTATTCTTTCTTCTCTGCTATTGTCTGGAATTGCCGAAGCGGCTATCGGCACGACAACAAATGGTGTCACTACCTTCACCAAAACACCTAATCCTGTCGGCACCATTACTATCACGGGTATTGATGGCGCAACGTACGATTTGGAAAACCTCCACGGGGCGATTGCGGATCTTTCAACAAATAAAGCCGATGTCACTCAGGCAAACAGCATTGCTGCCATAGCAAATACCAACCAACAGGCCATCACTCAACTCCAGCAGTCACAAGGTAATTTTGTCGATAAGCCAACTTATAATACGGATAAAACCACTCAGGCAGCAGTTGACCTACAACAGGGTAACGATATCGCACAAGCCATGCAGAGTGCAGGAAATGCACAGAAAACGGCAGACAACAACACTAACGCGCTCAAAAACAAGGTTGATACCACTGCCTTTAGTACCGATCAGCAGCGTCAGGATGGTGAATTACAGAAAGAAATCACCGATCGTACAGATGCGGATAGCCAGCTCAGAACGGCAATCGGCACCAAAGCTGACGCAGCCCAGGTTGCCACTAACAAACAGGCCATCACCGATGAAGTGAAGACAGAAGCAACGCATTACCAGACGCTGACAGCAGGCCTGTCCCAAAAAGTTGCAGCCTCGTCGTTCGCTCAACGCTCGGCATCCGTCGATAAGTATCTGGCTGACGCCGCCGCTGAACGTGCAGCGACCAACGCGACGGTTGCGAAACACACCGACGAACTGGCCAATCATGAGCAACGCATCGAAACACTGGAGCAGAACACCAACGCTAACTTCGGTAAGCTGAAAAATGAAGTGGATCAGAACCGTAAACGCGCGTCCGCTGGCATCGCTGGTGTCGCAGCAATGGCGAATATCCCCCAGGTTATTGAGTCTCAGAGCGTCAACGTCGGCGCGGGTGTCGGTACGACGGATGGCGAAACAGCTTTGGCTGTCGGTTTCTCTGCCCGGGCATCAGAGCACGTTGTCGTTAAAGCGTCCGTTTCCAACGACACACAGCATAACTTTGTGGTTGGCGGTGGCATGTCTTATGGCTGGTAAGGAATAAGCCGTGGTCTGAACGCGAACTTATGGCGGCCACTGTTGGTATCAACCACCACAGTATCTGAAGGAATTATCAGGTAAATAACGGGTAATAGCATGAAAAAGGCAGGATATGTATCTTGCTTTTTCATGCTACCGAAATGTCAGAGACACGCAATCGTAGATGTGGCATTACACCGCTGGAGATCCCCCACCCGCAGTAAATCACTGTATCTCGTCGTATAACGAGGTGAGAGCATGTCTCGTTTCATTGCCCATGGTTGCTGTATCCCTTGTCCGGCAAACCAGAGCGTCCCTTTACCATTTTTAGCATTAAGCGTATCCAGAACCGTCATAAGTTTGTCGCTATTATGCCGCGGGACGTTTTCATCAAAAAGATTGAGCTGTGCCACACCGGAACTGAAAAAATCCCCTAACATCACGCCTGCTTTTTGATAATGCCACCCCTCTCGCCAGATGGCGTCAAGGCAACGCGTCGCCGCACCAATAATATCCCGGCTGTCCTGGGTTGGTGTCAGTAGTTTTACCGACGCGTTGTTACCATAATAAGGTTCGTTATGGGCAAATGGGCTGGTTTTAATAAACGTAGAAATGAAGCAGCAGAACTGATGCTCTCCGCGCAACTTCTCCGCCGCACGTGAAGCATAGGTGCAAATAGCCTCCCGCATGGCATTATAATCCGTGAGCCGTACACCAAACGACCTTGAGCAGATGATTTCCTGCTTAACCGGCGCAAACTCATCCAGCGCCAGGCACGATTCGCCGCGCAATTCCCGTACGGTTCTTTCCAGCACCACGCTGAAATGTTTGCGGATAAAGCGAATATCGGTTTCAGCCAGGTCACAAACCGTTTTAATGCCCATTGCATCCAGTTTCTTACCGATACGGCGACCAATGCCCCAGACTTCATCTACCGGAACGGCTGCCATCAGCTTGCGTTGGCGCTCGCTATTCGATAGATCGACCACGCTGCCCGTCTGATCCTGCCACTTTTTAGCCGCATAATTTGCCAGCTTAGCCAGTGTTTTGGTCTGAGCAATACCGACGCCCACCTTAAGATGCGTTTTCTGCAAAATAGCGTCCCTCATCTCGCAACCAAAATCAGTAAGATCTCTGCAGTTCCTCACCCCCGTCAAGTCACAGAACGCTTCATCAATACTATACCTTTCCACGCGCGGAGAGAGTTCCTCGAGGATGGACATGACTCTACTGCTCATATCCGCATACAGCTCGTAATTTGAGCTAAAACACGTCACACCGTAACGTCGGAACAGATCTTTTTGTTTGAAGTACGGCGCCCCCATTTGGATACCCAGTTTTTTGGCCTCCGCGCTGCAGGCAATAACACAGCCATCGTTATTTGAGAGAACCACCACCGGTTTATCACAGAGATCGGGCCGGAAAACGGTCTCACAGCTGGCGTAAAACGAATTTACATCGCAGAGCGCAAACATCAGCGCAGAGCCTTCACGGCATAGGTAACGACACCGAATACATTCAGTGATTCTTCACGACCGATAACGATCGGTGCATAAGCGCTGTTCATTGGAACGAGCTGTACCGTTGGACGAAGCTGCAGCCGCTTAACCGTGAACTCACCATCAACGGCAGCGATAATAATATCGCCATGTACCGCCGTCAGCGAACTGTCAACAACCAGCAAATCGCCATCATCGATCCCCCCCTCAATCATTGAATCCCCCGCGGCTTTCACGAAGTACGTGGCACTGGGATGCTGAATTAGCAATTCATTCAAATCGATGCCCCGCTCGACATAATCCGCAGCCGGGCTGGGAAACCCGCACTGAACAAGGTCACTAAACAAGGGAGCTGTATTGATTTCGCGGAGATCCGCTGGCTTGAGAAACAACATAATGACTCATCCAATATTAACTGTATTTATATACAGTAGTTTTATCTGAGCAGTTGTTCAAGCAGCTTTTTGTGGCGCTATGGCTATTCGCCTGAATTATAACGACTCGTGTCTGCACAAAAGTATCGTGACATGAAACCGGGTATAGTAGCGCCATAACATCATCAAAACGGACACACTATGACTACCGCAGGGAAAAGCAATCCGCTGGCCATTGGCGGCCTGATCGCGCTAACGCTCATCTGGAGCTATAGCTGGATTGCTATGAAACAGGTCACGCACTACATTGGTTCATTCGATTTCACCGCACTACGTTGTTCTTTTGGGGCATTGCTATTATTTATTGTCCTGATGCTACGTGGACGCGGAATGCGCCCGACCCCGTTCAGGTATACGTTGGCGATAGCCTTGTTACAAACGTGCGGCATGGTGGGATTATCACAGTGGGCGCTGGTCAGCGGCGGTGCGGGAAAAGTCGCTATTCTGAGTTATACCATGCCCTTCTGGGTGGTTATTATGGCCGCCCTTTTTCTCGGTGAACGCATGCGTCGTTTGCAGTACGTCGCTATTGCGGTGGCGGCGTTTGGATTGATACTGGTATTGCAGCCGTGGCAACTGGACTTTTCGTCAATGAAGAGTGCGCTGCTGGCAATCCTCTCAGGTATCAGTTGGGGAGCCAGTGCGGTTGTCGCCAAACGGATGTACGCTCGTCATCCCAATATCGACCTGTTAGCACTCACCTCGTGGCAGATGCTGTATGCCGCGCTGGTGATGAGCCTGGTAGCCTGGCTGGTCCCACAGCGAACGCCTGACTGGCAGCCTGTCGTGTTCTGGGCATTAGGATACAGCGCCGTACTGGCAACAGCGCTGGCCTGGAGCTTATGGCTGTTTGTGCTGCGTAACCTGCCAGCCAGTATCGCCAGCTTAAGCACGCTGGCGGTACCGGTTTGTGGGGTACTCTTTTCCTGGTGGTTGCTCGGCGAAGAACCTGGCATTATCGAAGGTAGCGGGATTGTGCTGATTGTTCTGGCGCTGGCCATCATCAGCCTGAAGAAACGCGCCACGCAGGTACAGCGCGTTGAAAAAGAGATTTCCTGCGAAAAATAATCACGGAGAAATAAAACACCCCGCATTACGCGGGGTGTTTTATCAGGAACGCTTACGCGGCATCATGCGCAGGAGCGTATTATCCTTCCAGAAATAGTGATGTAACAGAGCCGCAGCGGCATGCAGGCCAATGACAAAATAACCCAGGTTTGCCAACGTTTCGTGCCATGATTTCAGCATATCGGCCAGTTCAAAATTGGCTTCTGCCGCATGTGGCATAACAATGCCGAATGCAACCCACGGATTTCCCCGGTTATACATCATCACCAGGCCAATAATCGGCAGCGCAATAAACAGCAAATAGATAACCAGGTGCCCCAGATGCGCCATGCCAGTCATCATCGGCTTCGGTTTTGGCTCAATCGGCGGTGCCGGATACTTAAGTCTGACCAGCAGACGCGCCACCATCAACGCTAAAATCGTGATACCACAGGAAACATGCACCATGTTGAACCCGGGACGATAGCTGCGCGGGAAAAATCCGCGAAACTCCATGGCACTGTAGGCCACAATGACCAACAAAAAGACCAGCCAGTGAATGCCAATTTGCAGGCCAGAATACTTCTTCCCCATAACACTTCTCGAATAAAAACAATAATGCGTCAACATAACGGGCTTTTGTTAAAAATTCATTAAGTTTTGTTCACTCATTTTCAGTCAGTTACGTTTAACCGCAAAAACAGCTATTGCCGCGGATGCCTGACTGGACTATGCCTGGTAGGGAAAATATGTCGTACCGTCTCATCCTGACAGGAGAAAACCATGAGTAAAATTGGCATTAACGGTTTTGGTCGTATCGGTCGTCTGGTATTGCGTCGGCTACTGGAAGTCAAAAGCAGCGTGGAGGTCGTCGCTATCAATGACCTTACCTCACCGAAAATCCTCGCCTATCTGTTAAAACACGATTCAAACTACGGACCATTTCCCTGGAGCGTCGACTTTACCGAAGACGCACTGATTGTCGATGGCAAAAAAATTGCTGTTTACGCCGAAAAAGAGGCCAAAAATATTCCGTGGAAAACCACAGGTGCGGAAATTATCATCGAGTGCACTGGCTTTTATACCTCAACAGAAAAATCGCAGGCCCACCTGGATGCAGGCGCCCAAAAAGTCCTGATATCCGCCCCAGCAGGAGAGATGAAGACGATCGTCTTTAACGTGAATGACGACACGATGGATGCAAGCGATCGGATTATTTCTGTCGCATCGTGCACCACTAACTGCCTGGCACCGATGGCAAAAGCGCTGCATGACAACTTCGGTATTCAGCTTGGTACCATGACTACCATCCATGCCTACACCGGGACACAATCACTGGTTGATGGGCCACGTGGTAAGGATCTGCGAGCTTCACGCGCGGCAGCAGAAAATATCATTCCTCATACCACCGGTGCAGCGAAGGCGATTGGTCTGGTGATTCCGGCCCTGAGCGGGAAATTAAAAGGCCACGCCCAGCGTGTTCCGGTAAAAACAGGCTCTGTCACAGAACTGGTGTCGATTCTGGGTAAAAAAGTCACTGCGGAAGAGGTTAACAACGCGCTGAAAAAGGCAACGCTGAACAATGCATCATTCGGCTATACCGACGAAGAAATTGTCTCGTCAGATGTCATTGGCTCACATTTCGGTTCAGTATTTGATGCGACACAAACCGAGATCACCGAAGTGGGCGATCTGCAATTGGTAAAAACCGTGGCCTGGTACGATAACGAGTACGGTTTTGTCACCCAACTGATCCGTACGTTGGATAAATTTACCACGCTTTAGTGTTATGGCGGAGGATCGCCTCCGCCTCGTTTCATTTCCCGCTAATTCAATATGTTGTGAGTCTCTCCCCGTTTTCACCCCATTAAGTGTGCTATAGCTAACCTTTGCCACAAAGGGAGCACAGTAATGGAAGCACTGAGTCGTGAAACGTTAGAAACTATGATAGCGCAAGCCGTTGCCCACGCCGCCACCGTCTCAGTCTGGCCAATGGGTGAAGCCCCCGGAGCAAAAAACAGCGATGCGGTATTTACCCCCGAACCCAGACATACGGGAACCTCTCATTACGATCGTGCGGTAACCGGTATTCGTGCCCCAGAAATCACCGTCTACGCCCCCGCAAAACCGAATGGTGTGGGGATACTTGTCACCCCCGGCGGCTCTTATCGCCGCGTCGTGCTGGACAAAGAAGGCAGTGCGCTGGCACCCTTTTTTAATGCCCGTGGTTATACCCTGTTTGTCATGACCTATCGCATGCCGGGGGATGGTCACGAGGAAGCGTCAAACGCCCCGTTGGCCGATGCCCAACGCGCGATGCGCTACATTCGGGCTCACGCACAGGAGTGGCGAATCGACCCTGATCGTATCGGTGTCCTGGGCTTTTCCTCTGGCGGTCATGTGGCAGCCAGCCTGGGAACACGTTTTGCTGAATCGGTTTATACGCCCATAGATAGCGCAGACGAACAACCCGCCCGACCCGCTTTCATGGCACTGGTCTATCCGGTGATTAGCCTGCGTGAGAATATTGCTCATCCAGGCTCTCGCCTTGAATTAGTTGGCACGACCCCCGAAGAGCAGGATCTGCATCGCTATTCACTTGAAGAACGGGTTGAGAATGCGACGCCGCCGACATTCCTGCTGCATGCCATTGACGATCCGGCGGTAAAAGTCGAAAACAGTCTGGCATTTTTTAATGCGCTTCGCGCACAGGGGGTTCCTGTTGAAATGCATCTGTTTGAACGCGGCAAACACGGCTTCGGTATTCGGGATACTCAAGGGTTACCGCTGGCCGTGTGGCCGGAAATGATGATGAACTGGATAGCCACAAAAGTGTGATGATTGTGCCGGGTGGCACACAGGATCACCCGGCTTATACTCAGCGTATCAGTATCAGGACTGCAGATATACCACCTGCGTTTGCAGATATTCATGCAAGCCATGCTTACCGTCTGCACCACCAATTCCTGACTTACGCCACCCCGCATGGAACCCCTGCATCGCCTCGAAGTTTTCGCGATTAATATAGGTTTCGCCAAACTTCAGCCCTTTAATCGCCTTCATCGCCGTGTTCAGGTTTTGCGTGTAAATCGACGAAGTCAGCCCATAGTCGCTGTCGTTTGCCATCGTCAGCGCCTCTTCCAGCGTATCAAACGCTACCACCGGCAGCACCGGACCAAACGTCTCCTCGTGCATAATCGCCATCTCCTGGCGCACGTCTAGCAGCAACGTCGGCGGGTAATAATAGCCTTTCCCCTCTATGGCTTTACCGCCCAGCACCACCCTGGCGCCCTCCTGCACTGCGCGCGCCACTTTCTGTTCCACACGTGCCAGCGCAGCCGCATTAATGAGCGGCCCCATCGCGATGTCATTACGCTCGGCCGGGTTGCCAAACTGGACGGCTTTCATTGCCTCTCCCAGACGATTCACAAACTGGTCATAGATGCCTTTCTGGACATACACGCGTTCGGCGCAGTTGCACACCTGACCGGTGTTAATCACCCGCGAGTCAACAATTGCCTTCACGGCCAGCTCAAGATCGGCATCATCCATGACGATTGCTGGCGCTTTACCACCCAACTCCAGACATACCTTAGTGATATTTTTCGCTGCTGCAGCCATGATTTTTTCGCCCGCCACAACGCTGCCGGTCATGCTCACCATCGCTACTTTGGGGTTCCCGGCAAGTTCCTGACCGACCGTTTCACCGCGTCCAAGCACCAGGTTAAATACCCCGCGCGGCAGACCAATATCATCAACAATCTTGGCAAAAGCGATCGCATTATTCGGCGTGAATTCGCTGGGTTTAATCACAATGGTATTACCCGTCAGCAAAGCTGGCGCCAGTTTGCGGGCAATCAGGAAAAACGGAAAGTTCCACGGCAGAATACCGGTTGTTACACCTAACGCACGCTTAAACAGCAGGATATTCTCACCTGGACGATCGCTTTGCAGGATCTCACCTTCGTAACGCCGTGCCCACTCCGCCATATAATCGATGTAGTCGGCGGTAAACGAGACTTCGACCTCGGCCAGCTGTTGGATCTTCCCGCCCTCCGCCACAATCAGCGCACTGATTTCACTGGCGCGTTGACGTATGCCAGCAGAAATTTTGCGTAGCCAGTTTGCACGTTCAATTGCAGGTAGCGCCTCCCATGCCGGCTGGGCACGCTCCGCAGCATCAATCGCTTTACGTGCATCTTCAGCGCGTCCATCGGGAATACGCGAGATCAGCTCTTCGGTCGCTGGATTGACGACATCAATCCAGGCATCGTCGTGCCAGGTCACAAACTGCCCATCAATATACATAGGATGTTGTACGGGTACTGACATGCGCTTCTCCTGTGATTGATTTGTTTTTAACAAGTAAAACTATTGTTAATTAATACCAATCATGCATGACGCATTACTGCTGGAATTGTCGTTCTGTGAGCCGCTTCATAAAAGCGTCTGGTAATGTCATAGCGAAGGGAAAAAACAGGCAGGATTTATGCCCGTTTACGACAAAACATGCACAAACGGGCGGCAGAGATTACAGCGATCGGCTCGCCAGCAGATCAGTCAGCGCCGTATCGTTTTGCAGATGCAGCCACGCATCCTCAACTTTCTGCGGGATATCAACATGGGCGATAAAATCACGACCGCGAGGGCCATAGCCGGTTGCATCATCGTGTAGTCTCGGCAATTCGCCGGTAATCAGCGAAAGATAGCGATCCACAGACCACAGCCCCTCCGCAGTCGGCGCGAAATCCACACCGCCGTTCTGTAGAGTCAACTCAGGGATAAGACCGGGAAAACTCAACCAGCGCGGTGCCTGCAGATCATCACGGGTTACACGCTGGAATGTCGCCATCGTGCGGCGTTGCATTGTAGGGTCCTGCACCACAATGACCGTGCGAATATTTTCTGTCGCCTGGTTCAGTAAGGCACAGCTAAAGCGTGCATTCTCACCGCAGTTTGTTGACTGGTCTTCCACCCAAATCGTCTCACCCGGAATTTGCCAGAACTGGTGCGCAATATCAGCCAGGATCGCCGCCTCTGCTCGTCCGCTGGTGCGGATGATGTTATAGCGCGGATGTTGAGCAATCGCGCTATACAGAAACGTTGTGGAATGGCCTATTCCCCCGCTGATCAGCAAGGGGATCTGATGTTCTTTCGCTATCTGGCAGGCCGCATCGATAGTCGGGATCACCGCATTCCCCGCCAGAACCACACAGTCTGCCTGAATAGCAGCGTGGTCCACAAAATCGCTCTGCGCTAACCATTGTCCTACGGTGTTTATCGCCGCAAGGGTAGGCGCGGAAAGTGTTGGAAACTGTCTCATGTTCGTGACTCCTGGTCTTTGTTCTGTAGACCGGTGTAGGCCTGATAAGGCACAGCGCCAGCAGGCACCGCGCCTTATCTCGCCGTATCCGGTCTACGGCACCACCACGCGTTAGCCTGAAATCTGCTCCATCGCCTGCAGAATACGTTTATCCGAGATGGGATACGGCGTGCCGAGCTGCTGGGCAAAGTAGCTGACACGCAGCTCTTCTATCATCCAGCGGATCTCTTTGACATCATCATCTTCACGCCGCGAAGGCGGCAGTTTATTGAACCACTGCTGCCAGGCCTGCTGCACGCTATCCACTTTCAGCATCTGCGCCCGATCGCGGTGCGGATCAATTGCCAGTTTCTCCAGCCGTTTTTCAATGGCCTGCAAATAACGCAAAGTATCGCCCAAACGTTTGAAGCCGTTGCCGGTGACAAATCCACGGTACACCAGCCCACCCATTTGCGATTTGATATCCGAAAGCCCCAGCGCCATGGTCATATCCACACGCCCTTTCAGACGTTTGTTGATGTTAAATACCGCCGTCAGGATCTGTTCGACCTGCTTCGCAATATCAACCACCGTGTCATTCAGCTCAGCCCGCACTTTTTCGTGCAACGCCGCAAAGCCCTCTTCCGTCCACACCGGGCCGCCGTGAGCGTCGATAAGTCTATCCACACCGCAGGAAATACAGTCGTCAATCAAATCCAGCACTTTGCCATATGGGTTAAAATACAGCCCCAGCTTCGCTTTGTTGGGCAGTTTCTCGTGTAAATATTTGATAGGTGATGGGATATTCAGCAGTAACAGACGGCGTAAGCCGCACCACATCGCTTGCTGTTGCTCCAGCGGATTATCAAACAGTTTGATGGCAACGCTGTCTCGTTCATCCACCAGCGCTGGCCATGCTTTCACTTTATAGTTGCCGCGTTTTTGCTCGTAACTTTCCGGCAGTTGACCAAAGCTCCAGATGTGCAGGCCGCTCTGTTCGATACCATCATCTGCCACCGCAGACAGCGTTTCCTGGACTTTACCCTTCAACGCATCTTTCAGAGCCTGCAGTGAGCGTCCTTCCTGCAGCTTTTTGTTCTTATCGTCGACCACCCGGAACGTTATTTTCAGATGATCGGGCACCTGATCCCAGTGCCAGTCTTCACGGTCAACGGTGACGCCGGTCATCCGGCGCAGTTCACGCTCCAGCGAATCCAGCAGCGGCAGTTCCAGCGGTGTCACACGACCTAAAAACGCTTCTGCATAGTTCGGTGCCGGCACAAAGTTACGTCGTACCGGTTTTGGCAGTGATTTAATCAGCGCAATCACCAGTTCACGACGCAGCCCCGGGATTTGCCATTCAAAACCGCTCTCTTCAACCTGGTTTAGTAACGGCAGCGGAATATGCACGGTCACGCCATCCGCATCAGCACCGGGTTCAAACTGGTAGCTTAACCGCAATTTGAGATTGCCCTGATGCCAGAAGTTCGGGTAATCCAGCTTGCTGATTTTCTCCGCGCCCTCTTTGATAAGCATACTCTTTTCAAAGTTGAGCAGATCCGGTGTCTCGCGGCTGACCTTCTTCCACCAGCTATCAAAGTGTCGGGCGGAAACCACATCATGGCTGATACGCTGGTCGTAAAACTCAAACAGCGTCTCATCATCGACCAGAATATCGCGACGACGCGATTTATGTTCCAGCTCTTCCACTTCCGCACGCAGCTTGAGGTTGTCACGGAAAAACGCATGCCGCGTCTGCCAGTCACCTTCCACCAATGCATGGCGAATAAACAGTTCACGCGATAGTGCAGGATCGATCTGGCTGTAGTTCACCTTACGGGCGGCAACAATCGGTAAGCCGTAAACAGTGACTTTTTCTGTCGCCATCACCGCCCCCTGGGCACGCTCCCAGTGCGGTTCACTGTACGAACGTTTTATCAGATGCTGGGCAACTGGCTCCACCCACTCGGGATCGATTCGCGCGGCAATGCGTCCCCACAAACGGCTGGTTTCCACCAACTCTGCAACCATTGTCCACTTCGGCGGTTTTTTGAATAAACCGGAACCTGGGAAGATCGAGAAACGGGCATTACGCGCACCGGTAAATTCCTGTTTATCCGCATCTTTCATCCCGATATGCGACAGTAATCCGGTCAGCAACGCAACGTGGATTTCCCGGTACTCAGCAGGTTCGCTATTGACCGGAATACCTAACTCTTTCACGACCTGACGCAGTTGCGTGTAGATATCCTGCCATTCGCGCACGCGCAGATAGTTAAGGAAATCAACCTTACACTGACGGCGGAACTGGTTCGATGACAGCGCCTTTTGTTGCTCGCCGAGGTAATTCCACAAATTTACAAACGCAAGGAAATCAGACTCTTTGTCGTGGAAGCGGCGGTGTTTCTCGTCGGAAGCCTGTTGCTTATCCATAGGGCGTTCACGCGGGTCCTGAATGGACAGCGCCGAGGTAATGATCATCGCCTCACGTACGCAGCCATGTTTCTGCGCTTCCAGCACCATACGCGCCAGGCGTGGGTCCACCGGCAATTGCGACAACTGACGACCCAACGGCGTCAGTTTATAAGCGGTTTGCTGCTCGTCGGTGGTAATCGCACCCAGCTCTTCGAGCAGGCGCACACCATCCTGAATATTGCGTTTATCCGGGGCTTCAACAAACGGGAATGCGGCAATATCCCCCAGACCCAGCGCCGTCATTTGCAGAATAACGGACGCCAGATTGGTACGTAGAATTTCCGGATCGGTAAACTCCGGGCGCGACAGGAAATCGTCTTCTGAATAGAGACGAATACAGATCCCTTCCGATACACGACCACAGCGACCTTTACGCTGGTTCGCAGAGGCCTGCGACACCGGTTCAATCGGCAAGCGCTGCACTTTGGTACGGTAGCTGTAACGGCTGATACGCGCCGTTCCCGGGTCAATCACATACTTGATGCCAGGTACGGTCAGCGACGTTTCCGCCACGTTGGTCGCCAGCACGATACGGCGACCGCTGTGCGACTGAAACACGCGGTTCTGCTCGCTGTTGGAGAGACGTGCGTACAGCGGCAAGACTTCGGTATGACGTAAATCCAGTTTGTTCAGTGCATCAGCGGTATCGCGAATTTCACGTTCACCACTCATGAAGATCAGAATGTCACCCTGACTTTCACGTCCCAGTTCATCAACGGCATCGAAAATTGCCTGCAGCTGGTCGCGTTCGGTGTCATCCGCATCTTCAACAATCGGGCGATAGCGTACTTCTACTGGATACGTTCGACCGGAGACTTCGATAATTGGCGCGTTATTGAAATGCTTTGAAAAGCGCTCCGGATCGATAGTCGCCGAGGTGATGATAATTTTCAGATCTGGACGGCGCGGCAGAAGCTCTTTCAGATAGCCAAGCAGAAAGTCAATGTTCAGGCTACGTTCGTGCGCTTCATCGATGATGATGGTGTCGTACTGCATCAGCATCCGATCCTGCTGGATTTCCGCCAGCAGAATACCGTCCGTCATCAGCTTAACCATGGTGTTATCGCTGACATGATCGCTAAAGCGGACTTTATAGCCGATACAGCCACCCGGCTCAGTGTGTAGCTCTTCAGCAATACGATTAGCGACGGTACGTGCGGCAAGGCGGCGCGGTTGGGTATGGCCGATCAGCCCCTTCACCCCTCGCCCCAGCTCCATACAAATTTTTGGTAGCTGTGTGGTCTTACCTGAACCGGTCTCCCCGGCAACAATCACTACCTGATGGTCGCGAATGGCTTCCAGAATATCCTGTTTTTTCTGGCTGACAGGCAGGTTTTCCGGGTAGGTAATTGTCGGTCGAGCAGCTTCACGCAGCACAACCTTACCGGCTGCCTGGTCAATCTCTTTTGCCATCTCCTGGTAAATGGCCTGTTGTGCATCAGGATTTTTAACCTTCTTCACGCCGTGCAGGCGACGAGAAAAACGCTGTCTGTCGCGCAGCATCAGCGATTCCAGCTGTTGCTGCAGGATGTTGAAGGTTAATTTTTGTTGTTCTGTCATAGCGTTAGAGGGCAGTGCTCTGCCGGGTTAAATCTCTTGTAGATGATGGGTATAGAGTACCACATCGGCGCTTTTCATGTGTTGTTCAATAATTTCGAACATAGGATTCGATATATTGCGCTATCACTGCGGCAGGATTGTGAATAAAGTGTCAACAAGCAACGGGGCACATCCCCTTCAAACACATAAAAGGAAACACCCATGAGCAAGGTATTAGTTCTTAAATCCAGTATTCTGGCAGGGTACTCTCAGTCTGGTCAGTTGTCTGATTATTTTGTTGAACAGTGGCGTGAAAAGCACTCTGCTGACGAAATCACCGTCCGTGACCTGGCTGCAAATCCTGTTCCGGTACTGGATGGCGAACTGGTGGGTGCGATGCGCCCGAGCGATACCCCGTTGACGCCACGTCAACAAGAAGCACTGGCGCTGTCTGATGAGCTGATCGCTGAGCTGAAAGCGCATGATGTGATTGTTATCGCCGCGCCGATGTATAACTTCAACATCCCAACGCAGCTGAAAAACTACTTCGACCTGATTGCCCGTGCTGGCGTAACCTTCCGTTACACCGAGAAAGGCCCGGAAGGTCTGGTAACCGGAAAACGTGCTATCGTGCTGACCAGCCGTGGTGGTATCCATAAAGATACGCCTACCGACCTGATCACCCCGTATCTGAATGTGTTCCTGGGCTTTATCGGTATCACCGACGTGAACGTCGTCTTCGCGGAAGGTATTGCTTACGGTCCGGAAGTGGCATCTAAAGCACAGTCCGATGCAAAAGCGGCAATCGACAGCGTCGTCGCTGCCTGATGATTGACCCTCTCACCATCCGGTGGGAGGGTACTTACTTCTTTGCCTGCTTCCCATGAATGCGATTAATATCACGCCAGATAGTTGCATAATCCCTGCACTTCGCCAGATTCTCTTCCCAGCAATGCAGTAAAAATTGTTCCGGCTCCGCGACATCCCGGCTTAACAGCTTGAATACCCAACGATTCCAGACATACCACTTAAAAAGCCACATGATTTCACTCCAGTGACGCGACCGGAGAGGAACTATATCAACATCGATATCATGCCGTGTGGCAACTATTGCGATGTCGATGAATAATTCAAGTGAATGCAATACTTGTCAGCCCGGCTCAGAAATGCATTATTCTTTCCTTAACCATTTGCCATTTATGCCCTGTACATACTCGCCGGGTTTGGCGCGAGCAACCAGTTTTTGCCCGGCCATTTTTGCCACTTCATCTGGCGGAATATTATTGCTTTCAGCCAGTTGTTGGTAACTGGCGTTGCGCGCTTTATTAATCTCATTCACCAGCGCCTGCGTTTCAGCATCCGTTTTCAGCGCGACAAGATAGCCGTTAAGTGTTTCACCTACCCGTCCCTGCGTTCTGGCTTCATTCAGCGTCAATGCCCACACGTTGCCGCTCAAAAAACTTAACGCCATCAGGATCGCTACAAGCTGTTTTTTCATCGTGACCTCAGAACAGATCGCTTCGCGATTTCAGTAAACTCTCGACGTCTTTATCCACTTTGATATGGATCTCGTGCTCGATTTTGACGTTCATATTGATAGTGATGGGCTCTTTAGGCGCAGCCACTTCGATTCTGGGGGTACACCCCACCAGCAGAGATGACGCAAGCAGGCCCAGCATGGCAGCTCTCATTTTCATTGTTGTTCCTCACATTCCTTGCCTTCCGGGCAATGGGTTTCTGGCAGCGCCGCATTTTGCTCAAGCCATGCCTGTAAATTGTCACCAAAACGCAAACTGCGCCATAACGTAAATACGTTTTCCTCATGGGTGTAATTCAAATTAACGGTACCCACTTTTCCATCCACCCGGCTATTCCCCGTGACGCTTGACTGCATAGTTAAAACACCCAGGTTATCCAGATTTATTTTCGTCCAGGAATGCGTTATTTCCATATAACGTAACCAGTTAATCGCCGCGCCGGCTGCCATGTTATCTTTGACAACGGCATCCGCAGTGTCTTTATCAATACGTAACGTCATTGGTCCTGGGTTGGTCAACCATCCGTCTTTGATAATCCACTTTTCGTTATTCAGCCATAACGGTAACGCACCGCTGACCGGACCTGACATCGCAAACTGCTTCGGATTTACCGCACTGATGAGTTCGCTGGAGGAGATATTCTGCACCCGTAACAATGCCGGATCGTGCTGCGGCATACGCAGTTGTTGCATAACCACTTTGCCACCCAGCAGTTCGGCGCTGACATCGCTTAACAGTAGCGGATTGTCTTCACTCCAGGGATATCCGCCCTGCAGGTCGGCGGTGATGTTTGTCGCAGCAACCTGATTCACAACTTCCGCAATACGTAATGATACCGGCCCCCGCGTACCCAGTTGCCATGCGCCTTCACTAAAACGAAACGGCAGTACAAAATCGACACCGTTAATTTGGTTATCAGGCATCCAGGCACTGCCACCTTTCAGTACGCCGTGTCCCCCCGCCTCAAAGCCCTGCTCCGGCGCGGCAGAGAATGCCACCTGCGCATACAGTTCACCTTCGCGCAGATTCATTTTCCAGTCTGGGGGTACCAATGGCTGGAAAACGGTGAGTGATTGTTTTGGCCACCAGGCCTGACCACGCAGGCGGATCCCATCCCAGCGCCCATTCAACTGTACAGGACCTATTGCTCCGGCATGAAGTTGACCTTTGAACTGGAAAATCGTCGGATCAGTCCCTTCGACGCTGAACTTCAGCGTTGAAGGGGGCAAGACGCTGCCCCCGCTAAAGAGCGTATTTCCGGCATCGAGCGAAAGCGCACCGCTAAACGTCGGTTTTTCGGCATCACGGACCCACACGATCGGCGCATCCATCACCAGACGCGGTTTTTCCACCGTCATGGTGCCGTATTGCAGATGGTCAAATCCGGTCGAGAGGTCGAAAAGTCTCAAGGTGTTGTCGTGCCACTCCCCTTTGCCAGCGACATCCCAAAGCGCATGCATCGGTGTAAAACTGCCTTTGCCCCAATACCGCCACTGCCAACGGCCTGCATCAGGAAGAAAATCATTTGCCAGACCATCAAGGTGTAACTCAAAGCCCCCCATCTGGTTTTCATGCGCTCGTAAAATGGCCTGCAGACGCCCATCCACACCGCGCTGTGTCACTTTAACGCCAGCCAATGGCCAGCGAATTTCGTCAATATCAAGTGAGTCGATAACTCGACCACGGGAGCGCAACAATGCCCCAGGTTCAAACGCCAGTTGCGGATCGTTCAAGCTGCCGGTGAGCCTTGCTGGTAACATGGCGTAGAAAATCAGATCGCCTTGTTTGGCTTCACCGGTCAACTGCAGCGGCATTTCGCTGTTATCCATGTTGAGCTTGCCGGGCCCCAGGGTTAACACCGCATTCCCTTTGCCGGCTTCACCTTGCGTCAGAATATTCAGACGCCCACTCACCACGGCATTTTCCAGACCGGCCTGCCAGTTTTCGACTTTCACCCCCAGACGCCCACTTAACGGGAACCCCTGATAAGGCCAGTTCCAGCGACCGTCACTGATAGTCAGTTGCTGACGCGTGATTTCCCACGGCAGATCGAGAAGCGGATCGGCCGCATCCCGTGCCATCACGATCAGTTGCCCGCTATTTTCCTGCCATTCCAGCTCCGCATCCACAAGCGTTGGCTCCTGCGGTAAACTGAGCGTTGCGACCGTATGCCCGCTCACTGGCAGTCCGTCAGGAACCAGCGGCATCGTAAATTCCCCAACCAGTTTTACCGGCGGTTGCCCTTCAAACGCCGCAACGTCCAGTTCATTTACCGTCAGATTTTGTCCATGCAGGCGCCCCTGGAATTTAACCTTTTCCCCCTGGTAGCGAAGCTGCTGAATAGACGATGTTAACGAAAGTGACAGTTTGCCCTGCCACTCCTGCCATGGGGAGAGAACAACGTTATCGATGTTAATCCAGGTATTGGGCAGCATCGATTGCCATTCCGCCAATGTTTTAGGTGCGACGGGTGAGGGTTGCGCCTGCGGCAGTTTGGCCAGGCAAGCAGAATCCAGTTCAATGGTCTTGACGTTCAACAACCAACGACTCGGGTGCGACAGTTCAGCCTGAGTAATACGTGCTAACGGGCAATCATCGACCAGATAACGAAGTTCCGGGATATACAGCCCGTGTCGGGTCAGCCGTGGACTCTCATCCAGCGCGATACGCGTACCTACCGGTAGCCAAACACCCACCAGCGTAGGCACCCACAAACCGAGTGTCATCAGCAGCGTCAGCGGCATGAGAATCAATAATAAGAGGAGTGCCAGAACGGCTTTATATTTACCCTTCATGGGTAGTTAATATCCTGATTTAGCGAAAATTTAAGCCGGTTTAGGCTTGTATTGTGGCATGTTTAACTAAACATGCCCACATTAAGAATAGATGCTCCCGAAAGATATGTCGTTTTTATAGAACGCAGATCAGTCACAAAGAAACTGATAAATCAATAAGATGGAGATTAGTTACATCTGTTCAGGACTGCTATGACAGTGATGCTTCAATCAATACCTTACATTGCAAAATGATGGATTTACAGTGAGTGAGATTAGAATGCTCTGCTGTGCTTCTGTTGCCAAACAAAGGGGTTGTATGAATCATTCGCAAAGAGAAACGCTATGCGCCAGTCTGCCGTTAAACCCACTGCTGGACGCTGAACTGGCAGGTTATCAATGGGCGCGGAATAATGTCGGTCTGTCCGGGGCGGCAATTTATCACTTATATGGCAAGGCTGATGCGCCAGAGTTATTTCTAAAGCATGGCAAAGGCACCGTTGCAAATGATATCACCGATGAAATGGTCAGACTCAACTGGCTGCAGGCCTATATGCCTCTGCCCACCATCAATCATTTTAGCCGTACGGCTGATGAAGCGTGGCTTCTGACAACAGCAATCAGTGGAAAAACCGCTTTTCAGATGCTGGAAGACTATCCTGATGACCGTGGCGATATTGTTGATGCGCTGGCAGTATTCCTGCGTCGATTACATGCCATTCCAGTCAGCCACTGCCCTTTTAACAGCGACTACCCGTTTCGTCTCTCATTAGCCCATACACGAATGGTCAACGGTCTGGTAGATACCGATGATTTTGATGATGAACGTCATGACTGGTCTGCTGAACAAGTCTGGGATGCAATGCATGACCGTTTGCCATTTCCTCCCGATCCCGTTGTGACGCATGGCGACTTCTCGCTTGATAACATTATTTTTGCTGATGGCCGCGTGATGGGTTGTATTGACGTTGGTCGAGTAGGTATTGCCGATCGTTACCAGGACCTTGCGATCCTCTGGAGTTGTCTCGGGGAATTTTCACTGTCTTTACAGCAACGACTTTTTCAAACATATGGTATTTCCCACCCAGACAGTAACAAAGTGCAGTTTCATTTGATGCTCGATGAGTTTTTTTAAACGGTACGTCTGCAATGTGAAGACGTACCGTTGATCCATACCTGACTCCGCCTAAATGGGCCCAAAAAACAACCAAAAACCGCATGCAGTCTGGCATGAGTGAAATCAGTTGTTGAAATTGAAGAACCTGCCCACACTAACAACAGATGCGCTGGAATTTTTCATTACGTCTTTGACTATCAATAATTTTTTATATTTTGTAAAATAATTTGAATTGGATTAATGTGACGTCAAAATCACTGGAGAAAGTCTTATGAAACTCGCCATCTATAGTACAAAACAGTACGACAAGAAGTATCTGCAGCAGGTTAACGAGGCTTTTGGTTTTGAACTTGAATTTTTTGACTTTTTGTTGACGGAAAAGACAGCCAAAACAGCCCACGGTTGCGAAGCCGTGTGTATCTTCGTGAATGACGATGGCAGCCGCCCTGTTCTGGAAGAGCTGAAAAAGCACGGTGTGAAATACATAGCGCTGCGCTGCGCCGGGTTCAATAACGTCGATCTGGACGCCGCGAAAGAGTTGGGCTTGCAGGTTGTACGTGTTCCTGCCTATTCACCTGAAGCCGTCGCCGAACATGCAATCGGTATGATGATGACGCTGAACCGCCGTATCCATCGTGCTTATCAGCGTACTCGTGACGCAAACTTCTCACTTGAAGGTCTGACGGGTTTCACCATGTACGGCAAAACTGCCGGGGTGATTGGTACAGGTAAAATCGGTATTGCTGCACTGCGGATCCTGAAAGGGTTTGGTATGCGCCTGCTGGCGTTTGATCCGTATCCCAGCGCCGCCGCCCTTGAGTTAGGGGTTGAATATGTCGATCTTAAAACACTGTTTGCAGAGTCTGATGTTATTTCCCTGCACTGCCCGTTAACACCGGAAAATTATCATCTGCTCAATCACGAAGCCTTTGAGCAAATGAAAAATGGCGTGATGGTCATCAACACCAGCCGTGGTGCGCTGATTGATTCTCAGGCAGCAATCGACGCGCTGAAAAACCAGAAGATCGGTTCCCTGGGTATGGACGTGTATGAAAATGAACGCGACCTGTTCTTTGAAGATAAGTCCAATGACGTGATTCAGGATGATGTGTTCCGTCGTTTGTCAGCCTGCCATAACGTCCTGTTCACCGGGCATCAGGCATTCCTGACTGCCGAAGCGTTGACCAGCATTTCTGAAACAACCTTGCAGAATCTGGCTCAAATCGCCAAAGGCGAAACCTGCCCGAACGCCCTCTTCTAATCATACCGCTCCCCTGCTTCCAGGGGAGCATTTTCAGATAACCCCCGATGATAAATCTGGCGATATCATTATCATTACGAATGTAATCCCGTCACGAACGTAGAGAAAGTTAATGAAGAAAATTGTCACGCTGATTGCGCTCAGCATGCTTATGGCTGGCTGTGTGAGCAATGGAAAAATTTCCGTCAATCGCGAACAGTTACAGCACCACCGTTTTGTTTTACAGAGCGTCAATGGCAAGCCGGTAACCGTCGCCAATAACCCACCTGAATTAAGTTTCGGTGAAAATATGACGGTGTCGGGAAAAATGTGTAATCAGTTCCACGGTCAGGGCAAGCTGTCCGACGGTGAATTAAAAGTGAAAGACATGGCAATGACGCGCATGATGTGCGCCGATCCACAGCTTAACGCGCTCGACGGCATCGTCAGCGAGATGTTTAAGCAAGGCGCACAGGTCGATCTGACTGCTGACCAGTTAACACTGGCTACGGCAGAACAAACGTTGACGTTTAAACTGGCGGATTTAATGTAATAAAAGCAGTGGCTCAATAATTCCCACAGCTTCCGGCGGCAAGCGACTGCTCACTACAGCGTTTGCCGTTGGGTAATGCACACATCCCGATGGCTGAACCATCCAGTTGACGAGCAACGGATAGCGAACCGCCAATCATGGCACAGTTGGCTTCTCCGGAGCTGGACATTGCGGCCTTCATGCCCGGTGCAACGTGCGCGGCCGTTGCCTGCTGAACAGGTTCACTGCTGCAAGCCGATAATAACAACGCGGCACACCCTACCCAAAACGCTGCGCGCATCTTACTCCCCTCTGAATATTAACCAAACGACACAGCCATAAATAATAGGCAGCGGAAACACTGCCGTCGAGAGGCAAAATGCGCATTTATGCGTGCTGTTTACATTTTCTGGCAATTTTTTGGCTACTCCTTTGATCAAACCATTCATTCTGTTTATTCCAGGGACACAAAAGCGAAAATGTGCCTGAAAGCCTTTTGCTAAAATAAAAGGATAATTACAGGACTCGCTACTGTTTTGCGTGTCCCTCTTTTTGCGCAATGTAAGGGTGTCAGTATGCAAACAATTGACGGTAATGGTGCGGTTGCTTCGGTTGCCTTTCGTACCAGCGAGGTTATCGCCATCTACCCGATTACGCCGAGTTCGACGATGGCAGAACAGGCAGACGCCTGGGCCGGGAACGGGCTTAAAAACGTCTGGGGAGATACCCCTCGCGTCGTAGAAATGCAGTCAGAAGGCGGCGCAATCGCGACCGTTCACGGCGCATTGCAGACCGGTGCGCTCTCAACGTCATTTACCTCATCGCAGGGTCTACTGTTGATGATCCCAACGCTGTACAAACTGGCCGGTCAGTTGACGCCATTTGTGCTGCACGTTGCCGCGCGTACCATTGCTACTCATGCACTCTCTATCTTCGGTGACCATTCCGACGTAATGGCAGTGCGCCAGACAGGTTGCGCCATGCTCTGCGCCAGCAGCGTCCAGGAAGCGCAGGATTTCGCACTGATTTCACAAATCGCCACGCTGAAAAGCCGTGTCCCTTTTATTCATTTCTTTGATGGTTTCCGCACATCGCATGAAATCAATAAAATTGTGCCGCTGGCCGATGACACGATCCTCAGCCTGATGCCGCAAGCTGAAATTGATGCGCATCGTGCCCGCGCGCTGAACCCAGAACATCCCGTTATTCGCGGGACGTCTGCCAACCCGGACACTTACTTCCAGTCACGCGAAGCGACGAACCCATGGTACAACGCGGTTTACGATCACGTAGAACAGGCGATGAACGATTTCGCCACGGCGACAGGTCGTCAGTACCAGCCATTTGAGTATTACGGTCATCCACAGGCGGAGCGTGTCATTATCTTGATGGGTTCCGCGATTGGTACCTGCGAAGAAGTCGTCGAAGAGTTACTTGCTCGTGGAGAGAAAGTGGGCGTCCTGAAAGTTCGACTGTTCCGCCCCTTCTCCGCCAGACACTTACTACAGGCATTACCTGAAACTGCGCGTAGCGTTGCCGTTCTGGATCGCACCAAAGAGCCCGGCGCCCAGGCAGAGCCGTTGTATCTGGATGTGATGACCGCGTTGGCAGAAGCCTTTAACTGCGGCGAACGGGAAACATTACCACGCGTCATTGGCGGGCGTTACGGGCTTTCTTCTAAAGAGTTTGGCCCGGACTGCGTGATGGCAGTATTTAATGAACTGAGCAGCGCTAAGCCCAAATCGCGTTTCACGGTCGGTATTTATGACGATGTCACCAATTTGTCGCTGCCTCTGCCAGAAAATACCCTGCCCGGTACCGCCAAACTCGAAGCGCTGTTCTATGGTCTGGGCAGCGACGGCAGCGTATCGGCCACCAAAAACAATATCAAGATTATCGGTAACTCCACGCCGTGGTACGCGCAGGGTTATTTCGTCTATGATTCGAAAAAAGCAGGTGGCCTGACCGTTTCTCACCTGCGCGTCAGTGAGCACCCTATCCGTTCGGCGTATCTGATATCGCAGGCTGATTTTGTCGGCTGCCATCAGTTGCAGTTTATCGATAAATATCAAATGGCCGAACGTCTGAAGCCTGGCGGTATTTTCCTGCTCAATACGCCGTACAGCGTGGATGAAGTCTGGACTCGCCTGCCACAGGAAGTTCAGGCGGTACTGAATCAGAAGAAAGCCCGTTTCTATGTGATTAATGCGGCCAAAATCGCGCGTGAGTGCGGTCTGGCAGCGCGTATTAACACCGTCATGCAAATGGCGTTCTTCCATCTGACGCAAATCTTACCCGGTGACAGCGCCCTGGCTGAATTGCAGGGTGCCATAGCCAAAAGCTATAGCAGCAAAGGTCAGGATCTGGTTGAACGTAACTGGCAGGCGCTGGCGCTGGCACGTGAATCCGTCGCCGAGGTGGCACTGCAACCGGTTGATCCGCACAGCGCCAACCGTCCGCCGGTAGTTTCTGATGCCGCACCTGATTTTGTAAAAACCGTGACAGCAGCGATGCTCGCAGGTCTCGGTGATGCCCTGCCCGTTTCAGCGTTACCACCGGACGGTACCTGGCCGATGGGAACCACGCGTTGGGAAAAACGCAATATCGCCGAAGAAATTCCTATCTGGAAAGAAGATCTATGTACACAGTGTAACCATTGCGTTGCCGCCTGTCCGCACTCGGCCATCCGTGCCAAAGTGGTCTCACCAGAAGCGATGGAAAGCGCCCCTGCCAGCCTGCATTCGTTGGATGTGAAATCACGCGATATGCGCGGTCAGAAGTACGTACTGCAGGTCGCACCTGAAGATTGCACCGGCTGTAATCTGTGCGTCGAAGTGTGCCCTGCGAAAGATCGCCAGAATCCTGAGATCAAGGCCATCAATATGATGTCTCGCCTTGAATATGTTGAAGAAGAAAAAGTGAATTATGACTTCTTCCTCAATCTGCCGGAGATCGATCGCAGCAAGCTGGAACGCATTGATATCCGAACGTCTCAGCTGATTACCCCGCTGTTTGAATATTCCGGAGCCTGTTCCGGTTGCGGTGAAACGCCGTATATCAAACTCCTTACGCAGCTGTACGGCGATCGTATGCTGATCGCCAACGCCACTGGCTGTTCATCAATTTATGGCGGTAACCTGCCCTCAACGCCGTATACCACCGATGCTAATGGCCGTGGACCGGCGTGGGCGAACTCACTGTTTGAAGATAACGCCGAGTTTGGTTTGGGCTTCCGTCTGACGGTAGATCAGCATCGTGTGCGCGTCATGCGTTTACTGGAACAGTTTGCCGACAAAATCCCGGCAGAGCTGAATGACGCCCTGCACGTGGAGGCAACACCAGAAGTCCGTCGTGAGCAAGTTGCAGCGTTGCGCCAGCATCTGCAGGGTGTCGAAGGCGCACAGCAGTTACTGACCGACGCTGATGCGCTGGTGGAGAAATCCATCTGGCTGATTGGTGGTGATGGCTGGGCCTATGACATTGGCTTTGGTGGTCTGGACCATGTCTTAAGCCTGACCGAGAACGTTAACATTCTGGTACTGGATACCCAGTGTTACTCCAACACTGGCGGACAAGCGTCAAAAGCCACACCGCTCGGTGCCGTGACTAAATTCGGCGAGCATGGTAAACGCAAGGCCCGCAAAGATCTTGGTGTCAGTATGATGATGTACGGCCATGTATACGTGGCGCAGATCTCGTTGGGCGCACAGCTAAACCAGACGGTGAAAGCAATTCAGGAAGCGGAGTCTTATCCGGGCCCATCGCTGATTATTGCGTACAGCCCCTGTGAAGAACATGGCTACGATCTCGCGCTGAGTCACGATCAGATGCGTCAGCTCACCGCAACCGGGTTCTGGCCATTGTATCGCTTTGACCCGCGTCGTGCAGACGAAGGCAAATTACCGCTGGCATTGGATTCTCGTCCACCGTCAGACGCGCTGGCTGAAACATTGCTTAATGAGCAACGATTCCGTCGTCTGAATGCGCAACAACCCGAGGTTGCGGAGCAACTGTGGAAAGACGCAACGGCTGACTTGCAAAAACGCTACGATTTCCTGGCGCAATTGGCAGGAAAAGCAGAAAAGAGCAGTACTGATTAATACGCTCAGTTAGGTATTAACCTGGAGTCCAAAAAAAAGCCCGAACAATTGTTCGGGCTTGTCAATTTATTCGCTGGGTAGTGGGCATTCCTGCCAACATACCAACGAAAATAAATTAAATCGTGACAATAAAGGCATATAACCTGCGCAGAATAACGCAATAACCCCCTCTTGTATAATTTTTATTTTATATATTTTCACAACAAAACATTCATGATAATTATCATCATTTCAACAGAATTATTTATTTAAGGTTTTACTTAAGACGTAACAATTCATATTTATCTCTTTACGGAACTTCTCCTTTAGCATGCTTTTACTCCCTACACGGGTAGTCACAGGTTAATAAAAAAACTAAAGGATTATTTCAATGAACAGAAAAGTATTGGCACTCGTAATTCCTGCACTGTTAGCTGCTGGCGCTGCTCACGCTGCTGAAGTTTATAATAAAGACGGCAACAAGTTAGATCTCTACGGTAAAGTAGATGCCCTGCACTACTTTTCTGATAATTCAGGCAGCGATGGCGATCAGACTTATGTTCGTGGTGGCTTCAAAGGCGAAACTCAGATTAACGATATGCTCACCGGCTATGGTCAGTGGGAATATCAGGTTCAGGCTAATAGCACTGAATCTGAAGGTTCTAACGCCTGGACTCGTCTGGGATTTGCAGGCTTAAAAGTCGGCAATTACGGTTCATTCGATTACGGTCGTAACTACGGCGTACTTTACGACGTAGAAGGCTGGACCGATATGCTGCCGGAATTCGGCGGTGACTCCTACACTTACTCAGATAACTTTATGACCGGCCGCGCTAACGGTGTAGCAACCTACCGTAATACCGACTTCTTCGGTCTGGTTAATGGTCTGAACTTTGCGCTGCAATATCAGGGTAAGAATGAAAACCAGAATGGCCAGGAAGGTACCAACAACGATGGCCGTGATTTGAAACATTCCAACGGTGATGGTTTCGGTATCTCCTCTACCTACGATCTGGGTATGGGTGTAAGCTTCGGCGCAGCATATACCTCTTCCGATCGTACAAACGAGCAGGTAAATCAATCCACTGCTGGCGGCGACAAAGCGGATGCGTGGACTGCCGGTCTGAAATACGACGCGAACAACATCTATTTAGCAACCATGTATTCTGAAACCCGTAATATGACCCCGTATGGCGGCTCAAATGGTAGCGATTATACTGTTGCAAACAAAACTCAGAACTTCGAAGTGACTGCACAGTACCAGTTCGACTTCGGTCTGCGCCCGGCAGTCTCTTTCCTGATGTCTAAAGGTAAAGACCTTTCTTTGGCAGGCAATGCAGGCAACCCGAACGGAACGACTGGCGACAAAGATCTGGTTAAATACGTTGATGTAGGTGCAACTTACTACTTCAACAAAAACTTCTCCACCTACGTTGATTACAAAATCAACCTGCTGGACGAAGATGACAGTTTCTACGCTGGCAACGACATCTCTACCGATGACACTGTGGCACTGGGTATGGTTTACCAGTTCTAATCTGTCTCTGTCAGCCCGCTGGCAACAGCGGGCTATCCTTTCATTAATAGCAATTCTGTTTTATCCAGATCAAAACGTTATATCTGTTGCGTTAAAACACATCTCTGATAGATGATATCTTGCATTAATACCTGTAGTAGAGGATACCTGCAATGAATCATCACCCCGTTAAATCATCCCGTATTGCATCCGTCGGCTATGACGAATCCTCGCGCACACTTGAAATTCGCTTTCATCAACTAACTACATTGCAGTATCAACATGTCCCGGCGCGTATTTTTCGAGATTTCCTGAGCGTGGTCTCCAAGGGCCGATTTTATGATGGGGTTATAAAAGGGAAATTTCCTGAAATCAAAATAAAGTGATGCCAAAATGTGATCTTTGTCATTGTACATAAAGTGCCATTACGCGGTAAGCTTTACGTGGATACTTAAACAGGAGGTTTTATGAACAGAACGATTCTTGTACCCATCGATATTTCAGACTCAGAATTAACTCAACGCGTTATTGCCCATGTTGAAGCAGAGGCAAAAATTGACGATGCGCAGGTGCATTTTCTGACCGTTATTCCGTCACTGCCCTATTACGCTTCTTTGGGACTGGCCTACTCGGCAGAGTTACCGGCCATGGACGATCTGAAAGCCGAAGCGAAATCTCAACTGGAAGAGATTATCAAGAAGTTCAATATCCCAACGGACAGAGTGCATGTTCACGTTGCTGAAGGTGCGCCGAAAGATAAAATCCTGGAGATCGCTAAAAAATTACCGGCCGATATGGTCATTATTGCCTCACACCGACCGGACATCACCACTTATCTGCTGGGCTCTAACGCCGCAGCCGTGGTGCGTCATGCAGAGTGTTCGGTACTGGTAGTCCGCTAAGCTGTCTGGCCCGCACACCGTTGCGGGCTTTTTGTTTCTCCCTCGTTTACCCCGCGATTCCTGACCTGGAGGGAAAAATAGCTGATGGTTCCATGTCGGCAGATTAAGCTATCTGGTTGCTATAACGCATACCGTGCGGAAGGTAAAAAATCAGTGCTCTGATTGAGTAGTACCGAGATGATTAATCCACAAATGAACACAGATAAGAGTAAAGACTTTCGCTGCCATCTTTATGGTATACAACCAGTCCGCTATCAAGTTGATCGTTTGAGTTCGAGTACAGTTGCGCAGTGTTACCCTTATCGTCTTTCCAGTTTTCAAGATAAACCCTTCCTTTTTGGCTATCTCTTATCCATTGCCCCGTATCAGAAGGCGTAAAAGCATCTCCTCTAACAGTCAACACCCGCTCTCCCTGCGCTTCACTTCGTTCTGCGACTAACTCACGCCCAGAGCCATTTACATCAAAACTACATGCAATTCTTTGAACGTTAGCTTCCGTTACAGCAGGAGAAAGGAGTAAAACAATCATCATCAACTTTTTCATTGCCAGCCTTTATCATCGAATTTTTTCGAACAGATGATATATGGTGCAGTTGATAAATCAATAAACCCAGCGTATCTGATACCCTACAGATATGATTACATTGACGAACTGCCATCAAACATTGCCGTTCTCGCATTATTGATACCACTTCGAACACTGGATACACAAAGTTGTTCCTCTGTCCATCAGTTAGATTTGCAGTAAGTAACGCAATACATAACTAGCATCAATACCCAATACCTTACTTCAATTATTCTTGAGCTCGACAATCCTGTTCCGGATGTCAACTTTTGATGGCCACCTGTGTGGCGCTTTAATTGATGAGATACTCGCGGAAAACGTGTCTTGCTTTGCGTCGAGTGCCATTAATTTACCTTTGGAAATGCCGACAGGCAATGAAGAGAGACGATAAGTGAAATTACTAATAGTGTTCATGGGAGCATGCCTTCTTGCAGCATGTTCCACATCCCAGGAAATTAAACGCCCAGATGGTTCAAGTGAGTACGATATCCAATGTGGGGCTGCTACCGGATGGAATATTTGCTATTCAAAAGCCAATGAAGTTTGCCCCAACGGTTATCAAGATTTATCGAAAGAAGGTGGTTTCAACCGCAAAGAGTTGCGCATCCTTTGTAAGAAGTGATCTTTTAGCCATTGCTATAGGTCTGCCCATGGCGATGGCATAAAAAAACCTGCGGTGCCGATGGCTTGCAAGGACGAGCTCAACGTTGTCAAATTGTGGCCCAATGCCTGGGGTATAGGCGAGCAGAAACCTTACTACTCTGTGAGTAGTATCGGAATCAAATAAATCGCAGCTGTAAAACGTGCTGGTATTCGTCGCCGTAATCCGTACCATACGCGGCATACTTTTGCCTGCTGGCTGTTATCGGCTGGAGCAAATCCATCATTTATAGCTAATCAGATGGGGCATGAAAACGCGCAGATGGTGTACGAAGTCTACAGTACATGGATTGAAGAAATGAATGGCGATCAGGTTGCAATGTTGAATAACAAACTAGCCCTGTGATGGAAGTTTGCCCCTTATATGCCCCTTTTGGTTTTTGAGAACGGTAATAATGCAAGATAATCAACAAGTTACAAAGAAAGAACAATACAACCTGAACAAATTACAGAAACGCCTGCGTCGTAACGTAGGTGAAGCTATTGCCGATTTCAATATGATCGAAGACGGCGATCGCATTATGGTGTGTCTTTCCGGTGGGAAAGATAGCTACACCATGCTGGAAATCCTGCGGAATTTGCAGCAAAGCGCCCCGATCAGTTTCTCTTTGGTCGCCGTAAATTTGGATCAAAAACAACCGGGCTTCCCGGAGCACATCCTGCCGGAGTATCTGGAACAACTGGGAGTTGAGTATAAAATTGTCGAAGAAAACACCTACGGGATCGTCAAAGATAAAATCCCTGAAGGCAAAACGACCTGCTCTCTGTGTTCCCGTCTGCGCCGCGGCATTTTGTACCGCACGGCAACCGAATTAGGTGCCACCAAAATTGCGTTGGGACACCATCGCGACGACATCCTGCAAACACTGTTTTTAAACATGTTCTACGGCGGAAAGATGAAAGGTATGCCACCGAAGCTGATGAGCGATGATGGTAAGCATATTGTGATCCGTCCGCTGGCCTATTGCCGCGAAAAAGATATTGAGCGTTTCTCTGAAGCGAAAGGCTTCCCGATTATTCCGTGCAACCTGTGTGGTTCACAGCCTAACCTGCAACGTCAGGTGATCGCGGATATGCTGCGTGACTGGGACAAGCGCTATCCAGGTCGTATTGAAACGATGTTCAGTGCGATGCAGAATGTGGTGCCTTCTCACCTGAGCGATATTAATCTGTTCGATTTTAAAGGCATCAAACACGGCTCAGAAGTGGTAGATGGCGGTGATCTGGCATTCGATCGTGAAGAGATCCCACTGCAACCAGCAGGCTGGCAGCCGGAAGAAGATGAAAACCAGTTAGATGAGTTGCGTCTGAACGTGGTGGAAGTGAAGTAAACCTCTGTCAGGCCTACAACGTGCACAAGCGCTGTAGGCCTGATAAGCGGAGCGCCATCAGGCACGCCTACGGGCATTTATTTTAATAAACGAACCCGGCAGTTCTTGCCTTTGATCTTACCGTTCTGCAGTTGCTTCCACGCTTTATGTGCCACAGACTGGCGAACGGCCACGTAGACATGCGCCGGATGCACGGCAATCTTGCCGATATCCGCCCCGTCCAGACCAATATCTCCGGTCAACGCCCCTAATACATCACCAGGCCGCATTTTCGCTTTTTTACCGCCATCGATGCACAGCGTCGCCATCTCAGCCTCCAGCGGCAGAATTGAGGCATTACCCGGTGCAGGTAGCCAGTTCAGCTTCAGTTGCAGCATCTCGGACAGAATATTGGCACGTTGCGCTTCTTCCGGCGCACAGAAGCTAATCGCCAGACCACTGTTACCCGCACGGGCAGTACGTCCAATACGGTGTACATGAACTTCCGGATCCCATGCCAGTTCAAAGTTAACCACCAGCTCGAGCGATTTAATATCCAGGCCACGCGCCGCCACATCAGTGGCAACCAGCACACGAGCACTGCCGTTGGCAAAACGTACCAGCGTCTGGTCCCGATCGCGTTGCTCAAGATCGCCATGAAGCGATAATGCGCTTTGCCCTGCTGCGTTCAGTGCATCACAAACAGCCTGACAATCTTTTTTGGTATTACAGAAAACCACACATGATGCCGGCTGATGCTGGCTAAGCAATTTTTGCAACAGCGGAATTTTGCCGTGTGAGGAGATTTCAAAGAATTGTTGTTCAATCGCTGGCAACGCATCGACTGTATCAATCTCAATCGTTAACGGGTTGTTCTGTACGCGACCACTGATCGTGGCAATCGCTTCCGGCCAGGTTGCGGAAAACAGCAGTGTCTGACGTGACGCTGGCGCAAAGCGGATCACATCATCAATCGCATCACTAAATCCCATATCCAGCATCCGGTCGGCTTCATCCATCACCAGCGTATTCAACGCATCAAGGGAGACGGTGCCTTTTTGCAGGTGGTCGAGCAAACGCCCCGGCGTGGCAACAATAATGTGTGGGGCATGTTGCAGAGAATCACGCTGAGCGCCAAAGGGCTGACCACCGCACAGCGTTAAAATTTTGGTATTTGGCAGAAAACGCGCCAATCGACGCAATTCACCCGCGACCTGGTCAGCCAGTTCGCGTGTTGGGCACAGTACCAGCGACTGAGTCTGAAACAGCGCAGCATCAATATGCTGTAACAGGCCAAGACCAAACGCGGCCGTTTTGCCACTGCCGGTTTTTGCCTGCACACGAACATCTTTTCCTGCCAGGATTGCCGGCAAGGCAGCAGCCTGAACAGGCGTCATTTCAAGATAACCCAGCTCATTAAGATTCTCGAGTTGGGCGGCAGGCAAAACATTCAGGGTTGAAAAAGCGGTCACAATTTAATCTCGCGGTAAAAACTCACATTCAGCAGGCGCGTATCCTCGCAGATCTGCGCCCGTGATGCGACAATTTAATCGGCTCTTCATCCGGTGACGGGTCCGGCATAGGTTGCGGACGAGGTATTGGATCGGGAATCGGAACCGGGTCGGTGGGGACAGTATCGAAATGGGGTCGTTGCAACGGCAACGGGGCGAATAAGCAGGTCATATTACCCTCCAGTGAGTCAGACTGACCCTTTTAGGGTAGACGCTGGTTTCCTGCAGGCAAAAAAAAGCCGACTAATCTAAGTCGGCGTCGTACGAATCAATTGTGCTATGCAGTAATTCAAAAAAGGAAGTAAGACAATATGGAGCGCAACGCCCATCGCTTGACGTTGCATTCACCTGCGAGAGAGATATTGCCCCGAATAGGTAGATGGTTTATTGACCTCGCTCAAAAACTTAGCCGTTTTCACTCACGAAAGTCGCTAAAAAATGTAGTTGTTACAACCATTTACTACGATGCAACCATAAAGTAACACCACCAATCAGGACAACTAACAGAATACAGAATAGTGAAAAACCAAACTGCCAGCCGCCACCGGGAATCCCCCCGAGATTGACGCCAAACAGGCCGGTTAAAAATGTGCTGGGCAGAAAAACCATTGCCATCAACGACATGGTATAGGTTCTTCGCGCCAGAGACTCCTGCATAACCTGAGCAATTTCATCCGCCATGATGCCCGTCCGGGCGATGCACGCGTCGATTTCATCCAGCCCTCTTCCCAACCTGTCGGCAATATCCTGCATCCGACGTCGGTGATCGTCAGTCATCCACGGTAAACGTTCACTCGCCAGGCGCGCATAAGCATCGCGCTGAGGGGCCATGTAGCGCCGCATGACTATCAGTTGTTTGCGCAGCAATGCCAGAAAGCCGCGAGGCGGGATCTGTTGGTCCAGCAGGTTGTCTTCCAGATCGATAATTTTGTCATGCAATTGTTCGATAAACTCACTGGCATGATCGGTTAAGGCATCACAAACATCCACAAGCCAGCTACCACAGTCAGACGGTCCCGTCCCTTCCTGCAAGTCACTCACCACATCATCCAGTGCCAGCACTTTACGCTGACGCGTTGAGACAATCAGGCGTTCGTCCATATATAAGCGCATGGCGACAAGCTGGTCAGGGCGTTCGTCGGTGCTGCCATTAATACAGCGTAACGTAATCAGCGTCCCTTCCCCGACCCGGCTTACGCGCGGGCGAGTACTTTCTCCCGCCAGTGCATCACGCACATTATTAGGAAGCAGAGGCGTTGTCGCCAGCCATTGCGCGCTATCAGAATGGGTGTAATTAAGATGCAGCCAGCACGGATGCGCACTGTCGATAACATCGTTGTCTTCCAGCGGTTTCACGCCACCGCGACCATCCAGCAGCCAGGCAAACACGGCATCCGGCACATTAACTTCGGTTCCCTTAATGGCTTCCACAGCGCCTCCATAAACATTCAAACTTTTCGTTAGTCTAGTCTTCAGTATATGTTAAGCAATATCGCATTGTCCCATTATGCTGAAATGATTCATAAAAGTGTTCAAGAAAATAAAAAGCGCCGACGGGTTCGGCGCTGTGGCGAGCAGATGTTGAATCTTAAAATGAAGAACCGTATTTAACCCGTTGACGTAGTCCGGAAACAGGGGGATCTCGATGCAAGATCGTGGTTGTTTCGACAGACATATTTTTACTTAAGCGAAATTTATGTGTACGTGACAGAAGATCATTCACCTGACTTTTCAGGATGCCGGACGAATCAGATAATTCATCGACCATGCTGACATTACTTTGCGTCACGTTTTCCAGTTCGGTCAGAGCCTGGGTAATTCTGGTGATCCCGTTTTCCTGTTCCCGTGTGGTTGTTAATATCTCCGCCATCAGCTGATTTAGCTGCCCAGCACCACCCACAATATCCTGCATGTTCTTTTCGGCTTCACGTACAACCGCCGCACCCTGCTGGACATTGTAATGCGTTTCATCGATAAGACGTTTAATACTCTTTGCCGCTTCTGCGCTACGATGTGCCAATATTCTCACTTCACCTGCAACGACAGAAAAACCTTTGCCATGTTCGCCGGCTCTCGCCGCCTCAACCGCCGCATTCAATGCCAGAATATTCGTCTGGAATGCAATACCATCGATTAACGCGATAATTTCAGTCATCTGCTGAGCGCAGTCGGTGATCGAGCGCATATTGGTGGCGACCTGCACCATTAAATCGCCCCCCTGGCGAGCAGATTGTGTCGCAATATTTGCCTGGGCGCTCGCCATTTGCGTATTATCTGCATTATTGCGCGTACTAACCGCTATCTCATCCATATTTGCAGCTGTTTGCATTAACGCGCCAGACTGCTGTTCTGTTTTTACGGACAATTCGGCGCTACGCTCTGCGAGCTGTTCGGAAAGCGTCATCACGGTCCGCGAAGAGGTTCTGATCTCACTGACTAACGTAGAAATATTACTCGCCAGACTGTTAATTCCCGGAATAAGTCTGCCTGCACAGTTATTACCGAACTCAGGAATACTCATCGCCAGATTCCCTGCGGTCACCTCTTCAATGCTTTCTTTTACCGTATTAATCGGCACGACGAGATATTTTGTCATATACCACCATAAATATAATAGTGAAATAGTACAAACCACATCAGTGCCAATAATGACATCAAACCCTGCAGATAATATTACCTCAACGATATTGAGGGCAACTACGGTACATACCAGAAATAAAATAATAAACGTCCTGACGCTTATATTATTTAACATTTTAATCCTGCCTGCCAAAGAATAACGCGGAGTATTATTTTTTATAGCACCTGCAATGCAGATTGCCATTCCGCGATACCGAAAGTTCCATTTTCAATGAGAGCATGTCGCCTTTTCACTTAAAGCGCACTATCACACCACCAGTTTACATTAGTCTGGTTGTTTATCCCGCATAAGCTGGCATTCACGCCAGTTGCCAGACTATTGTCACCCAGTGCACAATACGAACAAAAATACACCAAACCATAAATATGGTGAATGTTTTCATAAGCGAACATCACATATTCCACCGTTATAGCGGCTCAGACTAATACTGCTGACAGGAAAATAAGAACGCGCCGGGTTTTACCAGGTTAACTGGACAGAATCTGCTAGATTTATCATCACGGTTTTTTATCGATGGGTAGTAAGATGTTGCACGTGTCATGGGACCCTGTACTGATTGGGATTTCCTTTGTTGTCGCATTCATTGCTTCGTTTATTGCCCTCGATAGCGCAGGGAAAGTGGCGATCTCCAGTCGTCGGGAATCGACTTTCTGGCGTTTATCTGGCGGTGCAACGCTGGGGATGGGGATCTGGTCGATGCATTTTATTGGCATGCTGGCCATGAAAATGAGCATGCCTATTAATTATCACTTTTCGCTCACGGCATTTTCTTTTTTGATTGCTCTCATTTCCGCGACGCTTGCCATCAATATTGCAATATCAGGTCAAACGCTTTCGACCAGGCGGCTTATTGTTGCAACAAGCCTATTAAGCACTGGTGTTGTGGCCATGCACTACGTTGGCATGGTCGCTATCGTTGAACATGTTGCTATCCGCTGGCAGTTCTCACTCATTTTACTTTCCGTGGTCATTGCCATTATCGCGTCAGGGATCGGCCTGTGGTTAGCTTTTCATTTGCGGCAAAATACCCGACGCGCATTAATAAACCGACTTATTGCCGCTCTGGTAATGGCACTGGCGATTGCCTCAATGCATTACACCGGGATGGGGGCGGCCACCTTCACTCATTTCGGACACACCGCACATGATGGGCTGAGCACACTGGAACTCTCTATCTGGGTCTGCGCCGTCACGCTGGTGATTCTGGGTATTATGCTGGTCATTTCGATGGTGGATTCTCAGCTACGTACCTCAAGACTGGCCGATAATCTGCATCAACTGAACTGCCAGCTTGAGCACCAGGTCCACTTCGACGCGCTGACCGGCCTTGCCAATCGAACGCAAATAGACGCCTGCTTACAGACCTGCCTGCGTCATTCCAAACTGCATCAACAACACTTCGCCCTGGTCTTTATCGACCTTGACCGATTCAAAATCGTAAACGACACCTGGGGCCATCACATTGGCGATCAGTTGCTTATCGCCAGCACGCAACGCATATACAGCTGCCTTGATGACACCATGACGCTGGCGAGGCTGGGTGGTGATGAATTTATCCTGCTGGTGCCAAACAGCAACCGGGAAGCCATTTCGGTGCTGATGACCCGCATTGCCAGCGCAGTCAAAGAACCGTTTACACTGTTTGGACACACCATTCGTGTTTCGTTAAGCGCGGGAAGCAGTCTTTATCCCGAACACGGCTCAACGTTACATGAGCTAAAAGTAAAAGCCGATACTGCGATGTATCATGTCAAACAGGCGGGCAGAAACGGCTGGGCGATTTACTCCCCAGAGATGGAGGCTATCGCCGATACGCCGCCAACGTTCTTGCAAGAACTGTCACAAGCGCTTGAGCGGAATCAATTCGAATTATGGTATCAACCTAAATACACCGCCGGGGATCACTCTCTGACAGGCTTTGAGGCGTTGTTACGCTGGCATCATCCTGAACGCGGCGTTCTGCTGCCGGCTGAATTCCTGCCCGCACTTGAAGAAACGGGGTTGATTATTCCTGTCGGCACCTGGGTTCTCCAGCAGGCATGCCGCCAGTTATATCAATGGAAGTCACAAGGCCACACGGAGTGGACCCTTGCCGTTAATCTGTCACCCGCCCAGTTTGAACAACCTGATATTGTCGATATAGTCTGCAACGCCCTGGCGCAATATCAGCTTTCACCTGCACATCTCACGCTGGAACTGACTGAAAGTACGGCACTTAAAAATTTAAAACGCAGCGTGGAAGTCCTGAACGCGTTTGCCGATTTGGGGATCACCGTTTCTATTGATGATTTTGGCACCGGTTATTCAAATATATTGATGCTGAAATCACTTCCGGCGCGGGAATTAAAAATAGACAGAATATTTGTCAAAGATATTAGTGAGAACAGCAAAAATACAAAAATCGTGTCTACTATTATTGACATAGCGCACTCTATGAATATGTGCGTTGTGGCGGAGGGGATAGAGACCCAGGAGCAGGAAGCGCTGTTAACCCAGATGGGCTGCGGTGTGCTGCAAGGCTTCCTGTATGCGAAACCGCTGCCAGCACATAAAATCTATGAATTGATACAAACTGAAAACGCCACAACAGTAAAACCAACGGTACAACCCTTGTCTCACCGACAATCAATAACATTGTGAGATTGCATAATTAAAAAAATTCGCCAATAAACCGGCAACACAGCATATGAAGATAACGGGATTATCGATGAGCATAAACGAGCTGCATTCACTGGATTTATTAACCATTCCGGTCTGGATCGTTTCGCCACATACCGAAGAACTGGTGTTCGCCAATACCGTTGCACGGGAACTGATGCAGGCCCCGTGTTTCCCCCCTCTCAGAAAAGGCACATTCTCCACGCACGCACAAAATGATTTACCTATGTATCTCAGTGATTTGCGCAATCATCATGACATTGTGGAGATCCTCACGGTTTACCGCGAAAGCGAGGAAATCGCGCTGGCCTGTCGTTTGTCCATCAGGACGCTTCAGGATATAGGTGATGTTATCCTCTATGAAGGCATTGAAACACCGACAGCGCAAGGTCTGAAAGCCAGCCGCTCTGCCACCTATCAGCGGAAAAAACAAGGATTCTATGCCCGTTTTTTCCAGACTAACTCAGCACCAATGTTGCTTATCGATCCGTCACGCGACGGATTGATTGTGGATGCAAACCTCAGTGCCCTGCATTTCTATGGCTATGATCATGACGTAATGTGTCAGAAGCATACCTGGGAAATCAATATGCTGGGGCGCCATATATTGCCGGTAATGCATAAGATTGCGCATCTGCCTGGCGGCCATAAGCCCTTACATTTTGTCCACAGACTTGCCGATGGAAGTACCCGTCACGTACAAACCTATGCCGGTCCTATCGAAATCTACGGCAATAAGCTGATGCTGTGTATTGTTCACGATATTACCGAGCAAAAACGTCTGGAACTGGAACTGGAACGCGCCGCCTTACATGACGCGTTAACCGGGTTACTCAACCGGCGGCATTTTTATCAGATAACTGAGCCAGAGCAGACACACACAACATCGTTAACGCAGGATTACAGTTTGCTGCTAATCGACACCGATCGGTTTAAAAGCATTAACGATCTTTTCGGGCATTTAAAAGGCGATGATGTACTTTGCGCGCTGGCACGCACCCTGGAATCCTGTGCAAGAAAAGACGATCTGGTTTTTCGTTGGGGGGGAGAAGAGTTTGTACTGCTTTTGCCACGCACGTCTTTAGATGCAGCCCTTAATCTGGCTGAAGTCATACGCGCGACGGTAGCCAAGGTGAGCCTCCCTGGCCTTCCCCGTTTTACCGTCAGTATTGGTGTAGCACGACACGAAGCCAATGAAAGTATTGATGAGTTATTTAAGCGCGTGGACGACGCATTGTACAAAGCCAAAAATGAAGGCAGAAACAGAGTGCTGGCTGCCTGATGACTGCCCTGTTTAGCGACTACGTTTAGCGTGGCGTTCCCAGTTATCCTGTTTTGCCTGCGCAGTTTTACGTAACGCCACATAACATGCCCCGCTGCCGCCATGATGCGGCAGTGCGGCGCAGAAGGCCTGCACATCATCAAACTCCGTTAACCAACGCGCGACGTAGCTACGAACGATGTTGGCATGGGAGTTATCATCACGCCCCTTACCGTGAATCACCAGGACGTTGCGTAACCCATCCTGCTGCGCCTGTAAAATAAAGCTAAATAGCATCTGGCGGCAGGTTTCAACGGGCTGCCGCACAAGATTAAGGCTTGCTTGTTGCGGATATTTCCCGGTTCGCAGCTTGTCAGTCACGCCATGCTGTAACCCTTCGCGACGAAATTCCAGCGGCACGCTCAGCGGGACGATATCCAGAAAACCTGTCGAGAGAAAGTTATCCAACTGCAGCGTATCAATACGTGCCGGGACGCGAAGATTACGCGTTGGCTGCCAGTGAACATCGGCGCATCCCTTCAGTGGTTGAACATCCCCCATGGCGTCAAGAAACAGCGATGCATCATCAAGGTTCATGTTTCATCCTCCAGCGATTATGCGACGGTCATTATCATAACCGCGCACTATTATACCGACAACGGTTTACGGTTATTTCCAATAACGCACCATGCGACATTCCTTTACCTCCACAAGTTAAGATCCGTTTTTGGGGGTATAGCTGCAACTATCACTGACATGATAATGTGTAACCCCGCCTGTAATGAGAGAAACGGATGCTGAACTTACTTGAAGACACCATTGCAACGCCCCTTGGCCCGTTGTGGGTAATTTGTGATGAGCAATTTCGCCTGCGTGCGGTTGAATGGGATCAACATCGCGATCGTATGGAGCAATTGCTGGATATTCATTATCGTTCTGAGGGTTATCAGCGTATTGCTGCCAAAAACCCCGGAGGGCTAAGCGATAAGCTGGCAGAGTATTTTGCGGGAAATCTCAGCATTATAGACACGCTTGAAACCGCAACCGCGGGAACCCCTTTCCAACGCGAGGTCTGGAAAGCGTTGCGTACTATCCCCTGCGGGCAGGTCATGCATTATGGACAACTGGCTGAACAGCTGGGGCGCCCCGGTGCCGCCAGAGCCGTTGGCGCGGCTAATGGTTCCAATCCTGTCAGCATCGTCGTCCCATGCCACCGCGTGATTGGACGGAATGGCACAATGACTGGATATGCGGGTGGCGTGCAGCGAAAAGAGTGGTTATTGCGCCATGAAGGCTATCTACTACTCTAGAATCCAGGCAATTAATGCCTTATTCATCACACTTCCACACAATACACCCACAAATAAAGTACGGTTAATCATATAGATACAAACATTCAACTCGCTTATGCCTGAATTATTCTCTATTGGGAGTAGCTCAGGCTTACGTGCTCACCAAAAAGATGTTAAAATTGACAAATATCAATTACGGCTTGAGCAGACCTATGATCCCGGAAAAGCGAATTATACGGCGCATTCAGTCTGGCGGTTGTGCTATCCATTGCCAGGATTGCAGCATCAGCCAGCTTTGCATCCCGTTCACACTTAACGAGCATGAGCTTGACCAGCTCGATAACATCATCGAGCGCAAAAAGCCTATCCAAAAGGGGCAAACGCTCTTTAAAGCAGGTGACGAGCTTAAGTCACTCTATGCTATCCGTTCCGGAACGATAAAAAGCTATACCATTACCGAACAAGGCGATGAGCAAATCACCGGTTTCCACTTAGCGGGTGACCTGGTTGGTTTTGACGCAATTGGCAGCGGTCATCACCCAAGCTTTGCCCAGGCGCTGGAAACGTCAATGGTATGCGAAATTCCTTTCGAAACCCTGGATGACCTGTCCGGTAAAATGCCGAACCTGCGTCAGCAGATGATGCGTCTGATGAGTGGCGAAATCAAAGGCGACCAGGACATGATCCTGCTGCTGTCGAAGAAGAATGCTGAAGAGCGCCTGGCGGCCTTTATCTACAATTTGTCCCGCCGTTTTGCCCAGCGAGGCTTCTCTCCGCGCGAATTCCGTCTGACGATGACCCGTGGCGATATCGGGAATTACCTCGGCCTGACGGTTGAAACCATCAGCCGCCTGCTGGGTCGCTTCCAGAAAAGCGGTATGCTGGCGGTGAAAGGTAAATATATCACGATTGAGAATAGCGATGCGCTGGCCGTCCTGGCTGGACACACGCGTAACGTTGCGTAACCTTCTCAGCTAACCTTCTGTCAAATCTCTAAATTTTCCGATTTAACGATCTGGCAGGAGGTTCCGCTTTCCTCCTCTTCCAGCAAAGTCACATGCCCACCAGCCTATTTTCCTGAGCGCATAAACGTCTCGTTTTTTACTCCGGCTTCCTGGCAAGATAAATAGCAGTAACGAAATTGCGCTTAACCGTGCCACCGAAATCGTTATTGATGATTCTCTCTATCTCACAGAGAAATGTTGCGCGCTCCGTTTCATTCAGGCGAGCCACCGGGGAGAATGTCGATACGAGTTGGATTGTTCGTCTGACATCCATTTGAGACGCCCATCTGATCTCCTCGCTGAGGATCTCGGTAAATCCGGATTTTTTCAGATCGTTAATCCTTTCGTCTTTTTGTAATGGATAGGGGTGACGGTAGCCAGCCTTATGCGAAGGGCTGGTGCTCAGGGGGGCAAATAAGTGATTAGTTTTCTGCATAAAAGCGTCCATGTTGGATGGATCACCAAAAACAGTCCACCACATAGCAAACCATCCTCCAGACCGTAAAAGTTGGAAAACCTTTTCGAGTCCCTTTGCAGGATCAACCCAGTGAAAAGACGTTGCGGCAATACCTAAATCAAAGTAACTCGTTGGCAATTTAGCATCTTCAAAGGTGGAATGGACTAGCGTAAATGAATTCTGCGGATAACCTTCCAGCCGTTTGTTTAACTTCATCGCCAAATTCGGGTCGGGTTCAATTGCAGTAACCTGATAGCCCATATGCAGCAGTTTTTCCGTTGCCTGCGCCGTTCCTGGCCCAATCTCAAAAGCCTGAAAATGGTTTTCAGAACCGCAATGTTTTTTCAATAAATCATATACCCGTTCAGGATAATCAGGCCTGCCCTCCTGGTAGATCTCAGTGTTCCGGCCAAACAAGGCGCGCCCTTCTTCAAGGGGAATAGGATTTTGCATTTTTGTTCCTTATAAATATCTAACCATTCCAGTCTTCATTATTCACAGCCTGTTGCTAAATCAGGGATAACCCTACTCTTCACCTGTGTAAATAACGGCTACCAGGAGAAACAAATGATGTGCTGAAAGCAATGTTGCTCCCGGCGGGAGTCATATCCTGAGAAAAAGCGATTTACATTGAGTTGGATGTGGGCTGAAACCACAGATTCCCTCCATTTATTGATCTGACAGAAGGTTCTCCCCTGTTTCAATCCACATTATTGGGTTACTCTTTTAAATACGAACTGCGGTGACAGTTGTAAGGAGACCCTGTATGGCTATGTATCAAAACATGCTGGTAGTCATCGATCCAAACCAGGACGATCAACCAGCATTACGGCGAGCAGTTTATTTGCATCAACGGATTGGTGGCAAAATTAAAGCCTTTTTGCCGATCTATGACTTTTCCTACGAAATGACCACCCTGCTGTCGCCGGACGAGCGTACGGCAATGCGTCAGGGGGTCATCAGCCAGCGAACAGCATGGATACGTGAACAAGCGAAATACTATATCGAAGCAGGGATCCCGCTTGATATTAAAGTGGTCTGGCACAACCGTCCCTTCGAAGCCATCATCCAGGAAGTGATCAGCGCTAAGCATGACCTGGTGCTCAAAATGGCACACCAACACGACCGCCTTGAAGCCGTGATTTTCACACCAACCGACTGGCATTTATTGCGTAAATGTCCAAGCCCGGTGTGGATGGTCAAAGATCAGCCGTGGCCGGAAGGGGGTAAAGCGCTGGTGGCGGTGAATCTCGCCAGTGAAGAGGCATATCACAATGCACTCAACGAAAAACTGGTCAAAGAGACGTTGCAGCTTGCAGAACAGGTTAACCATACCGAAGTACACCTGGTGGGTGCCTATCCTGTAACGCCTATCAACATTGCGATTGAGCTACCTGAATTTGATCCCAGCGTGTACAACGACGCCATCCGTGGACAACATCTGCTGGCCATGAAGGCGTTACGCCAAAAATTCAGTATTGATGAAAAAGTTACACACGTTGAAAAAGGATTGCCTGAAGAAGTCATCCCGGATTTAGCTGAGCATTTACAGGCGGGTATCGTGGTTCTCGGCACCGTTGGGCGCACCGGTATATCAGCCGCGTTTTTGGGGAATACCGCAGAACAGGTTATCGACCATCTGCGTTGCGACCTGCTGGTTATCAAACCGGATCAGTACCAGACCCCGGTTGAACTGGACGACGAAGAAGACGATTAATCCTGCAGCAAAATGCCGGATGGCGATGTCATCCGGCATGACATGTACCTAGTGCTTCTCCTCGCCTCCGAGGAAATAGATACCAAGCGGAATAGCCAGCAAAATAGTAAAAACCATACTGTAGACGCAAATCATTGCGGATTGAATGGCATACATCGAGGCTGTCCAGTCGGAAAGCGGAATGTCATACTGTTCAATGACACCACCAATCGTCGCGCGCGTCACAACCGATGCCGCAATGATAAATACCCCAAGCAGACATAACAGAAACTTCCGTCCCTTCGCTGTCTTCAGCTTAGCCATGATCATAGTACTGTCCTTTTGCAGATGAAAACCGTGTTACTTTGCAGCAACAATACCATGACATAAACTCACTGTCTGCTACATACACCACACTCAGACTTGACATGCGCACTATTCGCCTGAAAATAACGCTGATTGTATTATTTCTCTCTCCTTTTGATTAATGATCTGACAGCCTGAACTGGGTAAAATATCCGCTGATGAAGGATGTCAGATGATATTTAGCTAACACGGAGTGACCTGGGAGAATCATGATCGCTGAACTGTTTATAAATAATGCGTTTAATTTAACGGTAATTCTCAGCAGCTGTGCAGCGTTAGTCCTGATGAGCGTCTGGTTTCATCGTAGTGAAAAACACTGCAAAGGATTCATATTCCATGCGGCACAGTTTTTTGTTTATGCCATTATCATTGGTACATTTGGCACTATTGCGAATAACGTCATCGATAGTTATAAGCTGAAATTTATCTCTCCAAGCGTGGTCGACTTTATCTGTACCTCGTTGATTGCGTTGATCCTGACGATAAAACTCTTTCTGGTCATCAACCAGTTTGAAAAAACGCAGATTAACAAGGGCAGAGATATCACCAGTGCGCGGATCATGTCGCGCATCATTAAGATTACCATCGTCGTCGCCATCATCCTGCTGTACGGCGAGCATTTCGGCATGAGCCTGTCAGGGCTGTTAACGTTCGGCGGCATCGGCGGTATCGCTGTCGGTATGGCAGGTAAAGATATCCTGAGTAATTTTTTCTCTGGCATTATGCTCTACTTCGACAGACCGTTTAGCATCGGTGACTGGATCCGCTCTCCGGACCGAAATATCGAAGGTACGGTGACGGAAATTGGCTGGAGAATGACCAAAATAAACACCTTCGACCACCGTCCGTTATATGTGCCGAACTCAATTTTCTCTTCCATCAGTGTAGAAAACCCGGGGCGGATGAGTAATCGACGAATCAAAACGGTGATCGGGTTACGTTATGAAGATGCTGATAAAATTGGCGCAGTGGTCGAGTCGGTCAGAAAAATGCTGCAAAGTCATCCCGGAATAGATCAAAAGCAAACCCTGCTGGTCTATTTTAATGAGTTTGCCGATTCATCGCTGAATATCATGGTGTATTGCTTCACAAAAACCACCGTGTGGCAGGAGTGGCTTGCTGTACAACAAGATGTGTACTTGAAAATTATTACAATAGTTCAGGAAAACGGAGCTGACTTTGCGTTCCCCAGTCAGACGTTGTATATGGATAACGCCGAGGCACAACCTTCTGCCCACTAACCAAAACCAAGACGCGGATATCCGCGTCTTTTTTGCCTTTATTTCAGTGACGCGATATCAATGACAAAGCGGTATTTCACGTCGCTTTTCAACATCCGTTGCCACGCGGTATTAATATCCTGAATATTGATAACCTCAACATCGGCCGTAATGCCATGCTGACCGCAGAAATCCATCATCTCCTGAGTTTCCGCAATCCCCCCAATCACCGAACCCGCAACGGCTCTTCTACCGAGGATCAGCGGAACCGTATTCAGGAACGGATCCAACGGCCCCAGATATCCCACCAGCACCAACGTTCCGCTAAGCGCCAGCGTTGGAATATACGGGTTCAGATCATGCACGTAGGGAACAGTATCAATAATCAGGTCAAACTGGCTCGCCGCGGCTTTCATCTGCTCGCTTTCGGTTGAAAGCACAACATGACTGGCTCCCAGGCGTCGGGCATCAGCTTCTTTGCCTGGCGACCGCGTGAACAACGTAACATCAGCCCCCAATGCTTTAGCAAGCTTGATCGCCATGTGTCCCAGACCACCCAACCCAACAACAGCGACTTTACTCCCCGGCCCAACCTGCCAGTGACGTAACGGCGACCATGTGGTGATACCGGCGCACAACAACGGCGCAGCACCGCGTAAGTCGATTCCTTCCGGCACCTTCACGACGAACTTCTCGGTCACGACAATCTTGTCAGAATAGCCACCGAAAGTAGGCAGGCCATCATGACGGTCCGTATCGTTATACGTAAGGGTGTTCCCCTCTTCGCAATATTGCTCAAGACCCTGTTCGCAGGCGCTACAGTGCTGGCATGAATCAACCATACACCCCACGCCGGCAAGATCGCCGACCGCAAATTTTGTTACCGATTTCCCAACATGCACTACGCGGCCTATTATTTCGTGGCCGGGAACCATCGGATACGTAGCGCCGCCCCAGTCATTGTAGGCACTGTGGATGTCAGAGTGACACACCCCACTGAATAATATCTCAATAACGACATCATCTTCACGCGGATCCCGACGAACAAAACTGTGCGGGACCAGATCTTCTTTTACCGCCAACGCGGCATAACCCTTCACATTCATGACCATTTAGATCTCCTCAGGGATAAAGTGCACCTCAACCAGCATAGCTCAGGGCAACAGGTTGTACTCGGCGTCAGCGACCGGCTCCAGCCATTCATTCGATGCGCCTGCTGCCGGGATTTCCACCGCAATATGGGCAAACCAGCTATCACGCGCAGCACCATGCCAGTGTTTCATTCCCGCCGGAATATGAACCACATCACCCGTTTTCAGTTCTCGCGCGGGTTGATTCCACGCCTGGTACCAGCCTCTGCCGCCAGTCACCAGCAGAATTTGACCGCCCTGATGATGAATGTGCCAAAAATTACGGCAGCCAGGTTCAAATGCCACGTTACCAATCACCACACCTTCCATTGAAAGCATGGTCAGATAGCTGGTCCCGGTGAAGTACTTCGCATAGGCTTCATTTTTCTCTCCCCGGGGAAAGACGCTGTTGCCATCAAATTGTTCGTTCATTATGACTCCCGTAGGGGTAGTAGCTGACTGTGTTCCTGAAGTACATTCATCAAGAACTGCACGGGCATTTTCCGCAATCTCAGCACCACAGTGCTGCTTAAGAAGCGCAGTAAACGCGATAAGTTGCTCAGGGCGAAGCCCAACATTCAGGCTGATCGCAAAGTGACTTTTCAGTTGGCCGTTCACGCCGCCCAGTACGGCTAACGCAGAGACGGTTGCCAGTTCCCGGGTCGGCCAGTCCAGCACATCGCGCTGAAAAATATCGCCAAACAGATGTGCTTTAAGCCAGGTATCAATGGCAGGGGCAAAATCAAACAGCGGGCCGCTAACCGGCTGTCCAACCAGTTGGGTTTGCGTTTGGCTTCCCGCCAGCAGGCTGTTCCAGTCAGCAGGTTGCGGCGAAGCGGATTTCCCTTCTGGGTCCACAATCCCTTTTTCTTTGCGGTCTTTCACTACCGACATCAGGCACGACAGGCCATTCAGACTGCGGGGAAAACCACAGTATGCGTAAAGCTGCTGTAAAATCTCTTTCACTTCATTCAGGGTTAGCCCTGCATCTAACCCTGCATTAAGCGCTGCCTCCAGCTTATCTGGCTGTCCTGTGGCAGTGAATGCTGCAATGGGGACGACTGCCAGCTGTCTGGCATTCAAATGATTTGACATGTTCGATTCTCCGGGCAGGCGACAGTCTCTGCCGCCGAATGCTGAAAACAACAAAATTATAGAGGCACAGCGTATCGACGATTAGAGGGTTAAATCAGGACAAACTTATGAAGACAAGTCATGAATAGCGCTGTGGCAGGTGCTACTCACCGGCAGGGAAATCTGTTGATGCCGCAAGCGCATGCTGGGTCTCAAAGTCAGCAACACGTTGACGCAGCACCGAGAGCGTACTTTGCAGCGCCTGCGAACCCAGAACCATACGCAATGGCGCAGGAACAAGGTCGGCGCTGGCAATGATTTGCGCGGCCATACGCGCCGGATCGCCAGGCGCAAGCCCATTGACAGGATCAAGCATTTTCAGAAAACTGTGCGCAGGTGTCGCGTCATATTCCGGCATCAGTGTGGCAACCTGGGCGCTACCATAACGGAATTCAGTCCGTGCACCGCCGGGTTCAACAATCGTCATTCCGATATCAAACGCAGCAACTTCCTGGGCAACCGACTCGACAAATCCTTCAATACCCCATTTAGTCGCGTGATACAGGGAGTTTCCGGCAAATGCGACCTGTCCGCCATATGAGGAGATCTGGATGATACGTCCACCGCCTTGTTTTCGCATATGTGGCAATGCGCAGCGGATTAACTGAATGGACCCCAACAAATTTGTCTCAAGCATCTGGCGGACCTGATCGTCACTCAACTCTTCCGCAGCACCAAACAGGCCGTATCCCGCATTACTGATGACCACATCAACTCGCCCATAGCGCTGCCAGGCACTATCCACTGTATGACGCAGTGCAGCGCTATCCGTCACATCTACTTGCGGTGCATCAAATGTCACGGGCCAGCGACTCAGGAGATCGCTAACTTTAGCGCGATCGCGTACGGTCCCCACCACGCGTTCACCGCGTTCAAGAAGTTGCTGCGCCATTTCGCGACCGAACCCACTGCTGACACCGGTGATTAGCCATGTACGTTGCACCATACTCCCTCCTGTTCATTGTTTTAAGTGTTACGCATCCGGGGTATTACGCCACCCGAATCTCAATGAGCATGATTATTACGTCATAATTATCACTCGTATATGAATCGTTTATGCTTTCAGAATTCCAGATATTGATATAATGAAGGAATAATCTTCCCGTAAAAGTGCACCCGGTATGCTGGATAAACTCGACGCATTAAAGATATTTTGTACGGCAGCCGAAACGCTGAAGTTCAGAGAGGCTGCCGCAACACTCGGTCTGGCCCCCCAACAAATCACTCGAGGTATTGCTGAACTGGAACAAAGCCTTGGCGAAATGTTGTTTCTGCGCAATACACGGCAGATGAAGCTGACGCCTTTCGGTCAGCTGTTCTGGCCAAAAGCAGAGCGTCTGCTGGCTGAAAGCGAAGCGCTATTCTCAGAAGGTAAACGTCACAACCCGCAGGAAATAGCAGGCAAAGTACGCATTACACTACCCCCGCTATTCGAAAACCGTGAGATTATTCGCCAGTTGCTGCACGGCCTTGCCGGTTATCCGGAAATCAGCATCGAGTGGCACAATACCGGCAGACATCTGAATATTATTGACGAGCAGATCGACATGGGTATTCGTATTGGCACCGTCCCGGATAACCGATATATCGTGAAAACAATCTGCCCGGTAGGTGTCAATATCGTTGCGTCTCCCCAATTAGTTGAAAAAATGGGCAAGCCAAAAAACCGCCAGGATTTGCAACATAACTACCCGCTCAGTGCCCTGACCAACAGTAATTCAGGGCGCGTTTGGCCATGGCAGTTTGCCGATGGCAACAGTTTCTTTCCGGCAAACCCGGTGTTTATCGCTTCCGATATTGAGAGCGAACTGGCCGCCACCCTGGCGGGAAGAACGGTTGGGCAACTGGCAGATATCTCTGTTCGGCCTTATTTGCAAAACGGTGAACTGGTAAACCTGCTGCCAGAACTTAACTATCAGCCCTGGCAACTCTATATTTTTCGGCCACATCTTCCGCTGCTACCGGGCAGAGTAAGGCTGGTATTTGAACTTCTAACACAGATCCTGCGCGAGCAATTTTGTCATCCGGCCTGATTTACGTATTACGCTACAATCTCGATTAAATTACCGTCGGGGTCCTGAATGACGGCCTCGTAATATCCGTCACCGGTGGTTCGTGGTCCGGAGACCAGGATGCCCTGTTCTTTTGCGCGTATCGCCAGTGCATCAACATGCCCCGCGCCACCAACAGAGAGAGCAAGATGCACCCACCCTGAAGTGTTATTGTCAGGTACCGGGTGGGTCAGTCCCGGTTTTGTCATTAGCTCAATCGCAATGTCCTCACCCATCCTGACGAAATAAGATTCAAACCCAGGATTGGTTTTGCTGCAGTATTTTTCGTTTATCACACCATCAAAAAATGACACCCAGAACTGGGCTTGTCGCTCAAGATCCCGGGTCCATAAAGCCATATGTGCAATTTTCATCGCGATCCTCTTATCGTTTTATTCTGAACGGTATGCCCCCGCTAAGGGATATTGACATCCTGCAATATAATGCACGATCATGCACGTTATTGCTCGATGTTTATTTTTATGGAGTTATCATGCTCGATTACGCTGCATTCCCGGATCAACGCCAGGCGCTTATCTATCAGATCCTGCAGGAAAACGGCAGAGTGATCTGTACTGAACTGGCCACCCGTTTGGGAGTGTCAGAACATACGATTCGCCGTGATTTACATGAGTTGTGCAAAGAAGGTGTTTGCAAGAAAGTCTACGGCGGGGCTGTAATTTCACTACCAGAGTCAGCTGACATCGCAGTACGCAAGAATATTAATACAGCGAAAAAGAGCAGCATCGCGCAAAGATGCGCCCGGCTAGTGAAGTCCGGTAGCTGTATTTTTATCGACACAGGAACGACCAACCTGGCAATGGCTGAAGCCCTTCCCGCTGAGTTGGCATTAACCGTCGTGACAAATTCACCTGATATTGCCGCCGTACTGCTGAAAAAACCGCTATTCGAGGTCATCATGTTAGGTGGGCCAGTGCAGCGATCGTCCGGAGGGTGCGTAGGTCCGACAGCCATTGCCCAGGTACAGGATATTTTATTTGATCAAGGTTTTATTGGTGGTTGTGCGATGGCACCGGAGTCCGGATTAACCGGGTTTGATTACGCCGATTGTGAGTTTAAAAAAGCGGTAATTAAGCAGTGTAACGAAACTATCGTCGCACTGACGGCAGATAAGATCCCTGCCGTCGCACGTTATGTTGTCACCGCCAGCGGTAACATTGATGTCATTGTCGTGGAGGAAAACATCAGCAAACAGTACGGCACCGCTTTTCAGGCGCATGACATCCGCATTTACACCGTATAACAGTGGCGCAGTCTTTTTACGTACAGATTCAACGGAATATCACGGTGCTAAAAGTGGCGCCAGCCGTCAATGGGGTAATGGCTGACAGATAATCCAGGCGAATTCTATGATGGTGTTCTTGGCACTCCACAAGCAAGAATTCCTCTTTGTCTGCTGTAGTACACGTCGTCACGGCCCTGCCATCAAAGTGTTCCCCAGTGGTCAGTTCAATGCGCAGCAAATAGTGATAAAGACAGGCAATCTCCAGATAGTCATGCAGATCGCAATCTACAGGATGGTACTTTTCTGTAGCACACATAAATGCCCCCTTCCCCATGTCCACGCTGGTTCGGGAAATTGCTCTCGCAACTTCCCGAACATGCGACGCTATTTCAACGCTTCAATCGGTGCGCCAAAGTTGATATGCAGCACATTGCCGTCGATCACCAGTGCAGGAACAGACTTCACTCCGATTCGCTCCGCCTCTGCAACTCGATCAGGTTGTTCTCCCAAATGAATAACGTCGATTTCCACATCGGGTGACAGATGCTGCAGCAGTGTTTCTTCTGCGGAAACGCAAACCGGGCAACCAGCATGATAAAAACGGGCTTTGGTCATGATACCTCTCCTTTAAATTATAGTATCGATTCGATACTATAATTTATGCTACGCCAGTTTTATGCTTTGTCAATATAGTTTTTAGTCGATACTATATGCCGAGGAGGATTTTGTTATGCATGACATGTCGCTTTTTGACGTACTGGACCGGCTGTCTGGTCTGACGCGGATGTGGTTTCGCCAGCATCCTTTACTGGCGGATCTTCAGCCAGTACAGCTCAGTGCGTTGATGTATCTCGCACGCTGTAATCGCTATTCCAATACGCCTCTCGCCGTGACGGACTACCTCGGCCTCACCAAAGGAACGGTGTCACAATCGCTAAAATTGTTGGAATCAAAAGGACTGGTGATACGCACGCAGGATGCCAGGGATAAGCGTAGCGTTCATCTGCAGCTCACCGAGTCGGCCAAAAATCTGCTGGATTCCCTGCTTCCCCCCTCATTTTTGGTGACGGGTGAATCTGCTATGGGTGAATGCGCGGGTTTACTCAAGGAGCTACTTTTCGAACTGCTGAGAGGCATTCAGCGCACCAGTAATGTGCCGGGATTTGGTCTGTGCCAGAGCTGCCGGTTTCACCAAAAAGTAAACGGTCGAGGTTTTTGTAATTTAACGAAAGAACTGTTGAGTGAGGATGATTCGACGTTAATTTGTCGGGAGCATCAGCCCCCGGACGTATGATCTTCTCTGGTTTAGTGTCTTCAGTGTGGTCGGATTGCCGCTTTCCAGGGTAGCCTCTCGCTCCAGGTATTTGGCGCGTCGATATCATGGAAACCGAGTTTCTACGCCATATCGTCAACATTTCTGCGGATTCCGTATGTTGCAGGTGGTTAAGATCCCTTAGCACCCGCTTGAGGCATTTGATTTTATTCTTATCGCGTATTGCCGCTGAAAACTTACTGAGCTGAAAAAACGTTTTGTCACAAAACCATCAATGACTTTAAAGCAATATTCCTGGCGCGCGGCATCCCAGGCGTAGACGATGTTTTGACAATGTAGGGAATTAATAATGACACCGATACTGACAAACCACGCTAAAAAACATTCAACTTCTGCAATTTGCTGGCATCACGTTCCTTGTTCAGAGCAAGCTGATAAAGAGTTTGAGCAATGTGGCCATGCTCATCACACTCCTTTACAGTGAATTTTCCTATTCCTTTATTTGTTTCAACCAGCCCTTCAATTTTATGCATACAAAGTGCGTCGGTTTGGTGACTCTGCCACCAGAGGCCGCTCGCGAATAGATGAGGCCGGATTTTAGAGGGAAAGAAGCCGAGGAGATTGCAGACGATGGTTTCATGCCAGCTGCAAAATTGATATGACAGGTCGCAACACATACAGGCAAGAATGTAAAAATCAGTGAGCCAAACTAAATTGCATCAGATAACCAGATGAAACACTGCAAGGAAAAGCCACTATGGATATATTTTATACTAATTCACAACTAATTGATTCAAAACCCATACCAATACAATAATCATTATTTTCACATTAACCTAACATAATTAACAATTCAGGGAAGGGATATCTGCCGATACTTCAACACTGTTCAAGATATATAGATGATTCGCTATGAGGTTTATGCTCACCCCGCGGGAAGTTTTTATACATCGTTGAAACATCCACATCGTAGATAATCGCTACCTGCGTTCTCTCCGCCGCGTACCAGGAAACGACACCCGGACAATTAAAATTGGATCTCCTGCACGACCCTAATTTATCGTTTAGATGCCGGGAATCGTTTGTACAGGGTCGATATTTCGACGTCAATAATGAGAGTAACCCTGTTGCGAGTCGCACCAATCGCGAACAATCTTCCAGCCAGTTCTCACTGTTCACAGGTCAGATTTGATCGAAACCCATTTGCAGAAGGCGAGATCAAGGTATCTATGATTCAGGCAGAAATACTCTGCCGGCGCAGATGCCTGATCCCCAAAAGCATTGGTCCCAGAAGCGCAAAAGAGACAACCAGAATAATCAGTTCAGGAAGCCAGAATGTAGAAATAAATATTAATACTATAATTTCCCAGTTATGCAATTTTCCCGGTTCTTCATACGTCATCAAGACATACAATGTGGCAAAAAGACACAAAGCAAAAAGCGCGTAACAGATAGTGATCAAAAACATTCATAATCCTTTGTTTATAAGCTAGTAACCGCACTTACAAGTCAGAGCATGTCAACCATGCGAAATATACAGCGTTTCCCTGCTGTTTAGCAATATAATGTAGTCACCTGAAACACCAGGAAATAGCCCCTCCCCAGAGAAGAGACAGGTTTAGGTATGTGCCTGGCACGGATACTAACGTTACGATCACTGGGGCCGGTTAAGCTACAATGCCGACTACATAAGGCTTCCCCGGAGAAAACCACGATTATTCAACAGACAATGGTGTCACTGTCGGTAGTGGAAATTTCTTGCGATATGCCAACAAAATTAATTCTAACCCACATGCAATCCATATTATTTTCTACACCTGAAAATCACCACAATCACAACCTGATAACCCGGCCAGATACCAATAGTGACTTAATTAGACTGAAATCTAACCACAAACATAAACACATGACATAATATTAACAAACATTGATTAATTGCAATGATGACAATTATCATCTATTTTTTGGACTACAGACCGTGGCATTTTCGATATTTTGCTCATCAGTTGACGTATCTCAAGTGCTGTAGCCAGGACGGCACGACCGCTCTTTCCTTCAAATATGAAATCAGTTTATGAAGACTAATATAGTTGAGAGTTCTTTGTTGTGGTTCGCAATATTATATGCATCCACTATGAACAAGCGAGGTGCCCCGATGTTTTCAGCTATGCTCCATGTTTTGTACCACTATTCTAATTATTGAACTCAGTTTCGATAAGCACTAACAGTGTCTTTTATTGAAAGATGCCATCTCATCAAATTTAAATGACAGTGTAAATCAAAGTCTGCAGTATGAATAATCCATTAGATATGTTCTTATTATTATTTCTAATGAGGTTAATACTGGTTATCTGGAGATGCTGGCGCTGAAGTCAGCGCCAGTTCTGGGTTTAACGAGGTTAACGAAGGTTAACAGGAGAACGTACGCAACTAGTGTTTAACAATATACATAGTGCGACTGTATGCCACATCTTCCGGGTTGGTAATCGGATACCCTTTCAGCCACGGTTTAATTAAACGCCCGTTGGTGTACTGATAAATCGGCGCAATAGGTGCCTGTTCCATCAGGATTTTTTCTGCTGCGTTATAATCGGCGTTGCGTGCTTTCTCTGTATTTTCCAGCGTCGCCTGAGTCAACACTTTATCGTATGCCGGATTGTTAAAGCGGGAAATATTGCCCGTATGGGTCGAGGTTAATAGCGACAGGAATGTGGATGGCTCGTTGTAATCTCCCACCCAGGATGCGCGGATCACATCAAAATTACCGGTATTACGGCTATCGATATACGTTTTCCATTCCTGGTTCTGTAGCTTCACATCCACACCAAGATTTTTCTTCCACATGGAAGCCACAGCAATAGCAATCTTCTGATGATTTTCAGACGTGTTATACAATAGCGTCAATTTCAGTGGTTTCTGCGGACCATAACCGGCCGCACGCAGCAGCGTTTTCGCCTGAGCGTTAAGCTCTTCCTGACTCATTTGTTCAAACGGAGAAGGTTCCGGGATAAACCCTGCCGTCACATCCGGCGTAAAATGCCATGCGGGTTTTTCTCCAGTCCCTAATACTTTCTCCGCCATAAGACGGCGATCGATAGTCATACTAAGCGCCAGACGCACGCGTGAATCGGCAGTCGGTCCTTTTTGCGTGTTAAACGCATAGTAATAAGTACCAAGCTGCGGTGGCGTATAAACCTGCCCAGGAATATCCTTCAATAGCTTCTGATACATGTTTTTCGGGAAGGACTCAGTGATATCAATATCGCCGGCAAGATAGCGTTTGGTCGCAGCAGACTCCTGGTTAATCGGCAGGAAAGTCACTTTTTGCAGCACTGTTTTGGCGTTGTCCCAATAATGTGTGTTCGGCACAACTTCCAGTTTCTCATTAACCACACGGTCTTTCAGCACATAGGCACCATTACCGATAATGTTGCCTGGTTTCGTCCACTCTTTACCGCTTTCGACATTGGCTTTTTGCACGGGATAAAACGCAAAGCTCGCTGTCAGGTTGGCAAACCAGGGTAGTGGTTTGTCCAACTGCACTTTGAAGGTATGCGCATCCACCGCGCTGACACCCAACTTATCGGGCGTGGCTTTGCCATCGATGATCGCCTGGGCATTGTTGATCCCAGCAAGCGCGGCAAACCAGGCAAACGGCGATAGTGTTTTCGGGTCCACCAGACGCTGCCAACTGTAGACAAAGTCCTGTGCTGTTACCGGCGTACCATCGGCCCATTGTGCATTATCGCGCAACGTAAACGTCCAGATGCGGTTATCATTACTCTTCCACTGTGTGGCAACACCGGGAATAATCTCACCCTTGTCATTCTGGTTGACCAACCCTTCAAATAAATCGCGAATAACCTGAATTTCTGGAAGCCCAACGGCTTTTGCCGGATCGAGTGACGCTGGCTCATCTTTTATATGACGCACCAGTTCTTGCTTTTCTGCCAGTACCGTCCCGCTGGGAACATCCGCAGCATAGGATAAAGAAATGCTGCTAACCAACAGCGCACAACAGGTTACTGAAACAGAATGCCTCATAAAATACCCTCAAATCTGGCCACTACGTGAATGAGTAATTATTTGTATCGCCAGCAGGAAATGCAATTAACTTCCGACAGGAAAGTGATATTACACCTGAAAAGATAAGTGTGTGAAAACGATTTGATTATCCATAAATTTTGCACAACACTGCGAGTAACAATACATGCATTCAGAGATGATTATGACCGTTACCCGTCCCCGTGCCGAGCGTGGCGCATTTCCGCCAGGAACTGAACATTACGGACGTTCACTATTGGGCGCACCGCTAATCTGGTTCCCGGCACCGGCAGCCGATCGTGAAAGCGGTTTGATACTGGCTGGTACTCACGGTGATGAAAACTCATCAGTCGTCACCCTGTCCTGTGCCTTACGTACGCTGAACCCTTCCCTGCGTCGTCATCATGTCGTGCTGGCCGTTAACCCTGACGGTTGCCAGTTGGGTCTGCGTGCAAATGCTAACGGCGTTGATCTTAACCGTAACTTTCCGGCGGCAAACTGGAAATCCGGTGAAACGGTATATCGTTGGAACAGCAGCGCAGAAGAGCGTGATGTGGTGTTATTAACCGGCGATCATCCGGGATCAGAGCCTGAGACCCAGGCACTATGCCAACTTATTCACCACATTCATCCTGCATGGGTAGTTTCTTTCCACGATCCGCTGGCCTGTATTGAAGATCCCAGACACAGCGAATTAGGCGCGTGGCTGGCGCGGTCGTTCGAATTGCCGCTGGTAACCAGCGTCGGTTATGAAACGCCAGGTTCTTTTGGTAGCTGGTGCGCCGATCTAAACCTACATTGCATTACTGCAGAATTTCCGCCCATTTCATCGGATGAAGCGAGCGAAAAATACCTGCTGGCAATGTCTAATCTTTTGCGCTGGCATCCTTGAGATGAAGCTGTCCGGTTGTAAAATGCAAGGCAGGCTCGGCGTCTCGGGCCAGCCAGGTTGGGCCATCCAAATCGGCAAAGCTGACCTGTGGTGTAAGCGGCAATGCAGCGCCGATCGCCCTGGATGTACACAACATACAGCCGAGCATCAACGCAAATCCCTGCTCGCGAGCTTCGGCCGCCAGCGCCAGCGCCTCCGTCAGTCCGCCTGTCTTATCCAGTTTAATATTCACCATTTCATAGCGGCCATGCAGCGCTTTCAGACTGCTGCGGGTATGGCAGCTTTCATCAGCACAGACAGGCAGCGGATGCACGAAATTCTCCAGCGCGGCATCATCATTAGCCGGCAGAGGCTGCTCCAGCATCGCAACGCCTAAATCCGCCATTAACTGGCAGCGTGCGGCCAGCCCTTCAGCACGCCAGGACTCATTAGCATCGACAATGATTGTCGCCTCAGGCACAGCCGCCCGGATCGCAACCATCCTTTCGCTGATTAAGTGTGCATCCAGTTTGACTTTCAGCAATCTGGCACCGTTATCCCAGAGCGCGGTCGCGCTCGCCGCCATCTGCTCCGGCGAGCCAATCACGACGGTTTGCGCGGTCGTTACTGTTGCATCCAGTTCAGTACCAACGTAGTCGGCCAGAGACTGTTGTTGCTGACGTGCATTGAGATCCCAAAGCGCACAGTCAACGGCATTACGCGCCGCCCCCGCAGGCAGTAATGCCTGCAGCGCTTCACGCGTCAAACCGTGTTCCAGTTGTGGCACAACACTCATAATTTGAGCCAGTACCGACGCATCGCTTTCGCCATAGCGAGGATAAGGCGTACATTCTCCAATACCTTTTACACCATTCTCTTCCAGTTCAACCACCACCACATGCGCTTCGGTCCTGCTCCCGCGGGCAATCACAAAGGGAGTGTGTAACGGCCAGGCTTCCTCAAACACCTTAACTGATCTCATTTGTTTTCCTTAATGCAGTCCCTGAAGCGGATATCCGCAAATAGCGTTTGCCGTGTTAACTGCTGATGGCATAAACTAGCCTTGACGTTAACTATATGTAAACAGGAAGATAACCATGTCACAAACCGTTCATTTCCAGGGCAACCCGGTTGCAGTCGCCGGCTCTATTCCTCAGGCTGGAAGCAAAGCTCAGGCTTTTACCCTTGTGGCTAAAGACCTGTCTGACGTTACGCTGGGCCAGTTCGCAGGCAAGCGCAAAGTGCTGAATATTTTCCCAAGCATCGATACCGGCGTGTGCGCGGCATCAGTACGTAAGTTTAACCAACTGGCGACAGAAATCGACAACACCGTCGTACTGTGCATTTCAGCCGATCTGCCATTCGCCCACTCTCGTTTTTGCGGCGCAGAAGGTCTGAGCAACGTTATCACGCTGTCCACCCTGCGTAACGCTGAATTCCTGAAAAACTACGGCGTTGAAATTGCCGAAGGTCCGCTGAAAGGTCTGGCTGCTCGTGCCGTTGTCGTTATTGACGAAAATGACAACATCGTGTTCAGCCAACTGGTAAATGAAATTACCAACGAGCCTGACTATGATGCAGCGTTGGCCGTGCTGAAAGCCTAAGTTGCCCTGAATACAAAAATGCCTCCAGATGGAGGCATTTTTATTTACATCATTACTCTTCGCTTTTTTTCTGCTGGCTCAGACCATACTCGCGTAATTTATTGGCAATCGCGGTATGTGAAACCCCCAGGCGTTTAGCCAGTTTGCGCGTGCTGGGATAATTCATATAAAGCTGCGTTAACACAGAACGTTCAAAGCGGCTGGTGATTTCATCCAGCGACCCTTCCATCACCTCTTCTCCGACGGCAACTGTTGCTGCATCATAATCCGGCAATAAGATATCCTGCGGGCGCAGTTCATAGCCTTCAAGCTGAGTTAACGCCCGATAGATAGCATTTTTAAGCTGACGCACATTACCCGGCCAGCCGTAGCGGGTTAGCACCGTGCTGAGATCGGCAGACAACTTCGGACGCGGTACGCCCTGCTCGTCGGCAAAACGCGCCACAAACAGCTCGGTGAGCGGCATAATATCTTGCGGGCAATCGCGTAGCGGCGGCAGATTAAGCGTCAGGACATTCAGACGATAATAGAGGTCCTCACGGAAAAGACCTTTCTGCACCAGTTCCACCAGGTTCTTTTGCGTCGCGCAGATTACGCGAACATCAACATGAACTTCATGATCTTCGCCCACGCGACGGAACGTCCCGTCATTGAGGAAGCGCAGCAATTTCGTTTGCATGCGCGGCGACATTTCGCCAATCTCATCCAACAGCACTGAACCGCCATTCGCCTGCTCAAAGAACCCTTTTTTCCCTTCCGGTGCGTGGCCAAACAGTTCGCTTTCTACCGCATCTTCAGGAATAGACGCGCAGTTCAGCGCCAGATAGGGTTTTGACGCACGTGGGCTCGCCAGATGGCAGGCATGCGCAAAGAGATCTTTGCCCGTACCGGTATTTCCGGTGATCAGCAACGGCGCACTCAGCGTCGCCAGCTTGCGCGCCTGTTCAACAACGTGTTTCATTTTGGCGCTAACGGCAATAATCTGGCTGAATGCGCTCAGATCCTGGGTGGTCATGTTTTGCAATTGACGGCCCATGCGGAGGGTGGAACGCAACATGACAACGGCTCCCGTCAGCATCTGCTCCTGGTTTTCACCCTGCAAATGGACTGGCGTAATCTCCATCAGGAAGTTTTGCCCGTTAATCACAACATGTTCACTATGGGAATCCTGCGGATTACTTTCCAGCCAGCGCTGGAAGTTAAACCCATTAATGAGCTGTGCCGCCGTGTGGTTGCGCATCCGCTCCTGGGGATGGGCAAAAAGCTGGCAACTTGCCGGGTTTGCCATCTCCACTTTGCTTTTCATATCCAGGGAAAGAACGGGTTCAGGCAGTGCTTCAAGCAACGCGCTAAGCGCCAGATGTTCGCGTTCGGAAGGCATCCAGGGCACGGTGCGGACGTCTGTTACCCCTGCGATGCGGCGGATTTCAGCCATCAGGCTGCTGAAGTTAGTGAACTCCAGTTCCGCAAAATTAAGGTAGATTCGCCCGATGGGGTCAATCTCGATACCGCGTAAATCAATGCTTCTCAGCACCAGTAAATCGAGCAATTCGCGGGTCAGACCAAGACGGTCTTCACAAAAGACTTCCAAACGCATAGGAACCTTCACCTAAACAAGGGATCATGTGTTAGATGATAAGCCAGTATTGGGTTAGCAGGAAGGACTCTGTCAACAAATATTGACAGCACGCTGGAAAATTGGGCGCCGGGGCGTAAAGTTATACGATCGGCACCCGTATTTACTCAACTTTCACGCGGGGATTTGTTCTTTTGTAAGGTCTCTTTCACCTGACCGATCAGCTGACGGCGGAAATCCCCCAGTCGCGGTTTATCATCATCAATCCACGGTAATGGACGGCACAACTCCATCGCTTTAATCCCCAGACGCGCTGTTAATAAGCCCGCGCCAATACCCTGCGCGGCACGCGTGGATAGCCGGGCCGCTAAATCCTGCGACATCCAGTCCATCCCCACTTCCCGCACCAGCTCGCTGGCCCCGGCAAAAGCAATATTTAACAGTACCAGACGAAACAGGCGCAGGCGGCTGTAATAGCCGAGTTCGATGCCATACAGCGTCGCTATACGGTTAATCAACCGCAGATTTCGCCAGGCAATAAACGCCATATCCACCAACGCTAACGGGCTCACGGCAATCATCAGCGTGGATTCCGCCGCAGAACGACTGATCTCACGTCGTGCTTGCGCATCCAGCACTGGCTGCACCAGGTGGGCATACAGACTCACAACTTCTCGATCATTTTGCGTTTCATGGATAGAGGCATACCAGCGTTGTAGCGCAGGGTGAGACTGATCGATACCTGCCTGTTGTGCCAACTTTTCACAAAATGCGCGGCCTTTTCCGGTTCCGTGACTGTGTAACAGATCACGCGCTTCATCACGCTCGTGTGCGCGTTGACGTAAACGCCACAGCCGACGCCACTCGGTTGCCACCGACCCCACGCCTGCGCCAATAATCAGCGCACCCGCAGCACAGCCCCCCAGCGCAACCCAGTCCTGAGTCTGCCAGGCGTTCATCGTCCACTGCACGCCCTGAGCAACCACACTGATACCAAACAGTGCCAGCCCGCCCATCACCATTTTGCGCCACAGACTGCGTTTAGGACGTAACGCGGCATCAATAACGGCTTCAGCCTGACCTTCGTCTTCCAGCTGTTCATCCACTGTCGCCGGAGAAAAAGTCTGCGCTTCGGTATCGTTGAACATTTGCTGTGCTTTAAATGCCGTGTTTGGTTCCACTTCCAGTGGACCTGAGAAATCGATACGCGGTTTTAACGGCTCGCTCATCGCAATTTATCTCCTATTAAAAACTCCAGCGCGGCATCCAGGCGAATATGCGGTAAGGGTTTATCCACATCCATGACCTGTGGGCGAAAGGCTTCAAACTGGAAACCCTGGCGATCCCAAAAAGCCTGGCCCGGTAAACGCGCAGGGACTTCTCCCGGATAGACGGTCAACGGCTCACCGTCGCTCAGACGATTGCCGCGCAGCGCGGGGATCTTCTCGCCCTTCACATCAATCAGCCCACTGGTGGTTGCTTGCACCGATGCCAGCCCCAGACAGTCCATACTGATGCCTTCAAACGCGGCATTTTGCCAGGCGTCCTGAATCAATTGCTGCAACAACGACACCATATTGGCATGTTGATCGATCGTAACGTGGTCGGCCTTGGTGGCAGCGAACAGCAACTTATCGATTACCGGCGAGAACAACCGGCGGAACAACGTGCGCTGCCCATAATGAAAGCTTTGCATCAGTTGTGTCAGCGCCAGTCGCATATCGTTAAACGCCTGTGGTCCGCTGTTAAGCGGTTGCAGGCAATCGACCAACACAATTTGGCGATCAAAGCGCAGGAAGTGATTCTTGTAGAACCCTTTCACGACCTTTTCGCAGTAGTAATTAAACCTGTCGCGCAGCATGCCTGCGTTGGTATGTTTACCCGCCTGTGCCAGTTTTGACTCACCAAAGGCATCAACATCCGGCCACGGGAAAAATTGCAGCGCAGGTGCGCCAGCCATGTCCCCCGGCAGCACAAAGCGCCCGGGCTGAATAAAATGCAATCCCTGCTGTTTGCACTGATGCAGATAATCTGTCCACGCCGCGGCGATTTCCGCCAGACGGTTTTCGTCAGCAGGCGCCAGCGGGTCAAGCCCCTCGCATAGCTGCCGCCATCTGGCCGACCATTCACCTCTCTGTCCCTGTAATAATCCGGTCATTTGCCGTGACCAGCCAAGGTAATCCTGGGCCAGCATCGGTAAATCAAGCAGCCATTCCCCCGGATAATCGACGATTTCCAGGTACAACGTAGACGTATCTTTAAAGTGACGCAGCAAAGAATCGTTGGATTTGTAGCGCAACGCCAGGCGAATTTCACTAACACCACGCGTCGGCGTCGGCCAGGTTGGCGGAGAGCCATATAGCTGGGCCAGTCCCTCGTCATAGGTAAAGCGCGGAATACCAAAATCGCGCTGAGGAACCCGCTTTACGCCAAGCAGACGCTCTTCACGCACACAACTGAGCAACGGCAAACGAGCACCAGCATGAATATTGAGTAACTGGTTTACCATTGCGGTAATAAACGCTGTTTTACCGCTGCGGCTAAGTCCGGTGACAGCCAGGCGCAGATGCCGATCTACGCCGCGATTAACCAGCGAGTTGAGTTCATTTTTAAGTCGCTTCATCGCCATCCCGTTATGCTGAAGGAACCGAAGAAATTATAACAAACAGGGAGTAAACATAAGGTTTAATACTGAGTTATCAACTCCCTGAAAGAAATCAGGCGACATCGTTCATGTCGCCTTTAGCCAAAAGAAAGCATGCGGATTATTTATTCTCTACTTTAGGAAGATTAATCCCGCTGATACCGCCTTCGTTGGTGACCTGTGTATAGCCCATCCCGGTCAGCATATCTTTTGCCATCCCGGATTGACGACCTGAGTTGCAATACAACTTCACGGTGTCGGTCTTATCAGGGACTTCTGCCGCAATTCGAGCCTGCAAATCCTTTAAAGGGATGTTGATGGCCCCCTGAACGTGTTCCTGCTGATATTGTTCAGGAACACGAACATCAATCCAGTGCTCGGCCGCAAACACCGGCATGCCGATGACCAGCGCCAGCGCGAATACGCCTTTTTTCAACATAGTATCGTTCCGTTAAATGATGGAAAGTCACCTAACACTATATACTTGATCTTAAGGAAATATTGCGAGCGTACTATCACTGGCCATAGCGTTGGGAAATTTTCCTGGCAACCTTGCTCAATAATGGCTCCAGTACCAACACCAGCAACATTTTTAACGGACGGCGGGCTACGGATTTCACCGCCCACCCCGCAACGCCCGCAGGGCCGTAGCGAAGCGCAGTAAGAAGCACCAGCTTGCCTGCTATTTTAAAGCCCGGCTTGACCCTTTGCCCGGCACGTTGCCAGCGATTATTCATTTCAATCCTCACAATTGACGGAAACGACTGCGTAATGTGAAGGTATCCGATGTCACATAACGCTCCATTTCACGCAAACGCTTTTCGCTCGCGGCCAGTTCACGATCGACGGAATCTAACAATTCTCCGCTCGATGGCTGTTGCTCGCCGGATGCGACGTTGTCCGGCATTGGGTCCAGCACAAACGTCAGCACGATGTAGGCAACTACGGTGAAAAAGGCCAGACCAAAAAAGACTGACAGTACCACCAGGATCCTTATCAGTTTCACGGGGACATCGAGATAGTGCGCAATACCGGCACAGACCCCTTTTACCATGCCCTGCTGTGGGATACGCCACAGCTTTTTGTTCAGGTTAACGCCCCCCATTAGCGGTCCCTCCAGTTTGGATGTTCGGCATCAAGGATATCTTCCAGCGCCTGAATACGTTCACGCATACGCTGTGCATCATTGTTGAGTTCCACCAGACGTTGCTGATCGCTTTGCGAGAGTTCACCACGGCTGGAACGGTTGCTGTAATGCAACCACAGCCAGATCGGCAAAACGAACAGCACAAAGATAGTTAACGGAATGGCCAGAAATAGCGCGCTCATGAGTACTCCTTACAGGTGATGAGCGGCGGCGCGTTCGGGCGCCGCCAGTTGTTATTATTGCTTGTCTTGCTGCATTTTGGCTTTAAGCTGCGCCAGCTGCTCGCTGATTTCATCATCTGCTTTCAGGTCTGCAAATTGCTGATCCAGAGATTTTTGCTTACCAAAGTTATGGCTTTCGGCTTCCGCTTCCATCTGATCAATACGGCGCTCAAAAGATTCAAAGCGGGCCATTGCTTCATCCAGTTTGCCGCTATCCAACTGACGACGGACATCGCGGGAAGAACTCGCCGCCTGATGACGCAACATCAATGCCTGCTGACGAGCCCGGGTTTCACTGAGTTTATTTTCCAGCTCACCAATCTCTTTTTTCATCCGCGCCAGCGTATCGTCAACCAGCGTCACTTCATGCTCCAGAGAAGCAATTAAATCGGTCAGTTTCTGCTTTTCAATTAATGCAGAACGCGCCAGATCTTCTTTCTCTTTACGCAGCGCCAGCTCCGCTTTTTCCTGCCACTCCGCCTGCTGCGCACTGGCCTGCTCAATCCGGCGAGACAGCTGTTTCTTTTCTGCCAGAGCACGCGCTGAGTTAGATCGAACCTCAACCAGTGTGTCTTCCATTTCCTGAATCATCAACCGCACCAGTTTCTGCGGATCTTCGGCCTTTTCCAGCAACGCATTAATATTGGCGTTCACGATGTCGGCAAAACGAGAAAAAATACCCATAATGTAATCCTCACTTACTGTTCTGATATCGGGCAATGCCCTGCTGCTTCAATAATGCACTTGTCGTGCCAACTTTTTATTTTATTGATTTTAAAGATAATATCTAATTTTACCTGATGAGATAATTAGGGTAAATTGGTGAATAACACTAACAAATGGTGAATTTCATCATGGCAGGATACAAAGATACTCTTCTGGGAGAAGCAAACAGCTTCATTGAAGTGCTGGAACAAGTCTCCCATCTGGCTCCCCTGGAAAAACCCGTGCTGGTTATCGGTGAGCGTGGCACCGGAAAAGAGTTAATCGCCAACCGTCTGCACTACCTTTCCACGCGCTGGCAAGGACCGTTTATTTCTCTTAATTGTGCGGCGCTCAACGAAAATTTACTCGATTCCGAACTCTTCGGCCACGAAGCTGGCGCTTTTACCGGGGCGCAAAAACGCCATCCGGGTCGCTTCGAGCGCGCCGACGGTGGCACACTTTTTCTTGATGAACTGGCAACCGCACCGATGCTGGTACAGGAGAAATTACTGCGCGTTATTGAGTATGGAGAACTCGAGCGCGTAGGCGGTAGCCAGCCGCTGCAGGTTAACGTACGACTTGTCTGTGCTACCAATGCCGACTTACCGAGAATGGTCAGCGAAGGTACTTTCCGCGCAGACCTGTTGGATAGACTGGCCTTTGATGTCGTGCAACTTCCACCTTTACGGGAGCGTAAAAGCGACATCATGTTGATGGCCGAACATTTTGCGATTCAAATGTGCCGCGAGATTGGATTGCCGCTGTTTCCCGGTTTTAGCGCACAAGCCAGAGAAACACTTCTCCACTATCGTTGGCCGGGCAATATCCGTGAATTGAAAAACGTTGTTGAACGCTCGGTATATCGACATGGTACCAGCGAATATCCACTGGACGAGGTAGTGATAGATCCGTTTAAGCGCCACACCACAGACGTTCAGCAGCAGGAAACCCACTCTACAGTGGCAACGTTACCGCTGGATCTCCGCGCATTCCAGCAACAGCAAGAAAAGACGTTTCTGCAAACCAGCTTACAACAGGCAAAATTCAACCAGAAAAAGGCCGCCGAACTGCTGGGGCTGACGTACCATCAGCTGCGCGCGTTGCTTAAAAAACACCAGATTTAGTGATGCATTACCGACCGTTAAGCGCCTTCATGTGCAAAATCCTCCACAACGCACATGAAAATGTTTCTTTGGTGCCCTTCGCGCATCTGCTGCATAAGTACGGTGATAAGTTGGGCGTGCTTTGGATCGACTCTCACCCCGACGTGCAGACGGCTGAACAGTATCCAAATGCGCATGCCCATGTTCTTGGCGCGCTGATCGGCACGGGCGATAAAGATTTAGTAGCCCACGTCACGCACAAGGTTTCTGCGTCAAAAATTATGATTGCCGGCATTCACAATCCACTGATATACGAAAGCGACTATCTGACCCATCACAGTATTGCGACGACTGGCCCTGATGATGTCAAAAACGGTGCCAACGAGGTTATGGCGTGGATTGCCCGCGAGCACATCGAATATCTGGCGATTCATATTGATCTGGATGTTCTGGACCCGTCACTTTTCCGTTCTGTTTTGTTCGCCCAACCAGGCAGAGGTGAACATGATTTTGGCGATGTGGCCGAAGGTAAACTGACTATTGAAGAGGTGCTTAAACTGGTTAATCTTGCCACCGCACACGCGGAGGCCGTCGGGCTTACCATTGCTGAACATCTGCCGTGGGATATGGTAAACCTCAAGAATATGCTCAGCGCATTACCTCTCATGAAGTAAGGCAAGATATCGATAAATCTCATCGCTGGTTCCAGGCCTTAAAGCGCGGTAAAGTTTCGCCATAGATTCAAAGATAAAGGTCGATATGCTAAAGAATACTGAAACCTACCATAAGCTTATTACCGCTGCCGCAGCCTGTTTTGCTGAGAAGGGATTCAGTGCTACCAGCGTGCGCGAAATTTCCACGCGTGCAGGTATCAGCCAGGGGGCTATGTATACTTACTTCAAAAGTAAGGATGAGCTTATACGGGCAATCGTTCTGGAAGAGCAAAATACTGCCCTGGCTGCCCATAATGAGCCCTGTGGCGGATCGTTTTTTGATCGTCTTTGCAAGCAGGTCGTTTCTTGCATAAGCGATGTCGGTTACCCTGTCACGCACCACCTTTGGGTAGAAATCATGGCCGAATCGGCACGCAACCCGGAGCTCAGGGAAGCGTTTATCGCCAGTGATAACATCATGCGGCAAAGCATTGCGGGAATAATTGCGCAAGGTATCGCCGCAGGAGAGTTTCGTCGGGATATTAACCCGGAAGCGATCACCATCATTCTGTTTGCATTTATTGACGGGCTGATTGCCCGTAAGGCTATTAACCCTGCGTTTTCATTGGCCACAGATGTACCCGCATTCCCTGATTTAATGTCAAAGTTGCTCAAATAAAATACTTCCCTCGCCTGCTTTCTGATCTTTCCCCTGCCCACTTCGAGCCAGAAGTGGGTATTGCGGACATCAACATAATCAATACATAACGTATCAATTTATACAGTTAATGATGAGTTGCACCTGAGATCCCGACCACGCGTAAAAGCAAAAAAAACATTTCTGCGATCTCATCATTTCTATCCGCTCTTACAGCCACACACCGTAATGCCATACAAATATCTCAGCTGATATGCCGAACGTTTTACGCCGTTTACAGAGACAGCGTCGCTGAAAAAGAGACTGGATGCATGGATGACGATGGTGTATAAAATAATACAAATAGTATTATTTTATACTAAATGAATCATTATTACTTAAGCTGGAGATTAAACCATGCCCACCAATATTACCCTGAACACCACGACGGATAGCTTCCCACCAGCAGGCCATTACTCACATAGTGTGACTGCCGGGGGATTCGTTTTCATTTCCGGACAGCTACCTGTCACGACTAATGGCGAAAGAAAAGCGGATGCTTCTTTTGAAGAACAGACCAGACTGGCTCTACAAAATGTTGATGCTTGTCTGGCGGGGGCCGGCGTTTCTCGCCAGCAACTGGTATCGGTACGCGTCTATGTCACGGACATTAACCAGTGGCCGACGTTTAATCGGATCTACGGCGAATGGATTGGTGATTCCCGTCCAGCCCGTGCTGTCGCTGGCGTTGCAGAGCTTCATTATGGCTTTGCCGTAGAAATTGAAGCCATCGCGTTAGCACAACAAGTGTGACTTTTAACTGCTACAGGTGAAAAACAATGACTGAAATGACACTACCTGATTACCACGATGTTGCCGCGGCCGCTGAGCGCATCGCAGGTTATGCTAACAAGACACCGGTTATGACATCACGAACGGTGAATGAAGAGTTTGGCGCTGACGTTTTCTTTAAATGCGAAAACTTCCAGCGGATGGGGGCATTTAAGTTTCGCGGCGCGATGAATGCTTTGCGCCAGTTTACGCCACAGCAGCGAGCCGCCGGCGTTGTGGCTTTTTCATCCGGAAACCATGCTCAGGCAATCGCCCTGTCCGCAAAATTGCTGGGTATTCCGGCGACAATTATCATGCCGCACGACGCGCCAGCCGCTAAAGTTGCTGCCACGAAAGGATATGGCGGACATGTCGTGATGTACGACCGTTACACTGAAGATCGTGAAAAAATTGGCCGGGATCTGGCAGAAAAACAAGGACTGACGCTGATCCCACCTTACGATCACCCGCACGTTATTGCAGGCCAGGGTACCGCAACGAAAGAACTGATTGAAGAAGTTGGTGCTCTGGATGCCCTTTTTGTTTGTCTGGGCGGTGGCGGTCTTCTATCGGGTTCCGCACTGGCCGCGCGACACTTGTCCCCTGATTGTCTTATCTATGGTGTAGAGCCTGAGGCAGGCAACGACGGTCAACAGTCGTTTCGCAGTGGCAAAATTGTGCATATCGATACGCCGAAAACCATTGCTGATGGCGCGCAAACCCAACATCTTGGACAGCATACCTTTCCACTGATCCAGAAGCATGTTAACGATATTCTGACGGTTTCAGATGATGAATTAATTGCCGCAATGAAATTTATCGCGGAGCGAATGAAAATGGTCGTGGAGCCAACGGGCTGCCTTGGTTTTGCCGCCGCAAGAGCGCGAAAAGCGGACCTTAGAGGAAAGAAAATCGGCATTATCATCAGTGGTGGCAATGTTGATATCAGCCGCTACAGTGATTTCCTTGCCGGGTAATCTCATTAAGGTATCTGCGGTGCGGATACCTTATCGCTATGCGCCTGTTCCAGTCTGGAAAAGAAGCCCCAGGACGCTGTAAACTGGCCGCCATAATGGCAACAGGCATCACTGCAGGAGACTGGCATGCCAAAAACCGACGATAACTCGCTACTCAATCAAATTGATATTATCGCCAAAGGACTGAGCGACACCTTCTCTCCGTTTTGCGAGGTTGTGGTTCATGACCTCAAGAACCCTGAGCATGCGATCTTGTCCATACACAATAATCTGTCCGGTCGCAAACCGGGTCAGCCCGCAACAGAGCTTGGGCTGGCGCGGATCGCATCAGCTGATTTTCCCAACATCGTTGCCAACTACAGCAATCAGTTTGCGGATGGTCGCCCGGTAAAAAGTACCTCTATTGGCATCAAGGACGAACAAGGCAAATACGTCGCGGCGCTTTGCCTGAATGTTGATATGACGCTATTTCGCGGGATGCAGAGTGCACTGGCACGGTTTACTGAAACCGAGTGCTCACCTGTCAGCGAACACCTCGATCCTGGCAGTAATGAAGTGATTCGCCAGCGTATTGATGACTTTGCGGCTAAACGTGCAACAACGGCGCGAGCGCTGAAAACAGAAGACAGAAAGGTACTGATTCAACAATTGCGTAAAGAAGGTTTACTGAACGTACGTAAATCCATGGATACGGTGGCGCAGCATCTGGGCGTGTCCAGAGCAACCGCCTACCTGTACGCCCGTCAGGCTAACGCTATCGGCGAATAAGTTGGCCGTTTGACGCGAGGACGGTAATCAGTTTACCATGATGCAAATACTGTATAAAAAAACAGGATTAGCATTATGACTCTAGCGTTAGTGGGCGAAAAAATTGACAGGAACCGCTTTACCGGGGCGAAAATTGAAAACAGCACGTTTTTTAACTGCGACTTTTCTGGCACCGACCTTAGTGGCACTGAATTTATCGGTTGTCAGTTTTACGACCGTGAGAGCCAAAAAGGGTGTCATTTCAGCCGGGCTATCCTGAAGGATGCCATCTTTAAAAGCTGTGATTTATCAATGGCAGACTTCAGGAATGTCAGCGCATTGGGTGTTGAAATCCGTGGATGCCGCGCTCAAGGTGCGGATTTTCGCGGCGCAAGTTTTATGAATATGATAACCACGCGCACCTGGTTCTGCAGCGCATATATCACCAACACCAACCTGAGCTACGCCAATTTTTCAAAAGTCGTGTTAGAAAAATGTGAGCTGTGGGAAAACCGCTGGATTGGCACGCAGATACTCGGCGCAACATTTAGCGGCTCCGATCTCTCTGGTGGTGAGTTTACGTCGTTCGACTGGCGAGCTGCGAACTTCACGCATTGCGATCTGACCAATTCTGAACTGGGTGATTTAGATGTTCGGGGCGTCGATTTACAAGGCGTTAAGATAGATAGCTACCAGGCCTCTTTAATCATGGAACGACTTGGGATTGCCATTATCGGTTAGCCCTGGCTAAGCAAGCCCGCAATACACCAGGGAGCGGTGAATCCCCGCCCCTGTGTATCTGTTCTGTTACCCTTCAGGCATTGCTGAAGAATGGTGGGTGGAAATTTTCCACGCCTTCCCATCCCACGCGTAAGTAAACGTATAACGGGCCGAAACGGTCGATTTATCTGCGAAGGTGAAGGTATAAGTACCAGCATCAATCGCCTTATTACAGCCAAGGCGAATAGTTCGACTGTCAATTTTCCCGGTAGGTTTCTTCGCCAGGAAATGTTCAAAATAATCCTCACGTTCAGCATCTGTTAAACGGGCTTTATTCGATACTGTGGGAAGTAATACGGCATCACTAAGATAATTTTCGGAGACCGTCTTCGCATTACCCGTTTTCAGTGATTCATTCCACTTGTCGAATAGCGCTTCGATTTGTGCTTTGTCCACCTTCACACACTCTGGAGCCGGAGTCGCAAAAACGGGGCCCGATAAAAGGATCAGTGAAACAGCAATACCAAGTAATTTCTTCATAGTAATCATTCCATTAATGGTTAGATGGCCGCGAGAAGGTCATTGATAACCGGATAGTCAACTCACCTGTAATAACCAATAGAAACCATTAACATACGCCGGGTGTAGAAAATAAAGACGCCAGAAAAAGATGGGTAAGTAATATGATGAAATAATTATATATTTTCGCTTTATTGCCCTGTATTTAACATAAACCACTACCTGAATGATTATAGTTCAGCATTCATATGATTTCTGTACCTCTTCCAGGTTCCCTTTAACGCTATCCCTTCCTTAAGTTTCGGCTCTTGCGCCACCACAGCACATAAATTTGGCATAGCTATACTCTCACGAGGCTCGCGCTTCGTTTATTACGGGTCAGATGGGGCATGAAAATGCTAAGATAGTTTATGAGTTATATTCAAAGTGGATCGCTGGTATGAATATTGACCAGACCACAACGTTGAATTTGCAACTAACGGTATGGTTGCGCCCAAACTCAAACGGTAATGGCGAATGTCATTAAATATTAGTAAGATAGCTTCTTTATTCATAGTCCCTTAAAATTATGCGCCTGGTTTTATCAACTCTGATCGTGATGGCTGGACTTCTGAGTGGTCAGGCTGTTGCCGCGCCTCTGCAGACCACGCACGCTGATATTCGTGACAGCGGCTTTGTCTATTGCGTCAGCGGGCAAGTCAATACATTCAACCCACAGAAAGCGAGCAGCGGCCTGATTGTCGACACTCTGGCTGCCCAACTCTATGACCGGCTGCTTGATGTGGACCCGTACACCTACCGACTGGTGCCAGAACTGGCTGAGAGCTGGGAAGTGCTGGACAACGGCGCAACCTACCGTTTTCACTTGCGCCGCGATGTCTCGTTTCAAAAGACGGCCTGGTTTACCCCTACCCGTAAGCTAAATGCAGATGATGTGGTGTTTACCTTCGAGCGCATATTTGACCGTCATCATCCGTGGCACAACGTCAATGGCAGCAGTTTTCCCTACTTCGATAGCCTGCAATTCGCTGACAACGTGCAAAGCGTGCGCAAGTTGGATAACAACACGGTTGAATTTCGTCTGACTCAGCCAGATGCCTCCTTCCTGTGGCATCTGGCGACACACTATGCCTCCGTAATGTCGGCTGAATATGCCACACAACTGGCCAAACAAGATCGCCAGGAATTACTCGACAGGCAGCCCGTCGGCACAGGACCGTTCCTGCTTTCAGAAAACCGCGCGGGACAATATATTCGTCTACAACGTCACGAAAAATTCTGGCGCGGCACGCCCCTGATGCCACAGGTCGTTGTGGATCTTGGTTCAGGCGGAACCGGACGGTTATCAAAGCTCCTGACCGGTGAGTGCGACGTTCTGGCCTGGCCCGCGGCCAGTCAGCTCACCATATTACGTGATGACCCACGTCTGCGCCTGACACTGCGCCCTGGAATGAACATTGCCTATCTGGCATTCAACACCAATAAACCGCCGCTGGATAACCCCGCAGTGCGGCATGCGCTGGCTCTGGCCATTAACAACCAGCGTCTGATGCAGTCTATCTACTACGGTACGGCAGAAACTGCAGCATCTATTTTGCCCCGCGCCTCGTGGGCTTATGACAACGAAGCTAAGATTACTGAATACAACCCGGCTAAATCCCGTGAGCAGTTAAAAGCACTGGGACTGGAGAACCTGACGTTGCAACTGTGGGTCCCGACCAGCTCTCAGGCCTGGAACCCGAGTCCGCTGAAAACAGCGGAACTGATCCAGGCAGATATGGCGCAGGTGGGTGTGAAAGTGAAGATCATCCCGGTTGAAGGTCGTTTTCAGGAGGCGCGATTAATGGATATGAACCATGATCTGACGTTGTCCGGTTGGGCGACAGACAGTAACGATCCTGACAGCTTTTTCCGACCGCTGCTCAGTTGTGCCGCCATCAACTCACAGACCAACTTCGCGCACTGGTGTAATCCGCAGTTCGACAGCATACTGCGCAAGGCATTGTCTTCGCAGCAGCTCTCCTCACGTATTGACGCCTATGACGAAGCACAAAATATCCTGGCGCAAGAGTTGCCGATCCTGCCGTTGGCCTCATCATTGCGCCTACAGGCTTACCGCTATGACATCAAAGGTCTGGTGCTAAGTCCGTTCGGGAATGCTTCCTTTGCCGGGGTTTCCAGGGAAAAGACTGATGAGGTGAAAAAACCATGATTATCTTCACCCTACGCCGCTTCTTATTGCTGCTGGTCACCCTGTTCTTCCTGACATTCATTGGGTTCAGTCTGAGCTACTTCACCCCCCATGCGCCGTTACAAGGTGCATCGCTATGGAACGCCTGGATATTCTGGTTCAACGGTCTGATTCACTGGGATTTTGGCGTTTCCAGTATTAACGGTCAGTTAATCTCAGAACAGCTGAAAGAGGTTTTCCCAGCCACGATGGAGCTGTGTATTCTTGCCTTTGGGTTTGCGCTGATGGTCGGGATCCCTATCGGCATGCTGGCCGGCATCACACGTAATAAATGGCAGGATCGCTGCATCAGCGCATTGGCTCTGATGGGGTTTTCCATTCCCGTTTTTTGGCTGGCGCTACTGCTGACGCTCCTCTTCTCACTGACTCTCGGCTGGTTACCCGTTTCGGGACGTTTCGATTTGCTTTACGAAGTAAAACCGGTGACCGGTTTCGCCATTATTGATGCGTGGATCTCTGACTCCCCCTGGCGCGACGAAATGTTGGTCAGCGCAATCCGTCATATGGTGCTTCCGGTATTGACGCTTTCCGTCGCGCCCACGACGGAGGTCATCCGCCTGATGCGGATCAGCACCATTGAGGTCTTCGATCAGAACTATGTTAAAGCGGCAGCCACGCGCGGTTTGTCACGCTTCACCATTCTGCGTCGCCACGTATTGCACAACGCCCTTCCGCCGGTCATTCCTCGTCTTGGATTACAGTTTTCCACCATGCTGACGCTGGCGATGATCACCGAGATGGTCTTTAGCTGGCCAGGGCTGGGGCGTTGGTTGATTAACGCGATTCGCCAGCAAGACTACGCCGCTATTTCGGCGGGTGTGATGGTGATTGGCTCCCTGGTTATTATCGTTAACGTTATCTCTGATATTTTGGGTGCTATGGCTAACCCTCTGAAACATAAGGAATGGTATGCCTTACGATAGCGTATATAGCGAAAAGCGCCCGCCCGGAACACTACGCACCGCATGGCGTAATTTTTATGGCGATGCTTCTGCGATGGTGGGTCTGTACGGTTGTGCGGGACTGGTCATTCTGTGCGTGTTTGGTGGCTGGTTTGCCCCTTACGGCATCGATCAGCAATTTCTCGGCTACCAACTGTTGCCACCGTCCTGGTCACGCTATGGCGAAGTGTCATTCTTCCTCGGAACCGACGATCTCGGCCGCGACGTATTAAGCCGTCTGCTTAGCGGCGCGGCCCCTACTGTAGGTGGTGCGTTTGTCGTTACCCTCGCCGCCACACTCTGCGGTCTGTTGCTGGGCGTGGTTGCCGGGGCAACGCACGGACTACGCTCAGCGGTGCTGAACCATATTCTGGATACCCTGCTGTCAATCCCATCGCTACTGCTGGCCATTATTGTGGTGGCTTTTGCCGGGCCACATCTGACGCATGCGATGTTCGCCGTCTGGCTGGCTTTACTGCCGCGTATGGTGCGCTCCGTCTACAGCATGGTGCATGACGAACTGGAAAAAGAGTATGTCATTGCCGCTCGTCTGGATGGCGCGAGCACGCTCAATATTCTGTGGTTTGCGATTCTGCCGAATATCACTGCCGGTCTTATCACTGAAATCACCCGAGCACTGTCAATGGCGATTCTGGATATCGCCGCCCTGGGCTTCCTTGATCTCGGCGCACAACTCCCATCCCCAGAATGGGGAGCCATGCTCGGCGATGCGCTGGAGTTGATCTATGTTGCACCATGGACAGTCATGCTGCCCGGAGCGGCAATTATGATAAGTGTGCTGCTGGTAAACCTGCTAGGTGACGGCGTGCGTCGCGCGATTATTGCGGGGGTGGAATAATGCCATTACTGGATATCCGCAACCTGACTATCGAGTTCAGGACCGGTGACGACTGGGTGAAAGCGGTTGACCGCGTCAGCATGACGCTAAACGAAGGTGAGATCCGTGGACTGGTCGGTGAATCGGGTTCAGGTAAAAGCTTGATCGCTAAGGCCATCTGCGGCGTCGCCAAAGATAACTGGCGCGTGACCGCGGACCGCATGCGTTTTGATGATATCGACCTGTTGCGCCTTTCCGCCCGCGAGCGACGTAAGCTCGTCGGCCATAATGTGTCCATGATCTTTCAGGAGCCACAGTCTTGTCTGGATCCGTCCGAACGTATTGGACGCCAACTGATGCAAAACATTCCCGCCTGGACATACAAGGGGCGCTGGTGGCAACGTATTGGCTGGCGCAAACGTCGCGCGATTGAACTGCTGCACCGCGTCGGGATAAAAGACCATAAAGATGCAATGCGCAGTTTCCCTTATGAGCTGACCGACGGCGAGTGCCAGAAGGTCATGATCGCCATCGCACTGGCAAACCAACCTCGTCTGCTGATTGCAGATGAACCCACCAACGCGATGGAACCCACCACACAGGCGCAAATTTTTCGTCTGTTGACCCGACTGAATCAAAACAGCAATACCACCATTTTGTTGATCAGCCATGACCTGCAAATGCTCAGCCAATGGGCCGACAAAATCAACGTAATGTACTGCGGACAAACGGTGGAAACCGCGCCCAGTAAAGATTTGGTGACGATACCCCATCACCCTTATACGCAAGCGTTGATTCGCGCTATTCCTGATTTTGGTAGCGCAATGCCGCATAAAAGCCGCCTGAATACCATGCCAGGAGCAATTCCGTTGTTAGAACAGTTGCCTATCGGCTGTCGTCTGGGGCCACGTTGCCCTTATGCGCAGCGCGAATGCATTGAAACCCCAAGACTGACCGGAGCAAAGAATCATCTCTACGCCTGTCATTTCCCCCTGAACATGGAGAGAGAGTGAGATGGTAGAAACCCTGCTCGAAGTTCGCAATCTGAGCAAAACCTTTCGCTACCGGACGGGATTATTTCGCCGCCAGACCGTCGAAGCTGTTAAACCGCTGAGCTTTACGCTGCGTGAACGTCAAACGCTCGCCATTATTGGCGAGAACGGCTCAGGCAAGTCCACGCTGGCAAAAATGCTGGCTGGGATGGTTGAACCGAGCAGCGGCGAGCTGCTGATTGACGATCATCCGCTAAAATATGGCGATTATTCATTTCGTAGTCAGCGTATTCGCATGATTTTCCAGGATCCGTCCACGTCGCTTAATCCGCGCCAACGTATTTCGCAGATCCTCGATTTTCCGTTACGCCTGAATACCGATCTGGAGCCTGAACAGCGCCGCAAACAGATTGTGGAAACCATGCGTATGGTGGGTCTGCTACCCGATCATGTTAGCTACTATCCGCATATGCTCGCGCCAGGGCAAAAACAACGCCTGGGCCTTGCCCGTGCGCTGATTTTGCGCCCAAAAGTGATTATCGCCGACGAAGCGCTGGCCTCTCTGGATATGTCGATGCGATCGCAGCTCATCAACCTGATGCTCGAGTTACAGGAAAAACAGGGGATTTCCTATATCTATGTGACCCAACACATTGGGATGATGAAACACATCAGCGACCAGGTGTTAGTCATGCATCAGGGCGAAGTTGTCGAGCGCGGCAGTACGGCGGATGTGCTGGCCTCACCGCTACATGAACTGACTCGTCGTCTTATTGCAGGACATTTTGGCGAGGCGCTTACCGCTGATGCCTGGCGGAAAGACCGTTAATGAAATAATAGCCCACCAGGACGGGAGGGCTATCCGTTCAGTCATCAGTGACAAAACCGGGGCAAGAGTAGCGCGTCAACCTCAGAGAAGGTGACTGACGGGAAAATCTCTCCCTGCATCGCCCAAACGCCGGCGGTGCAGACCTCCTCGATAAGATGGGTCGTATCTACCCCCTCAACCACAACGCGGTCGCAATACCCCCTGATATTTTTAATCAACACCGGGAATATTGTTTTTTCTACCTGTGACAGGAAGAAGTCGCGATCCATTTTCACAACGTCAAAACGGCCGCACACCAGCGGACTCGCGCCAATACTGCCAGAGCCGAGATCGCCCAGCCACAAGGCATTTGGGCCATCACTCAGCGAATTAATGAGCAGATTGTTCAGGCAAACTGTATTCGACAGAAAGCGTTCTGAGAGTTCCAGCGCAATAAAAGGCATGGAATGTAAGGCCGACTTAATGACAGGATCACCGATTGCTAATAGCGCCATTTCATCAACAAGGCTTAGCGTACAGAGCAGATTATTGTTCTCGAACCAATCACGCTTTTCTGCAATTAACCGAATTTGCTCAAGCATGAAATTACGTTTTTGTTCGCTACTCCATGCCGAAATAATGGAATCTGCATGTAACGGATGAACCGTCTCAGAAGCGAAGCGGGCGAGCATCTCAACACCCAGCAACTTATCTGTTGTGTCTCTCATCGGTTCCGCGATGAAATGATAGTGCATAAGACCACTCCAATTGATCATAACGTCCTGATAATGCACTTCTAATCAGAATCAATCAATAATATCGATCAATGAATCGATATTGATCGATAAAAACAATATATCATAACTAAATGAATATGGTCATATTTTTTGTTTTAAGAATGTTCTTACATTGATATACGTTAAAACATCGACTAGAGGTCAGATCATACCATTTTAACCCTCTGACGCCTTGTATTTTCACCTTATCCCCCTGCTCTTCTCTGGTTGGATGAGGCAGAACCAGGGGGGAGTGATATACTCCTCACGTGCAATGAATAGTGACAGGCCACCGGGTGCTGACAACAATTCCCTGCCCACTGAAATGCCGTTTACTGCTGCTCCCCGACGGGTGAATAGCAGAGAAAGATCGTGACACAAGGGGCAAAGAGTGGGATATAATTTCACACCAATTTCGAGTGACCTTGAAATTGCAATCATAACTCATTGATTGCTAAAAAAAATAAGTAATGACTATAAGGATTAAAGCTATGGGTTTTCTTTCCGGTAAGCGCATTCTGGTGACCGGTCTTGCCAGTAAATTGTCCATCGCCTATGGTATCGCTCAGGCGATGCACCGCGAAGGCGCTGAACTGGCGTTCACCTACCAGAACGACAAACTGAAAGGCCGCGTGGAAGAATTTGCCGCTCAGCTGGGTTCCAACATCGTACTGCAGTGTGATGTGGCTGAAGACGCCAGCATCGACACCATGTTCGCTGAACTGGGCAAAGTCTGGCCGAAATTCGACGGTTTCGTACACTCCATCGGTTTCGCACCTGCTGACCAGTTGGATGGCGACTACGTGAATGCGGTCACCCGCGAAGGCTTTAAAATTGCTCATGACATCAGCGCGTACAGCTTTGTTGCAATGGCAAAAGCATGCCGTTCCATGCTGAACCCTGGTTCTGCACTGCTGACGCTGTCCTACCTGGGTGCAGAGCGCGCAATCCCGAACTACAACGTAATGGGTCTGGCGAAAGCCTCTCTGGAAGCCAATGTTCGTTATATGGCTAACGCGATGGGTCCTGAAGGCGTGCGTGTGAACGCAATCTCCGCTGGTCCAATCCGTACTCTGGCTGCTTCCGGTATCAAAGATTTCCGTAAAATGCTGGCGCATTGCGAAGCGGTTACGCCGATTCGTCGTACCGTTACCATTGAAGATGTGGGCAACTCTGCGGCATTCCTGTGCTCAGACCTGTCCGCAGGTATCTCCGGTGAAGTCGTTCACGTTGACGGCGGCTTCAGCATCGCCGCAATGAACGAACTGGAACTGAAATAATCTTTCAGACTTCCTCTATGGGCGACGCTCCGTCGCCCATTATTTTCCACTCCCTTCCCCCTCGCTCGTCGCTATATATGCTTTTCTGATATTTATTATCACTTAACAATCTTTCATCACCTCATTCGCTTAGGTCAGGATATCGCAGCGCAAACGATCCGGCGTACAGCTATGACGACGTATCCGGGTCGCCACTTTTTAGACCAAGGAACGCCCATGGAACAACGCCGAATTGAAGGCAAAAGCCACTGGTATCATGAGACACAATCCAGTACATATCCGCAAGATGTTCTGCCGTTAGTGCCAGAAGCCGCACACGTCGAGGACCGATTTTTGCTGGATCTGACGATACCTGCCGTTGCGCTTTTACCCTTTCAGTCCTGGTTAGAACCTGCCCGTAAACTTGCTCACCTTCTCTTCCCTGTACATGCTGCTCTGGACTCAATGCACACGTTCAGCGCCTACGAGCGTATGAGTACCGCCTTAACCGTCGCTCAGGTTTGTGGCGTACAGCGTTTATGTAATCATTATGCTGCACGTCTCACCCCCCTTCCTGGCCCTAATTCATCCAGGGAAAGTAACCATCGACTGGCACAAATCACCCAATACGCTCGCCAGCTCGCCAGCTCTCCGGCCGTCATCGGCTCACGGGATCGCCAGCATCTGGTGGCGGTTGGACTCACGACCAGCGACAGTGTTCTGATGAATCAAATCGTTGGCTTTGTCGGCTTTCAGGCCCGCGTCGTTGCGTTGTTTCAGGCCTGGTTTGGCCATCCTGTGCGCCGCATTCCTGGCCTCGATATTCAGCAATTTGCCGAGGCATCCCCCTTTAGTGCAGAAGAAGCCCAGTGGCACACCGCCGACCTGCCGATTGAAAAACATTTTCCCAGCGCAGAAACACATGTCAGCCATACTCCCACTGTATTGCAAACGCTGGGGCCATTACTGCAACACTCACCTGACGAACTGGCGTTATTTAAAGCGCTTTTTACCAGCACATTACACAGCGATGTGCACTCACGGACATTTTCTCTGGCAACGCTGCTCACATCGCGGATTAACGGTAGCGTATCCTGCTTCAATGAGTACGCCCTCTCAGCCACTGAGCTCACTGAGATTATCACCGTACTTCGCCAGGATGAGCGTCAAATACAGCGCTGGGAGCAACGACATCCGGTTGAGCGCGTCACCCTGCAGGCGGTACAATGGTTAACCCGGGCGCCCGATCGCTTTAGCGCCGCACTGCTTACCTCATTGCTCGATCAGGGTATATCCTCAGAACAGGCAATTAACGTGCTGGCCTGGAGCGGATTGTGCGGATGGCTAAATCGTTTGAAGATCGCGTTGGGCGAGACGTATTAACCGATCCACTTGCTGAAAGAGCGCTTGCTGCGACTGGCAGATTCGCGTAAAACTGTCAGCCGCTCTTTCAGCCACGAAAATAGACAATTATGCTTCAGGACAACCCGCTGCTAGCGCAGCTTAAACAGCAACTACATTCCCAGACGCCACGAGCTGAAGGGGTGGTAAAAGCCACGGAAAAAGGCTTTGGCTTCCTGGAAGTCGATGCACAAAAAAGCTATTTCATTCCACCGCCGCAGATGAAAAAAGTGATGCATGGCGACCGCATTGTGGCGGTTATCCATACGGAAAAAGATCGCGAATCTGCCGAGCCGGAAGAACTGATCGAACCGTTCCTGACGCGCTTCGTGGGCAAAGTTCAGGGTAAGAATGACCGCCTGTCCATTGTGCCGGATCATCCGCTGCTGAAAGATGCGATTCCCTGCCGCGCCGCGCGTGGCGTTGAACATGAATTTAAAGAAGGTGACTGGGCTGTAGCAGAAATGCGCCGCCACCCGTTAAAAGGCGACCGCACCTTCTACGCCGAGTTAACCCAATTTATTACCTTCGCTGACGATCACTTCGTTCCGTGGTGGGTCACACTGGCTCGCCATAATCTGGAAAAAGAAGCACCCGATGGTGTCGCCACTGAGATGCTGGATGAGGGCCTGGTGCGTGAGGACTTAACCGCACTGAACTTCGTCACCATCGACAGCGCCAGTACGCAGGACATGGATGACGCGCTTTACGCCGAAGAACAAACGGATGGCAAATTGCAGTTAACCGTCGCGATTGCCGATCCTACCGCCTGGATTGCTGAAGGCAGTAAGCTGGATAACATTGCAAAAATTCGTGCATTTACCAACTACCTGCCGGGGTTCAACATCCCAATGTTGCCGCGCGAGCTTTCTGACGATCTGTGTTCTCTGCGCGCTAACGAAATTCGCCCGGTTCTGGCCTGCCGCATGAGCATCACTGCTGACGGCACGATCGAAGACAATATCACTTTCTTCGCAGCAACGATTGAATCGAAAGCGAAGCTGGCCTACGACAACGTCTCTGACTGGCTTGAAGGCACGGGTGACTGGCAACCAGAGAATGACGCAATTGCACAGCAGATCCGCCTGCTGCACCGCATTTGTCTGAGCCGTGGTGAGTGGCGCCATAATCATGCTCTGGTATTTAAAGATCGCCCGGATTACCGTTTCGTTCTCGGTGAAAAAGGTGAAGTACTGGACATCGTCGCTGAGCCGCGCCGCATCGCGAACCGCATTGTGGAAGAGTCCATGATTGCGGCAAACATTTGTGCAGCCCGCGTACTGCGCGACAAGCTGGGTTTCGGTATTTATAACGTGCATATGGGATTCGATCCGGCGAACGCAGAAGCACTGGCTGCCCTCCTGAAAACCCATGGTATGCACGTTGATGCTGAAGAGGTCCTGACGCTGGAAGGCTTCTGTAAACTGCGTCGTGAACTGGATGCGCAGCCTTCCGGTTTCCTCGACAGCCGCATCCGCCGATTCCAGTCTTACGCTGAGATCAGCACCGAGCCAGGTCCGCATTTTGGTCTGGGCCTGGAAGCTTATGCCACCTGGACCTCGCCTATCCGTAAGTATGGCGACATGATTAACCATCGCCTGCTTAAGGCCGTCATCAAAGGTGAGACAATTTCCCGACCGCAGGATGATACGACTTTGCAGATGGCTGAACGTCGCCGCCTGAACCGCATGGCTGAACGTGATGTGGGGGACTGGTTGTATGCACGTTTTCTGAATGACAAAGCCGGTACCGACACCCGCTTTGCGGCCGAGATTATTGATGTCAGCCGTGGTGGTATGCGTGTACGTTTAATTGATAACGGCGCGGTAGCCTTTATTCCGGCCCCCTTCCTGCACGCGGTTCGTGATGAACTGGTGTGTAACCAGGAAAGTGGAACGATCCAGATCAAAGGTGAAGTGGTTTACAAAGTTACCGATGTCATTGATGTCACCATCGCCGAAGTGCGGATGGAAACCCGCAGCGTCATCGCGCGCCCTGCCGTATAATACGCATTAACTCAACGACCTTTCTCTTTTGTGAAAGGTCGTTTTCTTTTTCCCCGCCCAATTGCCTGCCACGCACTACACTTCTTTCATCCGGTCATATTTATTTTTTACTATTTTCCGTTCGCCAGCTTTGCTTTTTCCTGAATCTGGATTACACATAAATATATAAATAAAACAATACGTTCAGCCATCATCACCCTTTGAATTATGGCTACCCTTACTTTTGAGGCTCTATGCGCTTTAAACGGGATAGTACACATCATGAAAGACGTTCGGGAGCTGGCTACGTTGTATAGCTATGTGGGCACCCATAACCCTTACTGGCGTTTGTCAGAGGATTGCAACATCCTGCATTTCTCTATTGACGAAGCGGCAGAAACGAACCAGAACATCGAATTATCACCTGAGCAAGCCGACCGCATTCGGGAGATGACGGTCATCACGTCAAGCCTGTTAATGACACTGTCGATTGAAGACGACGATATCCCTGTTCACCTGGTTGGGCGGAAAATCAATAAACGCGAATGGGCCGGAAGTGCATCCGCCTGGGATGATACCCCCTCGGTCGCCCGTGATTTGGCACAAGGCCTTTCTTTTGCCGAACAGGTGGTCTCTGAAGCCAACTCCGTTATTGTCATCCTTGACCGCATGGGCAACATTCAGCGTTTCAATCGCCTGTGTGAGGAATATACCGGACTCAAAGAACGCGAAGTGATTGGTCAAAGTGTCTTCACGCTGTTTATGAGTCGACGCGAAGCTGCGGCCTCCAGACGCAACATCGATGTTTTCTTTCGCGAAGGCAACTCATATGAAGTCGAACGTTGGGTGAAGACTTGTAAAGGTCAGCGACTGTTTCTGTTTCGCAATAAATTTGTGCACAACGGTAGCGGTAAAAACGAAATATTTCTGATCTGCTCAGGTACCGATATCACCGAAGAACGGCGTGCTCAGGAGCGCCTGAGAGTTCTGGCAAATACCGACTCCATTACCGGATTACCTAATCGGAATGCGATTCATGAGCTGATTACTGAAGCCATTGAGAATGCAGGAGATACTCAGGTTGGTATTGTGTACCTCGATCTGGACAATTTCAAAAAAGTAAACGATGCCTACGGACATATGTTCGGCGATCAACTGTTGCAAAGCGTATCACTGGCGATTCTCAGCTGTCTTGATGATAACCAGTTACTGGCCCGCTTTGGTGGCGATGAGTTTATTGTCCTCGCGACTGAAACATCTCAAGTGGCGCTGGAAGCCACGGCATCACGTATTTTGACCCGTTTGCGCCAGCCCTTCCGAATTGGCCTGATTGAGGTTTATACCGGTTGTTCGATTGGAATATCCCTTGCACCACAGCATGGACACGACTGCGAGAGCGTTATTCGCAATGCCGATACCGCCATGTATACCGCCAAGGAAGGCGGACGTGGACAATTCTGCGTTTTCTCTCCGGAAATGAACCAGCGAGTATTTGAGTATCTTTGGCTGGATACCAACTTACGTAAGGCGCTGGAAAACGATCAATTGTTGATTCATTACCAGCCGAAAATAACATGGCGTGGTGAAGTACGTAGTCTGGAGGCGCTGGTGCGCTGGCAGTCCCCTGAACGCGGCCTCATTCCTCCGCTGGAGTTTATCTCCTACGCTGAAGAATCAGGCTTGATTGTGCCGCTGGGGCGCTGGGTTATTCTCGACGTTGTTCGTCAGGTCGCAAAGTGGCGCGATAAAGGGATTAATCTGCGAGTGGCCGTGAACGTTTCTGCTCGCCAGCTTGCCGATCAGACGCTGTTTACCGACCTGAAACAGGTGCTTCACGACCTCAATTTTGAATATTGCCCTATCGATGTCGAATTGACCGAGAGCAGTTTAATTGAAAACGAACAACTGGCACTGTCCGTTATTCAGCAATTTAGCCAGCTTGGGGCACAGATCCATTTAGATGATTTCGGGACGGGTTATTCATCGTTGTCTCAACTTGCCCGCTTCCCACTTGATGCCATTAAGCTGGACCAGGCGTTCGTCAGGGATATTCATAAGCAACCCATTTCACAGTCGCTGGTGCGCGCCATTGTCGCGGTGGCGCAGGCGCTTAACCTGCAGGTGATAGCTGAAGGCGTTGAAAGTACGAAAGAGGATGCCTTTTTAACCAAAAATGGCGTCAATGAACGTCAGGGTTTTTTGTTCGCCAAGCCAATGCCAGCCGCTGCGTTTGAACGTTGGTATAAACGTCATCTGAATAAAAAAATGCGGTAACGCAACAAGAAAAGTGGAAGGGATAAACGTGAAAAATAGCCAAAAGTGGACACTGTGTGATGATCATATCTGTATGTAATCACAGAATATATAATATTCTCCAATCATTCATGTTAATACTATTTTTCCCTTCTCTTTTGGCATGAATTTCTGCATCATGAAATTCAAACCTTTTTGACATTAGGATGATGACCATGTCTGATATCGACGCACAACGTCTGGCCGAGCGCATTGATACCGTGCTGGATATTCTCGTTGCAGGCGATTACCACTCAGCTATCCATAACCTCGAAATTCTCAAGGCTGAACTGTTAGATACGGTCAAAGAAGATGCTGCGTCTGTGTCAAACAAACCGAAGGCCCCGTGGGAGATCTGATGACCTCACTCACGTTATGTCGCTGTAGCCATCAGATTTCAGATAACGCAGCTACCGTTTAATTTCCGATACGATATCGCTATAAAAATTAATACTATGAATTCCCGACAACAATCTATTTTGCAGATGGTGATTGATAAAGGTCAGATGAGCGTGGCCGACCTGGCTAAAATCACTGGTGTATCCGAAGTGACGATTCGACAGGATCTGAACACACTGGAAAAACAGAGTTACTTGCGCCGTGCGCACGGTTTTGCGGTGTCACTGAACAGTGATGATGTCGAAACGCGCATGATGACCAATTTCACCCTTAAACGTGAACTGGCTGAATTTGCGGCGTCGCTGGTCAATCCAGGTGAATCCGTCTTTATTGAAAATGGCAGCAGCAATGCGCTGCTGGCCAGAACGCTGGCGGAACAAAAAGATGTCACCATCATCACGGTGAGTAGCTACATCGCGCACCTGCTCAAAGAAACACCGTGTGAAGTCATTCTCCTCGGTGGGATCTATCAGAAAAAAAGCGAGAGCATGGTCGGACCGTTGACTCGCCAATTTATTCAGCAGGTACATTTCAGTAAAGCCTTTATCGGTATTGATGGCTGGCAGGCCGACACCGGCTTCACCGGGCGTGATATGATGCGCTCTGATGTGGTTAATGCGGTTCTGGAAAAAGGCGCAGAGGTGATTGTACTCAGCGATAGCTCTAAATTTGAGGCCATTCATCCCTACACACTGGGCCCGTTAGACAGATTCAGTCGTGTAGTTACAGACTCCAGACTCAGTGCCAGTGTGCAAATGCAACTTGAACACTCGGGTTTAACCGTCAATATCATTGATGCCCACGCATAATACTTCAGCAGATGATTTGTCTGCGGGCAGATCATCTTCTCTCTGAGACTTATCCGACGGTCCAATTAAGACTTTTTACCTGTCGTTAACAGGATAAAGTCGTAGAATTAATGTTAGCGATATAACAGGAGCGAACAATCACCTCAAGATTTGATTGTAATGCCCTGCGCTAAACGGTTTCGCGGAAATATCTTTAGTCGTCCTATTTTGGCGCTATCATTAAAGTGAACTGGATTCCGTGATTCAATAATTCAGGAGAAAGTATTATGTTAGTAACGAGCAAAAAAATGACCGCTGCCATTCTGGCGATTACACTAGCAATGTCTTTGAGTGCCTGCTCTAACTGGTCCAAACGTGACCGTAACACTGCAATCGGTGCAGGTGCAGGTGCGATAGGCGGTGCAGTCCTGACTGACGGCAGCACGCTGGGTACGCTGGGTGGTGCTGCAGTGGGTGGTATTATCGGCCACCAGGTGGGTAAATAATTTACGGTTGAACGGCTCGATATAATAATACGTTTACTTTTTCAGGTTTGTATTATTAGAAAAGCCACGGAGTGTATCCGTGGCTTTTTTTATTAGCCGCCTGCCAGTTTAACTTTCATTCCTTTGGCTTCCAGCAGCGATTTTATCAGGTCGCGTTTATCACCCTGAATTTCAATTACGCCGTCCTTCACTGCACCACCACAGCCACATTTTTTCTTCAGTTCTGCGGCTAATTTGACCAGTGCAGCGTCATCTTGATCAATACCGGTAATCAGGCAAACGCCCTTACCTTTACGACCGCTGGTCTGACGCTGAATGCGAACAATGCCATCGCCCTTCGGACGCTCTGCTACCACTCTGGGCTCATCAATTCGCCCGGACTCAGTTGAATAAACCAGTCGAGAGTTTGAGTCGCTCATTTATGCACCTCGATTCAGAGAGGCGTTGATCATCTTCAGCGTTTGCGCCGGATCTTCCGACTGCGTGACTGGACGACCAATCACCATGTAATCCACACCAGCGTCCAGCGCCTGCTGTGGCGTCATAATACGGCGCTGGTCACCCGCCTCACTGCCTTCCGGACGAATGCCTGGCGTCACCAGCTTAAATGCCTGACCAAGCGCCTGCTTGAACCTCACCGCTTCATGCGCCGAGCATACTACCCCGTCCAACCCACAATTTTGCGTCAAACGCGCCAACTTTTCAGCATACTCCGCAGGTGACAACGTCACTCCAAGATCGGCAAGGTCGCTGGCTTCCATACTGGTCAGGACCGTCACCGCAATTAACAGTGGCGCATCTTTACCAAAAGGCAGCAATGCTTCACGGGCAGCGGTCATCATTCGAGCCCCACCGGAAGCATGAACGTTTACCATCCAGACACCAAGGTCAGCTGCCGCCGCGACGGCATGCGCCGTGGTGTTGGGAATATCATGAAACTTCAAATCCAGAAAGACGTCGAAGCCGCGCTGTTGCAGATCCCGTACCAACTGAGGTCCAAAAAGTGTGAACATCTCTTTGCCCACTTTCAAACGGCAATCGCGAGGATCAATTCTGTCGACAAAAGCTAATGCCTTATCACGATTTGAATAATCCAACGCGACAACGACGGGAGAATCAGTAGCAGCACGGGAAGAAGATGAAGCAGTAAACGTCATGACCAGACCTTCTTGATGATGGGCGCACGAACGGCGCAAAATGGGTAAACGGCGTGCATTCTACCTGTGGTAATAGGAAATTAACAGGCGCGTTTACATTTCTGCGAAGCGATGTGGCGCAGGAGCCTGAGTGTTGGATGAAGAAAAACAAAGCAGTATGTTGTAACTAAAATGAGTTTTTTTTAAAAATTAGAGCCCATCCAGACCACGAATTGGCTTGATGGTTGACCAGGAGCGGCACGATGGGCAATGCCAGTACAGCGAATAAGCAGTAAACCCGCACTTTTGGCAACGATAGCGTGGCTTGCTACGCACTTGCTCGCCAACCATATCGCGCAGGACCATCAGACTCTCTTTTGCGCGCCCTTCTTCCGCTTCATTAAGATGGTAATCCATCAGTTTATGGAACACACGCATCGTCGGGTGGCGTTGCAACTGACGGGTGATATAAACCTGCGCAGTATCAGTCCCCTCACGCGCCTCAAGAATATCAGCCAGCATCAACTCCGCGGCAGCACCGGTGTTTTCTTCGACCGCACGGCGTAAAAACTCCGCCCACTCATCGTTTTTACCCAGTTGTTGATAGCAGCTCTGCAGCATTTCCAGCGTTTCACTGACCAACTCTTTATCCTGGGAGATCACGCGTTGCAGGCATTCAACGGCCTTCGCGTAATCTCCCTTCAGCATATAAACGCGCCCCATCATAATCGAGACACGAGCACTGTTTTTGTCTGCAGCGGCTCCTTTTTTCAGCAATGCCATGGCGCGATCCACATCGTCGCTGCCCATTTGCTGCAAGGCCAGTTCACAGTAAAAATGCGCAATTTCAATGCGCTGATTATCTTTGCCGAGTTTCACCAGACGTTCTGCAACATCAATAGCTTTTTGCCATTCACTGGTTGCCTGATAGATTTGCAACAGTTGCTGCAATGCCCCCACACGGAAATCCGTTTCATCAGTCAACTGATTGAACATGTCTTCCGCACGGTCATACAATCCGGCAGCCATGTAGTCACGTCCCAACTGCTGTACAGCCAACAAACGCTGCTCGTATGTCAGCGAAGCACTTTCCATGAGGGTTTGGTGGATACGGATAGCACGGTCAACTTCACCGCGCGAGCGGAACAGGTTTCCGAGGGTGAGATGAGCCTCAACGGTGCCGGTATCCTCTTTCAACATATCGAGGAACAGATCCACCGCTTTATCTTGTTGGTTGCTCAAGAGGAAGTTAACCCCGGCGACATAGTCGCGCGAAAGACGGTTAGCTTCATCCTGCTTTGTTTGTTGCGCACTTCTGCGACCCATATACCACCCATAGGCAGCGGCTACAGGTAAAAGCAGAAACAACAACTCCAACATAAATAATTATTCCTTCACAACCGACGAGTCGGCAGTTACCGCAACGTCGGTCGCAGGCGCAAGCTGGTTTTCCAGGCGTTTAATTTTACGTTCGGCACGCGCAAGAGACACACGAACCTTCAGCCAGAAGAGGCCGCAAATTAACCAACCAATCGCAAAACCTGCAGCAAACAATACAGCAAGCAGCGTGGAGATACGATACTCACCCTGAGCTAGCAGGTAATTAAACGTAACCTGTTGATCGTTTTGCGCACCCAATGTCACCGAAATAACAAAAATCGCCAACACCAGTAAGAAAATGAGTAAATATTTCACATTACTTCCCGTTATGTGGTTTGAGCGAATAAATCGTGTACAACTTACCGCGTTAAGCCCTTTAAATTACCATTTTCACGACGAGTGCGAAACGGAAAAGCGCCTTACGCTGTATGATTTGAGGGCTAAATTTGAAAAATCAATCACGGTCTGCGTTATTGCTCACGCTGCGCTATTTCCTTCGTCTCCTGGACGGGAGGTGTTAGAGGTCCACATACTCGCTGTGCAAGCCATGTTGCCAGCGTAACCAGCAGCCACGAAATCAGCGTCGCAACAACCAAATCGCGCGGCCAGTGCATGCCCAGAAGCAAACGACTGCCCATTACGCCGGTCGCCCAGACAAGTAAGAACACAATCGTCAGCGTGCGCCTGCGTGGCCATAACAACCCGACACCCAGTAACGCCCAACTGGCAGCAAACATCGTATGCCCTGAAGGAAAAGCAAAACCAGTCTCTTTTTGCCAGTGCTTACGTAAAAAAGGTGGAATATCCTGCTGCCCGGACAACTGATCTTTTACTAAGTGCCCGCGGTCTTTACGTTTTAAAGTGTAGAACTCATCTACCGGAACATGGTGCGTTTTTTCCAGCCACAGAACAAATGGTCGGGGCTCCTGCACCCTCTCTTTAACCCAGGATTTCACACCCTGGCCAATTAAGATAGCCGCCGCCAGGATCGCAAATAGCATAACTGCGGCCTTCAGACGAAATCGCAGGCACCACAAAAACCACGCACAGAGAAAAACATGGGTGATAATCCCCCAGGGTTGCGTCACCGTTTCAGTTACCCAGTATAAGGATTTTAACCACCAGGCATTCTGCCCAGGCTGCCAGCTCCAGCCGGATATCCATACAGAAACCGGCATAATCAGTAACAACCCTGCGCCTACAGTGGTTCGCTTGGCAATAGACAGCATTGCGTCTCCTTTCGTCGATAAGTCCCACAATCATAACTGAAAAATCTACGCACCGGGAAAATTGACAATTTTGTGCCATTCGAAAATGAATGCGTTGCTGCAATTAGGTGAACACCCTTGCCTTATGGCAAAATAGTGCAATACAGAAGCCAACAGGCGACGGCACGCACAGTGCCAGCATAATCTGGAGAATTACATGCAGCTTAAACGTGTGGCAGAAGCCAAACTGCCAACCCCCTGGGGTGATTTCCTGATGGTGGGATTTGAAGAACTGGCAACCGGACACGATCATGTCGCACTGGTTTTTGGCGATATTTCAGGCCAGACGCCTGTCCTGGCACGTGTTCATTCCGAATGTCTGACCGGCGATGCGCTGTTCAGTCTGCGTTGTGATTGTGGCTTCCAACTGGAAGCGGCACTTACGCATATCGCTGAAGAAGGACGCGGTATTCTGCTCTACCATCGTCAGGAAGGACGTAACATCGGCCTGCTGAATAAGATCCGTGCCTATGCGTTGCAGGATCAGGGCTATGACACCGTCGAAGCCAACCATCAGTTAGGCTTTGCGGCGGACGAGCGAGACTTCACCTTGTGTGCCGATATGTTCAAATTATTGGGTGTGGATGAAGTCCGTCTGCTAACCAATAACCCGAAGAAAGTGGAAATTCTGACAGAAGCTGGGATCAATATTGTGGAGCGTGTGCCACTAATTGTTGGCCGTAACCCGAAGAATGAACACTATCTGGATACCAAAGCCGCTAAAATGGGACATCTGCTAAGCGAGTGACATTCTCGCTTGCTGACGATGCAAAAAGCCTGCGTAAGCAGGCTTTTTTATAATTTAATTCAACATATTACGAATAACATAGTGCAAAATGCCATCGTTTTGGTAATAGGTTAGCTCTGTCGCGGTATCAATACGGCAGCGACACGAAATCACCTCTTTACTACCATCCACACGGACCATATTCACCGGGATAGTCGCTCCCGGTTTAATATTTTGTAAGTCCGTAATATCAATGACCTCCTCCCCGGTTAAACCCAGGGTTTTACGTGTAACTCCCTGCGGAAATTCCAGAGGCAGGATCCCCATACCAATGAGATTAGAACGGTGAATACGCTCAAAGGACTCGGCGATCACGACGCGAATCCCCAACAAACGCGGGCCTTTCGCAGCCCAGTCCCGACTGGAACCCGACCCATACTCCTTACCGGCAACAATGGCCAGCGGGGTCTTCTCTTGCTGGTATTGCATGGCGGCGTCATAGATAGCCATCACTTCTGCACCTGGCAAATGACGCGTCATTCCCCCTTCCACACCCGGTACCATTTCGTTACGGATACGGATATTGGCAAACGTACCACGCATCATTACTTCGTGGTTTCCGCGGCGAGAACCGTAGGAGTTAAAATCTTTACGCTCAACACCGTGGTTTTGCAGATAACGCCCGGCTGGGCTGTCTGGCTTGATGCTCCCCGCAGGAGAAATATGATCGGTGGTGACGGAGTCGCCCAGCATCGCCAGGATACGTGCACCATGGATATCCTGCACAGGGTCCGGCTTCGCCTGCATACCATCAAAAAACGGTGATAACCGGATATAGGTTGAATCCGACTGCCAGCCATAGGTATCTGCACGATCAACATTAATCGACTTCCATTCCGGCGTGCCTTCGAACACCTCGGCATACTCTTTATGGAACATCTCAGTAGAAACCTGTTCCACAGCACGGGCGATTTCCTGCGCACTCGGCCAGATATCTTTCAGATAGACAGGATCGCCTTTTCTGTCATGGCCAAGCGGATCTTTCGTCAGATCAATATTCATATTCCCGGCCAGCGCATAAGCCACCACCAGCGGTGGAGAAGCCAGCCAGTTTGTCTTCACCAGCGGATGGATACGCCCTTCAAAGTTACGGTTGCCGGAAAGCACCGCCCCTACCGTCAGATCACCTTTTTTAATCGCCGTTTCAATCGGGTCAGGTAACGGGCCAGAGTTGCCTATACAGGTAGTACAGCCATAACCAACAAGGTTAAAACCCAACTCATCAAGGTACGGGGTCAGTTTTGCCTGCGCCAGGTAATCAGAAACGACTTTTGACCCAGGTGCCAGCGACGCTTTCACCCACGGCTGGCGCTTCAGACCAAGCGTGACCGCTTTTTTCGCCAGCAATCCAGCCGCCATCAGAACGCTGGGATTGGACGTGTTGGTACATGACGTGATCGCTGCAATCACTACAGCACCATCCGGTAGCTGATATTGATGACCGCTCATTGCATAGTCGACCGGCTGACGATCTTTTTGCGAGCTATTCACTTCCAGTTCATTACTCGCGGCGAATGCTTTCGGTACATCACCCAATGCAACACGATCCTGCGGACGCTTCGGTCCGGCCAGGCTGGCTTCCACAGTGCCCATGTCCAGCTCCAGTGAACTGGTAAACACAGGCTCATCACCTGGGTTACGCCACATCCCCTGTGCTTTAGCATAAGCGCCGACTAATTCAACCTGCTCTTCACTGCGCCCGCTCAGACGCATGTACTCAAGAGTTACCCCGTCAATTGGGAAAAAGCCGCAGGTTGCGCCGTATTCCGGCGACATGTTAGCAATGGTCGCCCGGTCAGCGAGCGGCAGGCTGTCCAGCCCATCACCATAGAACTCAACAAATTTACCGACCACACCGTGTTTACGCAGCATCTGCGTAACGGTCAGTACCAGATCGGTAGCGGTGATCCCTTCGCGAAGTTTACCAACGAGTTTGAAGCCCACGACATCCGGAATCAGCATTGAAACCGGTTGCCCCAACATGGCGGCCTCTGCTTCAATCCCGCCGACACCCCAGCCCAGCACGCCGAGACCATTAATCATTGTGGTATGGGAATCGGTACCGACCAGCGTGTCGGGGTAAGCTACCCACTCGCCGTTTTGCAGCTCACTCCACACCGCTTTACCCAGGTATTCGAGGTTTACCTGGTGGCAAATTCCTGTTCCCGGTGGAACAACACTGAATCGGCTAAACGCCTGCTGCCCCCATTTCAGAAATACATAGCGCTCATGGTTGCGCTCCATTTCCAGGCGAACGTTTTCTTCAAAAGCATCATCGTCACCAAAACGGTCGACCGTAACGGAGTGATCAATAACCAGATCAACAGGTGACAGCGGGTTCACTTTTGCGGTATCCCCGCCAAGACGTTTAACCGCTTCGCGCATGGCAGCCAGGTCAACCACCGCCGGAACGCCGGTGAAGTCCTGCATGAGAACGCGAGCGGGTCGGTAGGCAATTTCGCGATCGGCATGAGCCGTTTTCAGCCATTGCGCCAGAGCATGAATATCTTCTTCGGTAACAGAGTCACCGTCCTGCCAACGCAGCAGGTTTTCCAGCAATACTTTTAGTGATTTAGGTAAACGGGTGATATCACCCAGTGATTTGGCAGCCAGGGGCAAACTGTAGTAGCGGTAGGTTTTATCTTTAACCTGCAATGTGTCCTTACTGGATTCTCGTAGGGTAGACGACATAGCTCCTCCTTAAATGACAGGGTTGGATCCCCTGACTCTCCTCAGGGTTAGTATTAAAGATAACACAAACAAAATGTAACGTTTTGATAACAACTCAAATTGATAAAATAGGTGAACGACAAAAGATGACGAACTATGCAAGTGGCGGGGAATAAGATTGAAGTACGGTAAATGAGCAGACCCGATACATCGATGCAACCGACAATACGCTGTTTAGATGGCGTACCAAGATTGAGATGTGATTATTCATACTGAATTAAATAAGCACGCTAATACTTATTATTATAAAAAACGTATTGCTTATTGTTCTTGCTTATCATCTTCAATAAATAGATCAATAAATGCCCGTTGCTCAGATGAAAGATCCCACGAAGCGGGAATATCCTGTTTTTTTTCTACAACGGTTTCATTCGCTTGCTCATTATCATGATGAGCAGGTGTAACAGTGGACTGTTGTTCCTGTGTGGACATCAATTACCCCCACACTTTCCAGACCACCAGAGCAACCACGATCCAGAACACGGCGGAGCCCAGAAACACGGTGAACCATGCTTTACGTTTCATCGCGGGATCTCTGCGCGCAGGCTGGTTTCCAGAAGGCATTGCTAACCTCATACTATCGAAATCACTTATCATTTAGGCACCAAACAATCGGTACAATTAATCATCAGATAAGAGGAATCCTAATAAAAACAGCCTGAAAAAGCCAGATAATTTTCGAACCCAGCTTTATAAATAACTTAATTGTTTGATCAGTTATAAATATTTGAAAGGGATTTTGGCAGGCTTACTCATTTGAAACTACTTTGGAGAATATTTTCCATAAATAATATAGGGATAATAGACAAAAAGAAAATCATAAATACATTCAACCGCCCCGCGGGTATGGCTGGAGAACGAGGATACCAGCGAGGCAGCTTCCGTTATTATTTCTCTGGCAATTTAATATCTTTGAACATAGCTTCAATGTCATCGTTGGAACGCAACGCCACCGCCGTATCCACCACATCGCGTGTCAGATGCGGTGCGAAACGCTGAATGAAATCATACATGTAGCTGCGTAAAAATGTGCTGCGACGAAAACCAATTTTCGTGGTGCTGTGACTGAAAATATCATGAGCATCAACACGCACCAGATCCGGATCAGAGAGAGGATCCACTGCCATGCTGGCAATCACGCCCACGCCCAGCCCCAGTCGGACATAGGTTTTTATCACATCAGCATCGGTTGCCGTAAAAACAATACGCGGCTCAAGACCCGCGCGATTAAACGCGGTATCCAGTTCTGAGCGCCCTGTAAAACCAAAGGTGTACGTCACCAGCGGATATTGCGCCAGCTCTTCAATGGATACGGAGGTTTTGCCCGCCAACGGATGGTCTGGCGTAACAACAATCGAACGGTTCCAGTGATAGCATGGCAGCATCACCAGATCATCGTACAGATGCAGTGCTTCCGTCGCGATGGCAAAATCAGCATTCCCCTTCGAAACAGCCTCGGCAATTTGCGTCGGCGATCCCTGATGCATATGCAACGAAACGCGAGGATAACGCTCAATAAAACCTTTAATCACGTTGGGCAGCGCGTAACGCGCCTGCGTGTGTGTGGTAGCAATATATAACGAACCTTTGTCGGGCCAGGTATGTTCACCAGCAACCGACTTAATGGCATCCACTTTTGACAAGACTTCGCGGGCAATACGAATAACTTCCTGCCCTGCAGGAGTCACCTGCGTCAGGTGCTTACCGCTACGGGCAAAAATCTGGATGCCAAGCTCATCTTCCAGCATACGAACTTGCTTACTGATCCCCGGCTGGGAGGTATAGAGTCCTTCGGCCGTTGAGGAGACATTAAGGTTGTGGTTTACCACCTCAACGATATAGCGAAGCTGCTGTAATTTCATGTTAAGCCATCCAGAATTGTGCCATCAGAACATCGTTTAAAAGCAGACTCACACGCGCTGCTAATACGATTTAATAATAAAAAGCCTGTCAACTATAACCACTATATCATTTATATGTACGCTGTATAGGTATGACAAAAAATAATACGCCGCAAACAAAAAGGGTCGCTTACGCGACCCTTTGAGGAGAAATTCAGCCAGAACGCTGTTATTTCTTACCTTCTACCCATTTACCGTCAACGAAAAATGCAGACCACCCGGTTGCTTTACCGTCTTTTTCCGCAGCGACATATTGCTGCTTAGTTTTACGGCTAAAGCGAACCATCGACTTATTACCATCGGGGTCCGTCTGCGGCGCATCGGCCAGGTAACGCAGTTTTTCCGGCAGACGATCGCGGAAGCGATACAACTCTTCCACTAACGGTGCACGGGTTTCACGTGATTTCGGGAAGGTGTTAGCGGCCAGGAAAATACCTGCTGCACCGTCACGCAACACGAAATACGCATCCGATTTTTCACACGGCAGTTCCGGCAACGGAACAGGATCTTCTTTCGGCGGAGCCACTTCACCATTACGCAGGATCTTACGGGTGTTTTTACACTCGTCGTTAGTACATGCCATGTATTTACCGAAACGCCCCATTTTCAGGTGCATTTCAGAACCACATTTCTCGCACTCAACGATAGGACCGTCATAACCCTTAATACGGAACTCGCCCTCTTCGATTTCGTAACCATCACAGGTCGGGTTGTTACCACAGACATGCAGCTTACGTTTTGGATCGATCAGATAGCTGTCCATCGCCGTACCACACTTCTGGCAGCGACGCTTCGCGCGCAAGGCGTTAGTCTCAGCGTCATCCCCTTCCAGTACGTTCAGGACTTCATTCTCCGGCACCAGGTTAATCGTGGTTTTGCAACGCTCTTTCGGTGAAAGCGCATAGCCGGAACACCCAAGGAAGACACCGGTACTGGCAGTACGGATACCCATCTTGCGCCCACATGTCGGACAATCAATGCTGGTCAGTACCATCTGGTTCGGACGCATGCCGCCTTCTTCGGGATCTTTCTCGGCTTTATCCAACTGCTGAGTAAAATCACTGAAGAAGTTGTCGAGCACACCTTTCCACTCAGCTTCGTGGTTCGCCACCTGGTCAAGGCTGTCTTCCATCTGCGCGGTGAAATCGTAGTTCATCAATTCGCGGAAGTTTTCTTCCAGACGATCGGTGACAATTTCACCCATTTTTTCAGCGTAGAAGCGACGGTTCTCAACACGAACGTAACCGCGATCCTGAATTGTAGAGATGATCGAGGCATACGTTGATGGACGACCAATACCCCGTTTTTCAAGTTCTTTAACCAACGAGGCTTCACTGAAGCGCGCTGGTGGCTTGGTAAAGTGCTGAGCGGGTGTCAGCTCGACAAGTGTCAGTACATCGCCTTTATCCACGGCCGGTAAGATGCGATCTTCATCACCCTTACGCAGTGCAGGCATCACTTTTGTCCAGCCATCGAAACGTAGAATACGGCCACGTGCTTTCAGGCGGAAATCACCCGCGCCCACGGTTAACGTAGTGGAATCGTATTTTGCTGGCGTCATCTGACAGGCAACAAATTGGCGCCAAATCAGTTGATACAGTTTTTGAGCATCGGCTTCCATATCTTTCAGAGATTCCGCCTGAACAGCGACATCAGAAGGACGAATAGCTTCGTGCGCTTCCTGCGAATTCTCTTTGCTGGCGTACTGGTTTGCGCTTTCTGGCAGATACTTTTTGCCAAAATTATCGCTAATGTAATCACGGACCATCGCCACAGCATCCTGACTCAGGTTGGTGGAGTCAGTACGCATATAGGTGATATAACCCGCTTCATACAAGCGCTGCGCCATCATCATGGTTTTCTTCACGCCAAAGCCCAGACGCGTGCTGGCAGCCTGCTGTAACGTGGACGTGATGAAGGGGGCGCCCGGCTTGCTGCTGGTTGGCTTATCTTCGCGTTCCAGAACGCTATAACGTGCTTTTTCCAGCAGGCTTACTGCCGCGAGTGTTTGTTCGCGATTAACCGGACGGAACGGTTTATCGTTCTGGTGAGTAACCTCAAGCGGCAATGCATCACCGGCTGGCGTCGTGGTATTGGCATCAATTTCCCAGAACTCTTCGGGGACGAATGCTTTAATTTCACGCTCACGCTCAACAACCAGACGCACGGCAACCGACTGTACTCGGCCGGCAGACAGGCCACGGGCAATTTTTTTCCACAGCAGCGGCGACACCATATAGCCGACAACGCGGTCCATAAAGCGACGAGCCTGTTGTGCATTAACACGGTCGATGTTCAGCTCGCCCGGTTTTTCAAACGCCTGACGGATAGCGTTTTTAGTAATTTCGTTAAACACCACGCGGCTGTAGCGGGTGTCGTCGCCACCGATAACTTCCCGCAGGTGCCAGGCAATGGCTTCCCCTTCGCGGTCAAGGTCGGTTGCGAGATAGATGTGGTCGGCTTTTTCAGCCAGTTGTTTCAGTTCAGAGACAACTTTCTCTTTACCAGGCAGCACTTCATAGCGCGCATCCCAGTTGTGCCACGGGTCAACGCCCATGCGGTTGACGAGAGCGCCACGTTCATCCTTTTTGGGCTTTTTAGCCGTTTTGGTGGAGGTTGAGTCGGCGCTCTTTTTAGTTGCTGAGCCACTGGTCGGCAAATCACGGATATGACCGACGCTGGATTTCACCACGTAGTCATTACCCAGATACTTGTTGATCGTTTTGGCTTTTGCCGGGGACTCAACGATGACAAGAGCTTTACCCATATTCACCTTTACCTAATTTGATTCTTCCAGAATGCGTCGCACGTTGATTCACCTTCCACTGGCGACGAGACATCGATATGGTCTCTGCGTCGGCGGATATCAACCCCTTAAACTGATTTGCGCTTGTAATGTAACTCTCATGTAACTGAGTTAACAGGCTTTTTCGCACACAAACGCTTTGGCGCGACGGAGTATTGGTCGAATGTCAAGCAAATCTGTTGCCAGATTGACGAAAGCGTCACACTGTACCTGATAAAATGCGTTACGCAACTTTATTAGCATGCAAAAACAAATCTCGCCAGTTGCAATCCCCTCCTATAGCCTTCATTTAAGTCAGGGAATATTTGCCCATAAGCTGGGCTCGGCGTAGACTAATGTCCTTGTTTAAGGAGTAAATAATGCATAAAGACACTCAACCCATCGATCGCGAAACACTGCTGATTGAAGCCAACAAAATCATTCGTGAGCATGAGGACACGCTGGCGGGGATTGTCGCCACCGGCGTAACGCAGCGAAATGGCGTGCTGGTTTTCAGCGGAGATTACTTTTTAGACGAGCAAGGGCTACCAACGCCCAAAAGCACTGCGGTGTTTAATATGTTTAAACACCTGGCGCATGTGCTTTCTGAAAAGTACCACTTGATCGATTAACGCGAGAAATGATTTGCCGGATGGCGGCGCTGCCTTATCCGGCCTGGGATATTACGATCCTCCAGGCCGGATAAGATGCGTGAGCATCGCCATCCGGCAATTGCAATTTTACATCAGGGGCTTCTGTCCCCGCTGCCACCAGCGCATAAGTAAGCGGTCTGCACTTTCTGCCGCGCTACCAGTGAAACGGTCCATCAGCTTTTTGCGCTGCATATAGCGGACGTGCAGCACTTCACGGCCATCCATCAACCCGAGAATCACTTCATCACTGGTATTGATCTCATCGACCAACCCGTTTGCCAGCGCCTGCTGCCCAAACCAGTGTTCACCTGTAGCAACCTGTTCGATGTCCAGAGTTGGACGCATACGTTGCACAAAATCTTTAAACAGATGATGGGTTTCATTCAAATCTTCACGGAATTTCTGTCGCCCTTCTTCCGTATTTTCACCAAGCAGTGTCAGCGTACGTTTGTACTGTCCAGCCGTGTGCAGCTCGATATCAATATCCTTGCCTTTCAGGAAACGGTTGAAGTTCGGGATCTGCGCCACCACGCCAATCGAGCCCACAATGGCAAACGGCGCTGAGACAATTTTATCCGCTACACAGGCCATCATATATCCACCGCTCGCTGCGACTTTATCCACCGTTACCGTCAAGGGAATCGCTTTATCGCGTAGGCGCTGCAACTGCGAGGCAGCCAGCCCATAACCATGTACCACACCACCGGGGCTTTCCAGACGCACAACCACCTGATCCTGCGGTTTCACCACCGCCAGTACCGCCGTGACCTCTTCCCGCAATGCGCTGACCTCGTGGGCATCCATACTGCCCTTAAAATCGAGCACCCAGACGCGAGGTTTTTCTGATGACGCACTGTCCCCCAGTTTTGCTTTGGCTTTGGCGGTTTTGGCCTCTAGCTTATGCTTCTTTTTCTGCGCTTTATGCCATAACTTCTGCTGATGACTATCCAGCAATGCCATCGACAGATCTTCCTTCATCTCTTTATATTGATCGCTAAGATTAATAACGCGTAATTCACCACGCTGACGCTTACGTTGTGTCGCGTTTACAATCAGCATGACAATCACCGCAATAGCCACCACAACAGTGACAATTTTTGCCAAAAACAGCCCATATTCAGACAACAATTCCACGAGACCCACCTTGGTTAAACAACGCTACTTTCGCTCAGTGTACAACAGGCGTGTAAACCCGTCTTGCTTCATCCATCCGATGCTGAATCGGCAAAAAGCATGACAAAGTGTTCATTTTGCGGTGTTATTACCTTTGGCTGATTGAAAAACACCAGTGTTTAAGGCATAAAGCCGAAAAGTTATCGCGAACGAGATGGCCAAAGCGTCGCCGAGGAGTAGCCGTGCATTACCAACCTAAACAAGACCTGTTACAGGATCGCATTATTCTGGTCACCGGTGCCAGTGATGGCATCGGACGTGAAGCCGTGCTTACCTATGCACGCTACGGTGCGACCGTTATCCTGCTTGGACGTAATGAAGAAAAATTGCGTCAGGTTGCCCGCACCGTCGCCGATGAAAACGGAACACAACCACAATGGTTTACACTGGATCTGCTGACCTGTACCGCTGAAGAGTGTCACCAGTTGGCGCAACGCCTCGCCGCACATTATCCGCGTCTGGATGGGGTGTTGCATAACGCCGGGCTGCTGGGCGATATTTGCCCGATGAGCGAACAAAATCCGCAGGTATGGCAGGATGTTATGCAGGTCAATGTCAACGCGACGTTTATGTTGACTCAGGCATTGCTGCCGCTGTTACTCAAATCAGATTCAGGATCGCTGGTTTTTACCTCCTCAAGCGTCGGTCGTCAGGGACGGGCTAACTGGGGAGCGTATGCCACCTCTAAGTTTGCAACCGAAGGGATGATGCAGGTCCTGGCAGACGAATACCAGAATCGCCATTTGCGCGTAAATTGCATTAATCCAGGCGGCACGCGTACCGGCATGCGTGCCAGCGCATTCCCGACGGAAGATCCGCAAAAACTCAAAACCCCCGCCGACATTATGCCGCTGTACCTGTGGCTGATGGGCGATGACAGCCGCCGTAAAACCGGTATGACTTTTGATGCCCAACCGGGCCGTAAACCAGGAATTGCCCAATGAGTGAAGAACGCTATCAGCAGCGCCAACAGCGCGTAAAAGACCGGGTTGACGCGCGTGTTGCGGCCGCCAGAGACGAGCGCGGAATTATCATCGTTTTTACCGGTAATGGTAAGGGTAAAACTACCGCTGCGTTCGGCACAGCAACTCGCGCAGTGGGCCACGGTAAAAAAGTCGGTGTAGTGCAGTTCATTAAAGGTACATGGCCAAACGGCGAAAGAAACCTGCTCGAACCTCATGGTGTAGAGTTTCAGGTGATGGCGACCGGGTTTACCTGGGAAACACAGAATCGTGAAGCTGACACCGCTGCCTGTCTGGCCGTATGGGAACACGGTAAACGAATGCTGGCCGATCCTGAGCTGGATATGGTTGTGCTGGATGAACTGACGTATATGGTGGCCTACGACTACCTCCCGCTTGAAGAGGTGATCAACGCCTTAAACGCGCGCCCGGCCCAGCAGACGGTCATAATTACGGGTCGTGGATGCCATCGCGATATTCTGGAGTTAGCCGACACGGTCAGCGAGTTGCGTCCGGTCAAGCATGCTTTTGAAGCGGGCATTAAAGCCCAAATGGGGATTGATTACTAATAGCAGGCCGGATAAGGCGCTTGCGCCGCATCCGGCTCCACGCTAACGCCTGATAGCGCTTTGCTTATCAGGCCTGTTTATGATTAACCGTTGTTGCTGCGTCCACCCGGGCGACGGCTGCTGCCGACCTGAGAGTGACGTTTCACCGCACGGCGGATCTGATTCGCTTTCATGCGACGACGGTCTTTCTCGACAGCGACTTTAGACGTGGTTTCCGGTTTCAACTCCACCAGTTCACGCAGATAGTTGGTCTGTGCAAGATCAAGCTCCGTCCAGCCGCCACGCGGCAGACCTTTCGGCAATGGAATATCGCCATAACGTACACGGATAAGACGACTTACCTGCACGCCTACCGCTTCCCACAGACGACGAACCTCGCGGTTGCGGCCTTCAGTCAGCGTGACGTTATACCACTGGTTAATCCCTTCACCACCGCTGAACTTGATGGTTTTAAACGCAGCCGGACCATCTTCCAGCTGTACGCCACGGCTCAGATCACGCAGTTTAGCTTCATCAACCTGACCGAACACACGCACCGCGTACTCGCGTTCAACTTCACGGCTCGGGTGCATCAGACGGTTCGCCAATTCACCATCAGTAGTAAACAGCAGCAGACCACAGGTATTGACGTCCAGACGACCTACGGCAATCCAGCGCGCGTCGCGCAGCTTTGGCAAGCGGTCAAAAACGGTTGGACGACCTTCCGGGTCGTTACGGGTACACAGTTCACCTTCCGGCTTGTAATAGGCCAGAACGCGGCAGATTTGTTCTGCAGATTCTTTCACCGAAATCAGATGGCCGTCGATACGGATTTTCAGACCCGGCGTCACTTCAACGCGATCGCCAAGCGTGGCAATTTTGCCATCAACGCTCACACGACCTGCTGCAATAATGGATTCAATTTCACGGCGAGAACCGTGGCCAGCACGCGCCAGCACTTTTTGTAACTTTTCGCTCATAGAGCTTCCTTTAGGTGTCGCCTTCACAGGCGTCGAACAGGAGAATCAACGGCACCAGTCAGCGCCATTTTAAGGCCGCGTAGTATAGCGGTTCGCGCCTTTATAAGAAAGGTTTAACGTCACCAACGCCTTCGCGCAATACCACCGGGGAATCATCGGTTAAATCGATGACCGTCGTCGGTTGTTGACCAAGGTAACCACCGTGAATGATCAGATCGACCAACTTCTCCAGACGATCTTTGATCTCTTCGGGATCGGACTCGGTAAACTCGCTGCCCGGAAGCATCAGTGAAGTAGAAAGCATTGGCTCACCCAAAGCTTCGAGCAACGCCAGCGCAATGGGATTCGACGGAACTCGCAGGCCAATAGTCTTACGCTTTTCCTGCAGCAGTCGGCGTGGAACTTCTTTCGTCCCTTTCAGGATAAAAGTATAGTTGCCTGGCGTATTGTTTTTAATTAAACGAAAGGCCACGTTGTCGACAAATGAATAGGTAGACAGCTCCGACAAATCGCGGCACATCAGCGTAAAGTTGTGGCCGTCCGGCAGATGACGGATACGACAAATACGCTCCATCGCGCCTTTATCTTCAATTTTGCATCCCAACGCATAGCCGGAATCGGTTGGATAGACAATCACCCCACCTTTACGCACAATTTCAACGGCCTGATTGATCAACCGCTGCTGTGGGTTTTCGGGATGAATATAAAAAAACTGGCTCATACTTTCCTCTCTGTGATCTCGGGCTGTTCCCAAAGCTGCCACACGCCTTCGACGCCGGCAGGCAACCAAAGTTTGCGCCCCAGTTCAATCCATGGACACGGCTGGTGAAAATCAGACCCTTGCGATGCCCACAACTGATGCTGGCGCGCAAGCGTCGCCAGATGGGTACGTTCATTGGGAGACTGCTGGCACTGTGCCACTTCCATCGCGTCACCGTGATGTTCAGCAAAATGTGCAACCAGTCTTTTCAGCCACTTAGCGCTAAGATCGTACCGCCCAGGATGAGCCAGAACTGCCTTACCGCCAGAATGATGAATGACATCAATAGCTTGTTCTATTGTACACCACTGTGGCGGAACGTAACCGGTTTTCCCACGGGCAAGATATTTTTTAAAGACATCCGCCATGGTTGTGGCTTTTCCGCATTCCACCAGAAAACGCGCAAAATGGCCCCGCGTGACGGCCCCGCCGTCGGCCAAACGCAAAGCCCCTTCCCACGCTCCCGGAATATGCGCTTTGTCCAGCCGTTCTGCAATCAGGCGCGCGCGCTGCTGGCGGCGTTCCGTTTGCTGTGCCAAAAACGCACACATCATAGGATGTGCGGTATCAATATTCAGACCCACAATATGGATCTCATGGTTTTCCCAGACCGTTGAAATTTCTACACCCGAGATTAGATTTAGCGCTAGCCCCGAACGTGAAATTTCTTCTCTTGCCGCCGCAATACCTGCCGTGGTGTCATGATCGGTGATCGCCAGTGTACCGACTCGCATCTCTACCGCACGATGTACTAAGGCCTCTGGCGTCAATCGCCCATCGGAGGCTGTCGTATGGCTGTGCAGGTCATAAATCACTGCGTAATTCGTGTCGCTCAAGGCGTCTCCCGTTTCAATAAATGTCGTATCACGATCATCATAGCGGTTTCGACAAATTAACTGAAATCAGGTGTTGACTTTACTCCATTGAACTAGTTAACTAGTACGCAAGTTCACATGAAGAAGGTATCTGAGATGAAAGCACGTTTTGTTCTGCACGGTTGGTGGCGCACTTCCTGATTTCGGGCAGTGTCTTACGTCTGCACTATGCAACCAGATACCCGGCCCGCCACATGAGCGGGCTTTTTTTTGAACAAAATTAATGAGAAGAACGATGCAAACACAAAAACCAACACTTGAACTGCTCGCCTGCGATGCCGCCTACCGTGAGAACCCAACGGCGCTGTTTCATCAGGTGTGTGGCGCACGACCGGCAACGTTGTTGCTGGAATCCGCCGATATCGACAGTAAGGACGATCTCAAGAGCCTGCTGCTGGTAGACAGCGCGTTGCGTATTACCGCACTGGGTGACACTGTCACTATTCAGGCATTGTCGGCGAATGGCGCGTCGCTACTTCCTCTGCTGGACGCCGCCCTGCCCACGGGCGTTGAAAACGATAAACAGCCGAACATTCGTCAGTTGACATTCCCCAGCGTAAGCCCGCTGCTGGATGAAGATGCCCGTTTATGTTCACTTTCTGTATTTGACGCGTTCCGTTTGTTGCAGGAGCTGGTCAATGTTCCGGCGCAAGAGCGTGAAGCCATGTTCTTCGGCGGTCTGTTTTCCTACGACCTGGTTGCCGGATTTGAAGATTTACCTCAGCTTGAAGCAGGTAACCGTTGCCCGGACTACTGCTTCTATCTGGCAGAAACACTGATGGTTATCGACCACCAGAAAAAAAGCACCCGCATTCAGGCCAGCATCTTCACGCCAAATGACGAGGAAAAACAGCGACTGAACGCCCGCCTGGCACAGTTGAGCCAACAGCTCACCGAACCCGCACCGCCGCTGCCCGTCACTGAAGTCCCGCAAATGCGCTGCGAATGCAATCAGAGCGATGAAGAGTTCGGTGCAGTAGTGCGTGGCCTGCAAAAAGCGATTCGCGCAGGTGAGATTTTCCAGGTGGTTCCATCTCGTCGCTTCTCGCTGCCCTGCCCGTCGCCGCTGGCAGCCTACTATGTGCTGAAGAAAAGCAACCCCAGCCCGTACATGTTTTTCATGCAGGACAATGATTTCACCCTGTTTGGCGCATCGCCGGAGAGCTCGTTGAAATACGATGCCACCAGCCGTCAGATTGAAATTTACCCGATCGCCGGGACCCGCCCGCGTGGTCGCCGTGCGGATGGCTCGCTGGATCGCGATCTCGACAGTCGTATCGAGCTGGAAATGCGTACCGACCATAAAGAACTTTCCGAACACCTGATGCTGGTCGACCTTGCTCGTAACGATCTCGCACGTATCTGCACCCCAGGTAGCCGCTATGTTGCCGACCTGACCAAAGTCGACCGTTACTCTTTCGTAATGCACCTGGTATCCCGTGTGGTGGGCGAACTGCGTAGCGATTTGGATGTGCTTCATGCTTACCGCGCCTGTATGAACATGGGCACGCTGAGTGGTGCGCCAAAAGTCCGCGCGATGCAATTGATCGCCGAGGCCGAAGGTCGCCGTCGGGGCAGCTATGGCGGCGCGGTCGGCTACTTTACCGCCCATGGCGACCTGGATACCTGCATTGTGATCCGTTCAGCTCTGGTGGAAGACGGTATCGCCACCGTGCAGGCAGGTGCCGGGATTGTTCTGGATTCTGTTCCGCAGTCTGAAGCCGATGAAACCCGTAATAAAGCGCGTGCCGTTTTGCGTGCTATCGCCACCGCGCACCATGCACAGGAGACTTTCTAATGGCTGACATTCTGCTGCTCGATAATATCGACTCATTTACCTACAACCTGGCAGATCAGCTGCGCACTAATGGTCACAACGTAGTGATTTACCGTAACCATATTCCGGCTCAGACGTTAATTGACCGTTTAGCGACGATGAAAAACCCTGTGCTGATGCTTTCTCCAGGGCCTGGCGCACCCAGTGAAGCGGGCTGCATGCCAGAGCTGTTAACCCGCCTGCGCGGCAAACTGCCCATTATCGGTATTTGTCTGGGGCATCAGGCGATTGTTGAAGCCTATGGTGGATATGTCGGTCAGGCGGGGGAAATCCTGCACGGCAAAGCCTCCAGCATTGAACACGATGGGCAGGCGATGTTCGCCGGTCTGGCAAACCCGCTGCCGGTGGCGCGCTATCACTCGCTGGTTGGCAGCAACGTACCGGCCGGATTGACCATTAACGCGCATTTTAACGGTATGGTAATGGCAGTTCGTCACGATACCGACCGCGTATGCGGTTTCCAGTTCCATCCGGAATCGATTCTGACCACTCAGGGTGCGCGTCTACTGGAGCAAACGCTGGCCTGGGCGCAACAGAAGCTCGAACAAACCAATACGCTGCAACCGATCCTGGAAAAACTGTACCAGGCTCAGACGTTATCCCAGCAGGAAAGCCACCAGCTGTTCTCTGCTGTCGTTCGCGGTGAACTGAAGCCGGAACAGTTGGCTGCGGCACTGGTCAGTATGAAAATTCGTGGCGAACACCCGAATGAAATTGCCGGTGCGGCAACGGCATTACTGGAAAATGCCGCCCCGTTCCCGCGCCCGGACTATCTGTTTGCCGACATTGTCGGAACCGGCGGTGACGGCAGTAACAGTATCAATATTTCCACCGCCAGCGCGTTTGTCGCGGCGGCCTGTGGATTAAAAGTGGCCAAACACGGCAACCGCAGCGTCTCCAGTAAATCAGGCTCTTCGGATCTGCTGGCGGCATTTGGTATCAATCTGGATATGAATGCCGATAAATCCCGTCAGGCGCTCGATGACCTGGGCGTGTGTTTCCTGTTTGCACCGAAATACCACACGGGTTTTCGCCATGCGATGCCGGTACGCCAGCAGTTGAAAACCCGCACGTTGTTTAATGTGCTTGGGCCATTGATAAATCCAGCGCATCCACCGCTGGCGCTGATCGGCGTTTACAGCCCGGAACTGGTGTTGCCGATTGCCGAAACACTGCGCGTGCTGGGATATCAACGGGCAGCCGTGGTACATAGCGGCGGAATGGATGAAGTTTCACTGCATGCGCCGACCATAGTGGCAGAACTGCATGATGGTGAAATTAAGAGCTACCAGCTAACGGCGGAAGACTTTGGCCTGACGCCATATCATCAGGAACAGTTGGCTGGCGGCACGCCGGAAGAAAACCGTGACATTCTGAGTCGCTTGTTACAAGGTAAAGGTGAGGCCGCTCATGAGGCTGCTGTTGCCGCGAATGTCGCCATGTTAATGCGCCTGCACGGTAAAGAAGACTTAAAAGCCAACGCGCAAACCGTGATTAATGTGCTGCGCAGCGGTGCGGCTTACGACCGTGTCACTGCACTGGCCGCAAGAGGGTAAATGATGCAAACCGTTTTAGCGAAAATTGTCGCTGACAAGGCGATTTGGGTAGAAGCCCGCAAACAGCAACAACCGCTGGCCAGCTTTCAAAATGATGTTCAACCCAGCACGCGTGATTTCTACGATGCGCTGCAAGGGACACGAACCGCTTTTATTCTGGAGTGTAAAAAAGCCTCTCCGTCAAAAGGCGTGATCCGTGATGACTTCGACCCGGCACAGATTGCGGACGTATATAAACATTATGCTTCTGCGATTTCCGTGCTGACGGACGAGAAATACTTTCAGGGTAGCTTTGATTTTCTGCCCATCGTCAGTCGCATCGCACCACAGCCGATCCTGTGTAAAGACTTTATTATCGATCCTTACCAGATTTATCTGGCACGTTTCTACCAGGCCGACGCCTGCCTGCTGATGTTGTCGGTTTTAGATGATGAACAGTATCGTCAACTCGCTGCCGTCGCCCACAGTTTGAAAATGGGCGTGCTGACTGAGGTCAGCAATGAAGAAGAGTTGGAGCGCGCCATTGCGCTGGGTGCAAAAGTCGTCGGCATTAACAACCGTGATTTACGTGACCTGTCGATTGACCTGAATCGTACCCGTCAACTGGCACCGCGACTGGGTCATGGCGTTACCGTCATCAGCGAATCTGGTATCAATACCTATGCTCAGGTGCGCGAGCTCAGCCATTTCGCCAACGGTTTTCTGATTGGTTCCGCGCTGATGTCCCACGATGATCTGCATGCCGCCGTGCGTCGCGTGCTGCTCGGCGAGAATAAAGTCTGCGGCCTGACCCGGGCGCAGGATGCAAACGCGGCATATGAAGCGGGCGCCATTTACGGTGGCTTGATTTTTGTGCCCACATCGCCGCGCGCGATCGACGTTGAACAGGCTCGAGAAGTTATGACCGGTGCGCCGCTGCAGTATGTTGGGGTGTTTCGCAACACAGATATTACCGACGTGCGCGAAACAGCGGCAGCTCTGGAACTCACCGCGGTGCAACTGCATGGTAGTGAAGATCAGGCCTATGTTGACGCCCTGCGCGACGCGCTACCCGCACAGGTACAAATCTGGAAGGCACTGAGCGTTGGCGAATCACTGCCTGCTCGTCGCTATCAACATATTGATAAATACGTTTTTGATAACGGCCAGGGCGGCAGCGGTAAGCGCTTTGACTGGTCGCTACTGGGCGGACAATCGCTGGATAACGTTTTACTGGCTGGCGGACTCGGTGCAGATAACTGCGTCGACGCGGCTAAAACCGGCTGTGCCGGGCTCGATTTTAATTCTGGCGTAGAGTCACAGCCGGGCATCAAAGATGCACGTCTTCTGGCTTCAGTCTTTCAGACGCTGCGCGCATATTAAGGAAAAGGACATGACAACATTACTCAATCCGTATTTTGGTGAATTTGGCGGTATGTATGTGCCACAGATTCTGATGCCTGCACTGCGCCAACTGGAAGAAGCGTTCGTCAGTGCACAAAAAGACCCTGAGTTTCAGGCCCAGTTTACCGACCTGCTGAAAAACTATGCCGGGCGCCCTACCGCGTTGACCAAATGCCAGAACATCACTAACGGCACCAGGACTACGCTGTATCTCAAGCGTGAGGATCTGCTGCACGGCGGCGCACACAAAACGAACCAGGTTCTGGGACAAGCGTTACTGGCGAAGCGCATGGGGAAAACAGAAATCATCGCAGAAACAGGTGCGGGTCAGCACGGTGTGGCGTCTGCCCTTGCCAGCGCCCTGCTGGGTTTAAAGTGCCGTATTTATATGGGTGCGAAAGACGTCGAGCGTCAGTCTCCGAACGTTTTCCGTATGCGTCTGATGGGTGCTGAAGTTATTCCGGTACACAGCGGCTCTGCCACGTTGAAAGATGCCTGTAACGAGGCGTTGCGCGACTGGTCTGGCAGTTACGATACCGCGCACTATATGCTGGGTACGGCGGCAGGCCCGCATCCTTTCCCGACTATCGTACGCGAGTTCCAGCGCATGATTGGTGAAGAAACAAAAGCGCAGATTCTGGAAAAAGAAGGCCGTCTGCCGGATGCCGTGATCGCCTGTGTCGGCGGCGGCTCAAATGCGATCGGCATGTTCGCCGATTTTATAAATGAAACCAGCGTTGGACTGATTGGCGTTGAGCCTGGTGGTCACGGGATCGAATCCGGCGAGCACGGCGCACCGCTGAAACATGGTCGTGTCGGGATTTACTTCGGCATGAAGTCGCCAATGATGCAGACCACTGAAGGGCAAATCGAAGAGTCCTACTCCATTTCTGCGGGGCTGGACTTCCCGTCAGTCGGGCCACAACACGCTTATCTGAACAGTATCGGACGCGCTGACTATGTTTCGATTACTGATGATGAAGCGCTTGAAGCCTTCAAAACACTGTGTCTGCATGAGGGGATTATCCCGGCGCTGGAGTCTTCCCACGCCCTGGCACATGCGTTGAAAATGATGCGGGAAAACCCGGAGAAAGAGCAATTACTGGTGGTCAACCTCTCTGGTCGCGGCGACAAAGACATTTTCACCGTACACGATATTCTGAAAGCGCGAGGGGAAATCTGATGGAACGTTATGAAAATCTGTTTGCACAACTGAAGGACCGCAAAGAAGGCGCTTTTGTCCCCTTCGTAACCCTGGGCGATCCTTCTGTTGAACAGTCACTGAAAATCATTGATACGCTGATCGAAGCGGGTGCCGATGCGCTTGAGCTGGGTATTCCGTTCTCCGATCCGTTGGCCGACGGTCCAACCATTCAGGAAGCGACCTTACGTGCGTTCGCGGCAGGCGTCACACCGTCACAATGCTTTGAAATGTTGGCACTGGTTCGGCAAAAACACCCAACCATTCCGATTGGTTTACTGATGTATGCCAACCTGGTGTTCAGTAAAGGTATTGACGAATTTTACGCACAGTGCGAGAAGGTCGGTGTAGATTCGGTATTAGTCGCCGATGTGCCGGTTGAAGAATCTGCGCCATTCAGAACGGCGGCATTACGCCATAATGTCGCGCCAATTTTCATTTGCCCGCCTAACGCTGACGAGGAACTGCTGCGCCAGATTGCCTCTTATGGCCGCGGTTATACCTATCTATTGTCACGCGCAGGTGTTACAGGTGCCGAAAATCGTGCAGCGTTACCGTTACATCATCTGGTCGAGAAGCTGAAAGAATTTAATGCCCCGCCTTCATTACAGGGCTTTGGTATCTCTGCACCGGAACAGGTGACAGGCGCCATTGAAGCAGGTGCTGCGGGGGCTATTTCTGGATCGGCGATTGTCAAAATCATTGAGAAGAATGTTGCAGCACCAGAGCAAATGCTGGCTGAGCTGAAATCCTTTGTCAGTGCAATGAAAGCCGCGACCCATCAGTAAGCTGAAATAACCGCCAGAAACGTCTGGCGGTTTTACCCTTCTTTCGCCTGCTTCATTTTGTACATGGCGTTATCCGCATTCTGGATGGCCACATCCAGTTCGCCCTTCACCTCAGCAACGCCCCATGACACCGACAGCGGTACGGTGTGGCCATCCACCACAAAGACGTGATTGTTGACCTGGCCACTGATACGCTGCGCAATCGCGATAGCATCACTTGTCTGGGAGCGAAACAGCAGGATCATAAATTCATCCCCACCGGTACGAATCACGAGATCGTGGCTGGTACGAGTGTTTGACAACATTCTGTTGGCAATAGTTTGCAGCGCGCGATCGCCTGCGGCATGCCCCCAGGTGTCGTTGACTGCCTTAAACTTATTGCAATCCAGCAGCACCACAGAACAATGTGATAAGTCCCGACGCTTAATAATGTCGAGAATTCGCCGATTAAAGCAGCCAGTCAGCGAATCAATATAGACTTTGAGGTCGCTTTGATTCAGCCACGACTTCAGCGAGAAACTGATCATAATAAAGAAGAATGGTGCCAGCAGTATCACAATTCCGGCGTGCGTATCGCGCACCATAAACCGGCCTAATGCTATTGAGTAGTACAGCGCATATTTTTCTGACAACTTCCGCACCATAATGCGCGTTTTCCCCGTACATTTGCCAGATAAACAGAGGCGCTCATTATTGGATAAATTCACCAGAGCCACATTCAGGCCCGGTGGCATTTGATAGTCAAAAGCATTTGCCAACGCCTCCTGCAACTCCGGCTTTGAATGGTCATAGACCAGATAGGCGACGATTTGATCCGATATCTCTTTCCCGGAAAGGTCATAGATATAGCTCACCACGCTGTAGGCTTTTTCACCGGTAATTTTATCGGTATAAAAATTCGTTGAACTGAGCGCTTTATTCTTGATGTTTTTTTGCAGCAAACGGGTATAAAAATCGACTGGCGGATAGAAAAATCCGGTAATGTCCTGCGCCATTTCAGAATCAGAGAACGTAAAATTGCGCGAATCAGAAGGCATAAACCAGTAAAAATAATCCGCATTCTTGGCAATGATGTAACGATGCGCGTCAAAACTGCCAGGATTTAACTCATTAACCATGCCGCGAATAAACTCCGCTGCCGTATACATACATATAGCTTTAAGGTTAGCTTGTCGGGCGATAATCGTCCCTGTTGCCGAATGCACCCGCTTTGGGTCGGCATTAATCCCCCATTCACCCGCATTTCGCGGAACAAACTGCGCCGCATTATCACATTGATCGTCATTTTTAATGTGATGGTAGCGCTCACCAATCGCATCGGCGATGAGTTCATTATCATTAAAGATATCCAGCATACGGGCTTGCAGGCGGTTAATCCCTTCGCTGGCCGTGGCCATACGCTGTTCGTAGATGATAAACAGAAACAACGAGGTAAATATCAGCGTAATCAGCCCCGATACCAGCAGTGCCTGCCTGTTCCTGAGCTTATCTTGCACAATCTTCACGAGTCCACCCTGATAGTTAACGGTAATGCCAAACCGGTTACCCGTTTATGTTGTTGCATAACAGCGCTGAGTATTAAAAATAATAGTGATCGTCCTGCGGCCCTGATAATGGATGAAAATAAGGTCTCTCCCGTGTACCTAAGTTACAGATTTATACAACAAAAGAACATTTTTGTTAACAAAAATGCAAACTAGTCATCCCCGGCTATCGGATAGCCGGCACGCCGAATCGCTTCCCGACAGTCGCTCACGCCTGCGGCATACCCCGCTTCGATTTCACAAACCGGACTGGCGCTGCAATAAGGTAGTGTGATTTGTGTGGCGATGACCTTTTCCAGGGCTTCCACCCTGCTCATGTAATTCAATAATTCGCGCGCAGCATACACGGCAAACTCTTTCGTATCATCGTCTATGGATGCTTCCATAAGGGAAATTTTTTGTTGTAGCAGCTGACGGGTCAATATCATCGTCAATACCCTCAAAGCCAGTTTGCTTAAAGAGTAGCATTACATCAAAGGGGAGAATGTCGGGAAGGGAAAAAGAGAGGAGAAAAGCTGGCCGCTAAACGACCAGCCTTTCAGACTGGAATCGCTGACTTAAAAACGATAACCCGCGGAGAACATAAACACCCACGGATCAAGGCGTACGCTGTCGCGCTGCTGGACGCCACCCATTTTATAGCTCGCGGTGGTGTCGATATCCATGTACCAGACCGACATGTTAATCAGCCAGTCGCGGTTGATCAGATAGTCCATACCGACTTGTCCTGCCGCACCCCAGGAGTCTTTCAGGCTCAGATCGGATAAACCCGCTTCTTTCCCGTTGTTGTTAAAACCTTCATCGAAGAAAGTCGTGTAGTTCACACCTACGCCAACGTAAGGACGCAGTTTGCTGCTGGAGTCGCCAAAGTACCACTGCGCCATTAATGTCGGCGGTAAATGATGAACGGTGGCAATATCACCGGTTGCCCCGGTGCCGATCTTATGGCGGAACGGCGTGGCTGCCAGTAACTCAACGCCAATATTGTCGGTTGCCATATACGTGAATGTCAGGCCCAACTGCGTATTGTTGCTGACATCAAAGCCACCCAGGCTTCCCAGCGTACCACCCGCGCCTTCCGTCGGTCTGACGGTAGCCGAACCTGCACGAATAAAGAACTCTCCGGCCTCATGCGCAAATGCGTTCCCAGAGAGAAGAGTTGTTAAAGCCAATGCTGCAACTGTTAATTTTTTCATGTCCGCTCCATCGTTATGGTTATAAAAGCGGAACGAATATACCTACAATGGAGTAATAAGTGATCTAACCTGGATCACATTGAGTTTGATAATTTAACATTTATTGATCCAGATTAAGTTAGAACTTGCATTCAAAATCCTGGTTAAATTAATTCAGATCAATTTTGATATATTTTCACTATGCAAGTACCTTTAGCTCCAACAGGAAGCGTTTGTTATTTGAACGTGATGTACAGAGAACACACAATGATGTTTCAAGATGCTGAAGTCCTGGCCAAAAATTACCGGAGCTTTACAAAGATATGCCTTTCCATACATCGTACGATGCTGCCACTGTAGAGTTATCCAGGGTACAATTGCGCGCAAATGAACACCTGCAAAACTCAAGGAGAGTGCATGTCTATCACGGCGAAATCCGTTTACCGTGACACGGGAAACTTTTTCCGTAATCAATTCATTACCATCTTGCTGGTATCGTTATTGTGCGCGTTTATCACAGTGGTGCTAGGGCATGCCTTTTCTCCCAGCGACGCGCAAATCGCGCAACTGAGCGAAGGGGATCAGCTAACCAGCAGTGTGGGCCTGTTCGATCTGGTACAGAATATGACGCCGGAGCAGCAGCAAATTTTGCTACGCGCTTCTGCAGCATCGACGTTTTCAGGGCTGATTGGTAATGCCATCCTTGCAGGAGGCATCATCCTGATGATTCAACTGATTTCGGCGGGTCATCGGGTTAGCGCATTACGCGCCATTGGCGCCAGCGCGCCGGTATTACCTAAATTGTTTATTCTGATTTTTCTGACTACCCTGCTGGTACAGGTCGGTATTATGCTGGTTGTCGTGCCTGGTATTCTGCTGGCTATCTTGCTGGCCCTCGCGCCAGTGATGGTCGTGCAGGATAAAATGGGCGTCTTTGCCGCTATGCGCAACAGTATGCGTCTGGCGTGGTCTAATATGCGACTGGTAGCGCCGGCAGTAATCGGTTGGTTACTGGCAAAAACACTGCTGTTGCTTTTTGCGCCAAGTTTTGCAGTACTAACGCCAAACGTAGGCGCGGTATTGGCGAATACGCTGAGCAATATGATCTCTGCTGTGCTGCTGATCTATTTGTTCCGCCTGTATATGCTGATTCGTCAATAAACCCTGAACGCATGCCGGGTGTGTTACCCAATGCTTTTTGATTACGGACTCGAAGAATGAAGCAGTTTCTTGATTTTTTACCGCTGGTTGTCTTTTTTGCTTTTTATAAGCTCTATGACATCTACGCGGCAACCTCGGCGCTTATTGTCGCAACGGCTGTGGTGTTGATTTACAGTTGGGTTCGCTATCGCAAGGTCGAGAAGATGGCGTTAATCACCTTTGTTCTGGTTGCCGTCTTCGGTGGCCTGACGATTTTCTTCCACAACGATGAATTCATTAAGTGGAAGGTTACGGTGATTTACGGACTGTTTGCCGGTGCACTACTGGTTAGCCAGTGGGTAATGAAAAAGCCACTGATTCAGCGCATGTTAGGAAAAGAGCTGACACTGCCGCAGCCGGTATGGTCAAAGCTGAATCTGGCCTGGGCTGTCTTCTTCATCCTGTGTGGACTGGCCAATATCTACATTGCGTTTTGGCTGCCGCAGAACATTTGGGTCAACTTCAAAGTGTTCGGATTAACCGCCCTGACCTTATTCTTCACGTTGCTGAGCGGAGTCTATATCTACCGCCATCTGCCGCAGGAAGATAAATCGTAATATGTGTTCGCCAGATCTGCGGATCTGGCGAATTTTTATCCGCTTGCGTTCTTCGTGGCAGACAAGCTGGCTTACATCCCCTCCGCGCGCCGCATCCCCTCTGTTCTCCGCCCGTAAATTCTAGTAGCATCGCGCCTGTAATCTTTCTCTACAGTCGGTTCTACAATGACAACAACGAATAACACCCCCCAGGGTGAACTGGTTTTACGCACTCTGGCCATGCCTGCCGATACCAATGCTAACGGTGATATTTTTGGCGGCTGGCTGATGTCACAGATGGATATTGGTGGCGCTATTCAGGCCAAAGAGATCGCACACGGCCGCGTGGTGACGGTGCGAGTTGAAGGAATGAGCTTTTTGCGCCCGGTTGCCGTAGGTGATGTCGTCTGTTGCTACGCTCGCTGTGTAAAACGCGGAACGACGTCAATCAGCATTAATATTGAAGTCTGGGTGAAGAAAGTCGCTTCGGAACCCATTGGCCAGCGTTACAAAGCCACTGAAGCCCTATTTATCTACGTCGCTGTAGATAAAGACGGTAAACCCCGTCCGATACCAACACAGGTCTGATAACCAGCGTTAACACCGTTATCAAACCTGCTTGCCGGAGAAGGCCTGACGCCAACTCCGGCACGCCAGTTACTCAATCTGCGCCGTACCGTTCAGACGGAAAACGATATTCACCACCAGGCCAGATCCCGGTTTGCCCGCCTCGTAACGCCATCTGCGCATCGCATTTTTCACTTCACGCTCAAACATATTGGCAGGCTGTGCGGAAAGCACCTCAACATTCTCTACACGGCCATCTGATGTGACATCAAACTTGACCTTCACCCGGCCTTCAATGCGCAGAGCCTGCGCGCGCGCCGGATACTGTGGTTGATTACGACTTAAGGCGCGTGGCCCAGACGGTGCACTAACCGCAGGTTTACTGGTTGCCGGTGCGGTACTGGTTGCTGCCGGACGAGCAGGCGCCGTGTTCTCAAACGGCGATGCCGGACGCGACTCAGCCGGTTTCACGTCACGTTTTGGCTGCTCTTCAACCTTTTTCACCGGTTTCGGCTTCGGTTTTGGCTTAGGCTTCGGTTTCTCGATCACCACCGGAGCCTCTTTTGGCGGTTCCGGTATAGGTTCAGGTTCCGGTTCAGGCTCAACGACAGGCTCCGGCGGTGGTTGAACTGCCTGAGGTGGCTCAAGATCGGCAGGTGCGACCATCGTGATGGAGATCGGCTGCGCGGGTGCAGGCAGTTCAATAACCTGATGTACCGAGGTATACAACAGACCCGCCACTACAGCGCCGTGAATGCCGACGGAAAGTAACGTCGGCCAGGGAAAGCGACGAGGTAAATCAAGGGTCATTGCAGTCATAATCGTTTCAGTTATAAAACCAGGCCTCGATTTTAAATGCAAATAGCAATCATATTCAATAAGCCCATGACAGTAAGCCGCATTTAAAACGCAATTTCATGTAAAAAAACCATTATCTTAATATGGCCTTAACAAAGCTATTATCTTTACGTTGCAGTTACCAGGGCTTTCCAATAACGTAAACGCGACTTTTACCGATCAAGGAGCTCTACCCGTGCTGTATGTAATTTATGCTCAAGATATCGCAGATTCTCTCGAAAAACGTCTTTCCGTACGCCCCGCTCACCTGGCCCGCCTGCAACTCCTCCATGATGAAGGTCGTCTACTGACGGCAGGCCCCATGCCCGCGGTCGACAGTAACGATCCGGGTGCGGCGGGATTTACCGGCTCGACGGTGATTGCGGAGTTTGAATCTTTAGAGGCAGCACAGGCGTGGGCAGATGCCGACCCGTATGTGGCTGCAGGCGTTTATGCGCAGGTTTCGATCAAACCATACAAAAAGGTTTTTTGAATTTAAATAATTCACAATAAATTCAAACACATAAAGAAAAACAATCATACTAAATACAAATTAAGGGCGCATTCAGGTACACATTAACGTACGCGCCCTCTCTTTTAGTTACCGCCTATACTTTCAGTCTGACATATGGCTGGAGATTTCTATGTGTGGACGCTTTTCACAGTCAATGACACGTGAAGACTACCTCGCCTTTCTCGCTGATGAATCAGAATGCGATATTCCATACGATCCAGAACCCATTGGCCGTTTCAACGTAGCGCCAGGAACAAAAGTTCTGCTTCTTAGCGAACGTGATGAGCAGTTGCATCTTGATCCAGTCATCTGGGGGTACGCCCCCGGTTGGTGGGATAAACCGCCTCTCATTAACGCACGGTCTGAAACTGCGGCCACTAGCAGAATGTTTAAACCACTCTGGCAGCATGGCCGCGCAATTTGCTTTGCAGATGGATGGTTTGAGTGGAAAAAGGAAGGTGATAAGAAGCAGCCCTACTTCATTCATCGGGTCGATGGTCAGCCAATATTTATGGCGGCAATCGGCAGCACACCATTTGAACGAGGTGATGAAGCAGAAGGTTTTCTGATAGTTACAGCTGCAGCTGACAAAGGACTGGTAGAGAGGTGTCTTAATCCAATGAGGACTAGGTCAAAATCCCCTCCCTCAGGATCTACACCAAGGCTTTCTTTAGTCTATTGCTAAAAATCAACGCTGCGTTACCGCGAAAAAGTATATATTTTTTTCTCACACCCACTTTGTATTACGGATACACGAAAAATGAAGCGTTTAATGCTGGCGTTTGCAGCAACAACTATTCTTGCTGGCTGCGGCTCCCACTACGATGAAGAAGAAGCACTGGCCCGTGGAGCTGCAGCTCAAGCGGCTAAAGAACAACATAACATCACCGCATACGGCTTCAAGTCTGTGCTGAATGTCTGGAATTGCACAAACGCTAACGGGAGTGGCGAATCAATACTGGCTGTACGAGGAATGACGAATGATGAACGAGGTCAGGATATGCCGCTGATGATCACTCGCGCTGGTGTTAAAACGCTATACAAGTACAACTCAGGGATGGGGGATGGTGTCCTGTACTTGACTGATCCTAATGGTGAATCTAAACATTTAGCCCGTTTTAAATGGGGTGCTTACGCTGACAGCTACGATATATTGGCCCTGCGTGATACTGGCGTTGAGTCCGAGTTCCATTGCCATCGGGTCAAGGACCCGTCCTCTAATTAGTTGCCTTGTCTCGAGACGACTGGTTCTCGTCTAATGTGAACCCGTAAACCATAACCCGCATAGCTGCTTTGGATCATCGAGCTGTTGCCCCAATTTACAATCTCATTTTAATATCCAGCCTGCATCAGGGTTGGATATCATCATTCGCTGCTCGGTTTGACTATATGGTTAAGAATTTGCAGGCGCATATAAAGTAGAAAATCGTTCGACTAGAGTTAAGTTATCTAATTATTTTGCCGATACTTCAATCAATCCCACTCTACAAGGAAAAACCGATGTTAGGACTTTATGGCGGAGCAACCGGGTTATTTATTGAATTGGCTGCACGAAAAGCTATTGAAGCATTTAGTAAAAAATCGACTGATGCCTCTCAGACTTCAGCCCAATTATCAGATGAAGCTCAAAAGGCGGAACTTCAGTCGCTAGTTTTTCAATCTCAGGCAAAAGTTCAACAAGAGCTCGCTATAGCAAGAAGAATTCTCGCAGCTGAAGAAGTTGAAATTGAAGAGTTCTACGATGGCTCCGCATCGGCTGAATTAGGCGCGAAAACCTCTACTGAGAAAGTGTCACTTGGACTCAGTGGCGAGGGAAGGAAAATTACTAAGCGCGTCATTAAATTCAAAGGGTTCAATAACCAGATTGAGCATATATTGCAGGAGATTGATAGAAGTACGACGGAACCATCAGGTCCGCAGTCCAAACTATAGAGCAGGATCGTCTATCGGGCGGGGTCAGTCCACTCTAAGCTACCCGCAATGTAACACTTGTACTCGAGGTGTGATGATTGGAAGGCCGGAAGGCAGGTAATAGAAGGCTTTAGCGTAACAGATCGTTTTTACGCGGAATTCTTCGAAATAGGCCGAATGGCAATACAAAAAGGTTCGTTAAAAAACAGAACGGACAGGAATACATTGGGCACCGCCAGCGGTGCCCTTTTTGGCTCAAATGCTGTAGATCGCAAACAGCAACGAATTTCGTTGATGATTGAGAATGCATTTTCTGATGGAGTGGATACGCATGTTACGGCGCGATTGCCCTTCAAGCCAACGTGCTTTACGGCGGCTAGCCTGACGCAGCATCCGCCAGCGTCCCACTTCCGTTCTACTACGCTTCATGTTAACTACTCTTCCAGTCACAGAGCGGGCATTATACCCCCAGACCGAATGCAGACCAGTGGTTTTCCCGTGTTTTTATTTGCCAGATGACTCCTGATGCGTAAACTCTTAACAATACGCTTTCAAAAGGATTTTTAAATTTATGACAACCTTCTACACCGTGGTGAGTTGGCTGGTCATTCTGGGTTACTGGGTACTCATTGCTGGCGTTACATTACGCATTCTGATGAAGCGACGCGCAGTACCCTCCGCAATGGCCTGGCTTTTGATCATCTATATACTGCCATTGGTAGGGATCATTGCTTATCTGTCCTTTGGTGAACTTCACCTGGGCAAACGCCGGGCCGAGCGTGCCAGAGCGATGTGGCCATCAACAGCTAAATGGTTGAACGATCTCAAAGCCTGCAAACATATTTTCGCGCAAGAAAACAGCAGCGTTGCCTCCTCATTATTTAAGTTATGCGAGCGTCGCCAGGGCATTGCTGGCGTTAAGGGCAATCAGCTACAGCTTCTCACCAGCTCTGATGACGTGATGCAGGCGTTAATCCGCGATATTCAGTTGGCGCGTCACAACATTGAGATGGTGTTCTACATCTGGCAACCTGGCGGTATGGCCGATCAGGTCGCGGAATCATTGATGGCCGCCGCCAGACGGGGGATTCACTGTCGTTTGATGCTGGACTCCGCGGGCAGCGTGGCATTCTTCCGTAGTCCGTGGGCGGCGATGATGCGCAACGCGGGTATCGAGGTGGTCGAAGCGCTAAAGGTTAACCTGATGCGTGTGTTTTTACGCCGTATGGACCTGCGCCAGCATCGTAAAATGATCATGATCGACAACTACATCGCCTACACCGGTAGCATGAATATGGTCGATCCGCGTTTCTTTAAACAGGATGCCGGTGTCGGACAATGGGTTGACCTGATGGCGAGAATGGAAGGCCCGGTGGCCACTGCCATGGGGATCGTCTACTCCTGCGACTGGGAAATTGAGACCGGTAAACGCATTTTACCGCCGCCTCCCGATGTCAACATCATGCCGTTTGAGCAGGCCAGCGGACACACCATTCACACTATTGCCTCCGGCCCTGGCTTCCCTGAAGACCTGATCCATCAAGCCTTATTGACCGCCGCATATTCTGCTCGTGAATATTTAATCATGACCACCCCGTACTTTGTCCCCAGTGACGATCTGCTGCACGCCATCTGTACAGCGGCGCAGCGCGGTGTAGATGTCAGCATCATTCTTCCTCGCAAGAATGACTCAATGCTGGTTGGCTGGGCAAGCCGGGCTTTTTTCACCGAGTTGCTGGCGGCAGGCGTGAAAATCTATCAGTTCGAAGGCGGGTTGTTACATACCAAAAGCGTGCTGGTCGATGGCGAACTGAGTCTTGTCGGTACCGTAAACCTGGATATGCGCAGCCTGTGGCTGAATTTTGAGATAACACTGGTGATTGACGATGCCGGATTCGGCGGTGACCTCGCCGCGGTACAGGATGATTATATTTCGCGTTCCCGCCTGCTGGATGCACGTTTGTGGGTAAAACGACCACTCTGGCAGCGTATCGCTGAGCGACTGTTTTACTTCTTTAGCCCGTTGCTGTAAAACGTGCCCATCAGACAGTAAACAGGTAGTCATTATGGATATGGATTTGAACAACCGCCTGACCGAAGACGAAACGCTTGAGCAGGCTTATGACATTTTTCTCGAACTGGCGGCGGACAATCTCGATCCGGCCGACATCCTTCTGTTTAATTTGCAGTTTGAAGAACGTGGCGGTGCAGAGTTATTTGACCCTGCACAAGACTGGCAGGAGCACGTCGATTTTGACCTGAATCCTGACTTCTTCGCCGAAGTAGTGATTGGTCTGGCAGACTCAGAAGACGGCGAGATTAACGATATTTTTGCACGTGTTCTGTTATGTCGCGAAAAAGATCACAAACTCTGCCACATTCTCTGGCGCGAATAATGAAAACAAAAAGCTGCTCTCGCAGCTTTTTTTATTTCTAGTCAGGCAATTTACTTCCGCAGCGATTACAAAATTGCGCGCTGTGCTCATGCTGGCTTTGTTGACACTGCGGACATTTGCGCTGATTTTGCCGATGCTGAAACGCACTGCTCATGTGTGTTGTTATCAATCCTGTCGGGATTGCAATAACCGAATAACCAATCAGGATCAGCACTGACGCCACCATGCGGCCAAGCGGTGTATGCGGGGTAATATCCCCATAGCCAACCGTTGTCACCGTAACGATTGCCCAATATACCGACGCATTCAGCGTGGTAAAACCATATTTCGGGCCTTCGAGCAGGTACATCAGTGCACCAAAGACAATCATCAGAATGGCAATAAACGAGTAAAACAGCATCAACTGATGACGGGCACTTTTAATTGCGCTCCAGAACACACGTAGCGACGGCATAAATCGCAACAGTTTGAGTATTCTCAGTACACGCAGCACGCGCATCGCTCGCCAGGCGAAAACATAACTCAGACTAATTTCCGGCCATAGCCACATCACATACAGTGGCAGAATCGTCGCGAGATCGATAATTCCCCAAAAGCTAAACACATATTTTGCAGGATTGGCCCAGCAGCACAATCTGAGCAGATATTCGAGGGTAAAGACCAGCGTAATAAAGACTTCCAGCCAGACAAAAATATGCCATTCGTCATAGGTTAAATGGTATTGCGTCCCAACCCCAGACTCAATGAAGATAACAATCACGCTCAGCAATGCGAACAGTGCACACATGCCTTCAAAACGGCGCCCCGAGCGTGTATCTAAATCAAATAATGTACGGTAGAGAGTACGGCGAACAGAAGAGACTAAGCCTGACACATTTACCTCACCAAAAAGAAGGGCTGACAGTATGTCAGCCCTCTCGATTATAGCGGGTCTACTTTTAAGCAGGAAACCGCGTGTCGGAAACTCCCTTCAAGTACAGGACGCGTTTTCGCGCATTCTGGTCCGGCGATCGGACAACGCGTGCGGAACACACACCCCGAAGGCGGATTAATCGGGGACGGTAACTCACCTTCCAGCAGCTGGATAACCTTGTTCCTCTCCATATCAGGATCGGGAATTGGCACCGCTGACATTAGCGCTTTGGTATAGGGATGCAGCGGATTATGGTACACCTCGTCATAGGTCCCTAATTCCACCGCATGCCCGAGATACATCACCAGCACGCGATCGGAAATATGTTTAACCACTGCCAGGTCATGGGCAATGAAGATTAATGATAAACCCATCTCACGCTGTAATTGCTGCAACAGGTTAACAACCTGCGCCTGAATCGATACATCCAGCGCGGATACGGGCTCATCACAAATTATCAGCTTCGGCTCAAGGATCAACGCGCGGGCAATACCAATACGCTGGCACTGCCCACCGGAAAACTCGTGCGGATAGCGGTTAATCAGGTTAGGCAGTAACCCCACTTTCATCATCATCGCCTTTACGCGGTCACGAACTTCCTGCCCAGGCAGATTCGGGTGATAAGTCCTCAACGGTTCAGCGATAATTTCACCGATGGTCATACGCGGGTTTAGCGATGCCAGTGGATCCTGGAAAATCATCTGGATGTCACTGCGTACCGCCCGCCACTCATCGGGTTTCATGCCAAGCAAATCTTTGCCGAGCCAGGCGACTTTACCATCGGTCGCTTTTACCAGACCGATAATCGCACGCGCAAACGTCGATTTCCCGCAACCGGATTCCCCCACCACACCTAATGTTTCGCCCTCATACAGACGTAGTGTAACGCCATTAACGGCTTTCAGCGTTTTCGACGGTTGCCAGAACCACTGTTTACCATCTTTGATGTCGAAATGGACTTTCAGATCGGCAATTTCGAGGAGTACTTTTCGTTGTTCGGTTACCGCATTCATACCAGTTCCTCCACCGGTTTAAAGCAGGCACGCAGACGGCCCGGACTAAACTCTTCCAGTGGCGGAGCACTGCTACAGATTTCCATGGCATGCGGGCAACGGGGCTGGAACGGGCAGCCTTTCGGTAAACGCAACAGGTTCGGCGGATTACCCGGGATAGTCAGCATTTCTTCCCCTTCGGCATCCAGACGCGGGACGGCATTAAGCAGGCCAATTGAATACGGATGAACAGGCTTATAAAAGACATCGCGCGCACTACCATATTCCATCGTGCGTCCGGCATACATCACCAATACTTTGTCGCAAATACCGGCAACAACACCGAGGTCGTGGGTAATCATGATGATTGCGGTATTGAATTCACTTTTCAGCTCATTCAGCAGCGTCATGATTTGCGCCTGAACCGTAACATCCAGCGCAGTAGTGGGTTCATCGGCAATCAGTAACTTTGGCCTGCACAGTAGCGCCATGGCGATCATCACACGTTGACGCATACCGCCGGAGAATTCATGCGGGTACATTTTCATACGCTTACGCGCTTCCGGCATTTTCACCGCATCCAGCATTCTGACTGACTCTTCAAAGGCTTCTGCTTTGCTCATACCTTTGTGTAGCATCAGAACTTCCATTAACTGTTCGCCGACCCGCATATACGGATTCAGAGAGGTCATAGGGTCCTGGAAGATCATCGAGATTTGCTCGGCGCGCAGTTTGTTCAGCTCACGCTCCGGTAAGTTCAGGATCTCACGACCGTTAAATGTAGCGGAACCGCCAATTCGGCCATTTGCGGCCAACAGGCCCATCAAGGCAAATGCAGTCTGCGACTTACCTGAACCAGACTCACCCACAATACCCAGCGTTTCCCCGGCGCGTAGTGAAAAGTTTAAATCGTTTACTGCAGTAACATCACCATCAGGGGTGGCAAACGTCACTCGCAGATCGGTAACGTTCAGCAGTGCGTTAGCCTGTTGTTGCGCGAGCGGCGCGGTTGAGGTCTCAATTACGCTCATGGCGGCACTCCTTAACGGTCTTTCGGGTCGAGGGCATCACGCAGGCCATCGCCAATAAAGTTAAAACAGAATAGCGTCACCACCAGGAACCCTGCCGGGAACAGCAGTAACCATGGCGATACTTCCATCGAGTTGGCACCATCACTGAGTAATGCGCCCCAGCTACTTAGCGGCTCTTGTGTGCCAAGTCCCAGGAAGCTCAGGAACGATTCAAACAGGATCATACTGGGAACCAGCAACGAGGCGTAGACCACCACTACACCCAGTACGTTTGGCACAATGTGGCGCACAACAATACGCACGGTAGACACCCCACCAACCTGGGCTGCTTCAATAAACTCTTTACGCTTCAGGCTCAACGTCTGGCCACGAACGATACGCGCCATGTCAAGCCAGGACACCATCCCAATCGCCACAAAGATCAGCAGAATGTTTTGCCCAAAGAAGGTGACCAACAGAATAACGAAGAACATGAACGGGAAGGAGTTAAGGATTTCCAGCAGACGCATCATCACGGAGTCGATTTTACCGCCCAGGTAACCCGATAGTGAACCGTACAGCGTGCCCACAATCACCGCCACCAGCGCCGCCGCAATCCCCACCATCAACGAGATCCGTCCTCCAATTGCCACCCGCACCAGCAGGTCACGACCGGATGAGTCAGTGCCAAAATAGTGCCCGGACTCCGTATCAGGCGCGCTGGACATCATGCCCCAGTCAGTATCGAAGTAGGTAAACTGCGATAACATAGGTGCCAACGTCACAAACAGCGCAATAATCACCAGTACCACGAGGCTGGCTACTGCCGCCCGGTTATGCATAAAGCGTCGACGAGCGTCCTGCCACAGGCTGCGGCCTTCGACCTCCAGCTTCTCACTGAAATTCTCCAGCGCTTCGCTGTTTTTCTTACTTAACATCATAGCGAGCTCCAGTATCAGTAACGGATTTTCGGGTCGATTACGGCATACAGCACATCGACAATCGCGTTAAACACGATGGTCAGCGCGCCGACCAGAATAGTCAGGCTCAGTACCAGCGAGTAATCGCGGTTTAATGCGCCATTCACAAACAGCTGCCCAATGCCCGGTAAACCATAGATAGTTTCAATAACCATCGAACCGGTAATGATGCCGACAAACGCGGGGCCCATATAGGACAACACCGGCAACAACGCAGGTTTTAACGCATGGCGGAAAATAATCCGTCGCATCGGTAACCCTTTAGCACGCGCGGTCCGAATAAAGTTAGAGTGCAGCACTTCAATCATCGAGCCGCGGGTAATACGCGCAATACTGGCAATGTAGGCCAGGGATAGCGCCACCATTGGCAGGATCATAAATTTCAGCGCCCCACCATTCCAGCCGCCACCGGGTAGCCATTTCAGTGTGATTGCAAATATCATGACTAATAAGGGAGCAACGACAAAACTGGGGATCACCACCCCGGTCATCGCCACCCCCATAACTGTGTAATCCCACCGCGTGTTTTGCTTCAACGCGGCGATTACGCCCGCACTGACGCCGATCACCACCGCCAGAATAAAGGCCGCAGCCCCCAGCTTCGCGGAAACCGGAAAGCTTGACGCGACCAGGTCATTAACGGTGTAGTCTTTATATTTAAAGGATGGCCCAAAATCACCGTGCGCCAGCTGTTTCAGATAGCTAAAGTACTGCGTTGAGATCGGGTCATTAAGATGGTATTTCGCTTCAATATTCGCCAGAACTTCTGGCGGTAACGCGCGCTCCCCGGTGAAAGGGCTACCCGGCGCGAGACGCATCATAAAGAATGAAATCGTAATAAGAATAAATAGCGTCGGAATCGCTTCCAGACAGCGGCGTAATATAAATTTCAACATTGCCCGTACCTTCTGGCGTGTGCCTTTATACCCGTCATACTTCAAGCTGCAGGTGCGTTGGCTTTACTCGCTCACGCAAGTCACTTACTTAAGTAAGCTCCTGGCGATTCGCTGCGTGCCGCCTTCCTGCAACGTGAATTATTTAGGGTATACCTCTCTTTGTCTAAAGAGGTATTTATAGTTCGAAGAAAAAGACACTGTGGGGCAAAAATGATTGCCCCACGTCTTGCCATTAATGCTTGATAATATACAAGTCTTTAACGTGGATATTATCCATCGGGTCTTTGCCGGAGTATCCGCCTACCCAAGGTTTCACCAGACGGGCGTTAACGTAGTAGAACACCGGTACAATTGCAGAGTCTTTATCCAGCAGCTGTTCTGCTTGCGAATACAGTTCACTGCGCTGAGCATCATCAGTTGCTTTCAGGGTATCAGCAATCAACTTGTCAAATGCAGGGCTCTTATAGTGGACGGTGTTGTTGGAGCTGTCAGACAGCACCATATTCAGGAAAGACGTCGGTTCGTTATAATCCGCACACCAGCCTGCGCGTGAAACGTCATAGTTGCCCTGATGACGCGTATCGAGGAACGTCTTCCACTCCTGATTTTCCAGCTTCACGTTCGCACCCAGATTTTTCTTCCAGATGGATGCCGCAGCGATAGCCAGCTTCTTGTGCAGATCGGAGGTGTTATACAGCAGATCAAAGGTCAACGGTTTATCTGCGGTAAAACCAGCTTCGGCCAGCAGTTTTTTCGCTTCTTCGTTACGTTTTTCCTGTGACCACTTGAACCACTCTGGCTCAACCAGTTTAGCGCCATCAGTATATGGCGGGGTAAAGCTATAGGCAGGCAGATCGCCCTGGTTTTTCACTTTGTTGACGATAATGTCACGATCCAGCGCCAGCTTCAGGGCGGTACGAACACGAACATCGTTGAACGGTGCTTTTTGGTTGTTAATTTCGTAATAATAGGTGCACAGGTAAGGATCAACGTGAACTTCGTTCGGGATCTCTTTTTTCAGTTTCTGGAATAACTCAATCGGCATGTTGTTATAGGTCATGTCGATTTCACCGCTGCGATAGCGGTTCACGTCAGTCACTTCAGAAGAAATTGGCAGGTATGTAACCTGGTTAATAATGGTTTTCGCGTTGTCCCAGTAGTGGGTATTACGCTCAAGAACAATACGCTCGTTGACAACCCAGTCTTTCAGTTTATAAGAGCCGTTAGAAACGATGTTAGCGGGTTGGGTCCATTTTTCACCGAATTTTTCCACCACGGCTTTAGGCACAGGGGAAAGAGAGGAGTGCACAAGTAGTTTGTAGAAATAAGGAACAGGTTCGCTCAGAGTGACTTCAAAGGTATGGTCGTCAATCGCTTTTACACCGAGATCGGTAACTGGCTTCTTACCGGCGATGATGTCATCAATATTGACAATATGTCCGTACTGTAAATAGCTGGCGTACGGTGAAGCAGTATTAGGGTTCGCCAGACGTTGCCAGCTATAGACGAAATCTTGTGCGGTAACGGGCGTTCCATCAGACCATTTAGCGTCTTTACGCAGATGGAATGTCCAAACTTTAAAATCTTTATTTTCCCATTTATCAGCCACGCCCGGTGATGGTTTGCCATCAACGTCACTGATTAATAAACCTTCAAATAAATCACGGCTAATGTTGGATTCCGGTACACCTTCGATTTTATGCGGATCGAGTGACTGGACTTCCGAACCATTATTACGCACCAGAGTCTGCTTCTCAGCCAACTGTACGCCTGCTGGTACTACTGCTGCTGTAGCAACATTTCCAGCGATTAGCGCAGTTAGGATCCCCGCAGCTACTAAACTTTTTTTAGTGATGTTAGTCATTGTGTTTGTACTCCCTCATTATTATGGCTGGTTTTATAACCAGACTGTTAATCCTGTCAGGATCCCTGTACGGCACCGGAGATTTTCTACCGTCAGGTGTTTTTTTGTTTACTGCTCGCTATCACCGACTTTATTTATTCTGGCGATTCGTTTGATCGCCTTGCGTCGATTATCTACGTGCCTCCCCTGCCGGAAGCACGCTATTATCCTGTTGAGAGAAACTAACTGAAAATGATTCTCATCAACGTGAAATCTTCTGCTAAATACCTGGCCGGAAAGTATCAAATGCGTTTCTTCACCGCCAATACATTTTACAGATTTGTTAACCAATTCTCTTTTATCGAAAAAAAACCGCACTAAAAAATCATCAAAAAAGCAATTTTTCAACAATAAAATCAATTAATTCAATGCATTGCATGAGACACCCAGTTCATCACCCTGTCCGGCATCGAAGAGACGTCAGAATGCACATAAATTTAACAATTGGTTATTAATTAGCACATTCATCTAAATTAGGTGCTGAAATAACTAATATCATTTCGATAATCCTTCAGCAAGCCCCAGAGTATGATGTTAATAAAATAACAATGCAGCCCTGTTTCATCTGTTCTGCGGAAAAGGTATTTGTGTTTAAAATCAATACATAAAAATGCAGTTGGCTATCATCATTTTTTAGTATTGCTATGCCACTTTTCAACTTTCGTGAGAAGTTTTACTGACAATGGAGGGAAACGGAGCCAGAGAGCAGCTCCGTTTATATTGAATGGGTGTATTCAGGCAAGTAAACCCGGGAAAATAGACTTGATACCGGTCACAATGAACTCAATACCCAACGCCATGAGTAACAACCCCATAATACGCGTAATGACGTTGATGCCGGTTTGTCCCAACAGGCGAACCAGCCATGGCGCCATTCGAAACAATCCCCAACAGCACAGCGCAAACAGCGCAATTGCCACGAAAAAACCAAACAGATTAATGGCACTATGATAACGCGTGCCCCAGACAATCGTTGAGCTTATTGCCCCCGGCCCCGCCATTAACGGCAGCGCTAACGGGACAACGCCAATGCTCTCGCGTATTGCCGTCTCCGACTTTTCCTGCTTGTTTTGCTTATCTTCCCCAAGTTTTCCGCTGATCATCGACATCGCGATAGTCACGACCAGGATACCACCAGCAATCCTGAACGAATCAATTGAGATGCCAAACAATTGCAGAATTCCATCCCCCAGAAACAGAGAGGTCCACAGAATGATAGCAACCGACAGGTTTGCCGTAAGGTTGGTTTTATTGCGTGCGGCAGCGGTCTGGTAGCTGGTCATGCTGATAAAGACAGGGATGATCCCTACCGGGTTGACCAATGCAAATAACCCAATGAAAAATTTAAAATAAACAGGGAAATCGAATAGCGTATGGATCACGGTTAGCTCCGAAGCGTTAGCCGGATAAAATGAGTCATAAAAATTGATGAAATCCGCGCTGAAGATACGCCTTTTGTCAGCATACTTCACCTGCTATCTGCGTATATCTGCGTATATCTGCGTAAATACGCTACCATTACTCGGTGTTATTAATATGTATTAAATATGCTAATGTTAACCTCATTCATTACATCAATTTTTTAACACTTACCAAGAAACGCTAAAAGGGCCTGCTGAAAGGTGTCAGCTTTGCGAAAATTTGATCCAGATCACGCAATTACTACTCAGAAGTGAGTAATCTTGCTTACGCCACCTGGAGGTAACGCGTTAGAGTTAAATGACGTTAACGCATAAGCTCTTTTAGTAAATCAAAGTAAAGTGGACGTTAATTAACCGTTTGATTTTCAAAACGTTATACAATTTTTCGTCGATCTGTCTATACTCTCGTATCGAGCAGATGATTTACTAAAAAAGTTTAACATTATCAGGAGAGCATTATGGCTGTTACTAATGTCGCTGAACTTAACGCACTTGTAGAGCGCGTAAAAAAAGCCCAGCGTGAATATGCCAGTTTCACTCAAGAACAGGTTGACAAAATCTTCCGCGCCGCCGCTCTGGCAGCCGCTGACGCTCGAATCCCTCTCGCGAAAATGGCCGTTGCCGAATCCGGCATGGGCATCGTCGAAGACAAAGTGATCAAAAACCACTTTGCTTCCGAATACATTTACAACGCTTATAAAGATGAAAAGACCTGTGGTGTTCTGTCTGAAGACGACACTTTCGGTACTATCACCATCGCTGAACCGATTGGTATCATCTGCGGTATCGTTCCGACCACTAACCCGACATCTACTGCTATCTTCAAATCGCTGATCAGCCTGAAGACGCGTAACGCAATCATCTTCTCTCCACATCCGCGTGCTAAAGATGCCACTAACAAAGCGGCTGACATCGTTCTGCAGGCTGCTATCGCTGCGGGTGCACCGAAAGATCTGATCGGCTGGATCGATCAACCTTCCGTTGAACTGTCTAATGCTCTGATGCATCACCCGGACATCAACCTGATCCTTGCGACCGGTGGTCCAGGCATGGTTAAAGCAGCATACAGCTCCGGTAAACCCGCAATCGGTGTAGGTGCAGGTAACACCCCTGTTGTTATTGACGAAACTGCGGATATTAAGCGCGCGGTTGCTTCCGTTCTGATGTCTAAAACCTTCGATAACGGCGTAATCTGTGCTTCTGAACAGTCCGTTGTTGTTGTTGACTCTGTATACGATGCAGTTCGTGAACGTTTCGCTAGCCACGGCGGCTACATGCTGCAGGGCAAAGAGCTGAAAGCTGTTCAGGACGTTATCCTGAAAAATGGCGCACTGAACGCCGCTATCGTTGGTCAGCCGGCCTATAAAATTGCTGAACTGGCAGGCTTCTCAGTTCCGGAAACAACTAAGATCCTGATCGGTGAAGTGAAAGTTGTTGATGAAAGCGAGCCGTTTGCTCACGAAAAACTGTCCCCGACGCTGGCGATGTACCGTGCGAAAGATTTCGAAGATGCGGTAGACAAAGCAGAGAAACTGGTTGCGATGGGTGGTATCGGCCACACTTCTTGCCTGTACACTGACCAGGACAACCAACCAGAACGCGTTGCTTACTTCGGTCAGATGATGAAAACCGCGCGTATCCTGATTAACACCCCGGCTTCACAGGGTGGTATCGGCGACCTGTACAACTTCAAACTCGCACCTTCCCTGACTCTGGGTTGTGGTTCCTGGGGTGGTAACTCCATCTCTGAAAACGTTGGTCCTAAGCATCTGATCAACAAGAAAACCGTTGCTAAGCGAGCTGAAAACATGTTGTGGCACAAACTTCCGAAATCTATCTACTTCCGTCGTGGCTCACTGCCAATCGCGCTGGATGAAGTGATTACCGATGGTCACAAACGTGCTCTGATCGTGACCGACCGCTTCCTGTTCAACAACGGTTATGCTGACCAGATCACCTCCGTTCTGAAAGCAGCCGGCGTTGAAACCGAAGTGTTCTTTGAAGTTGAAGCTGACCCGACTCTGAGCGTTGTTCGTAAAGGTGCTGAGCTGGCTAACTCCTTCAAACCTGACGTTATCATCGCACTGGGCGGTGGTTCCCCGATGGATGCCGCGAAAATCATGTGGGTGATGTACGAACATCCGGAAACCCATTTCGAAGAGCTGGCACTGCGCTTTATGGACATCCGTAAACGTATCTATAAGTTCCCGAAAATGGGCGTGAAAGCGAAAATGATCGCCGTCACCACCACTTCCGGTACCGGTTCTGAAGTAACGCCGTTTGCGGTTGTTACCGACGATGCAACGGGTCAGAAATATCCGCTGGCTGACTACGCGCTGACCCCAGACATGGCAATTGTCGATGCCAACCTGGTGATGGATATGCCGAAATCACTGTGTGCATTCGGTGGTCTGGACGCAGTGACTCACGCCCTGGAAGCTTACGTTTCCGTGCTGGCTTCTGAATTCTCTGACGGTCAGGCTCTGCAAGCGCTGAAACTGCTGAAAGAAAACCTGCCTGCGTCCTACCATGAAGGTTCTAAGAACCCGGTCGCGCGTGAGCGTGTTCACAGTGCAGCAACCATCGCCGGTATCGCGTTTGCTAACGCCTTCCTGGGTGTATGTCACTCAATGGCGCACAAGCTGGGTTCTCAGTTCCACATTCCTCACGGTCTGGCGAACGCCCTGCTGATCAGCAACGTCATTCGTTATAACGCGAACGACAACCCGACTAAACAGACTGCATTCAGCCAGTACGATCGTCCGCAAGCTCGTCGTCGCTACGCTGAAATCGCAGACCATCTGGGTTTAAGCGCACCGGGCGACCGTACTGCGGCTAAAATCCAGAAACTGCTGGCATGGCTGGAAGAAATCAAAGCTGAGCTGGGTATTCCTAAATCTATCCGTGAAGCTGGCGTTCAGGAAGCTGACTTCCTGGCACACGTCGACAAACTGTCTGAAGATGCGTTTGACGACCAGTGTACCGGTGCTAACCCGCGTTACCCGCTGATTTCTGAACTGAAACAGATCCTGCTGGATACTTACTACGGTCGTGAGTACAGCGAAGGTGAAACTGCTGCTAAAACTGAACCAGCAGCCGCGCCTAAAGCTGAGAAAAAAGCGAAAAAATCCGCTTAATGTACTCACATAAGTTTTAGTATCTTCATAAACGGCCCTTTGGGGCCGTTTTTTTTTGCCATACTCAGCCAAAACCAGGCTATGCAGACACCAGCCATCGAGGTGAAAAGGCGTAAGAGAAATAGGTGCAAACAAGAGATGTATGAGTAACACCAGAAGGCAATACCGCAGGGTAACGCTTCTGGCTAAAGCAGAGGCCTACCCTGCGATTTAACTCAGCAGGAGAGCAGAGGGTTAATCGTGGCTGTGGCGTTCCTGAATGGCCGTCAGAGAGCCTTCAGACTGTGCTTCCTTATAATGCTTGCGGCACACCGATACATAACGTTCATTTCCGCCGATAACTACCTGCTCACCTTCGTTATAAGGTCTTCCGGCCTGATCAAGACGTAATACCATGCTGGCCTTACGGCCACAGAAACAAATAGTTTTTAATTCAACCAGCTTATCTGACCATGCAAGCAGGTATTCACTACCGCCGAATAGCTCACCACGAAAATCGGTGCGTAAACCGTAACACAACACGGGAATATCCAGTTGATCAACAACCTCTGATAATTCATAAACCTGCTGTCGCGTCAGAAACTGAGACTCATCGACCAGCACGCAGTGAATTCGTTGTTGCGCGTTCTCCGCTCGAATCTCCTCGAACAAAGATGAATTTTGGTTAAACAATTTTGCAGGTGACGACAGGCCTATACGTGAACTTACTTTTCCCGCGCCAAAACGGTCATCAATTTCCGCTGTATATACAACGGCACGCATCCCACGTTCCTGATAATTGTATGAAGATTGCAGCAATGCCGTCGACTTGCCTGCATTCATTGCAGAATAGTAAAAATAAAGCTGTGCCATTGTGTGTCGGCCCTCACCGGGGAGAATAAATATGGGCAGGATTGTATCATATTTCACAAACAAGTCGGTGCAGCGTGACATTCGGAATGTATAAAAGAACGTGCAAACACCACCCTGTTTCGTCTAAATACCCCTCAGCACGGAAGAGCCCTTGGGTACTTTCTTAAGTGGACAATAGAGTGAAAGTACGCTGCCAAAGCACAAACAACCTGAAGTATGATGTGTATATACACATTCTTTCACAAATAGTGCTCCTGAAATTCATCAACGTCACTTATCATCACCGCGCAATAAAGAAACCCTGCCCTTATTGTTATTGTATCTAACGATAGCCGCCTTGTAATAGAGGATTTCCGTAAGCAAAACTAATACAAAAGGTTGAAATCACTGCAAAGAGATACTATTTGTACACTATGAAATGTGACCTGAATCTTGAATTTTTACTCTCTGCTGCCGGGAAGCCCGCATACCAATAAGCCTTTTTTATGCCCGACATCGTCATAAAATTAAGACTGAACAATTAATACAGCCACTAAATAAAGAGCAATTTTGAATTCCTTACATTCCTGGCTATTGCACAACTGAATTTATCGCTCTATTATTAGCTCAACAAACCACCCCAATATAAGTTTGAGATTACTACAATGAGCGAAGCACTTAAAATTCTGAACAACATCCGTACTCTTCGTGCGCAGGCGAGAGAATGTACTCTGGAAACGCTTGAAGAAATGCTGGAAAAATTAGAAGTTGTAGTTAGCGAGCGTCGCGAAGAAGAAAGCGCTGCCGCTGCTGAAGTTGAAGAGCGTACCCGTAAACTGCAACAATATCGTGAAATGCTGATTGCTGATGGTATTGATCCGAACGAACTGCTGAATAGCATGGCTGCGGTTAAGTCCGGCACCAAAGCTAAACGTGCAGCACGTCCGGCTAAATATAGCTACGTTGACGAAAACGGTGAAACTAAAACCTGGACTGGCCAGGGTCGTACACCGGCAGTGATCAAAAAAGCGATGGAAGAACAAGGTAAACAACTGGACGATTTCCTGATCAAGGAATAATTCAGAAATAGTTTGCTTAAAATCCCGCCACTGGCGGGATTTTTTTTACCCGCACTTCGCACATTTCCCTACCCAAATTAGGTATAAAAAAACGGCGCTGGATTAGCAGCGCCGCTCTGTCCTTATAATACCGCGAGGTTACTTCTTAATACCCATCTCATCTTCAAGCCATGCTTTAAATTCAGCGCCAAGCGTATTATGGCGAATACCATATTCAACGAACGCCTGCATATAGCCCAGCTTATTACCACAGTCATGGCTTTTGCCCTTCATGTGATAGGCTTCTACCGTTTCTTTTTCGATCAGCATATCGATTGCGTCGGTCAGCTGAATTTCATCACCTGCTCCCGGAGGTGTTTTTGCCAGCAGAGGCCAGATATCCGCACTGAGAACATAACGCCCCACAACGGCCAGATTAGATGGCGCAACGTCAGCTTTCGGTTTTTCTACCACGCCAACCATCGGTACGCTTTCACCAGGCGCTAATTCAACGCCTTTGCAATCAACAACACCATAAGCCGTTACGTCTGCTACAGGCTCCACCATAATCTGGCTGCTGCCCGTTTCATCAAAACGGTGGATCATTTCAGCAAGGTTGTCACGGGATAAATCAGATTCATATTCGTCAAGAATAACGTCCGGCAGGATGACCGCAACCGGTTCATCGCCAACAACCGGATGGGCACACAATACCGCATGACCCAGACCTTTTGCCAACCCCTGACGCACCTGCATAATAGTGACATGCGGAGGGCAAATAGATTGCACTTCTTCCAGAAGCTGACGTTTTACGCGTTTTTCCAGCATCGCTTCAAGTTCAAAGCTGGTATCAAAGTGGTTTTCAATTGAATTCTTAGACGAGTGAGTCACGAGTACAATTTCAGTGATGCCCGCAGCAATACATTCGTTTACGACGTACTGAATTAATGGCTTATCAACCAACGGTAGCATCTCTTTCGGGATTGCCTTCGTAGCCGGTAACATCCTGGTTCCTAATCCCGCAACCGGGATAACGGCTTTTTTGACTTTTGAATTAAGGGCAGCCATTTAAAACTCTCCTGGACTGTTCATGTATTGAACGTGTTCATCAATCTGTTTCGCATCCGAGTATATCAGTACCGCAGTAAGCTTCAGGTCTGAAAAGGACGCGCGTCGGTATAATTAAGATAAATACGAATAAGACTGGCGCTGATAGTAGCACTCACAGCGTAAGGGAGGTGAACCAATTTTATTCACTACCCTCTCGATTGTTCATTCCGCAGACAACATCAGGCGCAAGCGACCGCCTGCCCCCCAGATTTGGCACTGCCAGGATTCACAGCGTTGACTTAACTGATTCAGATACGTATTGCCTAACGTGCCCAGCGGAACACCATTACTGATTTGTACGTGATGTGAACCGGTATTTAATGTCGCATTCAGCCCAGCCGATACCAGAATCAGATTTTTTAATCCGCTGTGGTAATACCCCACCAGCAGTGGAAACTGTCCGGGTAAATTAGCCTGACGAAGTAAATGATTCACCTGTTTCAATAGCGCACCGAGCTCAGGCAGTCGTTGATTCTGATGGGTGAGTTGTTCTTGCAGCAAACCATTAAACAGCGCGCGCAGTAATAATGCAGCCAGGACACCATTATCCCCTGCTCGAGTAACATCCAGACAATAGAAGGCGAGATCGTGGTCCGACAGAGGGGCAATATCCAATACCAGTCCAGGTTGATCAGCGGCGACCAACTGGCGGTAGTTGACCCGACAATGCGAGATGACTTGCGACACTGGGGGCTGTAATTCTTGCAACAGTTTTGCGGCGGCAGCAGGATCGCCCACCATCGCATCCCAGTCACGAAACAGGCGTTCTTCTTCTTCCACGCGAGAATTAAACATATTGGGATAAAGACATGCAAAAACGGTTTCTCGCAGGCGGTTAAGGTCCTTCACGGGCTTTAAAAGAACATCATCCACACCGAGCCGTAATGCTTTGGCAATATCGGCCATATTTTCCGTTGCGGAGATCACCAGAATAGGCGTCTGATCGCCACGATTACGCAGATACTCGACCAGTTTAAGGCCGTTCATTCTCGGCATAGCGAGATCGCAAATCATCAGGTCGGGGGTGAAGCGCCCCAGTAACTCCAGCGCATCAAGCCCGTCTCCCGCTACTGCTGTTGTCGCTCCCAAAGAGGAAAACCATGAATCCAGAAGCGAGCGAAATACTGGCTCATCTTCAACGATAAGAATCTGTTTTCCGACCAATGGCTGCGTCATATTCTCCCCCCTGACTGGCTTTAGTAAATAGTGGCATGCTATTGCAACTCACGCCTGTCAGAATTTGCTTAAGTGTTGATAAAAAATGCGTTAAACGTTGGTTTTTACCAGGGGCAGAAGCTCATCCATTTTCTTCTCGACCGCTAACTGCCCGGCAGCAATTGCAGCACCGGCGCGATGGAAATCCAGCGTGGATATTTGCGGACAAAACGGCTGAATCAGAATATCAGGTGGGTCCCCAGCCATACGGTTGCGCTTGAGACGGTTTTCCAGAACCTGAATCGAGGTCGTCATGATCTCCATCGCCGTAGGTGCCGTGACTGCACGCCGGGCTGTAATGTTGCTCAAGCGCTCTTTCAGGCGGGCATGCCATGACAGCTCATCATCATCGTTCGATTCGGTTTCACTATTGACGTTGAAGGAGAGCAGATCTTGTTGCATCAGGTGCGCATCATGTTGCAGGTCGACCGCAATAACGATATCGGCCCCCAACGCACGCGTCAGTGAGACAGGCACAGGGTTCACCACCGCACCATCTACCAGCCAATAACCATTGTGCGCCACAGGTGACATGAGGCCAGGAATACTGCAGGAGGCCCTAACGGCAAGGTGCAAATCACCTTCAGTAAACCAGAGTTCACGGCCCGTACTGAGATTGGTTGCGACAGTGGCAAAACGGCGTGAGCATTGCTCGATAGATTCTACCGGCATGACATTACGATACTGGTTGAATACCCGTTCGCCGCGCAATAGTCCGCCCCTGCGCCACGAGAGATCCATCAGGCGTAAAACATCCCAGTAACTGAAGGAGCAAACCCACTGTTCAAGCGCGGGGAGTTTGTTACATGCGTAGGCGGCACCGACCAGTGAGCCAATGGAACACCCTGCCACAATATCAATATCAATGCCCATGTGTTTCAGGGCTTTGATCACACCAATATGCGACCAGCCGCGTGCTGCGCCGGAACCTAGCGCCAGCCCAATTTTTATTTTTCTCATTATACCTACAGACTTCCCCTGGCTTGCAGACGTAGCAACATCGCCACGGCTCAGTTAACATAGTGCCACCCTGGCGTTTTTACGCCGTTTTTTTATTCCAGGGAGTACTTTGTGTCTCAGCTTTGTCCCTGTGGTAGCGCTGTCGAGTATAGCCTATGTTGCTACCGTTATGTGTCCGGTGCACAAGTAGCACCAACGCCGTCACATCTCATGCGTTCTCGTTACTGTGCTTTTGTGATGAAAGACGCAGATTACCTCATCAAAACCTGGCATCCAGATTGCCATGCCGCCGATTTCCGGGATGACATTATTGCAGGATTTACCCATACCGAATGGCTGGGGCTGACCGTTTTTGAACAGCAGACGGCAGAAACCGACAATATCGGCTATGTCAGTTTTGTCGCACGGTTTTCTGAACAGGGAAAAACAGGCGCAATTATCGAACGCTCTCGTTTTCTAAAAGAAAACGGTCAGTGGTACTATATCGATGGTACACGCCCGCAAATTGGACGAAACGATACCTGCCCTTGTGGCTCCGGTAAAAAATTTAAAAAGTGCTGCGGCTAATCAACGCCCGACAGTATCAATTATGCAAACATTCTCAACAGGATCTCCGCTGCAAATGCATTCATTACAACGAAAAGTGCTGCGTACTATTTGCCCGGACCAAAAAGGTCTGATCGCGCGCATTACTAATATCTGTTACAAGCACGAACTGAACATCGTGCAGAATAATGAGTTCGTGGACCACCGTACCGGGCGCTTTTTCATGCGTACCGAACTGGAAGGCATTTTTAACGATGTCACACTGCTGACCGATCTGGACAGCGCACTACCAGAAGGTTCCATTCGTGAACTTACGCCAGCGGGACGTCGCCGCATTGTCATTTTAGTCACCAAAGAAGCTCACTGTTTGGGCGACCTATTAATGAAGGCCAATTACGGCGGACTGGATGTTGAAATTGCCGCAGTTATCGGCAATCACGACACGTTGCGCTCCCTAGTTGAGCGTTTTGATATTCCTTTTGAGCTGGTCAGCCACGAAGGACTAACGCGTGACGAGCATGACCAAAAAATGGCGGACGCTATCGACGCACATCAGCCAGACTATGTCGTGCTGGCAAAATATATGCGTGTCCTGACGCCGACATTTGTTTCTCGCTTCCCAAATAAGATTATCAATATTCACCACTCATTCCTGCCCGCCTTTATTGGCGCGCGCCCGTACCATCAGGCGTATGAGCGCGGCGTGAAGATCATCGGAGCGACAGCCCACTATGTGAATGACAATCTCGACGAAGGTCCGATCATCATGCAGGACGTGATTCATGTAGATCATACCTATACCGCAGAGGATATGATGCGTGCCGGTCGTGACGTTGAGAAAAACGTATTAAGCCGTGCGCTGTATCAGGTTCTGGCCCAGCGAGTTTTCGTTTACGGTAACCGAACGATTATTCTGTAATCACCAATAATATGAATTGATTAGCTTTACTGCGTTACGGATGAAAAGTACGCAAACGATCCACGTTAAGCAAAGGAATGCTTTACAGCGGCGCGTCATTTGATATGATGCGCCCCGCTTCCCAAGGAAGCAGGCCAGTAACATAGCATTACCCCGTGGTGGGGTTC